>JAXHOJ010000051.1:0-177160 GCA_034519525.1 Gemmobacter sp. | reverse complement strand
GCCACGTATTGCTGGCGGGGCCAGACGGCCCGGCCCCACCCAGTTCAGCGTCATGCCCGCCACCACCACGGCCACCACGCCAGACGCGCCCAGCACCTGATCGGCCAGCAGGAAGGTCAGATAGGGCACCGCCACCGAAAGCGACAGCTGCGCCAGAGGATAGGCCCCCAGCAGAACCATCAGGAACAGCGCCCCGCGCGCCAGAACCCAGCCCAGCAGCCCGCCGCCCAGAATGGTGATCGGCAGGCCGATGAAGGCATCCTGCAGCGTGGGGTTGGGCACGCCCGCCATCACGAAGGTCAGGAAGAAGCCGAACAGGGCGATGGCGGCGGCATCGTTCAGCAGGCTTTCCCCCTCGACGATGCGGGCCAGCCGCTGCGGCGCCGCAAGGCTGCGGAAGATCGACACCACGGCCGAAGGATCGGTGGTCGAGACAACCGCCCCCAGCAGGAAACAGGCCAGCACCCCCATGCCGCTGAACGGCACCAGCGCCATGCCCACGAACAGCGTGGCGACAAAGACCGCCATCACCGCCATCGCCAGGATCGGCACCCAGTCATCCAGCATCCGCCGCAGATCCAGCCCCAGCGCCACCTGAAAGATCAGTGTGGGCAGGAAGACGTTCATGAAAACGGCAGACCGGATCGGCAAGGACAGAAGCGCCAGTGTTTCCGCGCTCAGGCTGTCTCCCATGGTGTTGCGCACCACCACTGCGGCCACACCCAGAGTGGCCCCGACGATGGCCAAAACCACGGTATAGGGCAGGCGCAGACGATCAGCCACCGGCTCGCACAGGGCGATGACGATGAACAGCAGGGCGACAGCAGCGACGAAAAGGGCAATATCCATGTGTCACAGTGTAAGTATCTCAAGACACATGTGAAAGGTGGCCGGGCCCGGCTTTGCCACGGAAAAGGGGGTTTTTGCCGAGACGGCCTGCCGAACCGGCGCTGTCTGGCGCGATTGCCTTCGTCAGGCACCGATTTCGGGCCTTCTGCCCCGCCGCCGCCCTGCCGCATTGTAACAGAGTGAAACATGCCCCTGCGGATGGGCGGCAGCGACCTGCGTTCCGGCTTGACCCCGGGCCTGCGCGGCGCGAAACAGGGGGCATGATAACCTCTGTTTCCGAAGACGGCCAGACATTCACCCTCACGCGGGGTGCCTGGTCCAATACCTATCCGGTGGCTGATCTGCCGAAATGGCTTGCCTTTTACCGCGATCAGAAGGCGCTGTTTCCCAAGGCGGGGGCCAGCTATGATGCCTCTATCGCCGCACTGGAGGCCTTGGCCCGCCAGCTTGCCCCCGCAGGCTGATCCGCCCTCAGCCCAGAAGCCGCCGCGCCCAGCCGATCAGCCGCGCCCCCCGCGCGCCATAGGGTGGAAACAGCAGCGGCACCGGCGACAGATGGTTGCGCAGCACCGGCTTTTCATGGCTGAAGGCACGAAAGCCCCATTCGCCATGCGCGGCGCCAAGCCCCGATGTGCCGATGCCCCCGAACGGCAGGCGCGGGTTGGAAAACTGCAGCATCGTCAGATTGACCCCCACCGCCCCAGAAGACGTTTCGCGCAGAACCCGGTCGATCATCGCTTTGTCCCGGTCAAAGACATAGATCGCCAGCGGCTTTGGCCGGTCATTGATCCGGGCCAGCGCCTGATCCAGATCGCTGTAAGGGATCAGCGGCAGGATCGGCCCGAAGATCTCGGCCCGGTCCAGCGTGCAACCTTCGGGCATGGCCTCCACGATGGTGGGGGCGATGCGCCGGTTGCGGGCCGCCCCGCCACAGACTAGGCGCGCGCCCTCAGCCAGCGCCTCGCCCAGCATCCCGGTCAGCCGGGCGGTGTGGCTGTCACTGACAATGGCGCCCAGATCCCTGGCCGCCAGCCCGCCGGGATAGGCCCGCTCCACCGCGCGGCGCAGCGCGGCCCGCAGGCCATCCTGCTGGCTGTCATGCACCAGCACATGATCCGGCGCGATGCAGGTCTGACCCGCATTGACGAATTTGCCAAAGACGATCCAGCGCGCGGCCTGATCCAGATCGGCGCCGGGGCCGACGATGCAGGGCGATTTGCCGCCCAGTTCCAGCGTGACAGAGGCCAGATGCCGCGCCGCCGCCGCCATGACCACCCGCCCCACCTCGGGGCTGCCGGTGAAGAAGATATGGTCGAAGGGCAGCGCCAGCAGGCGTTCCGCCATGGTCTTGTCGCCTTCGATCACGGTGGCCAGATCAGGGTCCACCGCATCGGCCACCAGCCCGGCAATCAGCGCGGCGCTGGCCGGGGCCAGCTCTGATGGTTTGATAATGGCGCCATTGCCCGCCGCAAGACAGCTGACCAGCGGCCCCAGCGCCAGCACGAAAGGATAGTTCCACGGCGCCAGAATCAGGCAGGTGCCCTTCGGTTCGGTCATCAGCAGGGCGCGGGTGCCCAGCCCGGAAAGCCCGGTGCGCAGACGGCGCGGGCGCATCCAGCGGCCCAGATTGCGGCGGGCATGGGCGATTTCCTGCAGCAGCGGCAGAATTTCCACCAGCGCCGTTTCGCTGGCATTGCGCCCCAGATCCTGCGCCAGCGCCGCCACGATCTGCGGCTCGGCCCGCCGGATGCCATCGGCCAGCCGCCCGAGAATCGCCCGCCGCAGCGCCAGCCCCGGCACGCCATCCGGCAGGCTGCGCGCCGCGCGGATGCGGGAAAACCGCATTTCGGGCAGTGCCGCTTCGGGTTTCATGAAAAAACGCCTCCAGGCTGGATTCCAACATGATCTTAAGTGTTTTCGGCCCTTTGCATCGGATAACCCCGCGTCAGATTCCTTAATTTTGCCAGAAAGCCCGAAATATCATCCAGAAATGGCGGGCTGGCAGGGGCGCCTTTTACAGAACTGTCACAATTGTCTTACATAGGGTTCACACCGCAGCGTTACCCCGTCGCCAAGGACGCCCGGTGCGTCCGGGAAACGGACTTTGCAGGAGCAACCCATGTCTGTCATGAAACTTTCCGCCTCGGTGATCGCGATCGCCGCCGTCTCGGCCACTGCCGCCATGGCCCGCGACAACGTTCAGGTTTCCGGTTCTTCGACCGTTCTGCCCTATGCCACCATCGTGGCCGAAGCCTTTGGCGAAAACTTCGATTTCCCGACCCCGGTTGTTGAAGGTGGTGGTTCGGGCGCCGGCCGCAAGAAGCTGTGTGAAGGCGTGGGCGAAAACACCATCGACATCGCCAACTCTTCGTCGCGTATCAAGCAGTCGGACATCGACCTCTGCAACGCCAATGGCGTGAACGAACTGATCGAAGTTCGCTTCGGCTATGACGGCATCGTGTTCGCGTCGGAAATCAACGGCCCGGAATTCGCTTTCACCGCTGCTGACTGGTACAATGCTCTGGCTGCCGAAGTCGTGAAGGATGGCGCCATCGTCGCCAACCCGAACAAGACCTGGGCCGATGTGAACGCCGCCCTGCCCGCTCAGGCGCTGCTGGCCTTCATCCCGGGCACCAAGCACGGCACCCGCGAAGTGTTCGACGAAAAAGTGATCGTCGAAGGCTGCGAAACCTCGGGCGCCATGGACGCTTTCTGCAGCCGCTGCAGGCGGCGACGAAGAAAAGGTGCCGCGCGATGACAAGTGCATGGCGCTGCGCACCGATGGCGTCTCGGTCGACGTTGACGGCGATTACACCGAAACCCTGGCCCGCCTGTCGGCCAACCCGAACGCCATCGGCGTGTTCGGCCTGTCGTTCTACCAGAACAACACCGACAAGCTGCGCGTTGCCACCATGGATGGCGTGATCCCCACCGTGGAATCGATCGCTGCCGGTGACTATCCGGTGTCGCGTCCGCTGTTCTTCTATGTCAAGAAAGCCCATATCGGCGTGGTCCCCGGCCTGAAAGAGTATATCGAGTTCTTCGTGTCCGACGACATGGCCGGCCCGGATGGCCCGCTGGCCGCCTATGGCCTGGTGTCCGACCCGGAACTGGCTGCCACCCAGCAGATGGTTGCCGACGAAGTGCCGATGGGCCCGCTGAACTGATCCTGCAACATCCGGGGCGACGCCGGTCGCCGCGCCCCTTCCTGCAGTCTGGACGCAGAAGGTTTCCATGTCAGCCTTGGTCTGATCTCTTCTGATCGTTCTGGGCCTCGCGGCCGCTCGCGCCTTTTTCTCGGGCCGCCAGCGGGCGCTGGTCGATCCGTGGAGGGCGATGCCCGTCGCAAACTGCATTCCCTGCCCTCCTATTATGGCTGGTCGGTCGCGCTGTTCACGGCGGTGCCCGCGATGCTGGTGATGATTGTCTGGCTGCTTGCGTGCAGCCGATGCTGATCGAACCTCAGTCGTTGCCGCCATCATTGCCTGCCGATGAACGGCCGATGCCTCGGGCTGCCGAACCTGGTGATGGCCGATGTGCGCCGCGATTGCCGCCGGGCTTGGATACCGCTGTGGCAGCCGGCGTCTGGGCGCCGAACGAGGCGGCATTGACGCCCTGCGCGCTGACCCGGTCAGACCTGCGCGGCCGTTCTGGCCGAGGTCGGCGTGGCGCTGGGCTCCGATGTCGCTGGCGCGATCCTGGCAGGCGGCGCAAGGAATACCGCACGCTGTTCCAACTCGTCTCTCGCCCTGGGCGTGAGCGTGGTTGTCATTCTGGTCGCCGCGCTGTCGGGCACGGCTATTGCCGTGCGACTGCGCATCACGCCGGATTTCCGGGCGCGCAATCGGGTGGAACAAGTTCGATCATGGCCCTGCTGATCGGCTGCTTCGCTCATCGCGATGCTGACCACTGTCGGCATCATCTCCTCGATGCTGTTCGAAACCGTGGCACTTCTTCCGCCAATATCCGGTCGAGGACTTCTTCTTCTGGGCTCGACCTGGAACGCCGAACTTCCGTGGCGGCTCTGATCTGGGGCTGTGGCCGCTGGTCTGGGGCACCATGTATGTCAGCTTCATCTCGCTGGTGGTCGCCGTGCCGATCGGCCTGATGGCTGCCATCTACCTGTCGGAATATGCCTCGCCGCGGATGCGGGCCACGGCCAAGCCGCTGCTGGAAATCCTGGCGGGCATCCCCTCCATCGTCTACGGCCTTTTCGCGCTGGTGACGGTGGGGCCGCTGCTGCGCGACTGGATCGCCAGCCCGCTGGGCCTTGGCAACTCGTCGTCCTCGGTGATGACGGCGGGCCTCGTGATGGGCATCATGATCATTCCCTTTGTGTCGTCGCTGTCGGATGACATCATCAACGCCGTGCCGCAGGCCATGCGCGACGGGTCGTTCGGGCTGGGCGCCACCCAATCGGAAACCGTGAAGCGCGTGGTTCTGCCTGCCGCCCTGCCGGGCATCGTGGGCGCCATCCTGCTGGCCGCCAGCCGCGCCATCGGGGAAACCATGATCGTGGTGATGGGCGCCGGTGCCGCCGCCAAGCTGAGCCTGAACCCCTTCGAAGCCATGACCACCGTTACCGTGAAAATCGTCAGCCAGCTGACCGGCGATACCGAATTTGCCAGCCCTGAAACGCTGGTGGCCTTTGCGCTGGGTCTGACGCTGTTCTGCATCACCCTCGCCCTCAACGTCCTCGCGCTCGTCATCGTGCGCAAGTATCGGGAGCAATACGAATGACCGACGCGAGCCTCAATCCCGCCGCGATCGAAACACGGCTCTTCCTGGTCGCCAGACGCCCGCACGCGCAGCCGCAACGGCCGCCGAAACCCGGTTCACGCCTATCGGGCTGGCGGCCGTTCTGCTGGGCCTGGTGGCGCTGGTGTTCCTGATGGTCTCGATCCTCGGGAACGGTGTTGGCGCCTTCCGGCAGACCTTCGTTGAAATTCCCGTCATGCTGGATGCTGCGGCGCTGGACAAATCCGGCAACCGCAACCCCGAAGCAGATGACGAAGGTCACGACCGTGGGCTATGGCAAGCTGATCGCCGAAGGCGCTGCGAGGCGGAACTGGCGCCCGAAAAGGGCATCGACACCGCAGGGCGTTGATCCGACAAGGACATCATGGGCCTGATGTCGAAGGAAGCCCCGGCCGATCTGCGCAACCAGGTGCTGGCCAACCCCGACATGCTGGGCCAGACCATCGACCTTCGACGGCTTCGCCACCAGCCGCGTCGACGGGTTCTTCAAGGGCCGCGTCACCATGGATTCGGCGCTGCGCGACAGCAACATCAGCCCCGAACAGCTGACCGTGGCCCAGGCCATGGCCGATGCCGGCCTGATCGAGGTGAAGTTCAACCTGTCCTTCCTGACCGCCCCCGATGCCTCGGAACTGCGCCCCGAAGCGGCGGGTCTCGGCGTCGCCATCCTCGGGTCGGCCTATATGATGCTGATCGTGCTGGTCCTGTCGCTGCCGATCGGTGTTGCCAGCTCGATCTATCTTGAGGAATTGGCCCCGAAGAACAAATGGACCGACCTGATCGAGGTGAACATTGCCAACCTCGCCGCCGTTCCGTCCATCGTCTACGGGATCCTGGCACTGGCGCTGTTCATCAACTTTGCGGGCCTGCCGCAATCGGCGCCCATCGTCGGCGGCCTGGTGCTGACGCTGATGACGCTGCCCACGATCATCATCGCCACCCGTGCCGCGCTCAAGGCCGTGCCGCCGTCGATCCGCGATGCGGCGCTGGGGGTGGGCGCATCCAAGATGCAGGCGATCTTCCACCATGTCCTGCCGCTGGCGATGCCCGGCATCCTGACCGGCACCATCCTGGGTCTGGCCCGTGCCCTTGGCGAAAGCGCCCCCCTGCTGCTGATCGGCATGGTGGCCTTCGTGAAGGATTACCCCGCCGCCCCGCCGGAAGGCCTGATGCAGCCCGCCACCGCCCTGCCCGTGCAGGTGTATCAGTGGACCCAACGCTCCGATCCGGCCTTTGTCGAACGGGCTTCGGGCGCCATCATCGTGCTGCTGGTCTTCCTTCTCATCATGAACGCGGTCGCCATCATGCTGCGCCGCCGCTTTGAACGCCGCTGGTAAGAGGCCCCCAATGAACGATATGCGAATTGTGGAGAGAACTGTGTCCACGGATACCGCCAAGATGACTGCCCGGCGCGCGCAGGTCTATTACGGTGACAACCACGCCCTCAAGGATGTCGATGTCGATATCCTCGACAAGACCGTGACCGCCTTCATCGGCCCCTCGGGCTGCGGCAAATCGACCTTCCTGCGCTGCCTGAACCGCATGAACGACACCGTGGCCTCGGCACGCGTGATGGGCGAGATCAAGCTGGACGGCGAAGACATCTACGACAAGCGCGTGGACCCGGTCGTGCTGCGCGCCAAGATCGGCATGGTGTTCCAGAAGCCGAACCCCTTCCCGAAGTCGATCTATGAAAACGTGGCCTATGGCCCGCGGATTCACGGTCTGGCCCGGGGCAAGGCGGAACTGGATGCCATCGTGGAAACCTCGCTGAAGAAAGCCGCCCTCTGGAACGAGGTCAAGGACCGTCTGGATGCCCCCGGCACCGGCCTGTCCGGCGGCCAGCAGCAGCGTCTGTGCATCGCCCGCGCCATTGCCACCTCGCCCGAGGTGCTGCTGATGGACGAGCCCTGCTCGGCACTGGACCCGATCGCCACCGCCCAGGTCGAAGAGCTGATCGACGAGCTGCGCTCGCAGTTCTCGGTCGTGATCGTGACCCACTCGATGCAGCAGGCGGCCCGCGTCAGCCAGCGCACCGCGTTCTTCCACCTTGGCCATCTGGTCGAATACGGCGAAACCGGGCAGATCTTCACCAATCCGAAAGATCCCCGCACCGAATCCTACATCACCGGCCGGATCGGCTGAGGAGACCTTCCCGATGAACAACGAAAAGCATATCGTTTCGTCCTTCGACCGCGATCTGGAAGGCGTTCAGGCGATGGTCATGAAGATGGGCGGCCTTGTCGAGGCCGCCATGCTGGACGCCGCACAGGCGCTGGACACCCGTGACGAGGAACTGGCACTGCGCGTCCGCAAGGGCGACGAGGCCATCGACGCGCTGGAAGAACAGATCCAGACCGAATGTGCCCGCCTGATCGCCCTGCGCGGTCCGACGGCCAGCGACCTGCGCACCGTGCTGACGGTGATGCGGATCGCGGGCAATCTGGAACGCTGCGGTGATTATGCCAAGAACCTGGCAAAACGCGGCACCCTGCTGGCCCAGATGACCCCCATCGAAGGCGCCACCGGCTCCATCCGCCGCATGACCCGCGCCGTGGTCATGATGCTGAAGGATGCGCTGGATGCCTATATCGCCCGCGATGCGGCCATGGCCAAGGATGTGCGCATCCGCGACCGCGAGGTGGATCAGATGTATAATGCGCTGTTCCGCGAATTCCTGACCCATATGCTGGAAGATCCGCGCAACATCACGCCCAGCATGCACCTGCATTTCATCGCCAAGAACATCGAGCGCGTGGGCGACCATGCGACCGGAATCGCCGAACAGGTCGTCTATCTCGTCGAAGGCAAGCTGCCGGAAGACGAGCGCCCGAAAGCCTCGGGTGTCAGCGCTCTTGCCGCGGCTTCCGCAACCGGAGAATAAGCCAATGGCAGCGCAGGAACAGCCGACCGTCCTTCTGGTGGAGGATGAACCGGCGCAGCGCGAAGTGCTGGCCTATAACCTTGAGGCCGAAGGCTTCGCCGTCACCCAGGCAGGTGACGGCGAAGAGGCGTTGATGCTGGTGGACGAGGCCGCGCCCGATATCATCATTCTGGACTGGATGATGCCCAACCTCTCGGGGATCGAGGTCTGCCGCCGCCTGAAGATGCGCCCCGAAACCCGGGGCATCCCGATCATCCTGCTGTCGGCCCGCGCCGAAGAGGTGGATCGGGTGCGCGGCCTGGAAACCGGCGCCGATGATTATGTGGTCAAGCCCTATTCCGTGCTGGAACTGATGGCGCGGGCGCGGGCGCAGCTGCGCCGCGTGCGTCCCTCCACGGCGGGCGTGGTGCTGGAATTCGAGGATATCCGCCTCGATCCCGAAACCCATCGCGTCTACCGGGCCAGCAATGTGCTGAAACTCGGCCCCACCGAATTCCGCCTGCTGACCACCTTCATGGAAAAGCCCGGCCGCGTCTGGAGCCGCGAGGCTCTGCTGGACCGGGTCTGGGGCCGCGACATCTATGTCGATACCCGCACGGTCGATGTGCATATCGGGCGGCTGCGCAAGGCTTTGTGCCAGTTCGGCGGCGAAGACCCGCTGCGCACGGTGCGCGGCGCGGGCTATGCCCTGGGCTGACGCCGGATAAGACCCCGCCGCAGGGGGCGCTCGCGCCCCCTCTGGCCTGCGGCCATTCACCCCCTGAGGATATTTTGACAACGGGAAGATGCAGAGCGCGATCTTCCCTCTTCCCGTTGTCCAAATATCCTCGGGGGGAGGCGCCGCAGGCGCCGTGGGGGGCGGAAAGCCCCCTGCCTTCATTGATGCCGCAGGGCCTCGATCGGGTCGAGCGCGGCCGCCCGCCGGGCCGGGAAATAGCCGAACACCACCCCAACCACCGCCGAAAAGGCAAAGGCCAGCGCCACGACCGCGGCCGAGGGCGCAAAGGGGATCGCCATGAAGGCCGAGGCAGCGGCGGCCAGACCCAGCCCCACCATGATCCCAAGCACCCCGCCCGCCACCGACAGCACCACCGCCTCGACCAGGAACTGCAGCAGCACCTGCGCCGATGTGGCCCCGACCGACAGGCGGATGCCGATCTCGCGCGTGCGTTCGGTGACCGAAACCAGCATGATGTTCATGATCCCGATCCCGCCCACCAGCAGGCTTACCGCCGCCACCGAGCTGAGCATCCCGGCCAGGATCGTGCTGATCCCCGACAGCGTGGCCGCGATCTGCTTCAGATCGGTCAGCGAGAAATCCGCCTCGTCGCCCGGGCCGATGCGGCGGCGCTCGCGCATCAGCGCATCAATATCCTGCGCCCCCCGCGCGGTCGAGACATCCTCCCGCAGCCCGATGGAAATGCCGCTGATATCCGATGATCCGATCAGCCGCCGCTGCACCGTGCGCACCGGCATCATCACCAGGTCATCCTGATCCTGCCCAAAGCTGGAGGCACCCTTGGCCTGCAGCAGCCCGATCACCTCGCAGGAAAGGTTGCGGATGCGCAGCAGCTGCCCCAGCGGGTCGATCTGGTCGAACAGCCGTTGCCGCACCGTCTGGCCGATGATGCAGACGGCGGCGCCGCCGCGTTCCTCGGTCGCGGTGAAGGGGCGCCCCGCCGTCAGCACCCAGCCGCCCAGTTCCAGATAATCCGCCGTCGTGCCGGTGATCGAGGTGGAGGTGTTGCTGTTGCCGAACACCACCGTCTGCGCCGAAGAGATCGAGGGCGCGGCGCGGGCCACGCTGGGCAGCGCGCGGATCGCCGCCACATCGCCCAGGGTGAACCGCGGCGCATCCGGGCGCGATCCCGGCCCCATCACCGGCCGCCCCGGCCGCAGGATCAGCAGGTTCGACCCCAGGCTTTCCACCTGCGCCGTCACCTGTGCCGCAGACCCCTGCCCCACCGTGACCATGGCAATCACCGCCGCGACGCCGATCACCACCCCCAGCACCGTCAGCAAGGATCGCAGCACATTGCGCCGGATTTCCTGCACCGCCAGCCGCACCGCTTCCCACAGCATCAGACGCCCCCTGCCCTGCGGTCATCCCGCGTGATGGCGCCATCCACGAAGACGATCAGCCGCCCCGCATAGGCGGCCATGTCTTCTTCATGCGTCACCATGACGATGGTGATCCCCTCACGGTTCAGCGCGCATAAAAGCTCCATGATCTCGCGCGAACGGTGGGTATCCAGATTGCCGGTCGGCTCGTCGGCCAGGATCACCGCAGGCTCGCCCGCCAGCGCCCGTGCGATGGCCACGCGCTGCTGCTGGCCGCCAGACAGCTGCGCGGGCTGGTGATCGGCCCGCCCGTCCAGCCCCACCCGCGCCAGCGCGGCGCGCGACCGGGCCAGCCGTTCCGCCCGGGGCAGGCCCCGATAGATCATCGGCAGTTCCACATTCTCCAGCGCCGAGGTGCGGTCCAGCAGGTTGAACCCCTGAAACACAAAGCCAAGGTAGTGGCGGCGGATCAGGGCGCGGGCCTCCTGCGACTGGCGGCCCACCTCCACACCGCCGAACAGGTAATCCCCCGCACTCGGGCGGTCCAGACAGCCGATGATGTTCATCGCGGTGGATTTGCCCGATCCCGACGGCCCCATGATGGCGACGAACTCGCCCCGGTTGATCGAAAAGCTCACGCCATCCAGCGCGCGCACTTCGGCCTCGCCCATGCCATACCGGCGCGAGACATTGCGGAATTCGATCAATGGCCCGTCCATGGCTATTCCGCCTCTGTCTGGTCGGTGATGACGGCATCCCCTTCGCTCAGGTCGCCCCCGGTGATTTCCGTCCTCTGGCCATCGGTGGCGCCGATGGTCACCGGCACCTCGACGGGGGCGCCATCGCGCAGCAGCCAGATCCGGCTGTCACCCGCCTGCCGGGCGGCCACCGCATCCGGCGCGCGGCGCGGCATCAGCATCCCCAGCAGACCGCCACCGCCCTGCGCGCCGCTGCTTTCGGTGCTGGCCACCACCGGCGGGCTATAGCGCAGCGCGGCATTGGGCACCGACAGCGCACCCTCCACCTGCTGCACGATGATATCGGCGGTGGCGGTCATGCCCGGGCGCAGCAGCCCTTCGGCATTATCCACCCGCAGCACGCCGGTATAGGTCACCACCCCGTCGGTATCCTGCGGTGCAAAGCGCAGCTGCACGATTTCCGCCGGAAAATGGCGGCCCTGATAGGCCTCTACCGTGAATTCCGCCGGATTGCCGATGGCAACATGGCCAATATCGGCCTCGTCGATATCCACCTGCAATTCCATCCGCGCCAGATCTTCGGCCAGGGTGAACAGCACCGGCGCCGACAGCGACGAGGCGACGATCTGCCCCGGTTCCGCCGCGCGGTCCAGCACGATGCCCTTGATGGGCGACCGGATCGCGGCATTTTCCAGATCGGCACGCTGCAGCGTCAGATTGGCCTCGGCCAGCGTCAGATTGGCCTCGGCGCTTTGCACGGCGGCGCGGGCGCGTTCATCCACCGCTTCGGCGGTTTCCAGATCGGTCTGGCTGCGGATGCCCCGGCGATCCAGTTCGCGGGCGCGCTCCAGATCGGCCGCCGCCTCGCGGGCCGTGGCCCGCGCCTGCGCCAGCCCCGCCCGTGCCCCCGCCAGCGAGGCTTCGGCATTGGCCACCTGCGCCGCCAGTTTGGTGGTATCCAGCCGCGCCAGAACCTGCCCCACCACCACCTCGGCGTTGTAATCCACCTCCACCGTGTCCAGCGTGCCGGACAGTTCGGACGAGATTTCAACCTGCGTCGTGGGCTGCACCGTGCCGGTTGCCGTCACCTTCACGGTGATGGTGCCGCGCGTGGCCGGTTCGGTGGTATAGCGCACGGGATCGGCGCTGCCCCCCAGCCAGAACCAGCCCGCAGCCAGCGCCAGCAGCCCCGCCACAATCAGCCACAGCCGCACACGACGGCCCCGCCCGTTGCCCGCCTGCGCCAGAACCTTTGCCACATCCTGCATCTCGTCGGCCATGCCGCTCTCCCTGTCTGCAAGCGGAAGAACGCACTGCCCATCCGGTTCCGTCGCACCAACCTAATGCTGCGGCCTTGCCATTGCACCCTCCACAGGCTCCACTGCGCGCAACAGCCGCAACTGACAGGAGATCGGGGTGGATTACGACCGCGCCTATGCCAACGGGGCCTTCATCACCGGGGCAGATGGCTTTCCGCCACGCTGGCAGGCCGAGGCCGCGGCGTTCCGCGCATCGCTTGGCCCGCGTGCCCGGCTGGATCAGCCCTATGGAACCGCCCCGCGCCAGCAGTTCGATCTGTTCCTGCCGGAAACCGCGCCGCGCGGGGTGCTGGTCTTCCTGCATGGTGGCTACTGGATGGCGTTTGATCGCAAGGACTGGTCACATCTGGCCGTCGGGGCGCTGGCGCGCGGCTGGGCCTGCGCCCTGCCCTCCTACACGCTGGCGCCCGAAGCGACCGTGTCACAGATCACCGCAGAAACCGCCCGCGCCTGCACCGCCATCCGCGCCGCCCTGCCCGGGCTGCCGCTGGTCATCACCGGCCATTCGGCGGGCGGGCATCTGGCCGCGCGCATGGCCTGTGCTGATGTTGCCCTGCCGCAGCTGCCGGTCCGCGTTGTGCCGATCTCGCCGCTGGCCGATCTGCGCCCGCTGCTGCACACCCGCATGAACGACACCCTGCGCCTGACCCCGGCCGAGGCTGCAGCCGAAAGCCCTGCCCTGCGGCCCCGGCGCCAGACCGTGCAGACCCATGTCTGGGTCGGCGGGCAGGAACGCCCGGCATTTTTGTGGCAGGCACGGCTTTTGTCCGAAGATTGGGCCTGCAGCTGGACGGTCGATCCCGGGCGCCACCACTTTAACGTGATCGACGGGCTGGCCGATCCGCGATCTGCGCTCACCGCGGCCTGTCTGGATGGTATATGACCAGATAAAGCCCGCCCCCCTGTTGCCAGACCGGCGGCATTGTTATATTCACATCAATGAATATGAAAGCCGAGGGCCCCATGCTGCCGCGCAACCTGTTTCCCATTACCGTTCTTGCAGCCCTTCTGGCCGCCCCACTGGCCGCCGAACCTGTGGCCCTGACCGAAATCCGCGACTGGAAGCCGGTCTATGGCCGGATCGAGGCCCGCGATACCCTGCCCGCCCGCGCCCGCATCGGCGGCACGCTGATCGCGCTTTCTGTGACCGAAGGCGACAGCGTGCAGGCCGGGCAGGAACTGGGCCGCATCGTCGATGACAAGCTGGCGATCCAGCTTTCGGCGGTGGATGCCCAGATTGCCGCCCTGACCGCCAGCCTGACCAATGCCGAAACCGAACTGAAGCGCGGCGAAGACCTGTTGCAACGCGGCGTCACCACCAGCCAGAACGTCGACAGCCTGCGCACCCAGGCCGAGGTGGCGCGCGGCCAGATCGCGGCCCAGCAGGCCCAGCGCCGGGTTCTGGAACAGCAGACCGCCGAAGGCGCCATCCTCGCCCCCATCGCGGGCCGGGTGATCGACGTGCCGCAGGCCATGGGCGGCGTTGTGATGCCCGGCGAAACCGTGGCCAGCATCGGCGGCGGCGGCTTCTTCCTGCGTCTGGCCGTGCCGGAACGCCATGCCACCCAGATGGCGCAGGGCGATGCCATCGCCATCGACATGCCGCAGGGCACCATCTCCGGCACGCTGGAACGCATCTATCCCAATATCGAAAACGGCCGCGTCGTGGCCGATGTGGCGGTGCCCGGCCTGCCCGATGGCTTTGTGAATGCCCGGGTTCTGGTGCGCCTGCCGGTTTCCACCCGTCAGGCGCTGCTGGTGCCTGCAGGCGCCATCACCACGCGGGCCGGGCTGGATTACGTTACCGTCATCACGCCCGAAGGCCCGCAGCCGCGCCTTGTGGTGCCTGGCGCGCGGCATGAGGTCGACGGCGCGGAACTGGTGGAAATCCTGTCGGGGCTGATCCCCGGCGATGATGTGCAGGCCGCGAAATGACCGCGAAACTGGGCATCGCAGGCGGGCTGACCCGCGCCTTCATCCATTCGGCGCTGACACCGCTGTTCATCCTCGCCGCGCTCGCCATGGGCATGGTGGCGCTGATCTCGCTCCCGCGCGAGGAAGAACCGCAGATTTCCGTCCCGATGATCGACATTCTGGTTCAGGCCCCCGGCCTGCGCGCCGCCGACGGGGTGAAGCTGGTCACCGAACCGCTGGAAACCATCGTCAAGGCGATCAACGATGTCGAACACGTCTATTCCCAGACGCAGGACGATGGCGCCATGGTCACCGCGCGCTTCGTTACCGGCACGCCCGCCGATAGCGCCATCCTGCGCGTGCATGAAAAACTGCGCGCCAATCTGGACCGGATGCCGAAAGGCATCCCCGAACCGCTGATCGTGGGGCGCGGCATTGATGACGTGGCCATTGTCACCCTGACCCTGTCGCCGAAACCCGGCGCCGATGGCATGACCCCCGCCGATCTGACGCGCGTGGCGCGCGAGTTGCGCTCCGAAGTGGCCAAGGTGCCGGATGTCGGCCTGACCTATCTGGTAGGCGAGGCGACCGAGGCGATCCGCATCGCCCCCGATCCGGCCCGGCTGGCGCTCTATGGCATCACCCTGCAGCAGCTGGCGCAGAAGGTGGAACAGGCCAACCGCGCCTTCAACACCGGCCGCCTGCGCGACGGCGGGCAGGAAATCGCGCTGGTGGCGGGCGAAACCCTCACCGCGCCCGCCGAGGTCGCAAACCTGCTGCTGACGGCGCGCGATGGCAGGCCCGTCTATGTGGCCGATGTGGCCGATGTGGCCTATGCCGCCAATACCTCGGATGCCATTGTCGCGCATATCACCCGCAACCCCGATGGCAGCCTGAACCGCACCCCCGCCGTGACGCTCGCCATCGCCAAACGCGCAGGCGCCAATGCCGTGGTGGTGGCAGAGGCGATCCTGCACAGGGTCGAAACGCTGGAAGGCCAGCTGATCCCCGATACCGTGCAGGTCACGCTCACCCGCGATTATGGCGAAACGGCCAATGAAAAGGCCAATGAACTGCTGTTCCACCTGGGCCTCGCCACGCTGTCCATCATCGGGCTGGTGCTGCTGGCCATCGGCTGGCGTGAAAGCCTGGTGGTGGCCATCGTCATTCCCGTCACCATCCTGCTGACGCTCTTTGCCGCCTGGGTGATGGGCTACACGCTGAACCGCGTCAGCCTGTTCGCGCTGATCTTTTCCATCGGTATTCTGGTCGATGACGCCATCGTGGTGATCGAGAATATCGCCCGACACTGGGGCATGGGCGACAGCCGCCCCCGCGCGCAGGCGGCGATTGATGCCGTGGCCGAGGTGGGCAACCCCACCATCGTCGCCACGCTGACCGTGGTGGCCGCGCTGCTGCCCATGCTCTTCGTGTCCGGCATGATGGGGCCCTACATGTCGCCCATCCCGGCCAATGCCAGCGCGGCGATGATCTTTTCCTTCTTCGTCGCCGTCATCATCACCCCCTGGCTGATGCTGAAGATCGCGGGCAAGCGCCGCACGGCCGCATGGCCATGACGATGCAGGCGCCAGCATGGCGGCAGGCTGGGCGCGGCCTTTGCCACGGTGGCCCGGCCCCTGCTGGCCAGCAAGGCGCGCAGCCTTGCCTTCCTGCTGCTGATCGCCGCGGCCTCTTTCGGCTCGCTCGGCCTGCTTTACACCAAGGATGTGACGGTCAAGCTGCTGCCCTTCGACAACAAATCCGAACTGCAGGTGCAGATCGACCTGCCCGAAGGCTCCAGCCACGAAGCCACCGATGCCGTCGCGCAAGAAGTGGCGCGGGTGGTCATGGCCCTGCCCGAGGTGATCTCGGTCGAAACCCATGCCGGGGCGGCGGCGCCCTTCAACTTCAACGGGCTGGTGCGGCACAGCTATCTGCGCACCGATCCGCAGATGGGCGATGTGCAGATCCTGCTGGCGCATAAGACCGAACGGGATCGCGCCAGCCACGATATCGCGCTGGATATCCGGGCGCGGCTGGCCGCCCTGCCCCTGCCTGCGGGCACCGTGCTGAAAACCGTCGAACCGCCGCCCGGCCCGCCGGTGATGGCCACCCTTCTGGCCGAGGTCTATGGCCCCACGCCCGAAACCCGCCGCGCCGCCGCTGCGCAGATCCGGGAAATCTTTGAAAGCGTGCCCTTCATCGTCGATGTCGATGACAGTTTCGGCCAACAGGCCCGCCGCCTGCGCGCCACCATTTCCACCGATGATCTGGATTTCTTCGCGGTGCAGGAACCGATGTGTTCGATACGCTGGCCCTGCTGAACGCCGGGCAGACCGTCGGCTATTCGCATCGGGGCGACGGGCGGCAGGCGCTGCCGATCACCCTGCAGCGCCCGAAATCCGACCGGGTGCTGGATGAACGCGCGCTCTCCACCCCGATTCCCGCCAATAGCCTGCCGGGCGCACGCGGCGTGGTGGAACTGGGCGATGTGATCCGCATCCGCGAAGAACAGGCCAGCTTCCCGATCTTCCGCCACAATGGCCGCGATGCCGAAATGGTCACCGCCGAACTGGCGGGCGATTTCGAGGCGCCGCTCTACGGCATGCTGGCCGTGGCCGATGCCATCGAGGCCGATGGACTGGCCCGAAGGCGGCAAGCCCACCATCGCCCTGCATGGCCAGCCCGAGGATGAAAGCGCCATCACCCTGCTGTGGGACGGCGAATGGGAGGTGACCTTGGTCACCTTCCGCGACATGGGCGCGGCCTTCGGCGTGGCGCTGCTGGGGATCTATATCCTGGTCGTGGCGCAGTTCGGGTCGTTCCGCCTGCCGCTGGTGATCCTGACGCCGATCCCGCTGACCTTCCTGGGCATCATGCTCGGCCACTGGATGTTTGGCGCGCCGTTCTCGGCCACCTCGATGATCGGCTTCATCGCGCTGGCGGGCATCATCGTGCGCAACTCGATCCTGCTGGTGGACTTCATCCGCCATGCGCCCCCCGGACACGGCCCGGTGGATCTGCTGATCGAGGCCGGCGCGATCCGCTTCAAGCCCATCCTGCTGACCGCCATCGCCGCCATGATCGGCGCCGTGGTGATCCTGGCCGATCCGATCTTCCAGGGCCTTGCCATCTCGCTGCTGTTCGGCCTGCTCAGTTCCACCCTGCTGACGGTGCTGGTGATCCCGGCCATCTACCGGGTGTTCAAGACCTGATCGCGCGGGCTTCACCCCTGCATCCGGCGATGCTAGCCTCATCGCCGGATGCCCTGTTGAAAGCCTTGCCCGATGCCAGCCTTGCCTGCGACCGCCGCCGCCGCAACCGACCTGCCGCTGTTCAGCCTGGATGATATCGCCCTTCTCATCACCAAGGGCATAGACGCGGGCAATGCCATGCCCTGGGCGGCCTTCGATCTCGGCCCCGACCGCAGCCTGACCTATGATGTCAGCCGCCTCAGCCCGGCAGAGGCGCGGGTGGCCCGCGCCGCGCTGCAGGCCTGGTCGGATGTGACGGGCATCACCTTCACCGAAGAACCCCCCGCCCCCTGCCCGACACCCCGGTGATCGTCGAAACCGCCGATATCCCGCGCGGCCCGCATGGCATCGAACATCTGCAGATCGGCCAGACGCTGCAGGGCCAGCTGGGCCAGCCCGGCGGGCGCGACTGGATCGGGGTCCGGCTGGAGGCGGGCAAGACCTATCTCTTCGATCTGCAGGATGCCGGTCCCGCCGAAGGCTTTGAAGATCCATGGTTCCGGCTGATCTCGCCCGAAGGCAAAACGCTGGTCGGCGCCGGGATCGGCATTGATGCCGCCGGGCGCAGCGTCATCCCCTTCACCGCCACCCAAAGCGGCCTCTATTACCTGTCGCCGGAAAACTACGATGACAAGGGCACCGGCGCCTATCGCGTTACGGCGCATGAGGGCGATTATCTGGCCGATATCCTGTTCAACAATGATACCAGCCGCAGCGCCTATAACATGAATGTCGAACAGGGCCACCAGATCACCCTGGCCACCATCGCCATATCGGCAGACTGGCTGCCCACGCCGCCCGCGCTGAACAGCTACTGGCTGGAAACCTATATCCATGAAATCGGCCATGCCCTCGGCCTGTCGCATCCGGGCTATTACAACGGCAGCGCGGATTTCGACGAACAGGCGCTGTTCCGCAATGACAGCGTGATCCATACGATCATGTCCTATTTCGGGGTCGGCACCAATCCTCATGTCGATATTGCGCCGGGCGTGGTGATGACGCCGATGGCCGCCGATATCCTTGCCCTGCAAAGCCTTTACGGCGATGAGGCCAGCCTGCGGCCCGGTCCTACCACCTATGGTGCAGGCTCCAATGTCGGCGGCTATCTGGGCCGCATGTTTGCCGCGATCTTCGATGGCGCCGCCGTCGCGCCCTTCGTCTGGTCCGGCACGCCGATCCTGCTGACGCTGCATGATACCGGCGGCATCGACACGCTGAACCTCTGGCCGGTGCGCGCCGATCAGTTCATCTCGCTGCGCCCCGAAACCCTGTCGATCACCGGCGGGGCCTCATCTGCCAACCTGGCCATCTCGCGCGGGACGGTGATCGAAAACGCCGTGGGCGGCTTTGGCGATGATGCGATCCTCGGCAATGCCGCCGCCAATCATCTGCATGGCCGGGCCGGAGATGATGAAATCATCGGCGGGCGCGGCGCCGATACGCTGCGCGGCGGCGCGGGCGATGATATCCTGTCAGGCGGCGCAGGCAATGATCTGCTGCGCGGCGCAGGCGGGGCCGATGTGTTCCACTTCACCCGCGGGCATGATGTGATTGCCGATTTCACCGCCACCGAGGATGCAGTGGTTCTGGCCGAACGCCTGTGGTCCACGCTGGATACCGGGGCGCTGCTGGCCTCGGCCCGCGTGACCGGCGCCGGGCTGCTGCTGCAGCTGGCCCCCGGGTCCAGCCTGATGCTGCGCGGGATCAGCGATGCCGCCGATCTGGCCGATGCGCTGCTGATCGGCTGATCGTCAGATCACCTCGATGGCGCGGGCCAGCGCGGCAAGGCTGCCCAGATCCTCGATCAGCAGCCGCCCGTTGGCGCCGAAATCCAGCGCCACGCTGGGCCCCAGATCGCTGCCCCAGCGCGCCACCACCTCGGCCCCGGTCATGCCCGCCGCGCCGCGCAGCACGGCGGAATCAATCACGATCCGGTCGCCCTCGGCCGCGTCGAAATCCAGCACCCGGTCGCGCCCGGCGTCAAAGATGAAACGATCCGCCCCGCCGCCGCCCGACAGCAGATCCGCCCCGGCCCCGCCACGCAGCCGGTCCGCCCCCGCCCCGCCCTCCAGCCGGTCATTGCCCGCCCCGCCCAGCAGCTGATCGGCCCCGCCCGCGCCGCGCAGCCAGTCATCGCCGCCACCGCCCACCAGCAGATTGGCCCCGCCATCCCCGGTGATCCGGTCGGCCCCCGCGCCACCCTCCACATCCTCGATGCCGCGCAATGTATCACGCCCGGCGCCGGTCTGCTGCGGGCCGCTGCGGCCCAGATCCACCACCACCGCGCCGCGCCCGGTGAAGACCGCGATATCCCGCCCCGCCCCGCCGTTCAGCAGATCGTTGCCCGCCCCGCCCAGCAGCCGGTCGCGCCCAGCCCCGCCCAGCAGCGTGTCATCGCCACCCCGCCCGGTCAGCACATCAGCCCCGCCCGCCCCCAGCAGCCGGTTGCCCGCCCCATCGCCCGCCAGCCGGTCAGCCCCGCTGCCGCCCTCCAGCCCTTCGATCCCCAGCAGCCGGTCGCGGCCCTGCCCGGTCTGCTGCCAGCCCGTTTCGGCCAGATCCACCCGCACCGCCTGCGCGCCACGATACAGCGCCATGTCAAAGCCCGCCCCGCCGCTGATCCGGTCATTCCCCGCCCCGCCCTCCAGCCAGTCGGCCCCACCCCGGCCCTCCAGCCGGTCATTTCCCGCCCCCGCCCGGATGTGGTTCGCCCCGCCAGAACCGGCCAGCCGGTCCGCCCCGGCGCCCGACAGGATATGCTCGATCCCCAGCAGCCAGTCGCGGCCCTGCCCGGTGTCCTGCCAGCCCCGCAGCGCCAGATCCAGCCGCACCGCACCGGGCCCGTCATAGGAAACCCAGTCGCTGCCGCTGCCCCCCTCCAGCCGGTCATCCCCGCCGCCCCCCTGCAAGGTATCGGCCCCCGCCCCGCCCATCAGCGTATCGGCGCCCTCGCCGCCCTCCAGCCGGTCATTCCCCGCCCGCCCGGCCAGCAGATTGGCGCCACCATCGCCGCCCAGCCAGTCGGCAAACCGGCTGCCGGTCAGGTTCTCGATCCCGCTCAGCACATCGCCCGCCGCCCCGCCCCGCCCGGCCCCGGGTGCGGCCAGCGAAAGGATCACCGCCTGCCCCGCCCCGGCATATCCTGCCGTATCCACCCCGGCACCGCCGCGCAGCGTATCCGCCCCCGCGCCCCCCATCAGCAGATCGGCCCCCGCCCCGCCATCCAGCAGATCATCGCCCGCGCCGCCGCTCAACCAGTCGGCCCCGGCCCGGCCCAGCAGCACCGTATCGCCGCCATCCCCGATCAGCGTATCGGCGCCGCTGCCGCCCGCCAGCCCCTCGATCCCGCTGTAGATATCCCCCGCCGCCAGCCCGCTGTTGCCCGCCCCGCCGGTCAGATCCGCCCGCAGCGGCGCCCGCGCCGTGCCGTAATCCACCAGATCCCGGCCGCCGCCGCCCTCCAGCCGGTCCGCCCCGGCCGAGCCCATCAGGGTGTCATCCCCACCGCCGCCGCGCAAAGTGTCGCGCCCCGCCGATCCGCCGATCATCCCGCCCGGCTCCACCACCGGGGCCACCACATGCCACAGCCCGAAGATATCCGAAGACCGGAACAGCGCCGGGTCGATGTTCCGGCCATCGGCGGAATGGATATACAGCACCTCGTCGCCCCAGCGGATCACCGTCACCCCCCGGCGCTCGGCCATCGGCAAGGCCTCCACCGCGTAAACCCGCCCCCAGCCCGACAGGTCGATCCGGTCGCGCCCCGGCTCGAAATCGCGGATCACATCCACATCGCCATCGCCTTCCATCACAAAGACATCGGCGCCCGTGCCACCCCACAGCTCGTCCTCGCCGTGGCCGTCCAGCAGGATATCCGCCCCCGCCCCGCCGCGCAGCGTGTCGTCCCCCACCTTCCCCGCGATCAGATCGCCGCGCGCATCACCCGTCAGCCCGTTGTCGCCCGGCCCCCCCTGCAGCGCGGGCGCCAGATCCCCGGGATCAAAGCGCAGCCGGATCAGCCCGCCATCCTCGGTGCCCAGCACCAGCTCGATCCGCCCGCCGCGCACCACCGCCTCCAGCGCGGTGATATCGTCCAGCGCCAGCCCCGCTGCCTGCACCTGCTGGCCCGCATCCAGCAACCGCCCGTCGGGCAACAGCACAAAGGCCTGCACCCCCTGATCGCCGCCCGCCGCAAAGACATACACCCGATCCCCCACCACCGCTGTGGCCAGCGCCGATACCGATTGAAACCGCGTATCCAGCGTGTCGATCACGTGATCGGTCAGCGCCAGCTGGCCATCCGCGCCCAAAGCCAGCACCGAAACCGAGGATGATCCCGCCCCCGCCACGAACACCCAATGCCGCCCGCCCGCCTCTGCCACCTCCAGCGCCGAAGGCGCCGCCAGCCCCAACCCGGCCGAAGCCCCGACACTCGACACCGTCTGCAGCGTGCCATCCGCCCGCAGCCGGTGCACCGCCAGCGCATCCTCCCCCGCCGACAGCGACAGGATGAACTGCGCCCCGCCGATGCGCAGGCTTTCCAGCGCGGTCACGTCAAACCCCTGCCCCGCCTCGCCGAAGGCCAGGCTGTGGCGCAGCTGCATCCGCCCCGTATCGGCCACCGCCCAGACCTCCAGCACACCGGCCCGCGCCGGGGCCAGCACGGCAAAGCCACTGCCTGCCACCTGCGCAAAGGCCTGCGCCGCAATCACCCCCGATGGCCCGCCCGACAGCAGCAGCCGGTCCCCGATCTGGCCCCCCGCCCCGATCTGCCAGCCGCCCGGATCCGCCGCCCAGCCGCCGGTCCAGATCAACGCCTCCTGCCCGCCCACCGTCAGGAACAACAGCCGCCCCGGCGCCGAAAGCACCTGCCCCGCCGCGATCCCCTGCTGGTCGATCAGCCCCAGCCCCTCCCCCGCCGCCTGCAGTTCCAGCGCCAGGATACCGCCCCCCGCCCGGGTCGCGGTAAACACCTGCACCACCCCATCCACCACCCGCAGACAGATATCGCTGACCCCCGCCAGCATCTGCCCGGCCGCACCCCGAAAGGTGCCAAGGACGCCAAAGCCCATGACCCCACACCTGCACACCGTTCACACCCGGGTTCAGGATCGGCAATCAGGGTTTTCGGCGCCTTAACACACCAAGGCAGGCCCCCTGCGGACCTGTGGCAGCTTCATGGCATTTGGCGTCAATCTTCCGGTAATCTGTGTTTGCAAGGCGTAAACGCCCGTGCTCAGACCCGGGTGGCCTCGGGCGGCGGCGTGACCACGCTGCGCTTCAGCGCGGATTCGCGCCAGGTGATATAGCTGATGGCGGCGATGATGATCCCGCCGCCCAGCAGCACAAACCCATCCAGCGGCTCGCCAAAGGCCAGCAATCCCAGCAGCGCCGCCCAGACCAGCTGCAGGAATGTCACCGGCTGTGTCACCGTCATCGGCGCCACGGCAAAGGCCCGGCTCATGCAGTAATGGCCCAAAGTGGCAAACACCGCCACCAGCGCCAGCGCCGCCACCTGCACCACCGTCACCGGCACCCAGACCGCCAGCGCAAAGGGCAAAAGGCCCAGCGTCACGCACAGGCTCATCATCGCCACCACGCGGCCCGCGCTTTCCCGCGCGCTCAGCTGTTTGGCAAACAGGTAAGACCCGGCAAAGAACACCGCCGCCCCCACCTGCGCCAGATGCCCCGGCCCCAGCTCGCGCAGGCCGGGGCGCAGGATGATGAGGGCACCGCCAATCGCCACCAGCACCGCCAGAATCCGGCGCAGGGCCAGCCGCTCGCCAAAGAACACCACCGCGCCCAGCGTCACCAGCACCGGGTTCAGATAGCCGATGGCCGTCACCTCGGCCACCGGCAGCCGGGCCATGGCAAAGAACCACAGCATCACCGCCAGCGTATGCACCGCCCCCCGCCCGATATGCAGCCGCAACATGCCGGGGGCAAAGCCCTGCCGCAGCATCGGCACCAGCGTGGGCATCAGGAACAGCAGCCCGCAGGCAAAGCGGATGAAGGCCGATTGCGGCGCGGGCAGATCGGTGCCCAGCCAGCGCACCAGCCCGTTCACCGCCACAAAGCTCGCGCCCGAGGCCAGCATCCACATCACGCCCTGAACGGGCCGCATCGCTGTTGTCATCGCTGTCATCCGCAGACCCAAGCGCAAGCGCCCGGCGGCTGCAAGGCCGCCTTTGTGTCGGTCACAAAGGCGAGGAGGCGCCGTCTGCACGCTGTCCCGACAGAGACCCGACGCAGGCCGTACAGAAACCGGACGCAGGCCAGACAGCCGATCAGCCACCCAGCGCCAGGGCCAGGGCCAGCGCCCACATCACGCAGCCCACACCGATTTCCAGCACCACCCAGGCCTGCGGCCGGGCAAAGACCGGCGCCAGCAGCCGCGCCCCAAAGCCCAGCGCCGAAAAGAAGCTGAACGATCCCAGCGCCGCCGCCACCCCGAAGGCCAGCCCATGCGGCGCATATTGCGCCGAAATCGAGCCCAGCAGAACCACCGTATCCAGATAGACATGCGGATTGGCCCAGGTGAACATCAGGCACATCGCCAGCACCCGCCCCAAAGGCGCAGGCGCCCCCGGCGCGGGCATCAGTGCCGCGCCCCCCTTCAGCGCCGCGCGGAACCGCAGCGCGCCATAGACCGCCAGAAAGGCCACGCCCAGCCAGCGCATCGCATCCCCGAACCACGGCGCCGCCGCCGCGATGGACCCGAAGCCCGCCACACCCGCCGCAATCAGGATGGCATCCGATCCGGCGCAGACAGCCACCACTGCCGCCACATGCTCGCGCCTAAGCCCTTGGCGCAGAACGAAAGCATTCTGTGCCCCAATGGCCGCGATCAGGCTGATCGCCACCAGATACCCGGCCCCTGCCGCTTCCCACATGCTGTCTCTCCTGCTTTTGGCTTGACTTAGCGGGGCGGGGCCGCCTCAATCCAGTTAAACTTTCTGTTGTAGATGAAGCACTGCTAATGCTCGATTATGCCCAGCTTCTGACACTTGCCACCATCCACCGCCGCGGCAGTTTCGATCTGGCGGCGGCGCAGCTGGGGCTGACGCCCTCTGCCGTATCGCAGCGGCTCAAGGCGCTGGAAGAACGCATGGGCACCCTGCTGATCCGCCGTGGCCAGCCCTGCGCCGCGACCGAGGCCGGGCTGCGGCTGATCCGCCATGCCGATGACGTGGCCCTGCTGGAAGCCGCGCTGGCGCAGGACATGCCGCTGACCGATACCGGCCCGGCGACCCTGCGCATCGCCGTCAATGCCGACAGCCTCGCCACCTGGGTCATCCCGGCGCTGGCGCGCTGCGACGGGCTGCTGTTCGATCTGGTGATCGACGATCAGGAGTTCAGCCAGGACTGGCTGCGCCGCGGCGAGGTGGCGGGGGCGATCACCGCCCATCCCGGCCCGCTGCAGGGATGCGATACTATCCCCTTGGGCGCATTGCGTTATTTCGCCACGGCCAGCCCCGGCTGGTATGCCCGCTGGCTGCCCGATGGCCCCAGCCGCGCCGGTCTGACCCGTGCCCCGGCGCTGACCTATTCCGACAAGGACAGCCTGCAATCGGGCTGGCTGCGCCGCGAATTTGGCGCGCCCTTCCCCTTTCCCACCCATCGCATGGCCTCCAGCCAGGCCTTCGTCGATGCCGCGCTGGCCGGTCTGGGCTGGGGCATGAACCCCGATCTGCTGGTGGCCCACCATCTGGCGCAGGGGCGGCTGGTCGAGCTGATCCCCGGCCGGCCGCTGGATGTGATGCTGCATTGGCAGTTCGCCCGGCTGGCGGCCCCCGTTCTTGCGCCGCTGACCCATGCGCTGACCGCCGCCGCAAGATCCACCCTGCGACAGACAGTGGCTTGCGAAATTTCGCCCAAGCCCTAAACTGCCGGGTAACAAAGAGAAAGTCATATGGCCGTCCTGTTTTCTGACGATACCCGCAGCGTCGGGGTCATTCCCCTCAGCCTTGATCTGAACAGCCTTCTGGCCGAACGCGCCGGATATCTGCTGGAGCAATTCGACCCGCCGAAGGTGATCGAAGGGGAAGATATCACCCTGCGATCGGTCTTTCAGGGACCGATCCCGTTGCAGCTGGCCACGGCCAGCTTCGACAGCGCCTTTCGCGGCGCCGATGCCCCGGGGCAGATTGCCGTCTTCGGCAACGGGCTGACGGTGGATGGCGACAAGGTTCTGACCGGGGGCACCATCAGCGCCCTGGCCAGCCATACCGCCGAAGGGGTCTATGTCCAGATCCATGACATCGCCCTGTCGGCCCTGCTTCTGGAACAGGCTGCGGCCACGGTCAGCCCGGCGGATGACCGGGCGCTGCTGGCCACGCTGATGCAGCGCGATGATCTGGTGATCGGCGGCGCGGGGGATGGCGTTTACGATCTGGGCGCGGGCCGGGATCTGGCCATCACCGGCGGCGGGCAAGATCTGGTGCGCGGTCAGGCCGGTGCAGACTATATCGTGCTGGGTGCAGGCAATGACACCGGCTTTGGCGGCCGGGGGGCCGATATTCTGGATGGCGGCGCCGGGGCAGATATGCTGTCTGGCGGTGCGGGTGCCGATATCCTGATCGGTGGCGCCGGAAATGACACGCTGACCGGCGGGATGGGCGCGGATAGTTTCATCATCACCCATCACGGCGGGCGCGACCGGATCACCGATTTCGAACTGGGCACCGATCATCTGGTGCTGGATGCCGCGCTGGCCGGGCAGCAGGTGACGCTGCGCGCCACGCAGCTGGGCACCGCGGTGGATATCGGCAATACGACCACCATCCTGCTGGGCGTGACCCGCGCCGATGTGATTGCCGCGGGGATCGACAGCCTGTTCGGGGATCTGGAAACAGTCGCCGCCCGCGAAGCTGGCTTTCTGGATCTCTGGGCCTATTCGGCCTGAACAAGCGCCCTGCCGATAAACAAAAAGCCCCCGCTGCCGGGGGCTTTTTCATGCGGCCCTGCGGCCCGGTTCATTCCAGCTGTGCGGCCACGTCCTCGGGCACGTCGAAGTTGTGGGTCACGGTCTGCACGTCGTCATCTTCTTCCAGCAGGTCGATCAGCCGCATCAGCTTTTGCGCGGTGTCCAGATCAACCTCGGTGCGCGTTTGCGGTTTCCAGATCAGCTTGGCTTCGGTCGATTCGCCCAGCGCCTTTTCCAGCGCATCCGAAACCGTCGACAGGTCCTCGACCTGGCAATAGATCCAGTGGCCTTCCTCATCCGATTCCACGTCATCCGCCCCGGCTTCCAGCGCGGCCATCATCACGGCATCGGCATCGCCCGCGCTGGCCGGATAGGTGATTTCGCCCACCCGGTCAAAGCTGTGCGAGACAGAGCCGGTCTGGCCCAGATTGCCGCCGGCCTTGGTGAAATAGCTGCGCACGTTGGAGGCGGTGCGGTTCAGGTTGTCGGTCATCGCCTCGACGATGATGGCAATGCCGCCCGCGCCATAGCCCTCATAGCGGATTTCGGTATAATCCGCCGCATCGCCGCCCTGCGATTTCTTGATCGCGCGGTCGATCACGTCCTTGGGCATCGACACCGCCTTGGCGGCCTTCACGGCCAGACGCAGGCGCGGGTTCTTGTCGGGATCAGGGTCGCCCATCTTGGCGGCGACGGTGATTTCCTTCGCCAGCTTGGAAAACATCTTGGAGCGCAGCTTGTCCTGCTTGCCCTTGCGATGCTGGATGTTCGCCCATTTCGAATGGCCTGCCATGACCCCTGAACTCCGGTCCGATTTACGGTGATGGCCTGCCCTCTACACCAGCGAGGCCACAGGGCAACCCCGCACCGTTCGGGCGCCGGATCGGCCAGATCAGAAAGCGGACAGAAGATCGGGATCAAGCGCCGAGCATCACCAGCCAGTCATCAGATGTTCAGCGGCAGGCCGATGCGGGTGAAATCGGTGAATTTATAGCCGCCCGGGCCATAGACCATCATGTTGGTCTGGTATCCCACAGGGGTGGCAAAGGCGAGCGTCGCCGAAAACATCACCGCCACGGCAAAGGGGCGCGGATCAACCCCCAGCTGGCGCGCCAGTTCGATGGCGATGGGGGTGTAAAGCACAGCCACCGCATTGTTCGACAGGAATTCCGTCAGAACCATGCCCAGCAGATAGACCACAAGGATCATGGCAAAGGGCGGCAGGTCGCGCATCACCGGCTCGACAGCACGCGATACGATCAGGGCCACGGCGCCCGATTGCTCCAGCCCCGCGCCCACCGCGATCATGCCGAAGATCATCGCCAGCAGCCGCCCGTCCACAAAGCTCAGCGCCTCGTCACTGTCGATGCAGCGGGTGATGAGGATCGCCACCACGGCGAACAGCCCCAGCACATAGATCGGGGCCACATCGAAGGAGGACAGGACCGACGACCGGCGCCAGCACGCGCAATGGCAATCGGCGCCTTGTCCCGGCGGAAGGCCTTCTGCTTGGGGCGGCTGACATCGACCATGTCCATGTCATCGGCCAGCCGCTTGATATCTTCGGCACGGCCTTCCAGCAGCAGGGTATCGCCCACCTGCACCACCAGCTCGTCCAGCTGGCGGCCGATGTTCTGGTTGCGGCGATGCGCGGCCAGCACATAGACGCCGTAGCGCCGCCGCAGCCGCATTTCCCCCAGCGAACGCCCGATCATCCGGCAGCCCGGGGTAATCAGCACCTCGACCGTTTCGGTCTGCACCGAAGACAGCTTGTCGACAATCCGCATGTCGGTGCGGTTCTGCATCCCCAGCAGTTCCGACATTTCGGTGCGCAGAACAACGCGGTCGCCCGCCTCCAGCACCACGGATTGCAGATCGCGGCGCAGCGACAGATCGCCGCGCAGCACGTCGATCACCCTCACGCCGGAACGTTTGAACTGCTGCACCTCCAGCACCGGGGTTCCCACCAGTACCGAATCTTCGGGGATCGCCACTTCGGTGAAGTATTTCATACGTTTGCGATCACCCAGCATCGAGGCCATCGACTGCCGGTCGGGCAGCAGGCGCGCGGCGAACACGGCCTGATACAGCCCACCCACCAGCACCACGACAATGCCCAGTGGCGCGATTTCAAACAGGCCGAAGTGATCAAGCCCCGCCTGATGCGCAGCGCCATCGACCAGCAGGTTGGTCGATGTGCCGATCAACGAGATCATGCCCCCCATCACTGTCATATGTGACAGCGGGATCAGCATTTTCGATGGCGAGGTGCCGATGCGCGCCGCCATCTGGATGACCACCGGGATCATGACCGCCACCAGTGGCGTGTTGTTCATGAAGGCCGAAGCCACCGCGACAAAGGCATAAAGCACGAAGATCGTGGTCTTTGGCCGGTTACCCACATTGGCCTCGGCCATGCCGATCAGCAATTCCACCGACCCGGTCCGCACCAGCCCGCCCATCACCATGAACATCAGCGCGATGGTCCAGGGTGCGTTGTTCGACAGCACGGCCAACGCATCTTTCTGCGGCAGGATGCCCAGCAGGATCATCACCGCAGCGCCAGTGATTGCCGTCACCTCGACCGGAAAGGTTTCTCTCGCGAAAAGAACGAACATCACAAGCAGAATGGCAATGGCGACCAAGGGCTGTGTCTGCTGCGCCAGTTCAAATCCGAGCATGATCTCTCCGCCGATAAACTCGACAAGACTGGTAGATTATTTTTTCGTTCGAGGCAAAGGATTCCTGCCCATTCAGCTGCCGCAGCGGCGGCAGGGTGAAAGATTGCGCTAACATTGCGCGAAAAGCGCCACAGCTACCCGGGGAAGCCGCAGATCCGTCAGGGACGCGCCTCTTCCAGCCGGCCACCGATGCGGATCATCCGCACGCGGATCGCCTTGCCGGTGCGGTCATCGGTTTCGACATAGACACCCGACAGCGTCGCCGGACCGCCCGCCGGGGTGAACCGCTCTTTCGGCATCCCGGTGACGAAACGGCGCATCGGCTCCAGCTTTTCCATGCCGATGACCGAATTGTAATCGCCGCACATGCCGGCATCGGTCAGATAGCCGGTGCCGCCCGCCAGGATCTGCGCATCACCCGTGGGCACATGCGTATGCGTACCCACCACCAGCGAGGCGCGGCCATCGCACCAATGGCCCATCGCCATCTTCTCGGATGTCGCCTCGCAATGCATGTCGACGATCACCGCCTGCGCCATGCCGCCCAGCGGATGCGGCTTCAGCGCCGCGTCGATGGCGGAAAACGGATCGTCGAAGGGGCGCTTCATGAACACCTGGCCCAACACCTGCGCCACGAGCACCTTGCGGCCGCGCGCATCGGTGAACAGCCGCTGCCCGCGCCCCGGTGCCAGCTTGGCAAAGTTCAGCGGGCGGATGATCCGCGGCTCCTGCTCGATATAAGCCAGCATGTCCTTCTGATCGAAGGCATGATCGCCCAGCGTCAGGCAATCGGCGCCCGAGGCCAGCAGAAGCTTGGCATGTTCCGCCGAAAGCCCCATCCCCTGCGAGGCATTCTCGCCGTTCACCACGACGAAATCGAGCCCCCATTCCGCGCGCAGGCCCGGCAGCCGTTCCGCCACCGCAGCCCGCCCCGCGCGCCCCATCACATCGCCAAGAAAGAGTATTTTCATGTCCCCAGCACTAGGCCCGGCGGCGCGCGCGCGCAAGCCTTCCGCCTTTATCTTGGCCGAAATATCCCGGGGTCCGGGGCAGCGCCCCGGTCCGGCGGTGGTTCTTGCGGCACGCATGGGGGCCAGCCCCCGGACCCCCGGGGTATTTTTGCCAAGAGGAAGACAGCAGGGCTGGTCTGCCGCCTCTGGCGCATTAGACTTGCGACATGACCACCCTGCCCCCTCCGCTGTCTGACTGGTTTGCCACCCAAGGCTGGCAGCTGCACCCGCATCAACACGCCATGCTGGACCGGGCGGCGGCTAATTCGACATTGCTGATCGCACCCACGGGGGGCGGCAAGACGCTGGCGGGGTTTCTGCCCTCGCTGGCCGAGATTGCTGCCGATCCGGCGCCGGGGCTGCATACGCTTTATATCTCGCCGCTGAAGGCGCTGGCGGCGGATATCCGGCGCAACCTGCGGCGCCCGGTTGAAGGGGCGGGCCTGCCGATCCGCATCGAGGATCGCACCGGCGATACCACCTATACCCAGCGCCGCCGCCAGCGCGCCGATCCGCCGCATATCCTGCTGACCACGCCGGAAAGCCTGGCGCTGCTGCTGAGTTATGAAGACGCGCCGCGCGTCTTTGCCGGGCTGCGCCGGGTGGTGGTGGATGAAATCCATGCGCTGGCCGAAAGCCGGCGCGGCGATCAGCTGATGCTGGGGCTGGCGCGGCTGGAAAGCCTTGCGCCGGGGCTGCGGCGGGTGGGGCTGTCGGCCACGGTGGAGGATCCGGCAGCGCTGGCGCGGTTTCTGGGGCCGGACACGGCGGTGCTGGAGGCCGATCCGGGGCCTGCCCCCGATATTGCCATGCTGGACACCGGGGCGCCGCCGCCCTGGGCCGGCGGCGGCGGGCGCCATGCGATCCCTGCCATTCTGGAAGAGGTGAAGCGCCATCGCACCACGCTGATCTTTCACAACACCCGCGCCCAGGCAGAGATCTTCTTTCACAATCTCTGGCTCGCCAATGAGGACAGCCTCCCGATTGCCATCCATCACGGCAGTCTGGCGCGCGAACAGCGCGAAAAGGTGGAGGCGGCGATGGTGGTAGGCGCCCTGCGCGCCGTGGTCTGCACCGGCACGCTGGATCTGGGCATCGACTGGGGCGATGTGGATCTGGTGATTCAGGTGGGCGCGCCGAAGAACGTCAAGCGCCTGGTGCAGCGCATCGGGCGGGCGAACCACCGCTACAATGCGCCGTCAAAGGCGCTGCTGGTGCCTGCCAACCGCTGGGAGGTGGTGGAATGTCAGGCCGCGCTGGAGGCGGTGCGTGCCCGCGATCTGGATGGCGAACCGCGCGGCCCCGGCCCGCGCGACGTGCTGTGCCAGCATATTCTGGCCTGTGCCTGCGCCGCGCCGTTTGATGCCGATGCGCTTTATGCCGAGGTCATCACGGCCGGGCCTTACCGCGATCTGACGCGGGCGGAATTTGACGCCTGTGTCGATTTCTGCGCGACGGGGGGATATGCCCTGCGCGCCTATGACCGCTGGCAGCGGCTGATGCTGCGGGATGGCCGGTGGCAGCTGCGCGATCCGCGCAGCGCGGCGGTGATCCGGCAGAATCTGGGCACCATCATTGACATCGAAACGCTGAAGGTGCGGCTGCGCGGCCGGATGGGGGGCACCCCGCTGGGCGAGGTGGAGGAAGGCTTTGCCGCCAGCCTGACGCCGGGCGATACGTTCCTGATCGGTGGGCAGGTGGTGCGCTATGAGGGCCTGAACGAGCTGACGGTAGAGGTGAGCCGCAGCCCGGGGCGCGACCCGAAGGTGGCGGTGTTCAACGGCACGAAATTTGCCACATCGACCCAGCTGACCGACCGGATTCTGGCAAAGCTGCAGGCGGCAGACTGGCCGGATCTGCCCGATCACACCGCGCATTGGCTGGCGCTGCAGCGCAGGGTTTCGGCCATGCCGCAGCCCGGTCGGCTGCTGTGCGAAAGTTTCCCGCATGAGGGGCGCGAGCATCTGTGCATCTATGGGTTTGCCGGGCGCAATGCGCAGGCGACGCTGGGCCTGTTGCTGACCAAGCGGATGGAGGAAACCGGGCTGGCGCCGCTGGGCTTTGTCTGCACCGATTATGCGACGCTGATCTGGGGGATGGAGCCGGTGCTGGAGGTGGCGCCGCTGTTCGATCTGGACGCTTTGCGCGACGGGCTGGAGGGCTGGCTGGGCGGCAATGCGGTGATGAAACGCACCTTCCGCGCGACGGCGATCATCGCCGGGCTGATCGAACGCCAGCATCAGGGGCGGCGGAAAAGCGGGCGGCAGGCGACGTTTTCATCCGATATCCTGTATGACACCCTGCGCAGATACGATCCCGACCATCTGCTGCTGCAGATCACCCGCGAAGAGGCGATGCGCGGGCTGGTGGATTTCGGCCGGATCGAGGACCGGCTGGCGCAGGTGCAGGGCCGGATCGACCTGAAACGGTTACGCAGCGTCACACCTTTGGCGGCGCCGCTGTTTCTTGAGCCGGGTCGCATCCCCGTGCAGGGTGAAGGGCGCGAGCGTCTGGCCGAAGAGGCGGCGCGGCGGCTGATGCAGGCCGCCGGGCTGGGCTGACCCCGCAGAGGGGAGACCGCGATGGACCGTATTCATGACAGCTTTGCCCGGCGGGGCTGATGCAGAGCTTTGGGGCGGCGCTGGCCGATGTGGCGCCGGGGCGGGTGGAGATCACGGTGCCGATCCGGCCGGAGGCCAGCCAGCAGCATGGCGCCGCCCATGCCGGGCTGACCTTCGCGCTGGCCGATAGTGCGGCGGGCTATGCCGCGCTGACGCTGATGCCCGAGGGCCGCGAGGTGATGACGGTGGAGGCCAAGATCAACCTGATCGCCCCGGCGGTGGGCGAGCGCCTGATGGCGCGGGGCGAGGTGGCCAAGGCCGGGCGGCGGCTGACGGTGTGCCGGGCCGAGGTTTTCGCGCAGCGTGACGGGGGGGAAACCTGCGTGGCGCTGTTGCAGGCGACCATGATCGCGGTGGATCCCTGAGGGCATCCGATCCGCCGGGGCCAAATTTCTGTGAAGAAATTTGCAAATTCCTTGGGTCAAGGAATTTGGCTGCCCCTTGCCTTGCCGCTGTGGCTTTGGCACAGCGGCGCCATGACGCATTATGATTTCACGTTCCATGGCGCGGCCTTGACCGCGCTTGCATCGGGCGCGCTCTACTGGGCGGCAGAGCGGCTGCTGGTGGTCTCGGATCTGCATCTGGGCAAATCGGCCCGGATGGCGCGGCGCGGCGGCGGGCTGCTGCCGCCCTATGAAACCCGCGCCACGCTGGAACGGCTGGATGGTGATCTGGAGGCCAGCGGCGCGCGGCGGGTGATCTGTCTGGGCGATTCCTTCGATGATCTGACGGCGGGCACCGAACTGGCCGAAAGTGACCGGCTGTGGCTGACCCGGATGATGGCCGGGCGCGACTGGGTCTGGATCGAGGGCAACCACGATCCCGGCCCCGGCACCTTGGGGGGCAGCCATCTGGCGCAGGTGCAGCTTGGGCCGCTGGTGTTTCGGCATATCACCGAAGCGGCGGCAAGTGGCGAGGTTTCGGGGCATTACCACCCCAAGGCGCGGCTGGCCGGGCAAAGCCGGCCGTGCTTTCTGCTGTCAGACCCGGCGCGGCTGATCCTGCCCGCCTATGGGGCCTTAGGACCGGCGGGCTGTCCTGCAGCGCGCCGGAGCTTGGGGGGTTGATGGGGCCGGGGGCGCTGGCCATCCTGACGGGGCGGGTGGTGCGGGCCATCCCGTTTGCGGCGGCGGCTCAGACCAGCCCGCGTTCTTCCAGCTTTTCGCGGTGAGTGCGGCTGACCGGCAGTTTTGCCCCGTCTGACAGCGTCAGCCAGAGCCGGGCGCCCTCGCGTTCGACCCCGCGGATGGCCCACCAGGCCACCCAATGCGAGCGGTGGATCTGGGCGCCCTCTTCGCCTTCGGTTTCTTCCATCGCATCGGCCAGACGCAGCAGAAGCTGGCCCTGCCCTGCGGTCGTCGTTACCTCGACATGGTGGTTGCGCACGGAAATGGCGGCCAGCCGGCCCTGCACCTCGGGGTCAAGCCGTTGCACGATACGGGGCAGTGTTGGGCGGGGCAGTGGCGGGCGGGGCAGCGGCGGCGGATCGGATGCGGGGTCTGGCTGCACCTGCAGCAGCGGCGCCGGGTCGATTGGTGCGGGTTGCTGGTGCAGGGCTGCGATGTGATCCATCCGGCTGAGCCGCAAGGAGCAGACAAAGACGAACAGTGCCACCTCTGGCAAGGCGATCGACGACGCCGGTGTGAAGACGGTTTTCGCATAAAGATAGAGGGGCCAGGTGAACAGCAGGGTGCAGATCAGCGCCACGACAAAGGTGGTGCGGCGCTTGCGGTGCCAGCCGCCCAGATCGCGCAGGACAGCCCGGAAGAACAGCGCCGAAACGACCCCGATTGCGACCACCACCGACCAGACCAGAAATCTGTGGCCCAGATCCAGCGCCTGATAGCTGCCAAAAGGCCCGGCCAGGGCAAAAACCATGGAAAGCACAGCCCATGTGATGGCTGGTTCCGTTGCAGTGCTATCGGCCAGAACGGCCCTGTAGATCCGTCGCATTGCCCCTGAATACCAATACTCACCAATAACTTGAGGGATAAAACGAATCCGCCTGACGCGCAATGCACGTCAGGCGTGAATTTGATCACTTTGTCTGTAAAGCCCCGGGGCCTGCAAAGCCTCGGGGCCAGTAAAGTATCAGGCGGTCAGGCCCTTGGGTTCGGGCAGGCCATTGGCCCGGCAGCAGGCGGTGAGCGTATTGGCCAGCAGGCAGGCGATGGTCATCGGCCCCACGCCGCCCGGCACCGGGGTAATGGCACCGGCCACGGCGGCGGCGCTGGCGAAATCAACATCACCCACCAGCTTTGTCTTGCCGTCACGTTCGATGCGGTTGATGCCGACGTCGATCACGGTGGCGCCGGGCTTGACCCAGTCGCCCGGGATCATCTCGGGCCGGCCCACGGCGGCCACGAGGATATCGGCGCTGCGGCAGACCGCGGCCAGATCCTTGGTGCGGCTATGCGCGATGGTGACGGTGCAGCTGTCGCCCAGCAGCAGCTGCGCCATGGGTTTGCCCACGATATTGCTGCGCCCCACCACAACGGCATTCATGCCCGAGAGGCTGCCGTGGTGATCGCGCAGCATCATCAGGCAGCCCAGCGGCGTGCAGGGCACCATGCTTTTCTGCCCGGTGCCCAGAAGGCCGACGTTGGAGATGTGGAAGCCGTCGACATCCTTGGCCGGATCAATCGAATTGATCACCAGTTCGGAATTCAGATGCCCCGGCAGCGGCAGCTGCACCAGAATACCATGGATGGTGGGATCAGCGTTCAGGCTGGCGATCAGCGCCAGCAGATCGGATTCAGCGGTATCGGCGGGCAGTTTGTGTTCCACCGATTTCATGCCGACCTCGACGGTCTGCTTGCCCTTGGAAGACACATAGACCTGGCTTGCCGGATCTTCGCCCACCAGCACTACGGCCAGACCGGGCTGCAGCCCGTGTTCTTCGGCCAGCTGTGCCACATGGGCCGCCACCTGTGCCCGCACCTTGGCCGCGAAAGCCTTGCCGTCGATGATAGCTGCCGTCATCCCTGCCGTCTCCTGCCTTGGGCCCGGATCGGGCCGCCCCATGCGAAAGGGCGCCGGTCAGCGCCCCAGAACCTTTTCCTCGCGCAGGATCGACCAGTCGATCATGCGGCGCCACAGGGCTTCGGCCAGATCGGCATCAAACCCTTCGGCCATGGCCCGGGCCCGCACCCGCGCCACCACTTCTTCCACCCGCGCCTCGATCCGGGCGGGCATCCCTTCCGCCGGTTTCAGCTGGGCTGCACGGTCGATATAGCCGACGCGGGCGGCCAGAAGAGCGACAATTTCGCCATCCAGCCTGTCAATCTCGACACGCAGTTCCGCCATGTTGCGGCATTCGGCCGGAGTTTTCATGAATTGCCTCCTTGCAGATGCCCGCGAGGTAGACGCTCGCGGGCACAAGTGCAAGGCGGCGGGCTGCCGCTGTCAGAACAGACCTTCGACAAAGCCCTGATCGTTGATGCGGATCACCTCGGCCGAGGGCACGCGCGGCAGGCCCGGCATCGTCATGATCTCGCCGCAGATGGCCACCACGAAACCGGCGCCTGCCGAAAGCCGCACCTCGCGCACCGGAACGGAATGGCCGGTGGGCGCGCCACGCACATTGGGATCGGTGGTGAAGCTGTACTGGGTCTTGGCCATGCAGACCGGCAGATGGCCATAGCCTGCCGCCTCCCAGGCTTTCAGCTGATCGCGGATGGATTTGTCGGCCATCACCTCGTCGGCGTGATAGATGCGCTTGGCGATGGTTTCGATCTTCTGGAACAGCGGCATGTCATCGGGATAGAGCGGGGCGAAATGCGCGGCACCGCTTTCGGCCAGCGCCACGACCTTGCGCGCCAGATCCTCGATCCCTGCGGAACCTTTCGCCCAGTGCTGGCACAGGATCGCCTCGGCGCCCTGCCCTGCGACATAGTCCTTCACCGCCTGCACCTCGGCCTCGGTGTCGCTGTAGAAGTGGTTGATCGCCACCACCACCGGCACGCCGAAGGATTTGACATTGGCGATATGGCGGCCAAGGTTGGGACAGCCTTTCTTCACCGCCTCGACGTTTTCGGCGCCCAGATCGGCCTTGGCCACGCCGCCGTTCATCTTCATGGCGCGCACGGTGGCCACGATCACGGCGGCCGCGGGTTTCAGGCCCGCCTTGCGGCATTTGATGTCGAAGAACTTCTCGGCCCCCAGATCGGCACCGAAGCCGGCCTCTGTCACCACATAATCGCCAAGCTTCAGGGCCGTCCGCGTGGCGATGACCGAATTGCAGCCATGGGCGATATTGGCGAAGGGGCCGCCATGCACGAAGGCCGGGTTGTTTTCCAGCGTCTGCACCAGATTGGGCTGCATCGCATCTTTCAGCAGCACGGTCATGGCGCCATCGGCCTTCAGATCGCGGCAATGGATCGGCTGACGGTCGCGGGTATAGGCCACCACGATATTGCCCAGCCGGGTCTGCAGATCGGCCAGATCGCGCGACAGGCAGAGGATCGCCATCACCTCGGACGCGACGGTGATATCGAAACCCGTCTGGCGCGGAAAGCCGTTGGACACGCCGCCCAGCGACACCACGATATCGCGCAGCGCGCGGTCGTTCATATCCATCACCCGGCGCCAGACGACGCGGCGTTCATCAATCCCCAGGCTGTTACCCCAATAGATGTGATTGTCGATCATCGCGGACAGCAGGTTATGCGCGCTGGTGATGGCGTGGAAATCGCCGGTGAAATGAAGGTTCATCTCTTCCATCGGCACGACCTGCGCCATGCCGCCACCGGCCGCCCCGCCCTTCATGCCGAAGTTCGGGCCAAGGCTGGCCTCGCGGATGCAGATCACTGCCTTCTTGCCGATGCGGTTCAGCCCGTCGCCCAGCCCCACGGTGGTGGTTGTCTTGCCTTCGCCCGCAGGGGTGGGGTTGATGGCGGTCACCAGAATGAGCTTGCCATCGGGGCGGGCATCCAGACTGCGGATGAAATCCTGACTGACCTTTGCCTTGTCATGCCCGTAGGGCAGCAGATGTTCGGACGGGATGCCCAGGCCTGCGCCGATCTCCATGATGGGTTTCTTTTTCGCCTCGCGGGCGATTTCGATATCTGTCCTGAATGTCATTTTTTTCTCTCCCTCGGCTGTGGCGGCCGCTCCTCCATCTGTGACGATACGGGGCAGTGCCGGGGGAAAACGGATCGAATCCGACATCGACCGAAAGAAAATCGCCGTGGCGGGCCTATGGGCGGGGGGCAGCCGGGCGCGTCAGCAGCAGAAACAGCCGCTGGAAGGGGAACAGCGCGCCGCCTTCGGGCAGCAGCGGATAGGGGGCCAGAAGGGCTGCGTCATAGGCGGCCAGATAGCGATCTGCCTCGGCGGGCGTCATCCGGGCCAGAAAGGGGCGCATGGCCGTGCTTTCGGTGAAGCGGCGCACCGGATGCCCGCCCGAGGCAGGCGGCAGGGCTTGCAGGTAGGTGGTTTCCCAGACCGACAGGCTGCCCAGCGGCGCCAGAAGCGACCAATAGGCCGCAGGCGAGGCGACCGGCGCGGGATCATCCACCGCGAACCTGTCGGGGAACAGCGCCACCGCCAGATCCCGCAACAGCCGGTGCGACGGCGCATCGAACTGGCGGGGCATCTGGATGGCAAGGCAGCCCCCCGGGGCGAGGCAGCCAGCCAGCCGGGGGAACAGGCGGGGATGATCGGGCAGCCATTGCAGGGCCGCGTTGGAAAAGATCAGCGCGGGCGGCGTGTCGGGCTGCCAGTCTGCGATATCGGCCTGAACATCGGCGTCATAGCCTGCGGCCTGCGCCAGCATGGCGGGCGAGCTATCGACACCGATCAGCCGACGGTCGGGGAAGCGCTGCCGCAGGGGGGCCGCCACCGCCCCGTCGCCGCAGCCCAGATCCACCACATCGCCCGGCGGTAGATCCGGCACCTGTGCCAGCAGATCCAGCGCGGGGCGCAAACGCAAACCCCGGAACCTTGCATAGGCCCCGGGGTTCCAGTCTGTGGAGGTGGCGGCCAAGTGTCAGGCCAGCGGCTCGGGCTCGAGCCCGGTGTCGGGTTTGGCGGCCTTGGGTTTGGTTTTCGGAATGGCGATCACCGAAGCGCCACCGTCACCGGGGGTGGAGCCGCTGTCATTGTCGCCGCCCAAAGCCTCGCCCGCCATGACCTTGCGGATTTCGTCGCCCGTCAGGGTTTCATATTCCAGCAGGCCGCGCGCCAGACGTTCGAACTGTTCCGATTGCTCGGTCAGGATCTTGTAGGCGGTTTCATAGCCATCGTCGATCAGGCGCTTGACCTCGGATTCGATCAGCGTCTTGGTTTCGGCGGAAACCGAGAAGCCGCCGGTATTGCCCTGATAGCCTTCATGGGCTTCGGCATAGTCAATATTGCCGATCAGATCCGACATGCCCCAGCGCATCACCATGGCGCGGGCCAGGCTGGAGGCCTGCTGGATATCGCCGGCCGGGCCGGACGAGACACCTTCGGCGCCGTATTTGATGATTTCGGCGGCTTTGCCCGCCATGGTCATGGCGATCTTCTGCTTGCCTTCATCCTTGTGCATGTTCAGCCGGTCCATCTCGGGCAGGCTGACGACCATGCCAAGCGCACCGCCGCGCGGAATGATGGTGGCCTTGTAGACCGGATCGCATTTCGGAAGGTTCATGCCGACGATGGCATGGCCGGCCTCGTGATAGGCGGTCTTTTCCTTCTGATCCTGGGTCAGCACCATCGAGCGGCGCTCGGCCCCCATCATCACCTTGTCCTTGGCATTTTCGAAATCATCCATGGTGACGAAGCGGCGGCCAACGCGGGCGGCCATCAGCGCCGCCTCGTTCACCAGGTTCATCAGATCGGCACCCGAAAAGCCGGGGCAGCCGCGGGCGATGATGCGCAGATCGACATCGGGGCCGACCGGCACCTTGCGGGCGTGAACGGTCAGGATCTTTTCGCGGCCCTTGATATCGGGGTTCGGCACATGGATCTGGCGGTCAAAGCGGCCGGGACGCAGCAGCGCCGGGTCCAGCACATCCTTGCGGTTGGTGGCGGCGACGATGATGACACCCTCGTTGGCCTCGAACCCGTCCATTTCGACCAGCAGCTGGTTCAGCGTCTGTTCGCGTTCGTCATTGCCGCCGCCGATGCCCACGCCGCGCGCACGGCCCACGGCGTCGATCTCGTCGATGAAGACGATGCAGGGGGCGTTTTTCTTGGCCTGTTCGAACATGTCGCGCACGCGGGATGCGCCGACGCCCACGAACATTTCCACGAAGTCAGAGCCGGAGATGGTGAAGAACGGCACGCCGGCCTCGCCTGCGATGGCGCGGGCCAGCAGGGTTTTACCCGTGCCGGGCGGGCCGACCAGCAGCGCGCCTTTCGGGATCTTGCCGCCCAGACGGCTGAACTTCTGCGGGTTGCGCAGGAATTCGACGATCTCTTCCAGTTCTTCCTTCGCCTCGTCGATGCCTGCCACATCATCAAAGGTCACGCGGCCCTGCTTTTCCGTCAGCAGTTTGGCGCGCGATTTGCCAAAGCCCATGGCGCCACCGCGCCCGCCGCCCTGCATACGGTTCATGAAGAAGATCCAGACGCCGATCAGAACGAGGAAGGGCAGCCACAGCGAGATCAGCGACAGGAAGCCCGATTGCTCCTGCGGTTCGGCGCGGACTTCAACGCCTTTGGCGATCAGAAGTTCGGTGATCTGTTCGCCCTCGGGCTTGACGGTGGCATAGGTGTTTCCATCCTTGCCGCGCACCAGGACGCGTTCGCCATCCAGTGTGACGCTGGCCACCTGCCCTTCGTCCACCCGTGCGACAAAATCGGAATAGGACAGGTTGCGCGAGGCTGTGGTGGTGGAGCCGCCGCTGAACATGTTGAACAAAGCCAGGATCAACAGGAACAGGACGACCCAGAAAGCGATATTTCGTGCGTTACCCACGAAGAGACTCCTTGGAAGGCGGCGCAACCGGGCAGGCAACGCGGCATTGCCCCTAAAATAGACATAAGCGGCAAGGGTTCAATGCGATAAGATGAACATTCCGAAAGTCGGGCCAAGTTTGGCCTGCCAACCGGCCGGTTTTCCGGCCAGAGGGGCGGCAATCAGGTGGTTGCCTTGCCAGACCGAGGGCGAAACGATCAGCGCATCGCGCGGGGCGTGATCGCGCCAGCCGGGGCAAAGGCGCAGACCATCGGCGCCAAGCGCGCGGATTTCCAGCCCGGGCTGATGCGGACCCGCCATCTGCCAGCGATGATCCCAGAGGGTATCGGCGGGCACCGGCCCCATGACGGCGCGGGGTTCGCGGCTGATGGTGATCCTGCCGCTGCGGTGGCGAAAGCGGCAGCCGCCCAGTGTGGCATCGCGCCCGGCGGCCAGTGCCGTGAGGAGCGTGGCCACCTGCGCTTCGCGCGGGGGATAGGCGACCCCGTTCATCCAGCGGATCATGGCGATCAGCAGGCGGCGCTTCAGATCGGGGCCGAACCCGGCCAGCGTCTGAGCAGAAAGGCCAAGTGTGCCCGCCTGTTCCGTTACATGGGCCTGAGCGGCGGCGGCGGCGGCGGCCACAAGCTCGGCCCGGGCAGCGGCCAGATGGGCGATGCTGGAGCCAAGGCTGGCAGGCGTGATGCCGATCGCGGCCAGCGAGTGCAGGGCGTGGCGGGCACGGATGCGGGTGAAGCGGTCATTGTCGTTGCTGGGGTCATCGACCCAGGGCAGGCCATGGCGGCGCAGGTAATCGCGCAGTGCCGCGCGGCTGTGGCCCAGCAGCGGGCGGGCCCAGTGGACGCCCTGTTCATGCCAGGTCGGGCGCATCCCCGACAGGCCATCTATCCCCGCCGCGCGGCCGAGGTTCATCAGAAAACTCTCGGCCTGATCATCGGCGGTATGGCCCAGCACCACATGGCCGATGCCCGGCCCCCCTGCCCCCTGTGCCCAGGCGGCAATAAGCCGCAGCCGGGCGCGGCGGGCCTGATCCATCAGATTGCCGGTTTCGGACGGGCCTTGCCAGTGCAGCGTCTGGTGCGGGATGCCACGGACCGCGCAGAAGGCGGCGACACCGGCGGCCTCGGCCACAGATTCGGGGCGCAGGCCATGATCGACGGTGACAGCCGCAACGGGCGGGCCACCCTCTGCCGCGCGGCGGTGCATCAGGTGCAGCAGCGCCATGGAATCGCCACCGCCCGAAACGGCGATGCCGATCCGGGCGGGTGTTTCGGGCAGAAAGGCATTGCGGGCGGCCTGCAGCAGGGCTGCATCGCTGTCGCCCGCCGCAGATCCGGTCACTGGCAGGCCAGACCGGCCAGCGCAGCGGAGGCCTGAGTGGCCGCCGCAGAACCGGGGAAGCGGATCCCCACCTCTTGCAGGGTCACGCAGGCTTCGGACACCTGTTGCAGATCGGCCAGCGACTGACCCAGCTTCAGCAGCGCATCGCCCGCCAGCGCGCCATCCGGCTTGCCGGAAAACGCATCAAGGTAAGACCGCGCCGCATTGGCCGTATCGCCCGCCTGTTTCAGCGCATCGCCACGCAGGATCTGCGCCTCGGCCATCAGGGGGCTGCCCGGGTAGGACGTGGCAAAGGTCGCAAAGAGGTCCGCGGCGGTGCGAAAGTCACCTTGACCGAGCACCCCCTTGGCCCGGTCAAAATCTGCCTGTTCCCCGATGGCAAGCTCGGGCCCCGTGGCGACGGGGGCGGTGGGTGCTGCAGGGACAGGCGCAGCCGCATCGGCCCCGCCCAGGGGTTGCGTGGGGGGCAGGGCGCCGATATCGCCGCCCTCCAGTTCGACCACGCGGAATTCCAGATCGCCCAGACGGTTGGTGCCATCCGACACCACGCGGTTGAGTTTCAGTTCGATCTGTTCGGTATTGGCGGTGAGGCGGGACAGCGCCGCCTCGATCGCATCCATCCGTTGCAGCGCCGAGCCCCCGGCCGCGCCCGATTGCACGGCGCCGGTGGTCACCAGCTCCTGCTTCAGCCGCGTGAACTCGCCATTCAGGGTGGCAAGCTCCGCCTTGATGTCGGCCAGCGTCTGGGCGCGGTCCTGCCCGAAGGCCAGATCGCCCCCCAGCAGACCGGGAACTAGCATCAGCGCCAGCGCGAAGAGGCCCGCGCGCATCGGATCAGGCCCCCGCGCCCATCGACAGCACGGTGACCGCGCGACGGTTCTTGGAGAAGCAGGCCTCGGACGGGCAGACCTCGACCGGGCGCTCCTTGCCGTAGGAGATGGTGCGCATCCGGCCCGACGAGACGCCCTGCGAGATCAGGAAATCCTGCACGGCGCTGGCGCGACGGGCGCCAAGCGCCAGGTTGTATTCGCGGGTGCCCTGTTCGTCGGCATGGCCTTCGATGATGATGGCGTAATCCGGGTTCTGCTGCAGCCACTGCGCCTGACGCAGCAGGATGCCGCGCGCATCATCGTTCAGGGTCGACTGATCGACGATGAAAAACACGCGGTCGCCCAGCGTCTGCTGGAAATAGGCGATCGAGGTCGGATCGTTCGGCCCGCCAAGGCCTGCCCCGTTCACACCGCCCGCACCATAGCCGGCACCGCCTGCACCCACGCCACCTGCCCCGCCCGCGCCATAGCGATCCGGGTTGTTGCAGGCCGCAAGGCCGAGGACCGCGATCAGAAGCAGGGCCTTGGAAACATACGCCATCTTGTTTGTCCTTCTTGAGACTTGCCCGATTGACACGAGCTTAGCAGGTTTGCGCCGCCGGGGGAATCGGGGGCGGCGTGAAGTTTGTCACGGTTACGGCAGCAGGGGCGACCAGGCCGGATCGGAGGCGGCGGTCTGGGTGGCCACGCGCTTCAGGTTGCGGCCCGGTGATATCCACCGAATAGAGCATCGGATGACCGCCTCGCCCCGCGTTCTCGCGGGTGAACATGATGACGCGGCCGTTGGGCGCCCAGGTCGGGCCTTCGTCGAGGTAGGAGGCCGTCAGCAGCTTTTCTTCGGTGCCGTCGGTCAGCATGACGCCGATGTGGAAACGGCCGGCATTCTGCTTGGTGAAGGCGATGTAATCACCGCGCGGCGACCAGACCGGGGTGCCATAGCGCCCTGCCCCACCCGACACGCGCCGCGGCTCGCCGCCACCGGCGGACATGATATACAGCTGCTGGGTGCCCGAGCGATCGCTTTCAAAGACGATCTGGCTGCCATCCGGGCTGAAGGACGGCGCCGTTTCGATGGCGGGCGAGTTGGTCAGCTGCTGCAGGCCACCGCCATTGACGTTCAGCGAATAGATATCGGTATTGCCGCCGCGTTCCAGGCTGAACACCACGGTCTGCCCATCGGGCGAGAAGCGCGGCGCGAAGGCCATGGTGCCGGGCTGTTCACCCAGACCCCGGATGCCCAGGCTGTTCACATCCATCACATAGATCTGCGGAAAGCCCGAAGAGTAAGAGGTGAACAGGATGCGGTCGCCGGTGGGCGAAAAGCGCGGTGCCAGCACGATGGAGGAACTGTCGGTCAGGTAAGAGGTATTCGCGCCGTCGTAATCCATCACCGCCAGCCGCTTCTGCCGCTGGTTCTTGGGCCCGGCTTCGGAGACGAAGACCACGCGGCTGTCGAAATAGCCGGTTTCGCCGGTGATCCGGCTGTAGACGGCATCGGCCACCTTATGCGCCACCCGGCGCCAGTTGCCAGCATCGCCCGCGAATTGCAGACATTCGCCAAGGGTGCCATTGGCAAAGACATCATGCAGGCAGAATTTCACCGCCACCTGATTGCCGCCCGCCTGCACCGCGCCGGTAATCAGCGCCTGCGCGTTGATCGCCTGCCAGTCGGGATAGCTGATCTGGGCGTTGAAGGCGCCGATCTGCTGGATATAGGCCTGCGGCGGGATCTGTTCGAACAGCCCGGTGCCTGCCAGATCGGCGGCGATGACGCTGCTGATATCGCCCGCCAGACCGCCTGCCCCGCCTTCATCCACGAAGGTGGGCAAGGCGAAGGGCATCGGCTCGATCACCGGCTGGCCCAGCACGATGCGCAGCGGTTCGGCCGGGGCCTGTGCGGCGCCGAAGGTAGCTGCCGCGAAAGTGGCGGCAAGAAGGTAGCGGAGACGGCTCATCTGACCCTCGTTCCTCGTGTTTCCGGCCCTGCGCAATTAGCAGGCCGATGCGTTCATGCCAAAGGGGAAAGGCGCAAGACCTTTCCCCGGTTCCGCAGCCGGGCGATTTGCCCGGCATGTTCCTTGGCCCCTGCCCGTTCCGGGGCATCGAAGCCGCAAGGTGCCCGATCCGGCGCCGATCACAGACCGACCCCCTGTGCATCGAACACCAGTTCCATTTCCTTCCAGGTCTCGAACTTTTCCGCAGGCAGCGGGAAGCCCTGCGACCCGCAGCGCAGGATCGCGCGGCGCGCGGCCTCGTAAGCCTGCTTGGCCGAAGCGTCAGACCCGCCGCTGGATTCGATCAGCCGGATCGACGACGACACCGGCTTGCGGTCCTGCCCGACGCTGACGCCCACGACGACCGTGGTGCGCACGGCCTCGGTCGACAGGGTCGACACGTTCCAGCAGCGTTCCACGGCCACGCGCATGGCATCCTTTTCGCCGGCGGACATTGGCGGGCCATTGCCTGCGATGCTGCCGCCCGCGGGGGCCGCGGGTTCTGAAGTGGCGGGGGCGCTGCTTTCCGACGAGGCGGCGGCCGCTGCTGCCAGCGCTTCGGCCACGGCATCATCGGTGGCGCTGCTGTCCGAGGCCGCAGAGCTGGCGGATTCGGATGGCGCGGAGTCTGACTCCGACGAATCCGATGCCGCGCTTTCAGAGGTTGCAGGCGTCGGGCGCGGGCTGGCCGGGGCTTCGGCCACGGGGGTCGGGCGCGGCCGGTTGGGCCGCGACTGCGGCTTGCGGCTGGAGGTCGGCGCGAGGCTGGGTGCCTCTTCGGTTTCGGTGGCTTCCGTCACGATTTCGGTCGCGGCCTCGGGGGGGGCTGCGGCTTCCTGCTGTTCTTCGACCACCGGGGCTTCGGGCGGGGCTTCTTCGGCCACGGCCTGCTGCACCTCTTCGGCCTCGGGCGCGTCTTCGGGCGGGGCTTCCTGCGGCACGGGGGCGACACGCTGCGCCGGACGCGGACGCGGCTTCACCGAGCTGGGCGGCGTGGGCACAGGCTGCGCCACCTCGGCCACCGGGGCGGTGGGCGGCGGGGCCTCTTGCGGCTGCGGCACGGGGTCTTCCGGCAGGGTTTCGGGCAGCGGCTCCGGTTCTGGTTCCGGAGCGGGTTCCGGTTCGGGGGCGGGCGCAGGTTCCGGTTCAGGCGTGGGCGGTTCAGGGCGTGCCGGGCGCGGGGGCGGCGGGGCCATGGGTTTGGGCGCCGGTTCGGGCGCGGGTTCAGGCTCTGGGGCCGGTGTGGCGGCAGGTTCTGCCGGTGCCTCTTCGGCCAGAGCCTCGGCCAGGGCTTCGGCAACCGTATCGCTTTGCGGCGCCGCAGCCCCGGGGGCCGCCGCCATCATCGCGTCGAATTCGGACGAGGACATGAGGGATACTTCGGTCACCGCCATTTCGGGCGGGTCTTCGGGGCTGAACAGGACATCGCCCAGCAGCACCCAGAGGATCAGGACGGCATGTCCGATCCCCGAAATGACGAAGGCCCTGTCTACACGCTGATCCATGGCAACGGGGCCTCAGCCGTCATTCGCGGGGGCAGCAGCGCCGCCCACGGAACCGCCCATCAGCGGGCCGTTGCTGTCGGTCACCAGACCGATGTTGCGAAAGCCCCCGGCATTGAGCGCGCCCATGACCTGGGCAACGCGCGCATAGGGAATCGTGCCATCCGCGCGCAGGAAAACCTTGTCGGAGGTGCGTTCTGCCGAAATCGCGGCCAGTTTGGGGATCAGCTCTTCTTCCGGCACTTCGGTGTTCATCAGGAACAGCTTGCCATCGGCGGCAATGGTGATCGCCAGCGGCTCTTCCTGTTCGGTGGGCAGGCTGGCGGCAGCGGTTTCCGGCAATTGCACCGGCACCCCGACTGTCAGCATCGGCGCCGCCACCATGAAGATGATGAGCAGCACCAGCATCACATCCACGAAGGGCGTGATGTTGATTTCCGACATGGCGCCCGCGCCCCCGCGGCGGCGGCCCCGACGGCTGCCCCCGCCCGATTTCCTGACGACCCCGGCCCCCATGGTTCAGGCGTCCAGCTGGCGCGACAGGATCGTTGCGAATTCGTCGGCAAAGGCGCCATAGCCCCCGATGATCCGCTCGCTGTCGGCATTGAGCTTGTTGTAGAAGACCACGGCCGGAATGGCGGCGACAAGGCCGATGCCGGTGGCCATCAGCGCCTCGGCGATGCCGGGGGCCACGGTGGCCAGATCGGTGTTCTTGGTGGCGGCAATTTCGGTGAAGGCGTGCATGATGCCGTAAACGGTGCCGAACAGCCCGATGAAGGGCGCGGTAGAGCCGACGGTGGCCAGGAAGGACAGGCCGCCGCTGAGCGTTTCGGTTTCGCGGGCGATGGCCACATCCATGGCCCGGTCAATCCGCGACTGCGCCCCGGCGATCAGCCCGCCATCATGGCGATGGCTGCGCCGCCATTCCAGCATCCCGGCGGCGAAAATACGCTCGCTCTGCCCGGCGGGGGTCGGCCCCAGCTTTTCAAACAGCTCGTCCAGCGGCTCGCCCGACCAGAAGGCCTGATCGAAGACCGCAGCCTCGGCCCGGGCGGCGCGGAACATCAGATGCTTGCGCACGATGATCGCCCAGGACCAGAAAGACATGATCAAAAGCCCAATCATCACCAGCTTCACGGTGATGGTTGCGCGTGCGAAAAGGGCGAGCAAGGAGAAATCCATCTCCTGCGCCACCGCGAGGGTTTCCGTGTTCATTACGCCTGCTCTTATTGCCGGGCCATATTTCGGCCACGTTCATTACCGCTGATTCTATCCGGTTTTTAGGGGGAAAGCCAACACATCCTCGTGCAGAGGCCGAAACGTGCTGATGTGGCAACAAGCCGCCTCAGGCGGCGGGCGGCGACAGGCGGCTGCGCACCGCATCCGGCAGCCGGGCCGCGCGGCCATCGGCCCCCAGACAGACCAGCGTGACGGCGGCGGTGAACAGCACCTCGGGCCCGCGCAGCACACGCTGCCACAGGTCGATCCGCGCACCACCGAGGCTGCGCAGCTCTGTGGTGACGGTCAGGCTGTCGTCGAAGATGGCGGGGCGAAGGTAATCGGCCTCGACCCGGCGCACGGCAAAGACGATGCCGGTTTCGGCGCGCAGCTGCGCCTGATCGACCCCCAGCCCGCGCACCCATTCGCTGCGGCCACGTTCGATGAACTTCAGATAGTTGGCGTAATAGACGATCCCGGCCAGATCGGTGTCTTCATAGTAAACCCGCAGCGGAAAGCTGTGCATGTCAGACCCCGCTCATGGCCAGCCGCGCGGCCAGGCGCAGGGCATGGGAGGGATCGCGCGCCACAGGCGGCAGCGCCGGATCATAGGCCAGCCGGATCAGCGCGCCGATCTCGGGCCGCAGGATGACGGTTTCCCCGACGCGGGCCAGCGGCGAGGTGGTGGCAAAGGCGCGGTCTGACCACAGCAGGATGATCTGCGCCGCCTGTTGCAGGGCCAGGGTTTCGGCTGGCACGGATTCCAGATCGGCATCCATGCGGATGAAGACAAAGGCCGCCTTGATCGCGCCATCGGCATCGAAACGGAAGATGCGGTACTGGTTCGCCCCGGCCTTTTCCAGCCGGTCGCACAGCGGCAGCAGGTCGGGGATCATCCGGTCAAGCTTGGGCACCTGCGGCAGTTCGGCCCAGTCGCGGAAGAAGAACACCATCAGATTGGCGCCCAGTTCCGGGTCGGTTTCGGCCATGCGGTGCCCGGCCAGCATCACCATGGCCTCGACCGCGCCCTTGACCACCGACAGCGTGGCATCTTCGACGCCGAAGACAACGGGCACGATGGGGCGCCCCCAGCGCGCGCAGAGATATTCGCCGGTGCTGCGGGTGAACAGGGCTTCGATTTCGGCGGGGGTCATGGGCCTCTCCCTTTGGTGCGGCCCGCTGTAATGCCTTTCGCCCGGAGGCTCAAGCCACGGACCCGGAAGAGGGGGCCGCCCGCGGGGGCATCGAGCCCCCTTGGGCGGCATTGCCATGGCAGGCGGCAGGGGCGTCACATCCGGCAGGCGATGCGGCGGCGGCGGGCGGGCCGAATGGGTATTTGGGCCAAGAGGAAGGGCAGAGGGGGCGGGCCGGATGCGCGTGACAGGAGGCAGGGGCGTGGTATCGGCAGGGTGATTGGAACCCGGCCCCCCCTGCCCTATATTGGGGACAGAAACAGGAGGCGGCGATGTTCCAGATGTTCAATAGCGCGAAGATGAAGATGGTTGCGCCGCAGGATGCCCTGCCCGGCCGGCCGGAGCCGCTGCCCACGGCAGAGACACATTTCCTGAGCGGGCTGCCGCTGAAATCGCCGGTGCCGGAGGGCATGGCCGAGGCGATGTTCGGCATGGGCTGTTTCTGGGGTGTGGAGCGCAAGTTCTGGCAGCATGAGGGCGTCTGGCTGACCATGGTGGGATATGCCGGCGGCCTTACCCCGAACCCCACCTACAAGGAGACCTGCACCCAGCTGACCGGGCATAACGAGGTGGTCCGGGTGATCTTTGATCCGGCGGTGGTGAGCTATGAGACGCTGCTGAAGCTGTTCTGGGAGGGGCATGATCCGACCCAGGGCATGAGGCAGGGCAATGATATCGGCAGCACCTACCGTTCCGGCATCTACACCTATTCGCCGGAACAGGAGACCGCCGCGCGCGACTCAAAGGCGCTGTATCAGCAGGCGCTGACGGCGGCGGGCAAGGCCCAGATCACCACCGAGATCATGGCCGCGCCGGTGTTCTATTTTGCCGAAGATTACCATCAGCAATATCTGGCGAAAAACCCTGATGGCTATTGCGGGATCGGTGGCACCGGCGTGACCTGCCCGATCGGGCTGGGCGTGCGCGCCTGACCTATGGCTGGGCGGCAGCCTTTTGGTGCCGCCTTCTGACCTGACAGGTCTTACCGAAAGACGCCACGGGCTGCCGATTGCGGCACCATGCGTTCACCCCCGATCAGTGCCGGGGCAAAGCCCGCGTGACAGGCCAGCGCGCCCAAGCCGGGTTGACCGCCTTGCCGCGCGCGGCTATCGCGCGGGCACGCCCATGGAAGGAGCACCCGATGGCCACCTATTCTGCCCTGACCACCCTGATGGGGGAAGATGCCGCCGAAGCGCTGGCAGAAGCCATCGAGAAGCTGGACCCGGCGCCGGTGGGCGTGGGGGTGTTCGAGATCGAGGATGATTCCGGCCTGTGGGAAGTTGGCGCCTATTTCGTGGAGCAGCCCAATGCGGTGATGCTGGACGTGCTGGCGCTGGCCTTCGAGGCGCGGCCCTTTGCCCTGTCGGAACTGCCCGATATCGACTGGGTGGCGCATGTGCGGCGCGAACTGGCGCCGGTGGAGGCCGGGCGGTTCTTTGTCTATGGCAGCCATGATGCCGACAAGGTGCCCGCAGGGCCGCATGGCGCTGCAGATCGAGGCAACGGTGGCCTTTGGCACCGGGCATCACGGCACCACGCTGGGCTGTCTGCGCGCCTTTGACCGGCTGTTGGAGGCGGGCGTTGCGCCCTGCCAACGTGGCCGATATCGGCTGCGGCACCGCCGTTCTGGCGCTGGCGGCGGCGGCCGTCCTGCCCGAGGCGCGCATGATCGCATCGGACATCGACCGGGTGGCCGTGGATGTGGCCGAGGCGAATGTGGCGATCAACGACCTGGAGGGCCGGGTGGCCTGCTCTGGAGGCGGCAGGCTTTGCCCATCCCGACATCGCCGCAGCGGCGCCCGTTTGATCTGGTCTTTGCCAATATCCTGAAAGGCCCGCTGATCGAGCTGGCCCCCGATATGGCCGCGCATATCGGTTCGGGCGGGCGGGCGATTCTTATCGGGCCTGCTGGTGGTGCAAGCCGAAGCGATGACGGCGGCCTATCTTGCCGCGGGCTTTGCCCTAGAGGCGCGCGAGGATCTTGGCGAATGGTCGGCGCTGGTGATGCAGCGCCGCTGATGCCATCTGGCGCCGGGTCGCTTGTCAGCGGCGACCCGGCGCCATGGAATTGCATTTCAGCGGGAAAACGTCGGCCCCCAGATTTCAGCCCATAGGCTGGCCCCAAGAAACTGGCCCCAAGAAACCAGAAAGGCCGCGTCCCGGGCGGGAGCGGCCTTTGGCGTAACGTCTGGGGCGGTCATGCCACCCCAATCCGGGCAACAGATCAGATGCGGCCGTTTCCGCCGATCAGATCGATGTCGCCACGGCAGAGCCCGATATCGTCAAGCTCGCGGTCCGACAGCTTTTCCAGCGCATTGCGGGTCACGCGGGCATCGTTCCATGCTGCAGCCGCAGCAAAGATCGCACCAAAGAACTGGATGAAGCGGTAAGTCGCGATAGCGCCAAAGGGCGCCGTCCGGGTAGTCTCATAAGCGGCCATGGCGGGTTCCTCGTTTCAAAACTGCTTAGACAGAAGGCGTTCATGCCATCGAGTGGTGAAATAATCGTGCAGAGTGCAAAAGGGAAGCCATCGAAAATTCATGTCGCACATGCAGAATCCGCATGGCTCGACGGGGCTGTTTTCACCTGTTTTTCAAGGTTTCATGCCGCAGTTCCGCCGCAATGTCGCGGGCATCGCGCAAAGCGTCGGGGATGCACCACGAGAAACGCATTGGCCCGGGTTCAGGCTTTGTGCTAGATTGGGGCAAAGCAAGAACAAAGGGGCGGCGATGCGGGTGTTGGGGATTGACCCGGGGTTGCGCAACCTCGGCTGGGGCATAATCGACGTGCAGGGGGTGCGACTCAGCCATGTCGCCAATGGCATCTGCCATTCCGCACCGGGCGAGGGAGAGGGCGATCTGGCGTTGCGGCTGGTCAGCCTGCACAGCCAGCTGACCGAGGTTCTGCGCCTGTATCAGCCCGAAACAGCGGCGGTGGAACATACCTTTGTCAACAAGGATGCTGTCGCCACCCTGAAACTGGGACAGGCGCGCGGCATTGCGCTGCTGGTGCCCGCACAATTCGGGCTGACGGTGGGGGAATATGCCCCCAATGCGGTGAAGAAGACGGTGGTGGGCGTGGGCCATGCCGCCAAGGTGCAGGTGGATCATATGGTGCGGCTGCATCTGCCGGGCGTGAAGATCGCGGGGCCGGATGCCGCCGATGCCCTTGCCGTGGCGATCTGCCACGCGCATCACAGCCAGAGCAGCAGCAGGCTGCAGGATGCACTGCGGAGGGCGGCAGGATGATCGGCAAGATTTCGGGGCGGATTGATTACCGCGCGGCGGATCATGTGCTGATCGACGTGCGCGGGGTGGGGTATATCGTGCATGTCAGCGACCGGACGCTGGCCGCCCTGCCCGGGGTGGGCGAGGCCTGCGCGCTTTATACCGAACTGCTGGTGCGCGAGGATCTGCTGCAGCTATTCGGCTTTCCGACCCTGCTGGAAAAGGAGTGGCACCGGCTGCTGATGACGGTGCAGGGCGTGGGCGCCAAGGCCGCGATGGCGATCCTGGGCACCCTGGGGGCCGAGGGCGCGGCGCGCGCCATCACGCTGGGCGATGCCCGCGCCATTCAGGTGGCGCCCGGCATCGGGCCGAAGATCGCGCAGCGTGTGGTGCTGGAGCTGAAGGCCAAGGCGCCCGGCGTCATGGCGATGGGCGGCGTGCACTGTCGACGCGGAGGCCGTTGCCGCGATGCGGTGATCGAGGAGCCTGTGGCGACGAGCCCGCGCCCCCCCGCGGCATCCGGGCGGTCGACGACGCCGGCGCCCCCGGCCGCGCGCGGCGCGAGCCAGGCCATGGCCGGATGCGCTGTCGGCGCTGACCGAACCTGGGCTATGGGCCGTTCGGATGCGGCACAGGCCGTGGCCGCAGTGCGCCGGCGCGAGAACCGCCGGAGGCCGATACGGCCGCGCCTGATCCGCCCGGCGCTGAAGCTGCTGGCGCCGAAGACTTGAGCCACGCGCCTATGCCCCCCATATTCGGCGCAGGAGGTGCCATATGGGCGGATATGTGAAGACGGCCATGCTGATGGCGGCGATGACCGCGCTGTTCATGGGAATCGGCGGCCTGCTGGGCGGAGCACAGGGCGCGGTGATCGCGCTGGTGATCGCCGGGGGCATGAACCTGTTCACCTATTGGAACAGCGACAAGGCCGTGCTGCGCATGGAGGGGGCGCGTCGAGGTCGACCGAACGCAGCGCGCCGGATCTGCGTGCGATGGTCGCGCGGTCTGGCCGATGCGCGCGCGAGATGCCGATGCCCAAGCGTCTATATGCATCCGACCCGATCAGCCCAATGCCTTTGCCACCGGGCGCAACCCACAGAATTCCGCCGTGGCCGCGACCACCGGCCTGCTGCGCCGCCTGTCGCCCGAAGAGGTGGCGGGGGTGATGGCGCATGAGCTGGCGCATATCCGCAACCGCGACACGCTGATCATGACGGTCACCGCCACCATGGCCGGTGCCATTTCGATGCTGGCGAATTTCGCGATGTTCTTTGGTGGCGACCGTGACAGGCCGGGCGGATTTCTGGGCACCCTTGCGGTGATGATCTTTGCCCCGCTGGCGGCGGCGCTGGTGCAGATGGCGATCTCGCGCAGTCGGGAATACGAGGCCGGACACGGCTGGGGGCGCAGATCTGCGGCCAGCCGCGTGCGCTGGCCTCGGCGCTGGGCAGGATCGAGGCATTGCGCCAGGGGATCGACAATCCGCGGGCCGAGGCAAACCCGGCTTCGGCGCCGATGTATATCATCAACCCGCTGCATACCCATGCGCATGACCGGCTGTTTTCCACCCATCCGAACACCGCGAACCGGATTGCCGCGCTGCAGGCGATGGTCGGCGCTGCCCCCGCCCGGGCTGCCCCTGTAACCGGGCGCAGTTCCATCCCGAAAGCCGGGCGCGGCCCCCGGCGCAGCGGCCCCTGGACCTGAACCGCCCCCCTTGCCAAAGCGGCGGCGTTCGGGGATTGTTCCGCATGATGACCGGTGATGACGCAGGATCCCACGACTTGCGCCCCGAACCCCTGCCCGAAGATCTCGAGACCGCGCCCTGCGCCCGCAGGTTCTGGCCGAATTCGTGGGCCAAGCCGAGGCGCGGGCGAATCTGCGCGGTGTTCATCGAAAGCGCCAAGATGCGCGGCGAGGCGATGGATCACACGCTGTTTCACGGCCCCCCCGGTCTGGGCAAAACCACGCTGGCGCAGATCATGGCGCGCGAACTGGGGGTGGGCTTCCGCATGACCTCGGGCCCGGTGCTGGCCAAGCCGGGCGATCTGGCGGCGATCCTGACCAATCTGGAGCCGCGCGATGTGCTGTTCATCGACGAAATCCACCGCCTCACCCGGCGGTGGAGGAGGTGCTGTATCCCGCGATGGAGGATTTCGCGCTGGATCTGGTGATCGGCGAAGGCCCGGCGGCGCGCACCGTGCGGATCGAGTTGCAGCCCTTCACCCTGGTGGGTGCCACCACCCGGCTGGGCCTGCTGACCACGCCGCTGCGCGACCGCTTCGGCATCCCGACCCGGCTGCAGTTCTATACCGAGGACGAGCTGGACCTGATCGTGACGCGCGGCGCGCGGCTGCTGGGGATCGCCGCCGACCCCGAGGGCGCGCGCGAAATCGCCCGCCGCGCCCGCGGCACGCCGCGCATCGCGGGGCGGCTGTTGCGCCGCGTGGTGGATTTTGCGACGGTCGAGGGCAACGGCCGCCTGACCCGCGAAATCGCCGACCGCGCGCTGACCCGGCTGGGGGTGGATCATCTGGGGCTGGATGGTGCGGACCGCCGCTACATGATGCTGCTGGCCGAAAATTACGGCGGTGGCCCGGTGGGGGTGGAAACCATCGCCGCCGCCCTGTCGGAAAGCCGCGATGCGATGGAAGAGGTGATCGAGCCCTATCTCTTGCAGCAGGGCCTGATCCAGCGCACCCCGCGCGGGCGGATGCTGGCCGCGCGGGCCTGGCGGCACATGGGGCTGGAGCCGCCCCGCGCGCCCGCACAAGGTGGGCTGTTCGATCTTTGAACCAGCTGCGGTCTGCCATGGAAAGCGGCAGGTTCTCTGCGCTGCTCAGGCCCCAGGGGCCGACAATCTGAACTGACGACCCGCACACCGGCCCGCCCCACCGGCGCCACGCCGGGCGGTGGCGCAAGACTGACGCCCCCAGAAGCGCAAGCCCGGGGCGCCGCTTAGGCAAGCCGCATCGCAGTGCTGGACCCGGATGCGGCGCTTGCGTATAAGGCCGCCATGATGACCCGTTCCGCGCTCATCCATCGAATTACGGGCCCGGCGCTCTGACGAGCTGCCGGGTTACCTGCCATTCCGCGGCCCCCTGAAGGGCCGCCTTCCGCCGACAATCCGCCGAGATTTCAAGGACTGCCCGAGATGTGCGCCGACACGCCTGAAACCGCCGACCCGAAATACCCCGTCTTCCTGCCCGAAACCGATTTCCCGATGCGCGCGGGCCTGCCCGCCCGCGAACCGGCCTGGCTGGCGCGCTGGGCCGAGATCGGCATCTATGACCGGCTGCGCGACAAGGCCAAGGCCGCCCCCCGCGCCCCTTTCACCCTGCATGACGGCCCTCCTTACGCCAACGGCCACCTGCATATCGGCCACGCGCTGAACAAGATCCTCAAGGATTTCATCGTGCGCAGCCAGCAGATGCTGGGCCGCGATGCGCGCTATGTGCCCGGCTGGGACTGCCACGGCCTGCCGATCGAATGGAAGATCGAAGAGCAATACCGCGCCAAGGGCCTGGACAAGGACGATGTGGATATCGTCGCCTTCCGTCAGGAATGCCGCAAGTTTGCCGAAGGCTGGATCGACATTCAGCGCGAAGAATTCAAGCGCTTGGGCATCACCGGCAACTGGGCCGATCCTTACCTGACGATGGATTACCACGCCGAAGCGGTGATCGCCGAGGAATTCATGAAATTCCTGATGAACGGCAGCCTGTATCAGGGGTCCAAACCCGTGATGTGGTCGCCGGTGGAAAAGACCGCGCTGGCCGAGGCCGAGGTCGAATATCACGACCATACCAGCCATATGGTCTGGGTGCGGTTTAAGATCGTCAGTTACGGGAATGATGACCTGCGGCGTGCTGGGGCTGACTCAGCGCGGAGGCTGAAAGCCGCAAATGCAGTCAGCGACGATCAATACCGTGATTACAGACGGGCGCGACCTTCGGTTGTGATCTGGACCACAACGCCGTGGACCATCCCGCAAAACCGCGCCGTCGCCTTTAATCCAGCAGACTTCCCTATGGTCTCTACCGAAGTTGATGGCACCGCCGAAGATGCAACTGCACAAGTCGGCGAGGCGTGATTGTTTTGGCAGACAAACTTGCAGAAGGCGTAATGGCAACAGTCCAAGGTTGAAAGCTTGGATAGTCTCGCGATGCGGTCGACAAGTGCAGCGGCAGAGCTGGACGGCATGTGCTCGCCCACCCCTATCGCGGCATCGAGAACGGCAACGGCGAGTGGGACTACGATGTTCCGCTGCTGCCCGGCGATCACGTCACCGATGACGCGGGCACGGGCTTTGTCCATACCGCGCCCAGCCATGGCGATGACGACTATCAGCTTGGCCTGAAATTCGGCCTGCCGATGACCTATAACGTCGAAGCCGATGGCACCTATCGCAAGGATCTGCCGCTGTTTGCCGGCCAGCACATCATTTTGCCCGATGGCAAGGAAGGCCCGGCCAACGTCAGCAATATCAAGGCGCTGCATGGGGCCGGGGCGCTGTTTGCCAAGGGCAAGCTGAAGCACAGCTATCCGCATTCGTGGCGCTCCAAGGCGCCGCTGATCTATCGCAATACGCCGCAGTGGTTTGTCGCCGTCGACAAGCCGCTGGACGATGGCATGAACACCTATGGCGAAACGATCCGCAAACGCGCGCTGAACTCGATCAACCAGCTGGTGCAATGGACGCCCGTTACGGGCCGCAACCGCCTCCATTCGATGATCGAGGCGCGGCCAGACTGGGTGCTGTCGCGCCAGCGGGCCTGGGGCGTTCCGCTGACCTGCTTCACCAAAAAGGGCGCCAAACCCACCGACGCCGATTTCCTGCTGCGCAACGCCGAAGTGAACGCCCGCATCGCGGCGGCTTTCGAGGCAGATGGCGCCGATGTCTGGTATGTGCAGGGATTCAAGGAAAAGGTGCTGCAGGGCATCGTCGATCCGTCGGATTATGAACAGGTCTTCGACGTGCTGGATGTGTGGTTCGACAGTGGTTCGACCCATGCCTTCGTGCTGCGCGACCGGGCGGATGGCAGCGAAGACGGTCTGGCCGATCTTTACCTGGAAGGCACCGACCAGCATCGCGGCTGGTTCCACTCCTCGATGCTGCAGGCCTGCGGCACCAAGGGCCGCGCGCCCTATCGTGGTGTGCTGACCCATGGCTTCACGCTCGACGAGAAGGGCATGAAGATGTCCAAATCGCTGGGCAATACCGTGGCCCCGGAACAGGTGATCAAGGAATATGGCGCCGATATCCTGCGGCTTTGGGTGGCGCAGGCCGATTACACGGTGGATCTGCGCATCGGGAAAGAGATCCTGAAAGGCGTGGCCGACAGCTATCGCCGCTTGCGCAACACCCTGCGCTATGTGCTGGGCAATCTGGCGGGCTTCACCGAGGCCGAGCGGGTGGATGCGGCCGATATGCCCGAACTGGAACGCTGGGTGCTGCACCGGCTGGCCGAACTGGATACCGAGGTGCGCAAGGGCTATGCCGCCTATGATTTCCAGGGCGTGTTCCAGAAGCTGTTCACCTTCTGCACCGTCGATCTGTCTTCGGTCTATTTCGACATCCGCAAGGATGTTCTGTATTGCGATGCGCCGGATGCGCTGCGCCGCCGCGCCGCGCGCACGGTGCTGGATATCCTGTTCCATCGCCTGTCCAGCTGGCTGGCCCCGATCCTGGTCTTCACCATGGAAGAGGTCTGGCTGGAGCGCTTCCCCGGCGCCGGATCGTCGATCCATCTGCAGGATATCCCGGATACCCCGAAGGATTGGCTGGACGAGCCGCTGGCGGCGAAATGGGCACAGATCCGGCAGGTGCGCCGGGTGGTGACCGCCGCGCTGGAGGTGCAGCGCACCGCCAAGGTGATCGGCGCTTCGCTTGAGGCCGCGCCGGTGGTGCATGTGGAAGATGCTGCCGTGCTGGCCGCGCTGAAATCGGTGGATTTCGCGCAGGCCTGCATCACCTCGGCCATCTCGCTGACCGCCGATCCGGCCCCGGCCGAGGCGTTCCGCCTGCCCGAAGTGCCGGGTGTGGCGGTGGTGTTCGAAACGGCAGAGGGCGAGAAATGCGCCCGCTGCTGGCAGATCTTGCCGGATGTCGGCACCCACAAGCACCCCCATACCTGCGCCCGCTGTGACGCGGCTCTGGGCTGACAGATCAGGGGGCGGGCCACGGCGCGCCCCCTCGCCTTTCCGGCGCCCTGCCGGTAAACCGGGGGCATGACCGGCATCACCTATCCATCACCCTTCGGCCCGATCTCGCTGCGTGAAAGCGGCGGGGTGCTGACCCATCTGCGCTGGCGCCATGCCGATTGCCCGGCCAGCCCGCTGATCGCCGAGGCGCTGGCCCAGATCGCCGCCTATTTCGACGGGCGGCTGCAGGTGTTCGACCTGCCGCTGGATTATGCCAGCGGGTTGCAAGAGAAGGTGCGCCGCGCCATGGCGGCCATCCCCTTCGGCGAAACCCGCAGCTATGGCGAGTTATCCACCGCGCTTGGCACCCCGGCGCGCGGCATCGGCCAGGCCTGCGGCGCCAACCCGCTGCCGATCCTGATCCCCTGCCACCGGGTGCTGGGCCGCCGCACTTTGGGCGGCTTTTCCGCGCCCGGCGGGGTGGAAACCAAGGTCGCACTGCTGCGCCATGAAGGGGCGGCAGGCCTGTTGATCTGATCCCCCCTTCCTCTTGGCCCAAATACCCGCAGGGGTGAATTGGCGCGGCACGCGCCAAGAGGGGGCGGCAGCCCCCTGCCCCAGCACAAGACTTTACAAAACTGTCGCAATCCGCCAAGCAGCCACGCCGCGCCCGCCCTATGCCGGATCGGCAAGACAGGAGCAGGCAGGTGACGATCTGGGTTCTTCTCGCCGTTCTGGGCGCAGCCTTTCTTCACGCCTTGTGGAACGCGCTGATCAAGATCGGCACTTCGCGGCTGAGGGCGATGCTGATCCTGTCAGTCGCCGAAATTCCCATCGGCCTCGCCATCGCCCTGCCCCGCCCGCCCATGCTGGCCGAGGCCTGGCCCTGGGCGATTGCGGCGGGTTGCACGCATTTCTTCTACAAGACCTTCCTGACCTTCGCCTATGACCGCGGCGATCTGTCCCGCGTCTATCCCATCGCGCGGGGCGCCGCGCCCATGGTGGTGGCGCTGGTCGGCGCCGCCTTCCTGAGCGATGATATCACCGCCCCGCAATATGCGGGCATCGCCCTGCTGGCGGCCGGGATCGCGCTGATGGCGCGGGGCGTGTTCACCGATGGCGAAAGCCGCCGCCTCTTGCCCTTCGCGCTGGGATCGGCTGCCGCCACCGCCGCCTATACGCTGATCGACGGGCTGGGCGCGCGGGTGTCAGGCGATGCCATCACCTATGTCGCCTGGGTCTTCGTGCTGGACGGGCTGATCTTCACCACCGGGACGCTGGCCCTGCGCGGCTGGCGTGTGCTGCCCTGGCAGCCGCGTGCCTGGGCCGTGGGCACCTTTGCCTCTGCCGCCTCTTATGGCGCCTATGCGATTTCGATCTGGGCAATGACCGTGGCGCCGATTGCCGTGGTGGCGGCGCTGCGCGAAACCTCGATCCTGTTTGCGGTGTTGATCGGCTGGCTGGTGTTCGGGGAAAGGATGACGCGCGACAAGGCCTTGGCCGCGCTGATGATCGTGGCGGGCGTGATCGTGACCCGGCTATAGGCCGCCAGCGTCAGGCGATGCGCTTGGGGCGTTCGGGGATGATCTGCTGCGCGATGCCCGCGAAGGTCAGATAGAGCGAGGTGACGACAAGCCCCCAATGCGCCCAGCTGGCCGGGTGAAAATCGACCCAGGCCGCCCAGCCGGCAAAGAAGGTCCAGGCCAGCGCGATGGGCAGGCTGACATTGCGCCAGCGTTTGGTGCGGGTGGGGTGAATGAACTTCAGATTGGTGAACATCGCCACGGTCAGCGCGATGACACTGAACAGGATCACGCCCTCGCCCGGTTTCAGCGCGAACATCACCAGGATGAACATGTTCCAGCAGGCCGGAAAGCCCGCGAAGGAATAGTCCTTGGTCTTCATCCGGGTGTCGACGAAATAGATCACCGAGCCATAGGTGATGACGATGATCGCCAGCCAGCCCGTCCAGCCCGGCAGCAGGCCGGAATTGAACAGGGCAAAGGCCGGAATGAACACATAGGTCAGATAATCAATGATCAGATCCAGCAGCACGCCGTCATAGGTGGGCCAGTTGGTTTTCACATCGTAGCGGCGGGCCAAGGGTCCATCGATCCCGTCAACGAACAGGGCCACCACCAGCCAGACGAACATGGCATCCCATTTGCCCTGAACGGCTTCCAGCATGGCCAGCATGGCCAGAACGGCGCCGGTTCCGGTGAACAGATGGACGAAAAGAGCTTTGAAACGTGCTGTCATGTTGCCAGCAATGCCGCAAATGGCCCGCCAAGGCAAGAATCGGATGGCCTGCCGCGATGGTTGGCACAAAGTTCCGCGCTCAATGCCTTGATATCAGGCGTGTTCCTGCGCAATCAGCCCCGGGCGCGGGGGTGGGAATTCTGATAGACTTCCATCAACCGTGCCGCATCTACCGCCGTATAGGCCTGTGTGGTGGACAGCGAGGCATGGCCCAGCAGCTCTTGTATCGCGCGCAGATCGCCCCCCGCGCCCAGCAGATGGGTGGCAAAGCTGTGCCGGAGCGCATGGGGCGTGGCGGTTGCGGGCAGGCCCAGCCGGTTGCGCACCCGCTCCATCGCCGCCGCGATCAGCCGGGGGTTCAGCGGGCCGCCTCTGGTACCCCGGAACAGCGCCTGATCCGGCACCAGATCAAAGGGGCACAGGGCTACATACCGCTCTACCGCCGCCCGCGCCGCAGGCAGCACCGGAACCAGCCGGTCCTTGCCGCCCTTGCCGCGGATGCGCAGCACATCGGGCAGCGGATGATCGGCGCCCAGCAGCCCCAAAGCCTCGGATATCCGCAGGCCGCAGCCATACAGCAGCGTCACCACGGCACCATCGCGGGCAGCCACCCAGGCCTCGCGCGCATCGTCACCGATACTGTCCAGCACATCGGCAGCGCCCGTCACGCTGAGCGGACGGGGCAGTTTTTTCTGAAAGCGCGGCGCGCGGGCCTGCAGGATGACGGTTGCATCCCAGCCGTTGCGATCGGCCAGCCAGCCGGTAAAGCCCTTCACCGCCGAAAGCGACCGCGCCAGAGACCGGGCTGAAACGCCCCTGCCCCGTTCATGCGCCATCCAGGATCGCAGATCGGTCAGCGGCACCTCGACCAGCGCCTGCAAGCCTTCGGTGCCGCCGCGATGATGGCCAAGAAAGGACAGCCAGCCCTGCAGATCGGCGGCATAGGCGATCACCGTCTTGTCGGCCCGGCCGTCCAGCGCGCGCAGATGGGTCAGCCAATCTTCCAGCGCCGCCCGTGCCGCCGGAGAGATGGCCAGGCTCATGACAGCCAGCGCCGCATGGTGCGTTCGAACACGGCGGCGAAGAAGGCCAGCAGATCGGTGCCATGCGCGGGCTTGAAATGATGCGGATCTTCCGCCCCCATCACCAGCAGCCCCGGCAGGCGGCCCGGCCCCAGATCCAGCCGCATCACCGCCTCTGACCGGATCCAGCCGGCGCGATCCCCATAGATCTGATCCGATCCGGGCACCGTCTGGCGCAGCAGCACCGGGCGCGGCTGGGTGCGGCGGCCAAAGCCCAGATAGGCCTCGGCAAAGCCCGGTTCCGCCACGCAAAGCACATCACCCAGCCGCCGCAGCGCCGGATCATCCGCCTCTTGCACCGATTCCAGCACCAGCCGGATGCAGTCGACGCGCAAAGTGGTGGCCACCGGACCGGACAGGGTTTTCAGGAATTCCTCGAAATTCAGCGGATCAAGCAGTTGCAGAACCGCCCGATGCACCAGATTGGTGCCCGCCAGATTTTCATAGGCGGCGGCGATCACCGAACGGTGGGTATCCTCCAGCCGTTCCAGCCGGGTTTCCAGCCGATCCAGCGCCATGCCGCGCAGGTCGATGACATTGTCGCCGATCACCCGGTCATTCGCGGCGATCAGGGCGCGCATCAGATCGCGATCATCCAATATCTTTTCCGGCTCCGCCATGAGGCGGTCCCGCAGGTCCGGTTCTATCATGCTTACTGCCCGTTGTTCTTTTCCCGTCAGGATAACAGGCTTTCCGGCACCGCGCCGCAAATTTTTGCAGGAAAATGACAAAGACCCACGCCATGCGCGGGCCTTTGCACATCAGTCGGAAAACAGGATCAGAGGATCTTCTGCCCGGTTTTCGCCCAGTCCTTCATGAACTGGTCCAGCCCCTTGTCGGTCAGCACATGGGTGGCCAGCGATTTGATGACCGACGGCGGTGCCGTCATCACATCTGCGCCCACCAGCGCGCATTGCGTGACATGGTTCGCGGTGCGGACAGAGGCGGCCAGGATCTGGGTGTCGAAGCCATAATTGTCATAGATCTGGCGGATATCCGCGATCAGATCCATGCCATCAAGGTTGATGTCATCCAGACGGCCGATGAAGGGGGAAATGAAGGTTGCGCCCGCCTTGGCGGCCAGCAGGGCCTGATTGGCGCTGAAGCACAGGGTGACGTTGACCATGCGGCCTTCCGCCGACAGAACCTTGCAGGTCTTCAGCCCATCCCAGGTCAGCGGCACCTTGACGGTGATGTTTTCCGCAATCTCGGCCAGCTTGCGGCCTTCGGCAATCATCTCGTCCGCGGTCAGCGCCACAACCTCGGCCGACACCGGGCCGGAGACGATCGAGCAGATTTCCTTGGTGACTTCCAGAATGTCACGACCCGATTTCAGGATCAGCGAAGGGTTGGTGGTCACGCCATCCACCATGCCGAGGTCGTTCAGCTCGGCAATGGCGGCGACATCGGCGGTATCGACGAAGAATTTCATCCGGGTCGTCCTTTGTATTCGATGCAGGGTTGCAGGCGCTCTCGCGGTCGTATTAGCCCAAAGGAGTGGCAGATTAAAGAGAGGCTTGGCGTGGATCGCATCTTCGCAGCGGGTGAACGGGTCGGTGTGCTGCTGACAGAACCGCTGGGGCGGGCGCTGACCGGCATCCTGGATTACCGCGCGCCCGAAGGCGGCTGCGGCACGGGCGATTTCGTGGAAGTGCCGCTGGGACCACGGCGGATGCTGGGCGTCGTCTGGGGCCCGGGCGAGGGCAGCTTTGACATGGCAAAGCTGCGCCCGGTGTCGCGCGTGCTGGAGGCCCGGCCGATGCGCGACGAACTGCGCAGCTTCCTGTCCCGCGCCGCCGATTACACGCTGACCCCCCTGCCCGCCATGCTGCGGCTGGCCACCCGTGCGCCGGGGCTGGGCGAGGCGCCGGGCCACCGCCGCGTCTATCGCCTGTCCGGCCCGGTGCCCAACCGGCTGACCGATGCCCGGCTGCGGGTGATCGAGGCGCTGCGCGATTTCGGCGGTGCCGCGGTGACGCTGGGCGAACTGGCCGAAGCTGCGGCCTGTTCGTCATCGGTCATCAAGGGGCTGGTGAAGGCAGGCGTGGTGGCCGAAGAGGACGCGCCGCGCGATCTGCCCTATCCCGATCTGATCCCGAAGGATGGCAAGACCCTGATGGGCGATCAGGTGGCCGCTGCCGATGCGCTGGTGGCCGCCGTGGCGCAGGGCGGCTATGGCACCACGCTGCTGAAGGGTGTGACAGGATCGGGCAAGACCGAAGTGTATCTGGAGGCGGTGGCCGAATGTCTGCGCCACGGTCGGCAGGCGCTGGTGCTGCTGCCGGAAATCGCGCTGACCTCGGAATTCCTGACGCGGGTGGAGGCACGCTTTGGCGCCCGCCCCGCCGAATGGCATTCTGGCGTGACGCAGACGGAACGGCGGCGGCTGTGGAAGATGGTCAGCGAAGGCCGGGCGCAGATGGTGGTCGGCGCGCGGTCGGCCCTGTTCCTGCCGTTTCAGCATCTGGGCCTGATCGTGGTGGATGAGGAACACGACACCTCCTACAAGCAGGAAGAGGGCGTGCTGTACAACGCCCGTGACATGGCCGTGCTGCGCGCGGCGATCTGCGGCGCACAGGTGGTGCTGGCCTCGGCCACGCCCAGCCTGGAAAGCTGGGTCAATGCCGATCAGGGCAAATATGCCCGGCTGGATCTGGGTTCACGGTTCGGCACCGCTGAACTGCCCGACATGCGCGCCATCGACATGCGCGAGCAGCGCCTGCCCGGCAATCGCTGGATATCAGACCCGCTGGCACAGGCGGTCACGGCGCGGCAGGCCCTTGGCGAACAGTCGCTGCTGTTTCTGAACCGGCGGGGTTATGCGCCGGTCACCATCTGCCGGGCCTGCGGGCATCAGGTGGGCTGCGATCACTGTGACGCGCGGATGGTGGAACATCGGTTCCTGAAACAGCTGGTCTGCCATCAATGCGGCGCCACCAAACCCGTGCCGGTGGCCTGCCCCTCTTGCGGCGTCGAGGGGCGGATGGCCCCGGTGGGGCCGGGGGTCGAACGGCTGGCCGAAGAGGTGGCGGAACGGTTCCCCGAGGCGAAGGTTGCCATCCTGTCGTCCGATCTGTTCGGATCGGCGCGGGCGCTGAAGGCGCAGATCGAAAGCATCGCGGCAGGTGGCGCAGAAATCATCATCGGCACGCAGATCGTGGCCAAAGGGCATAACTTTCCGCTGCTGACGCTGGTGGGGGTGATCGACGCCGATCTGGGCCTGCAGGGGTCTGACCTGCGCGCCGCCGAACGCACGTTTCAGCTGATGCGGCAGGTGGCGGGCCGGGCCGGGCGCACCGGCGAACGGCGGGGGCTTGCGCTGCTGCAGACCTATCAGCCGGATCATCCGGTGATCCGGTCGATCCTGGGCGGCGATGAAGAGGCGTTCTGGCGTGCCGAAGCGGCCGAGCGGCGGGCATCGGGCGTGCCGCCCTATGGCCGCATGGCGGGCATCATCCTGTCAGGGCCAGAGGTGCAGCCAGTGTTCGATTTCGGCGCGGAACTGGCGCGGCGTGACGGGCCCTTGCAACGGATCGGCGCGCAGGTCTGGGGCCCGGCGCCCGCCCCCATCGCACGGGTGCGCGGACGGCATCGGGTGCGGCTGCTGGTGAAGGCCGACAAGCAGGCGCCGATCCAGGCGGCGCTGGCCGAATGGGTGGCCCAGCTGAAACCGCCCGCCAACCTGCGGATCGCCATCGACATCGACCCGCAGAGTTTTCTGTAAAGCGGGGGTCTCTGTAACGCTCAGCCGATCATGCCGCCATCGCTGTCATCGCCCGCTTCCTCCAGCAGGCGGTCGAAATCGGGGATGGTGACATGGCGCTTGCCTTCCAGCACAATCACCCCATCGCGTTTCAGCGCCGAAATCTGGCGACTGACGGTTTCCAGCGTCAGGCCCAGATAATCCGCCATTTCCTCGCGCGTCAGCGGCAGATCGAAGACCAGCGCACCTTTGGGGGTTTTCAGGCGCAGCGTGGCATCACGCCGCGCAATGATCGCGATCAGCGAGGCGATCTTTTCCCGCGCGGTCTTGCGGCCCAGCAGCAGCATCCATTCCCGCGCGGCATCCAGTTCATCCAGCGTCATCTCCAGCAGGCGCTGGCCGATATGCGGGGTCGACAACATCATGTCTTCAAAGGGTTTCTTGCGGAAACAGCACATCACCAGATCGGTGGTCGCCGTCACATCATAGGCCGCATTTGCCCGCCCCGGCCGCCCCACGAAATCCGATGGCAGCAAAAGGCCCACCATCTGGCGGCGGCCATCTTCCATTGTTTGGGTCAGCGTGGCGATTCCTGTGACCACCGAGGCCACGAAATCCATCCGGTCACCCGACCAGACTACGGTTTGCCCGGCCTGATAGCTGCGGTAATATTTGATCTGTTCCAGCCGGGTCAGCTCGTCTGCTTCACACCGGGCACAGACCGCCCGGTGGCGGATCGGGCAATCGCCACATTCATGATGGGCGAGTTGCATATCCTGCATGGCCATTCGCGTTTCCCATTTGATTTACGTCAAGGCTTCCTGCGCGCACATCTCTAGGTTACGCGCATGGACAAGGAATCGCAACTCGCACGGCTTGGGCTTTTTGACGCGCGTGTGCCACGGTATACAAGCTATCCGACGGCACCGCATTTCGGAAACACGGCAAGCCCTTCGCTGTTCGCCGGCTGGATCGAAGCGATCCCGGCGGGAACGGCCATTTCGCTGTATCTGCATGTGCCGTTCTGTCGGCGCCTGTGCTGGTTCTGTGCCTGCCGCACGCAGGGCACATCCTCCGATGATCCGGTGATTGCCTATGTGGAAACGCTGAAGGCCGAAATCGCCCTGCTGAAGCGGCATCTGGCCCCCGGTGTCACGCTCAGCCGCCTGCATTGGGGCGGGGGCACGCCCACATTGCTGCAGCCGGGGCTGATCCGCGATCTGGCAGGGGCGGTCTTTGACGCCGTGCCCTTGGGCGATGGCGCCGAATTTTCGGTGGAAATCGACCCGGATGAGGTGGATGCCCCCCGGCTTGATGCGCTGGCGGCGGCGGGGATGAACCGCGCCTCGATCGGGGTGCAGGATTTCGACCCGGAGATCCAGCGCACCATCGGCCGTATCCAGCCCTATGAGCTGACACGCGATGTGGTGGAGATGATCCGCGACCGCGGCGTGAAAAGCCTGAACGCCGATATCCTCTATGGGCTGCCGCATCAGACCCGCGCCCGCATTGCCGATTCCGTGCAGAAACTGCTGAGCCTGTCGCCCGACCGGGTGGCGCTTTATGGCTATGCCCATGTACCCTGGATGAGCCGCCGCCAGCAGATGATCCCGTCGGATGCCATCCCCACCCCGCAAGAGCGGCTGAAACTGTTCGAAACCGCGTCAGATCTGTTTGGCTGGGATGGCTATCAGTCGATCGGGATCGACCATTTCGCCCGACCGGATGACGGGCTGGCCGTGGCCGCGCGCACCGGCCATCTGCGCCGCAACTTCCAAGGCTATACCGATGATGTGGCGCCTGTGCTGGTGGGGCTGGGCGCCTCGTCGATCTCGCGCTTTCCACAGGGCTATGCGCAGAATGTCTCGGGGACCGCAGATTACACCCGCGCCGTGCGCGCCGGGAAGTTTACCACCCATCGCGGCCATGTCTTCACCCCGGAAGATCTGCTGCGCGGCCGCATCATCGAGGCGTTGATGTGTGATTTTCGGGTGGAAACAGCCGAACTGATCCGCGATTTCGAGGTGACACCCGCGCAGCTGGCGGGGATGTTTGGAAAGGCGCAGGCGCAATTCGGGAACATGGTCACAGTTTCCGATGCTGGCTTGGCCATCCCGCCTGCGGCCCGGCCGCTGACGCGGATGATCGCCCGCGCCTTCGATGTCTATGACCAGACAAAGGCGCAACATTCCGCAGCGATCTGAAACCGCAGGCCCTGCCCCCGCGCGATCAGCGCATTGCCTCGGCGCGTTTTGCGCGCCAATCTGGTGCCGGGGCAAGGCTTGCCCGGGTGGGGAGGATGACGATGAACCTGTATCTGGCACCGCTGGCCGGGGCGGCCCTTGCGCTGATGCTGGCCGGGGCCGCAGCTGCGCAGGATCGCAGGGCCTATGATGAAACGCGCGGCTGGCAGGTCTATTCCATCAGCGAGGGGGCCCGTTTCCTGCGCTGCGGTGCCACACCGCAGGGCGCATCGCCACAGATCGCGGTGGAATACAGCCAGGAAGGCTGGGCGCTAGCTGTGCCCGGCGCGGCCCCCAAGGATGAACTGCGCGGCACGCTGCAGATTGACGGCGCAAAGTTCAAGGGCACGCTTTATGACGGCGGCGACCAGATGATCTGGTTCCTGTCAGACGAGGCGCTGCGCAGCTTGCGCAACGGCAGCAAGCTGGCACTGCAGCCCGATACCATGTCGGTGCAGCGGCTCAGTCTGGCTGGTTCGGCGGCGGCGCTGCTGAAGGTCGGGGAATGTCACGCCAATGGCGGCCTGCGGCCCAAGGCACGCCCCTTGGCCGAAAATGGCACCGGCGGCAAATCCGTGCCCCCCGCGGTGCGAGTCTGGCCAAAGGATGCCGCCCGTCCGCCGACAGAAAGCGATGCCGCCCGGTTTGGCAAGGGATGCCCGGCCTGGGGGCAATTCGCCTCCGGCCCATCGGCGCTTGCGGCCAAGGCGCGGTTCATGAACAAATCCGATCGCGCGGTTTCGGTCTACTGGCTCGATTTCCGGGGAAGGCCCGTCGAATATGCGGCACTTCTTCCGGGCGAGGAATTCCGCGTCGACACATTCGAAGGCCATGTCTGGATCGCCAAGGATTTTGCAGGCGAATGTCTGGGGGGCGGCGCGCTGTTTCCCTGGCAGGGCAAGAAGAACAAGTTCGAGCTGAGGTGACACCGCCATAGCCTGTGGGACGGGCCGGGTTGACCGGCCTGCCCCGATCAGGCCCCGATCAGGTGGAGGGGCCGAAACTTTCCACCCAATCCACCATGCGCGGCAGGCAGACGGTTTTCAGATCGTAATTCTGCACGATGGTCTCCCGCGCCGCCCGGCGCAGATCATTGAAACGCTCGGGGCGGGCCAGCGCCTTGGTCACCAGCTTGGCCCAGCCTTCAACGTCGAAGAAATCGACCAGCCGCCCGTTCACGCCATCCTCGATCAGCTCCTGCACCGGCGGGGTGCGTGATCCGATCACCAGACAGCCCGCGCTCATCGCCTCCAGCATCGACCAGCTGAGCACGAAGGGATAGGTGAGATAGGCATGAACCCGGCTGATCTGCATCAGCGCAACGAAGGTGGGGTAAGGCACCTTGCCCATGAAATGCACGCGGTTCAGGTCGATCCGGTCGCGCACTTCGTTCAGGAAAATCTCTTTCCAGGTCTGGCCCTTGGCGGGGGCACGGCCATAGCTGACATCATCCCCCCCCACGATCACCACCTGCGCCTGCGGTCGTTCCGCCATGATGGCCGGCAGGGCGCGCATGAAGCTGTGATAGCCGCGATAGGGTTCCAGATTGCGGTTCACGAAGGTCAGAACCTCGTCGCCCGCGCGGATCACCTGACCATTCGGCAGGGTGACGCTGGCCGCGGCATCAGGCTTCATCACCTCGGTATCCACGCCATCGAAGATCACCTCGATCCGCTCGCGCAGCGCGGGCGGATGGGTGCTGACCTGCCACCTGGTGGGGGACAGGCCCGCATCGGCATGGATCAGCGCCTGCCCCAGATGGGCCGCCCGGCCCTGCGCGATCATCACCTGATCGAACGAAGGCTTGTCGAATTCAGGGTCGAACCCCACATCGGCGCCCCGGCCCTTGTAATAGAATTCGCTATAGACCAGCAGCTTGGCCTCGGGCCAGATTTCCTTCAGGAACAGCGGCTCGCCCCAGCCGGAATGGCCAAAGATCACATCGGGCACATAGCCCTTCTGCCGCAGCTGCAGCGCCGCGCGGGCCACGGTCACGCCCCGGTCGCTCATCTGGGTGAAGTTGCGGCCCAGCCGGCAGGCCGCCGGATCGGGCGCAGGGGATTCGTGCTTGTATTTCAGCACCGGAATGGCGGAAGAGCGGTTGTTGCTGGCATCGGTCAGCGCCAGACATTCATGCCCGCGCGCCTGCAGGGCGGGCGCCAGATGCAGAAACTGCCCCGGAAAATTCTGGTGAACAAACAGGATCTTCATCAATCGTCCTCAGCCGCCGAAGGCCGCAGCCATCAGGGTTTTCGTATAATCGCTGGTCGGCGCGCCAAAGACCGCAGCCCCCTCGCCCGCTTCCACCACATCGCCGTTCCGCATGACCAGCACCTTGTGCGACAGCGCGCGGACAACCCGCAGGTCATGGCTGATGAACAGATAGGCCAGCCCGTATTTCTGCTGCAACCCGCGCAGCAGATCGACGATCTGCACCTGCACCGTCATATCCAGCGCCGAGGTTGGCTCGTCCAGCACCACAAGCTTGGGGCGCAGGATCATGGCGCGGGCAATGGCGATGCGCTGGCGCTGGCCGCCCGAAAATTCATGCGGATAGCGCCCCATCGCCGCCGGGTCCAACCCCACCTCGGTCATGATATCGGCCACCATCTGCCGCGGATCCTGCCCGGGCTGCACGCCATGCACACCCAGCCCTTCGGCAATGATCTGCTCCACGGTCATGCGCGGCGACAGCGAGCCGAAGGGATCCTGGAACACGATCTGCATGTCGCGCCGCAGGTCACGCAGCTGCCCCGCGCGCCAGCCGTCGATCCGCTGCCCCATGAAGCTGATCGCGCCTTCCGATCCGATCAGCCGCAGGATGGCCAGCGCCAGTGTGGTCTTGCCCGATCCGCTTTCGCCCACGATGCCCAGCGTTTCCCCGGCGCGCAGGGTAAAGCTGGCATCGTTCACCGCCTTCACATGGCCGGTGACGCGGCGCATCAGCCCGGTCTTGATCGGGAACCACACTTTCAAATGATCGGCGCGCAGGATTTCCGGCGCATCCGCCGCCACCACATCGGGCCGCCCCTTCGGTTCCGCCGCCAAAAGCTTTTGCGTATAGGGATGCTGCGGATGGGCGAACAGTCCGGCCGCAGGCCCCTGTTCGACGATCTCGCCATCCTTCATCACGCAGACCCGGTCGGCAATGCGGCGCACGATGCCCAGATCATGGGTAATGAACAAAAGGCTCAACCCTTCGCGCGCCTTCAGATCGGCCAGCAGATCCAGGATCTGCGCCTGAATGGTGACATCCAGCGCCGTGGTCGGTTCATCCGCGATCAGCAGCTCCGGCCCATTGGCCAGCGCCATGGCGATCATCACCCTTTGCCGCTGCCCGCCAGACAGTTCGTGCGGATAGGCGGTCAGCCGGCTTTCGGGATCGCGGATCCCCACTTTCACCAGCAGTTCCAGAATCCGCGCCCGCGCGGCATCCCCCTTCAGGCCCTGATGCAGCGCCAGGCTTTCGCCCAGCTGCTTTTCGATCGTGTGCAACGGGTTCAGGCTGGTCATCGGCTCCTGAAAGATAAAGCTGATGTCATTGCCCCGGATGCGCCGCAGATCGGGTTCCGGCGCGCCGATCATCTGGGTGCCGTTATAGACCACCGACCCGTCAATCTGCGCCGAATCTCGGCCACAGCGCCACGGTCGACAGCGCGGTGACAGATTTGCCCGATCCGCTTTCCCCCACAAGCGCCACGGTTTCGCCCTTGCCCACCGTGAAGCTGACACCCTTCACCGCATGAACAACGCGCCCGTCCTGCCGGAAGCGGATGTTCAGGTTTTCGACCGAAAGAACGCTCATTGAAAGGTTTTCCTCGGGTCGAAGGCATCCCGCACGCCTTCGAAGATGAAGACCAGCAGCGACAGCATCAGGGCAAAGGTGAAGAAGGCGGTAAAGGCCAGCCAGGGCGCCTGCAGGTTCTGCTTGGCCTGTTGCGTCAGCTCGCCCAGAGAGGGGGCCGAGGCAGGCAGGCCAAAGCCCAGGAAATCCAGCGCCGCAAGGCTGCCGATGGCGCCGGTGACCAGAAAGGGCATCATGGTCAGCGTGGCCACCATGGCATTGGGCAGCACATGGCGGAACATGATGACCCGATCCTTCACCCCCAGCGCGCGGGCGGCGCGCACATATTCAAAGTTGCGGGCGCGCAGGAATTCGGCCCGCACCACGCCGATCAGGCTGGTCCAGCCGAACAGCACCATCAGCCCGATCAGCAGCCAGAAATTCATCTGCCAGATCGCGCCGACGATGATGATGATATACAGGCTGGGCGTCGCGCCCCAGATCTCGATCACGCGCTGGAACACCAGATCCACCCAGCCGCCGAAATAGCCCTGCACCGCGCCGGCCGCGATGCCGATCACCGATGTCAGCGCCGTCACGATCAGCGCAAAGGCGATGGACAGGCGGAAGCCATAGATCACCCGCGCCAGCACATCGCGCGCCGTATCATCGGTGCCCAGCCAGTGCTGCGCATCCGGTGCCGAAGGCGCAGGCCCGCCCAGATCGTTGATGGTGTTGTAACTGTAAGGGATCGGCGCCCACAGAATCCAGCCCGGTGTGATCGGCTGGCCTTCCACCGTGCCCTGCCGTGCCTCTGCCAGAATCCCTTCCGGGTCATCCCAGCAGGCCTCGGCCCCCTGTGCCACGATCAGGCATTGCACCTCGGGGTCGCGATAGGCGGCTTCGGTCTGAAAATCGCCGCCAAAGGCGGTTTCGGGATAAAAGCGCAGGAAGGGCGTGTAATATTCGCCATTGTGGCGCACCAGCAGCGGCTTGTCATTGGCCAGCACCTCGGCAAACAAGGTCAGGCCGAACAGCACGGCAAATATCATCAAGGACCAATAGGCGCGGCGGTTGGCCTTGAAATTGCGCCAGCGGCGCTGGTTCAGGGGCGAAAGGGCCATGGCTTATCCCCTCCGCTCAAAGTCGATGCGCGGATCGACCCAGACATACATCAGATCCGACAGGATGCCGACCACCAGCCCCATCAGGCCAAAGATGAACAGCGTCCCGAACAGCACCGGATAGTCGCGCGCCACTGCCGCCTCGAACCCCAGCCGCCCCAGCCCATCCAGCGAAAAGATGGTTTCGATAATCAGCGAGGCGCCAAAGAACACGCTGATGAAGATGGCCGGAAAGCCCGCGATCACGATCAGCATGGCATTGCGGAACACATGGCCATACAGCACCCGGCCCTCCGTCAGGCCCTTGGCGCGGGCCGTCATCACATATTGCTTGCGGATTTCATCAAGGAAACTGTTCTTGGTCAGCAGCGTCAGCGTCGCAAAGCTGGAGATGGTCGAGGCCAGAACCGGCAGCGTCATATGCCAGGCATAATCGACAGCCTTGCCCCAAAGGCTCAGGCTTTCCCAGTTGTCAGAGGTCAGGCCGCGCAGCGGAAACCACTGATAGTAGGAACCACCGGCAAAGACCACCAGCAGCAGGATGGCAAACAGGAAGCCCGGAATGGCATAGGCCACGATGATGGCGCCGGATGTCCAGGTATCAAAGCTGCTGCCGTCGCGCACGGCCTTGCGGATGCCCAGCGGGATCGACACCAGATAGGCGATCAGCGTCGACCACAGGCCAAGGCTGATCGACACCGGCATCTTTTCCAGCACCAGATCCACCACCCCGATCGACCGGAAATAGCTTTCTCCGAAATCGAAGCGCAGATAATTGCCCATCATGATCCAGAACCGTTCCATCAGCGGGATCGCTTCTTTCACACATTCCGGCGCGCGGGTGGTGGCGGGGCCGGTATAGCCCTCGGCACAGACGATGCGGGCAAAGCCGAACTGTGCCTCCAGATCGTCGATGAAATCGGGGGGCAGGCCGCGCGATCCGATATAGCCCCCGCCGCCGCCGGATTCATCGCCCATCTGTTCGGCCCCGGCATCGCCGCTGCCCGAGATGCTTTGAAAGGCATCGCCATTGCCCTCAAGCCGGGCCAGCACCTGTTCCACAGGGCCGCCGGGTACGAACTGCGTCAGCGTGAAGTTGATGATCATGATCCCGAACAGCGTCGGGATCATCAGCAGCAGCCGCCGGAAAATATATGCTCCCATAGGAGTGATCTGGCCCTTATTTCAACGCGCCCGCAGCTTTCAGCGCGGCGGCCTTTTCGGCGTTGTACCACCAGAAACTCATCTCGCCCAGCGCATAGGGCGGCAGGTTTTCAGGGTGATCGAACATGTCGAAATAAGCCACCGTATGGGTGTTCTTGAACCATTGCGGCACCCAGAACCGTTCGGCGCGCAGCACACGGTCCAGCGCCTTGGTGGCGATGGTCATCTCGTCTCGGGTCCTGGTGGCCAGCAGAACGTCGATCAGCCGGTCCACTGCCGGGCTTTTCAGACCCATCAGGTTGAAGGCAGATACATCTGCGGTATCCGCCCCGTAATACTGCTTCAGCTCGGCGCCCGAGATATAGCCGGACCGGGCATTGCCGGTGATCATGTCGAAATCATAGCTTGGTGGCCGGGTGCGGCTTTCCATCTGCGCCTGATCGACCTTGGTGTTGACCGCATCCACGCCCAGCGCGCGCAGGTTTTCGACAAAGGGGTTGATGACGCGATCAAAGGCCGGGTCATCATTCAGGATCTGCAGGCGCAACACCTCGCCCGCGGCATTGCGGCGCATCCCGTCATTGCCTACGGCCCAGCCCGCCTGATCCAGCAGGGCGGAGGCCTTGCGCAGATTGCCGCGATCCAGCTGCCGCTCGCCCGAGGTGGGCGCCATCACGGCCGGTTCCGTCAGGATGGCTTCCGGCAGCAGGCCTTCGTCCACCAGCGGTTTCAGGATCGCCTGTTCTTCCGCCGAAGCCACGCCCTCTGCCGCCAGCCAGCTGTTTTCCCAGACCGAGTTGATGCGCGCATATTGCCCGTAGAACAGCGTCTGGTTCGACCATTCGAAGTTGAACATCATCCCCACCGCCTCACGCACGCGGGCATCCTGCCAGACAGGGCGGCGCAGGTTGAACAGGAAGGCCTGCCCGCTGGCCTTGTTGCCGTTCGGCAGTTCGGCCTGCACCACATGCCCCGCTTTCAGAGCCGGAAAATCATAGCCCGTCGCCCATTGCCGGGCCGAATTTTCATTGCGGAACGTATAGGTGCCCGCCTTGAACGCCTCGAATGCGGCAGAGCCATCGGCGAAATATTCGATCCGGATCGTATCGAAATTCGAGGTGACCACTTCATGATCGGCAGATCACGGCCCCAGTAATCGGGGTTGCGGCGGTAAACCAGAGTGCGCCCGGTTTCCATCCTGTCAAACATATAGGGGCCGGAGCCGATATAGGGCTTCAGCGTGCTTTCCTCCAGATCCAGCCCGTCGCGCTCATACTGCGCCTTTGAAAACACCGGCAGCCCGCCCACATCCGCGGGCAGATCGCGCGTGGGGATGCCGGGCTTGAAGGTGAATTTCACCCGGTGCGGCCCCAGAATTTCCGCGCCCTCCACCTGCTGGGCAAAAACCGTGCGGAAATCCGTCAGGCCCTTTTCCAGCAGGGTCTGAAACGAAAACACCACATCCTCGGCGGTCAGCGCCGTGCCATCGGAAAACCGCGCCTCTGGCCGCAGGTTGAAGATCACCCAGGACCGGTCTTCGGGATATTCAAGCGTTTCGCACAGCAGGCAATAGGCAGAGCCGATCTCATCCGCCGTCCCGGTCAGCAGGGATTCCAGCATGATGGTCGACAGGGCCCCGCCCCGCCCCTTCACCGAAAACGGGTTCATCGAATCAAAGCCGCCGGGCGCCCATTCGCTGATTTCACCACCCTTCGGGGCATCGGGGTTCACATAATCCAGATGCGGAAAATCGGCGGGATATTTCAGATCGCCAAAGGTGGAAATACCATGCGCGACGATCACGTTTTCCTGCGCCCGCGCCTGCGCGGCCACCAGCCCAAGACCCAGCGCCACAATCCCGGCGCCCAGCCACCTTGCCCATCCGTCATCCCGCGGGCGGGTCTGGGCAACAGCTTCTGCACGGGTCTTGCGGGTCATCCGGGTCTCCTCTGCCATGGCCGGCTTGATGCGGCTTTGGCTGACGAGACTAGCGGAAAATCCCGCCCTCTCAAGGCGCGATTGCGTGAATACGGGGGATTGTATCGCCGCAAGGGCCATACAATGCAAAAGGCCACCCCGAAGGGTGGCCCGCAGGCAGAATGTGCCGGAAATCAGGGCTGGGTGGCCAGCCAGGCGATCAGGTTCGCCCGGTCCTGCACCTTGGGCAGACCTGCGAAAGACATCTTGGTGCCCGGCATGTAACCCTTGGGGTTGGTCAGGAAGGCTTCCAGATTGGCCGGGGTCCAGCTGTCCGACGCCATGGCCAGCAGCGCATCGGAATAGCCGAAGCCTGCAACCGCAGCCTTGGCACGATCCACCACGCCGTTCAGATGCGGGCCGGTGCCATCGGTGCCATCCACCTTGTGGCAGGCCTTGCACTTGGCAAACACCTTTTCGCCCGCAGCCGCATCGGCCGTGGCATACACTTCGTCAAACGACGGCCCGGCCTCTGCGGCAGGCTCATCGGTCGCAGCGCCCGCAACTTCGATGACATAGCTTTGGGTTTCTTCGCCACCGTGACCGCCGCCACCCATGGAATACAGCCCTTCGGCCGCCCAGTTGCCCAGCATGAAGACGAGCAGCGACCCGCAGACCGCGCCCAGCACCTTGGTTGATGTCATCGTGTCGATCATGTCGCGTCCTACATTGGCTTGTCGCTGAGGGGGCTTCTATCCGCTTCCCCCGCCTGTTTTCAAGGTGTAGTAGCGCCGCAGCCTGCGCAAATGCGGCGAAATGACCACGGAGTGTGACACAATGGCAGGGCGGATCTCGTTTCAGGGCGAACTCGGCTCCTATTCGCATCAGGCCTGCCGTCAGGCCCGGCCCGGCATGGATGTGCTTCCCTGCCGCACTTTTGAAGATGCGATCGAGGCCTGCCGGGCAGGCGAGGCCGATCTGGCCATGCTGCCGGTGGAAAACTCCACCTATGGCCGCGTGGCCGATATCCATTCGCTGCTGCCCGGCTCCGGCCTGCGAATCGTCGACGAGGCTTTTGTCCGCGTCCACATCAACCTTCTGGCGATTCCCGGCACCGCGATCACCGATGTCACCTCGGCCATGAGCCATACCGTGCTTCTGGGCCAGTGCCGCAACTTCCTGAAGGCGCATAACCTGCGCGCCGTGACCGGGGCCGATACCGCAGGCTCTGCCAAGATCGTGGCCGAAAAGGGCGATCCCACCATGGCGGCGCTGGCGTCAGAACTGGCCGGCGAAATCTACGGGCTGGATGTGCTGGCGCGCCATATCGAAGATCAGGCCAATAACACCACCCGCTTTCTGGCCATGTCGCGCCAGATCGACACCACACGCCGTGGCCCCGGCAAGATGATGACGACCTTCACCTTCCGCGTCCGCAACATCCCGGCGGCGCTGTACAAGGCCCTGGGCGGCTTTGCCACCAATGGCATCAACATGACCAAGCTGGAAAGCTACATGGTCGGCGGCAGCTTCACCGCCACCGAATTCTACGCCGATATCGAAGGCCACCCCGAAGATGCCGCCGTGGCCCGCGCGCTGGACGAGCTGCGCTATTTCACCTCGGCGCTGGATATCGTCGGCGTCTATCCCGCTGACCCCAGCCGGGCCTAATCCCCCCGTCCCCGCACGCCAGATCCCGTGCGGGGGCCGACCGCCGCCTGTCAGGCGTGCGGCGCGGCGCGGTGGCGTTCTTCGATTTCGTTGCACATCTGGGCGATGCGGGTTTCGAACTTGCGCTCCACCTTGCCCTTCGCCAGCTTCATGGATTGCAGCAGCAGCCGGGCCGCCAGCGTCTTTGGCTTCACTTCGGTGGCAAAGCTGACCCGCGTGCGCCGCGCCGACAGTTGCAGGAATTCCAGCGCAAAGGTGCCCTCCACGCTGGCGGCCGAAAACTGGAACCCCAGCATGTTCGGTGCGTCCACCTCGGCCAGCTTTACCGTCACCTTGCGCGCCTTGCCGCGATAATCGAACGAAACCACCCAGGCCATGCCGGGGCCAAAACCCTGCACCCGGTCCACCCGCGCGATTTCGGCCCCGCGCCGCAGCACCGCCCGCTCCCAGGCTTCGGTATCGGCGAAATCGGCGAAAACCACCTCCAGCGGTGCTTCGATATCTTCGCGTGTCGAAAGTTTCATGTCCTGCCCTTTCGCCTCGGGGTTTTGCGCCCCGTTCTGCCTTGCGTTATCCGTTTCAATCCAGCCGATCCGCAAGCCAGTTGGCAAGCAGGAAATGTGCGATGGACCCGCGCCGCGCGGGCTTGACCACCGGATGTTCCCCCGCCATCGCCGCCAGCACCGCCTCGCGCGTCATCCACAGCGCATCCTCCAGCTCGGCCGGGTCCAGCCGGATCTCGTCGTCCAGCGCCTCTGCCGCGCAGCCGATCATCAGCGAGGCCGGAAAGGGCCAGGGCTGGCTGGCCAGATAGCGCACCGCGCCCAGCCGGATTCCCGCCTCTTCGAACACCTCGCGCCGCACCGCCGCCTCGACCGTCTCGCCCGGCTCGATGAACCCCGCCAGACAGGAATACATCCCCTCGGGCCAGCCGGGTGAACGCCCCAGCAGCACGCTGTTGCCCCGCGTCACCAGCATGATCACCACCGGATCGGTGCGCGGAAAATGCTGCGCCCCGCAAGCCGGACAGCTGCGCTGCCAGCCCGCCATCGCCATTTCGCTGGCCGCGCCGCAGGTGGCACAGAAGCCGTGGCTGCGGTGCCAGTGCAGGATCGCCCGCGCCATGGCCGCAAGCTCTGCCCCGCGCGGGGTCAGCTGCGTCATGATGCCGCGCAGCTCCAGAAAGCCATGATCGCCGGGCAACGCCGGATGCCGCTGTTCCGACGGATCGAAGAACCCGTGTTCCACCGCTTCGGCACCGGCTTCGGGCGACCAGTCCGAAATATCCTGCGCAAATCGCGGCACATCGCCGTCCAGCCCCAGAAACACCGGCCCCCGGCCATGCGCCAGCACCGGATGCCCCGGCACCACCCAGCCCAGCGCCGCCCCCGCCACCACAAGCGGCTTACCACGCCAGACCGGCAGCACCTGCCCCCGGTCCAGCAGCGCCGCCATCTGCGCCGCATCCCCGCGCAGTTCCGCCGCCCGGTTCAGCCCAGAACCGCCAAAGGTCACAGTTTCCGCCAGCCGCATGATTTGCCCCGTTTTTCGTGCCGCCCAAAGGTGTTGCATGTGCTTTCCGAAGTTGCAAACATCTGCGTGATCGGCCAAGATCGGCTTCGGTTCATGGCCTTTTTGCCCCGGAACCCAATCGCGACACGCAAGATCGAGCAGAAAGACATACCAAGGCCGTGACCCCGCATTTCAGCATTTCATGGAACGCCGGGCCGCACCGGCCTGCGCCTCTGTGTGATCCTGCCGCGCCGGGGATGCAGGATTGACCCTCACATCCGCTCCTGATGCCCGCCTGCCTCTGCGGTTGCTGGCCACTTCTGATGTGCATGTGCATCTGCTGAACTACGATTATTACGCCGACCGGCCCGCCGATGACATGGGGCTGTCGCTGACAGCGACGCTGATCGCTGAGGCCCGGCAGGAAAGCCGCAACAGCCTGCTGTTTGACAATGGCGATTTCCTGCAGGGCAACCCGCTGGGCGATTACATCGTGCACTCCGGCGCGATGCGGGCGGGCCATGTGCACCCGGCCATCCGTGCGATGAACCGGCTGGGCTATGATGCGGCCACCCTCGGCAACCACGAATTCAACTATGGCCTGGATCAGCTGCTGGATTCGCTGCAGGGCGCGGAATTTCCGGTTGTTTCGGCCAATGTGCTGCGCCGCCTTGGCGCCACGCCCGAACAGGACGAAACGCTGCTGCCCCCCCATGTGCTGCTGGAGCGTGAGCTGCGCGATGACGCAGGCAATATCCACCGGCTGAAGATCGCCGTGATCGGCTTTGCCCCGCCCCAGATCCTGCAATGGGACCGGATGCTGCTGCAAGGCCGCATCGAAACCCGGGGCATCCTTGAAACCGCCGAGGCGCTGGTGCCCCGGCTGCGCGCGGCAGGGGCCGATCTGGTGGTGGCCCTGTCCCATTCCGGCATTGGCGCCATGGATCGCGACAGCTGGGCCGAAAATGCCACCACCGCGCTGGCCACCGTGCCCGGCATTGATGCCATCATCGCAGGCCACAGCCACAGGGTATTCCCGGCCCCCACCTTCGAAGAAATCGAGGGGGTTGATCCGATGGCGGGCACCATCTTTGGCAAGCCGGTGGTCATGCCCGGCTTCAACGGATCGCATCTGGGGGTGATCGACCTCGATCTGCGGCAGGATGCGCAGGGCCGCTGGCAGGTGGCCGGGGCAAAGGTCGCGGCGCGGGCCGTGCAGGGCGCGGGCATCCAGCCCTCGGCGGCGGTGGAGCGTGCCGTCTGCCTGGAACATGATGCAACCGTGGCCTTTGCCCGCCGCACTGTGGGCGAAACCATGATCCCGCTGCACAGCTACTTTGCGCTGGTCAATCCCGCCGCCGCCCTGCGCGTGGTGGCCGAGGCGCAGCTGCGCCATGTGCGCAAACAGCTGCACGGCCGGCCGGAAGCCGCATTGCCGCTGCTCTCTGCCGCCTCGCCGTTCAAGGCGGGCGGGCGCGGGGGGCCGCGCAATTTTGTCGATATCCCGGCAGGCCCCATGGCGCTGCGCCATGTGGCGGATCTGTATATCTTCCCCAATACCATTGCCGCACTCCGGCTGACCGGGGCCGAACTGGCCGACTGGCTGGAAAATTCGATGGGCATCTATCGGCAGATCCAGCCCGGTCTGGCCGATCAGCCGCTGATCGACCCCGAATTTCCCAGCTACAACCATGATCGCATCCTGGGCCTGACCTTCGACATAGATCTGGCATCGCCCGCCCGGTATGACCGTTTCGGGGTGCTGCGCGATCCGGCGGCGCAGCGCGTCCACAATCTGCGGCACAATGGCCAACCGCTGGACCCTGCGGCGGAATTCATTCTGGCCACCAACAGCTATCGCGCAGCGGGCTGCGGCGGTTACACGGCGGCGCGCCCTGACCGGATCGTCGATGTGGGCCGCGCCCCGATCCGCGACATCCTGCTGAGCTTCGTGCGCGATACCGCGCCGGTTGCGCTCTGGCAGGGCGGCAGCTTCGGCTTTCTGCCGATGCCCGGCACCTCCGTGCAGTTTGAAACCGGCCGCGATGCCCTGCCCTATCTCGACGAGATCGCGCATTTCTCCCCCGAACCGCTTTGCCCCACCGATGACGGTTTCCTGAGCTTCCGTCTGCACCTGTGATCGGCTAGACCTTCCCCGCAAGCGCAGGAGACCGCCATGTTCGACGCCGTGATCTTCGATCTGGATGGAACGCTGATCGACACCGAAGCCCTCGCCATCCGCTCTGCCCGGGCGGTTTTTGCGCGGATCGACATTCCGCTGGATGAACCCCTGTTCCACAGCCTGATCGGCCGCGATCTGGCCAGCGGCGATGCCATCCTGCGCGCGGCCTATCCGCAACTGGATATCGACCGGCTCAAGACCGATCTGCACGCCGGGTTCGAAGCCGAACTGGCCGCAGGTCTGCCGCTGAAACCCGGCGCTCTGGATCTGCTGGATCAGATCGCCCAGCCCCGCGCGCTCTGCACCTCGTCACAGCGGGCCAGCGCGCATCGCAAGCTGGATCTGGCCGGGCTGGCGCAGGCCTTTGCCCATGTGGTGACCCGCGAAGATGTGGTGGCGGCCAAGCCGCATCCCGAACCCTATCTGCTGACGGCACAGCTGCTGGGCGTTGATCCGGCGCGCTGCCTTGTGTTCGAAGACAGCGAAGCCGGGGCGGCTGCGGCGATGGCGGCGGGATGCGTGGTGGTACAGATACCCGACATAATACCGACGCAGGGCGTACACGCGCATCACGTCGCGCCAACCCTGATCGAGGGTGCGCGCATGGCAGGTCTGATCTGATGCGCGGCCGGATCTGGCTGCGGCGGCTGCTGTTCGGCGGCTTTGTTCTGGCCCTGCTGGCGATCGTCGGCGCGACCTGGTTCACCCACCGGCTGATGACCGAAATGCTGACAGGCCGCGCCTTCCGCCAGAACACGGCCATTGCGGTCAGCGATCCGATGCAGCCGGGCTATCGCGGCGATCCGATGCAGGCCTTTGATTTGCCTTTCGAAAATCTGACGGTTGATACACCGCTTGGCCCTGCGCCCGCCTGGTGGGTGCCCGGCAAGCCCGGTGCGGGAAGCCCCCGGCGCGCGGCCCTGTTCATTCACGGCATCGGTGGCGCCCGCGAGGATGGCTATCAATACCTGCCGGAACTGCACGCCGCGGGCCTGCCGGTTCTGCTTGTCACCTATCGCAATGATGCGGGCGCCCCCGCCGCGCCCGATGGCCTGCGCAGCTTCGGCCTCACCGAATGGTCCGACATCGACGCCGCCTTCGCCCTGCTGCACAACCGCGGCATCGACGATGTCGTTCTGGTCGCAGCCTCCATGGGCGGCGGCATCGCCGGGCAATTTTTGGCACGTTCCGATTACTTCGATATGGCCGATGCGCTGATCCTGGATGCCCCGGCATTGGATTTTCCGGCCATCCTGCGCCATGTGACGGCAGAGTTGCGGCTGCCGCTGGGCGGCATCGGTGCCGCTCTGGCCGTACCTGCCTTTGGTCTGAGCCATGGCGCAAACCTGTCGCAGGCGCGCGTGGGCGACATTCTGGCGGATTTCGCCGGGCCTGTGCTGGTTCTGCACGGGCGGCGTGACCGGATCGTGCCCCCTGCCTCCAGCCTTGCGCTGCTGGCGGCGCGGCAGGGCAAGACCACCCTGCTGCTGACCCCGGGCGATCACCTGCAAAGCCGCAGCACGGCCCCCCGACGCTTTGAGACCGTGCTACAGGATTTTCTGGCCACCCTGCCGAAGTAAAAGCCGATGAAACGGGGGGCTTGCATAATCCCCCCACCTGTCCTATCTGCAGCACCGAGAGGTTGGCGCGGGCGAGCGCCTCGCCAACCCGGTCAGGACCGGAAGGTAGCAGCCGTAACGAGCCCCGCTTGGGTCGTTGTCCAGCCTCTCACCTTACCCCCTCCTAGCGTATTGAAAATGAAAGATACCCTTGGATTTCAGGGGTCTTTGCTACAAACCCTGCTACAAGAGCTGCTACAAACGGGGTCTTGGAGGGGGCATGAAATACGTCCAGCAGGTCAGGGGCAAGTGGATCGTCCGCATCACAGTTCCTGATGAATTGCGCGACATCATTGGCGTTCGCGAGCTGGTCGAGAAGGACCTGCCGTCTGACGCGAGAACCCGCGAAAAACTGGCGCATGGCATCATCAACCGCTTCTTCGCTCGGATCGACGAAGCGCGGGAACTATACGAAGCCCGAAAGGGCGCGCCTGCAGTCACGCTCTCCGTCGCGGCGAAAAGCCACTATGCAAATGCTGTCGCAATCGACCAGGCGAAGCGCGCAGCAATGCCGACAGTAGCAGAGATCAATGTCGAAAGGGAGCGCGCCCTCGAGAGGCTTGCTCAGGAACAGCGCACCACAGGTCACACCGCTGCCTCGATCATCAATGCAACAACGGACTTCGAGCTCAAGGCTGGCGCGCGCGACTTCTACCACAACACCCGGACGCGACGCCTGGCTGCACTGCGGTCAAGCTTCACTTCTGGCGAAACACGCTGGATCGAGCCTGCTGTCGAACAATACGTCACCGAGCATGGTCTGCCTGTGCAGCGCGATACACCGGAATGGCGCGATCTTGCAGACGCTCTGACCCGTGCGGAGATCGAGGCGCTGGAGCGGACGCTCGAACGCGACAGGGGCGACTTTTCAGGCCAGCCGAGCGATCCGCTGCTGACTGCACCCGACCCTGAACCTCTTGATGCAGCAAAGCATGTGGGAACCAGCCAAGGGTTGACCCTGTCCGAAGCGCTGGCCGGTTTTCACGCTGAGCGCACAGCCGGAGGTTCCACTTTGGCACCCAAGACAATGGAGGAGCACAGAAACGCGGTCCGCATGTTCAATGAATTCCTCGGCTCTGACCGGGCTGTCGCTTCTATCACGAAGCAGAATATCATCGACTACAAGCAGGCGCTCCTGAAAACACCAAACCGATACACGATGCGCTTTCCAGGCCTCACGCTTCCTCAAGCGATCAAGGCGAATCAGAAGCTCGCCGAGCCCGTTTCGACTTTGGCACCGAAAACAATCAACATGAAATGGTTATCGCATCTGTCCAGCATACTTCAGTGGGCGTCGAATAATGGGTATACTACCTCGAATCCAGCCAGAGAAGTTCGCGTAGATACAGGCAGCAAAGTTCATCGCGAACCTTCTTATCTACCATTCACCAAAGAAGAACTTAAGCAGATTTTTGGCAACCCTATCTTTTCTGCCCCCTCGACTTATGGATTGAACCAGTGGGCGCTGCTCGTCATGCTTTATACTGGCGTTCGAAATTCGTCCGAAATGGCGAGAATGAAACTCGCCAACATCTACGAAGAACAGTCTGTCCCGGTTTTTTACCTCGCAGACGCCTCGAAAAATCAGCGTAGCAAGCGGCTTGTTCCGATTCATGACGACCTGATCCGTTTCGGGTTCTTGGATCACGTCCAGCGCCTCAAGGACGCAGGTGAGACATTGCTCTTCCCTGAGTAGGCAAAAAGGGCAGACAAAGTCAACGACTGGTTTAACAATACCTTTCTTGTCAATATTGGACTGAAGAGCAAGCAGAAGGTATTTTACAGCTTCCGTCACACATTGGCGACCGAGCTCGCACGCTCAGGTGTGCCGCGAGAGTTGTCGAAAATGATTTCAGGACATGCACCGCAGGAGGTTGCGTCAGTGTATATTCATGCCTCGCCAGTGATCTTGATGGCAGAGGCCCTGAACAAGGTGAAGTTCGACCTGCCAATCAAGCCAGTGCACTGACATGGCGTCACCCTGCATTTTCAAACCTCCGAGAAGTAATCCTCATCAACCGTGTTGATGACATAGGTGCTGCGGGCACGCACGCCGACGCCATATTGGATCATCAGCGCGGCGAGGCGCTGTCCGTTGATCAGCCGGATACGATGCTGCACCCGTTCGACATAGCTCGTCGCATCGCGCGAGAAATCTGAGGTCGTGACGAAAACCCCCTTGGTCGCGCCCTCACCCGTCAGTGACCCGACAAAGCGCTGAAGATCCGGTCGACCAACCTTGTAGCTGGGATCATAGCGCTTTGCCTGGATGTAAACGGCATCAAGACCAAGCGCGTCCTCGTCGATGATGCCGTCGATCCCACCATCGCCAGTTGCACGTGTCATCCGACCGTTGTTCAGATCCCCACCACCATAGCCCATCGCAGCTAGCAGATCGAGGATCAGCCTTTCGAACCGGACGGGGTTCATGGTCTGCAGCAGCGCCAGCAGATCATCGCGCAGGGCGGCATTCATCACCATATGCGCTGACGCCATCGCGTCTTCGGGCGTCTGAACGCTTTCGATCTGCGCGGTCGATGGTGTGGTTGGGCGGTTGATGGGTTGTTCAGGCGACAGGCCTGTCACGACGTCCTCGGAAGAGGCTCGCACACGCCAGTCGCGAAATCCCTCGAAGCTGTCGAGAAACGCGTTGTCGATGCGCGTGGGATTGGATGCGAGAACTTCGCGTCCCTTCGCCGTGATGACGTGCTGGTTACGTTTCGGGCTTTCTAGCAGTCCAGCCTTCGACAGATAGGTGCGTGCCCAATGGGCGCGGCTTTGAAGCACCGTCACACGGCCGCTGGGGAGCAGTTCTGCAGCCTCGTCTTCAGTGATACCGAACTCGGCTTTCAGCCCAGGCAGACATTCGGCGACGTTCTTCAAACCCTCACCGAACAGGCGAAGGACGGGGAGCATGAATGTTTCATAGTCCGGGATCGACATCGGCTTCTCAAATACCCTGCGGCAACAACCATTCATACGCCGACCGGAACCCCTTGCGCCACCCCACTTCCTTGACGCCCCCGCCCCCGTCGCGCAATGTGCTGCAGATACAAGAAAAGATTGAAAGAACGGCGTATGAGCAGCGATATCAAGTCACTGAGTTCCTTTGTCTGGTCCATCGCCGAGACCCTGCGTGGCGACTTCAAGCAATCCGAATATGGCAAGGTCATCCTTCCCTTCGTAGTTCTGCGCCGTCTCGACTGCATTCTGGAAGCGTCAAAGCCAGCTGTCCTCGCCATGGCTGCGACCCTGCCGCAGGATCTGGACGAAGAAGCGCGCGAAACGCTGATCGCGGGCACCGTCGGTCAGGAGATTCGCATCTACAACCTGTCGCGCTTCACCTTTGCCACGCTGAAAAGCCAGGATGCGAAGGACATCCACAAGAACCTGCTCGACTACATCACCAAGTTCTCGCCCAATGTCCGCGACATCTTTCTCGACAAGTTCCTGTTCACCGATCAGCTGAAACGGCTGAACGATGCTGGGCTGCTGTTTCGCGTCTTCGACCAGCTGACCCAGATCGACCTGCATCCCGAAGCCATTTCCAACCTCGAAATGGGCTATCTGTTCGAAGAGCTGATCCGCCGCTTTTCGGAAATCTCGAACGAAACCGCCGGCGAACATTACACGCCGCGCGAGGTGATCAGGCTGATCGTATCGCTGCTTCTGATCAACGACCGCGAGGCGCTGACCGGCTCTGGCGTCATCCGTCAGGTCTATGACCCTGCTGCGGGCACGGGCGGTATGCTGTCGATCGCCGAGATGGAGATGAAGGCGTTGAACCCGCGCATTCGGGTCGAGCTTTACGGTCAGGAGTTGAACCCGGAATCCTTCGCCATCTGCAAGTCCGACATGTTGGTGACCGGACATGACCCCGAAAACATTGCCTATGGCAACACCCTGACCCAGGACGCGCATTCCAAACGGCGCTTTCACTACATGCTGTCGAACCCGCCCTATGGGGTGGACTGGAAGAAATACGCCGATCCCATCCGCGAAGAGGCCGAGACCAAGGGCAAAGAAGGTCGCTTCGGCGCCGGTCTGCCGCGCATCTCTGACGGTCAGTTGCTGTTCCTGCAGCACATGATTTCGAAGATGCGTAATGATGAACAGGGCTCTCGCATCGGCATTGTCATGAACGGCTCGCCCTTATTCACCGGAGGTGCGGGTTCGGGTGAAAGCGAGATCCGGCGCTGGATGCTGGAAAACGACTGGGTCGAGGCACTCATCGCGCTGCCGACCGATCTGTTCTACAATACCGGCATTCAAACCTATGTCTGGCTGCTGACCAACCGCAAGGATATCGCGCGCCGTGGCAAGGTGCAGCTGATCGACGCCAGTGGTGAGCGGTTCTGGAAATCCATGCGCAAGTCGCTGGGATCGAAGCGACGCGAAATTCCGGCCGAAGGCTGCGACCTGATCACCCACATCTATGCCGACATGCTGAACGGCACCAGCGACTGGTCCGATGTGTCGAAGATCTTCGCCACCACCGACTTCGGCTATCGCGAGGTTCGGGTGGAGCGGCCTCTGAAGCTGGCCTTCTCGGTGACGAAGGAAGGACTGGAGAACCTGCGCGATTCAAAACCCTTCGAAAAACTGGGTGATGAGGACCGGCAGGCGCTGCTGTCTGCGCTTCTGGTGCACCTTCCACAGGGCGAACGCTGGTTGAACCGCGACAGATTCGAAGCCGCCCTGAATGCGGCTCTGCGCAAAGCTGGCATCAAGCTCGCCGCGCCGGTGAAGAAGGCGATCCTGTCCTCGCTGTCGGAACGCGACGAAGACGCCGAGATCTGCACCGACAAGGACGGCCGCCCCGAAGCCGACAGCGATCTGCGCGACCACGAGCTGGTGCCGCTGCATGAGGATTGGCGCGACTATGTGAAACGCGAGGTTCTGCCCTTCGTCCCCGATGCCTGGGTGGATGAGACCTATACCGATGCGCAGGACGGCCGTATCGGGCGCGTGGGATACGAGATCAACTTCAACCGCTATTTCTACAAATACACCCCGCCCCGCCCGCTGGCGGAGATCGACGCCGAGCTGAAGACGCTGGAGGCGGAAATCGCCGCGCTGCTGTCGCAGGTGGTGGCGTGATTTTCGCGGTTCATCATCCGGTTTGTTATTGCTTTGATAACGTCACTATCCTATCTCATACAGCAACAAGACCCGCCACGCCTCGGACGCTGCTTCGGCAGCGCACTGCGCACCCCGGCGGGTTACTTGTTTTCAGGGGTCCGTGTTCTGCACATCGGCAGTAAGGATCGCTGAGATGAGGTTCACCAAACCCGCCATCTCTGTCACCGACCAGATCGCGCTGCTGCGTCGGCGCGGCATGGTGGTCGATGACGAAGCAACCGCTCGCCATTACCTCGGGCACATCTCTTACTACCGTCTGCGCGCCTACTGGCTGCCGTTCGAGATTCCGGCCGCTGACGGCGATCATGCCCTGCGTCCCGGCACGCGGTTTCAGGATGTGTTGGCACTTTACGTCTTTGACCGTCAGCTTCGCCTGATGGCGATGGACGCGGTCGAGCGGGTCGAGGTCGCGATCCGTGCGCATTGGGCGCATCACATGGCGATGACCTATGGCGCCCATGGCTATCTGGACCAGCCGCATTACGGCCATGTCGAACGCCATGCAAAGGACGTTGCCGATCTGACCAAGGAATTCACCCGTTCGCGCGATACATTCGCCGAACATTATCGTGAAAAATACACCGCGCCTGCGCTGCCGCCGGTCTGGATGGCGGCAGAGCTGATGTCGTTCGGCTTGCTGTCAAAATTCCTCAGCGATCTGAAGCGGCGCAGTGACCGGCAGGCGATCGCGAAGCCCTTTGGTCTGGATGAAAAGGTGCTTACCTCTTTCGCGCATCACATGAGCCATGTGCGCAATATCTGCGCCCATCACGGGCGGCTGTGGAACCGGCGTTTCACCATCAAGATGACGGTGCCGACATCGCCCGCCACGCTGCCGATCGCCATGCGCGGTGCCGATGACCGCTGTCTGCACAATACGCTGGTGATGCTGGATCACCTGTTGAACGTGGTCGCGCCCGGGTCTGGCTGGCGCGGACGGCTGGTTGCGCATCTGGAAACCTGCCCCTTGCCTGTGGTCGAGGCGATGGGCTTCCCTGCGGATTGGCAGCGGCGTCAGGCTTGGAGGGTGGTGTGAGTAATATTTCTGCTCCACAAGATGGTATTCCTGCCTCATGGGATCGCCGAAAGATCAAGTTTCACCTCTCGGGGTTCTTTGGAGGTGGAACCCCAAGCAAAGACAATGAGGCGTTTTGGACTGATGGAGACATTCCTTGGGTTTCACCCAAGGACATGAAAAGGCGTTTTATCGACTCTGCCGAAGACCAGATTACCGAAGACGCTGTTCGAAACAGCGCAACGAACATTGTCCCCCTCGGATCAGTTCTGATGGTGGTTCGCTCTGGGATTCTGAAACACTCGCTGCCTGTCGCGATAAACACGGTTCCTGTGGCGCTCAACCAAGACATGAAGGCTTTTCAGTTCCAACACTCCTTGCTGGGAGAATTCTTCGCCTATTGGATCGAAGGACAGCAATCCCAGAAGCTGCTCGAATGGAGTCAGATCGGTGCGACTGTCGATAACATCAACATTAACACGATGCTTGACGCCAGAATTGCGACACCCGACCTCGCCACCCAACGCCAGATCGCCGACTTTCTGGACCGGGAGACCGCAAGAATAGACCTGCTGATCGAGAAGAAGCAGCGCTTGTTGGCGTTGTTGGGGGAGAAGTTTCGAGCACTTAGACATACAGCGATAGCGAGAGGCGCTCCAGAAGAGCATCAGGCAGTAAGTGGACCCAACCAATGGTTCGATAGGGTTCCCAAGAGTTGGACAGTGAAACCGCTTCGACATGTGGTCCTGTTCCAAAGAGGGCATGACCTTCCGGCTGATGCACGAACTGAAGGTAAATACCCTATCTACTCATCTGGCGGAATCTCTGGCACACATTCTATGTGCTCGTCCAAGGCACCCGGCATTGTAACCGGGCGTTACGGGACAATCGGCAAGTTTCACTTTGTCGAGGAAGACTACTGGGCGCTGAACACATCGCTCTACTCTCGCACGATCTATGAGCACCCCAAATACGTCTTCTATCTTCTTGAGGATCTTGCACACATTTTTATTCTGAACTCAGCAAAGTCTGCAGTTCCCGGCGTAGACCGAAACGATATACACTCAGAACTTGTGCCTGTTGCCCCGCGTGCTGAACAGATTGCCATTGCAGAGCACTTGGACGCCTTGAAAATCGATCTTGGCATTATAGAGGTGAAAACAAACGCCTCCATCACCCGCCTGCGCGAATACCGCTCTGCCCTCATCACCGCCGCCGTTACCGGGCAACTCGACGTGACCGCCCACGCCCGCGCAGGCACCACCGACCGTCAGCTTGACCGGCTAGAGGAGATGGACGCGTGACCAGCCACAGCACCGCCGACATCCACCGCGAAGCCGTGTTCGAGGAACATATCACCGCCTGTCTGACCGGCGGTCTCGGCTATCTCGAACGCGATTGCGCGCAGCATTACGATGTCGCCATCGCGCTGGATACCGGCCTGCTGTTCCGCTTTCTGAAAACCACGCAACCCGAGGCGTGGCAGAACGCTTGAAGACCATTATAGCGCGCAAGCCGAGGCAGAGCTGCTCAAACGGCTCGACAAGGCGCTGCGCGACAATCCCACCCATGCCGTGTTGCGCGAGGGGCTGAAGCTAGTGCCGAACATCCGCTTCGCGCTGTGCTTCTTCAAACCGGCGTCAAACCTGAACCCCGATCTGGTGCGGCTGTATCAGGCGAATATCCTGTCGGTGATGCGTCAGGTCAGCTACAGCGCGAAAAACCGCAACGCGATTGACCTTGTGACCTTCGTGAACGGCATTCCGGTGGCGACGCTGGAGGTGAAGAACCTGCTGACCGGGCAGAACATCAAGCACGCCGAGACCCAGTATCGCAAGGATCGCAGTGCGGCGGGCGAGCCGCTGTTGACCTTCAAGCGCGGCGCCATCGTGCATTTCGCGGTGGATCAGGACAATGTGTCGATGACCACGCGGCTGATGAACGGCAAGACCCGCTTCCTGCCCTTCAACCGTGGTCGTGATGGCGGCGCCGGCAACCCCGATGTGCCCGCTGAAAACCGTGTCGCCTATCTTTACAAGGATCTGCCAGAGGGTCGCGCTGTGTTTTCGCGTGAGGTGCTGCTGGATCTGATCGGCCGGTTTATCCACCTTGACCGCAGCGGCGGCCGCGAGGTGCTGATTTTTCCGCGCTTCCAGCAATTCGATGCCGTGCGCAAGCTGCTGGCGGATGCCAAGGCACATGGGGCGGGGCGAAACTACCTGATCCAGCACAGCGCGGGCTCTGGCAAGTCGAATACCATCGCCTGGACTGCGCATCAGATCATCAACCAGCATGACGACAACGACCGTGCGATCTTTGACACCGCGATCATCGTCACCGACCGTCTGGTTCTGGACCGGCAGTTGCAGAACACCATCGGCGGCTTCGCCCAGACCGATGGCGTGGTGCGCAAGATCGACGGCACCTCGCGCGATCTGAAGGACGCGATCCTGAAAGGCGCGCGCATCATCATCACCACGATCCAGAAGTTCGGCACCGAGCATCTGGCGGCGATCTCCGGTCAGGCAGGCAAGAACTTCGTGGTGATCATCGACGAGGCACATTCGTCGCAATCGGGTAAGGCGGCACAGGCGATGACCGATGCGCTGACCCGCGACGATCAGGGGTCTGACGAGATCGAGGACATGGTGCTGGCGTTCCAGAAAGCGCGCGGACCGCAGAAGAACATCTCCTTCCTCGCCTTCACTGCGACGCCGAGGAACGTGACGCTGGAACGGTTTGGCCGGATCGGCAGCGACGGCAAGCCGCATCCCTTCCACCTCTATTCGATGCGACAGGCGATCGAGGAGGGGTTCATTCTGGACGTGCTTCAGAACTACATGACCTACAAGGCTTACTATCAGCTGGAAAAGGCCATCGAGGACGACCCGGCCTTCAAAGGGCGCCGTGCGCAGTCGCGTGTAGCGCGCTATGCCTCGCTGCATCCGACGGCAATCGACCAGAAGGTCGAGGTGATCGTTGAACATTTCCGCCGCCATGTCGCCGCTGAACTGTCCGGACAGGCGAAGGCGATGGTCGTGACCCAAAGCCGCGAACATGCGTTGCGCTACTGGCAGCGCTTGAACGGGTATATCGCGGCAAAGGGCTATAGCGACCTCAAGGCACTTGTGGCGTTTTCCGGCGATCTGGAGGTGGATGGCAACGTCTGGACCGAGGCTGCGGCGAACGGCTTTGCAGAAACCGAACTGCCGAAGAAGTTCGATACCGACGCCTATCAGATCCTGGTGGTTGCCGAGAAATACCAGACTGGCTTCGACCAGCCGAAGCTGGTTGCGATGTATGTCGACAAGAAACTTGCAGGGTTGCAAGCGGTTCAGACCCTTGCACGTCTGAACCGAACCTTCCCTGACAAGACGCGGACCTTCGTTCTCGATTTCCAGAACACGATGGAGGAGATCAAGGATGCCTTCGCGCCGTTCTTCGAGGCGACGGCGCTGGAAGAACGCACCGACCTGAACCAGATCTATGATCTGGAACAGCGAATTTCGACCGCGACCTACATCAACCGCGAGGAGGTTGAACGCTTTGCTGGTCGTTTCTTCCAGGGAGATCTGAACACGCAGGATCGGCTGGCGCTTGAAGGCACAGTGCGGCTTGCCGTCGGACGTTTCGAACTGGACGAGGACGAGGCGCAGAAAGAAGAGTTCCGGCAGTTGCTGCAGAGCTTCCAGCGCTTCTACGCCTTCGTCGCGCAGGTTGTCTCGCTGAATGATGCCTGGCTGGAAAAGCTCTACGCCTATTCTTCCTGGCTGTCGCGCCTTCTGCCCTCGCGCGAAGTGCCCGCCGACATCACCATCGCCGATGACATGCTGAACCTGACCGCGTTCAGGTTGCAAAAGGGCGAGGAAGGCAGTGCATCGCTGTCACCCGGTGAAACCGCGATGCTGAAGCCCATCACCGAATTCGGCGCGAATGCCTATACCGAGGAAGAAGAACGGTCGCTGTCAGAGATCATCGACTCGTTCAACGAGCGGAATGGCACCAAGTTTTCACGGGATGATTTTCTGCGCTTTGAACGCGTGACGCGCGACATCATGGACGACGACATGACCGAGATGATCCGCAACAACCCGGCAGACGTGGTCTACAATGTGTTCTCGCGGGCCTTCTTCCAAGGCATGATCAAGATGTTCCAGCAGGATAACGAAATGCGGAACATCGTAATGACCGACAAGGAGGCGCGTGAACAGGCAACTCGACACTTCTTCAAGCGGGCACAGCGACAGGCGCGGATGTGAGTTCATTCTCGCACGAATACCGTCCGAGCGACAGACGCCCTGAAGATGTTCGCAGATCAGAATGACCCGCCGACTTTGGAGCAGGCCGGCGCAATATGCGCCGGTCTGACAAGGCCGCGGTTCAAGTCATGCAGCTTTCGACGGGACCACATCACGGTAGCGATAGCGGTTGAACAGGCTGAGCACCTTATTCAGGTGGGAGAGATAATCTTCGAGATCGGCACGCAGGCAGTTCATTGCGTCAATCGGATCATCCTCTTCGGCGATGTCGTCAGTCCAGGCGGCCGCCGCATCGGTCAGCGCACCGAATGGACCACCACAGGTGAGGTAGTCGCGCGGGCTGAACTGATAGTCTTCAAAGTTGGCGTCTTCGCCGTCTTGACCGAAGGAAACGCTTTCCGTGATGGTGGTGTCGAGGAACTCGCGGAACGCGGTTTTCTGCAACGTGGTAGAAGACGAAGCGGTGAAATCAAAATCGCTCAGCTCGTCGCAGTCATCGCGGTCGAGCATGATGGCGGTCTTCATTTCAATGATAACGTCGGTCATGTGTATATCCTTTGGGTTGTTTTGAGCAGTGTAGAGATTGACGGTTAGGGATAGCGGCGGGCGTGCTTGACCAGCGCGGCGCCGACAGGCATCGCGTGTGGGACAAGATCTGGACAAACCTTCACGGGGCCTGGAAACGCGCTTTGCGTTCAAGGAGTCGCAGGGTTGAGTTGCGGAAATTGCTGCTGGCGAGATGAATGATCTTCACGCACAAGGCAGTCTTCGGCTTAGGACGCAGAAGCGCGTAAGCCAGATCTTACAGGTCGTGGAACTTCATGTCGGGTTTCCACACCGGCAAAGGCCAGCGGAATGTCTTGTCGAGATCTTCAAGCATTTTATTCAACTCCGCGACCTTGGCGAAGGCATGACGGCGCGTCTCAGCATCTGGCAGCTCAGTATCCTCAAGCTCTGCAAGTCGCGCCTTGATCTCAGACTTCTTGTAGTCGTTGATCCAGTTGGCCAGATCACTTGCAGAATCGAGGAGAAGGGCAACAAGGATTTCAGCCTTTCCGAGCGAACTGCCTTTTGAGTCACCGAACGGATTGCTGAAACCACCTTCTTCCGTATCATCGGCCAAGTCATCAAGTGTCGATGTCTCTGGGCCAGTATCATCCGTCATGTATAGCGGGTGGATACCTGCGAGTTCGAGGGCGTTTGCATACTGCGAGTCGATTTGGTGATCATACGTAAAATACTCGAAAAAAGGCGTCTTGAAGATTTCACTGCGCGGCGTCGGCTGCTTCAGCTCTTGCTGCTTTTTCTCTTTCTGACGCTCGCGGTAACGGCGGACTTTTTCTGCATTCGAGAGAGCCATCTGTGTATCCCCTTGCTGATGGATAATAGTTACATCAACACCGACACCACCTGCAACAGGAAATCTGGTGCGATCAACTTTTTCTTTGTCGTGCTCCACCGATGGACCCCAAGGTCATGCCGTTCCCCAATTTTGTAGCGCCATCACCAAATAGCCAGGAGAGCCCCGGAGGGAGCCGCTCGCTGCCACAACTCCCGCCCCCCTCCTACACCAGGAAACAACCATTCACCGCAACAGAACGGCTCTCGTCGCGCCTATACAGATCACGAATGCTTCTGACCGATGGACGACTACTCCCCGCCCAAGATCCCTAAGCTGGTGCGCAGATGGGCGGGAACAGGATCAGATAGACGCCAGATCACGGTTATCGGTCGCTCACCTTCCCAACTGACGAAGTTGGGACGACCGCAGTAAAGGAATGGTGCGGCTTTTCCATTGCGCAGCTTACCGTTGCGGACAAACAAATGCACACGGCTGCCAGCTTCGGTGCCCTCGATCATACGCCCGATCTGACTATCACGCCGCGTCTGGGTTTGGCTCTGCCACTGCATCCGGTCGGGACCGAGGAAGTGATCCTCATAGTGGCTTCCCATGGTCAGGCTGGCCTTCTTCAAGGTTGTCAGCAGGATCAGATCACGATCAAGGCGGACGATACCGGAATTCCAGTTGCCAGGGCTGAAGGCTGCGCCGAACATCGGCGGTATGTCCTCGCGCAGGTATTCGCGCCAGAGCTGCGGACCCGTTCCAATGAAACGTGCAGCTGCCTCGTCAGCTTCGTTCCCCACCTGACGCGCCGCCCGCCAGTCGGCGAGCTCTGCGACCATTGCAGCTGCTGCGCCATCTGGGTCAGGTCGCGTGAGGTGCAGCCATTCACCTTCTACGCGCAGAAGGGGGTTGAATGCCCAATATGCCAGACCCTGCTCCGACACAGGTCGCCGATCGCGCAGGCTCTGCAACCCGCGGATCGCCTCGGGGGTCAGTGCACGGTCGCGTTCAATCTGACGCAGCAAATCGCCGACCGAAGTGGAGGCACGGACATCGACCGCATCACCCATGTCGCGCACGAAGTCGAACCAGCCGCCGTGACCGCTTTTTGACGGATCGAAACCCATATTGGCGATCTCGGCCGCTGTTGGTCGAAATCCGTGACGTAGCCGGAAGTCGCGATATTGTCCCTCCATCTCTTCGGCGCCGGACTTCGGGCGCAAGAGATCGCGTAGGATTTCGATGACCTTCAGATCGTAGGTCACGCTGCAGCCGGGAGGCAAAGGCAAGGCACCCTCTATCACCTGGTCAAGCTTTTGCGACAGCGAGCGATCTCCTGGCCCTGCGGCCAGCAAAGCGCGAAGCTTGGTCAGGAAGATGCGGTGGTTGCCGATATAGTCGATCACCTGAAGCACTTTATCCTCGACCCGGCGTAGACCACGGCCAAGCTGCTGCAGCCACAGGATCACGCTTTCTGTCGGGCGCAACATGATCACCGTGCCGATGTTCGGCACGTCGACCCCTTCGTTGAACATGTCGACAGCAAACAGGATGTCGATCTCACCACGACCCAGCTGCTCCAGCGAGGTTGTGCGCGGGGCAGATCCAGAGCCTGAATGCACAGCAACCGCGCGCAAACCATGATCGCGGAAATAGCGCGCCATGAACTCGGCGTGACGAACGGAACAGCAGAAGCCGATCGCAGGCCCGTCACGATGGCGATGAAACTGCTCCAACGTGTTAGCCGCCCGCGCCTCGGTCGCCAGTGCTGATTCCAGGGCGGCGGGATCGAACTGCGTTGATCGCCAGGGGATCTGCGCGTAATCGACCTCGTCAGGAACACCGAGATAGCGGAAGGGCGCAAGCAACCCTGCCTCGATGCCCTCGAACAGATCACAGCGATAGACAAGGTTGTCTCCGCACAGCGTCAGCAGGTCGGCGCCATCAGAACGATCGGGCGTCGCCGTCAGACCCAACAGAAAACGTGGGGTGAAATGACCCAACAGCCCGCGATAGCTGCCTGCTGACGCATGGTGAAATTCATCGACCACGATGTAATCGAAGGCGTCTGGCGCAAACCGGCGGAGATGACCGACACGACCGATGGTTTGGATCGAGGCGAATAGGACTTCAGCATCTGCATTCTTTTCAGCGCCATCGAACCGGCCAAAACGTGCCTCGGGACGGATACGACGGAATGACGCCATCGCTTGCGTCAGGATTTCATCCCGGTGCGCTACAAAAAGCACGCGCGCGAAAGATCGACTGTCGAAGGCAGCAAGCCAAGTCTTTCCCAAGCCCGTTGCCAATACGACCAGACCAGCACGATGCCCCGCTTGTCGGGTATCAGCCAAAGCTGTCAGCGCCGCCATCTGAATGGCATGTGGTTCAGGAGGCGGTGTAACCGGCTCATCCGAAACGATGCGTTGAGCAAGCTCCGTCAAAGGCGCAGCACGACGGCGAAGAGCGTAGTCGGCGATCCAGTCACTTGTGAGCGCGCGGGTTTGAGGATGCGACCACAACCGCTCAAAGGCAACAGCCACAGCATCGGTTGCGCTTTCGCTGTGCAGGTTCCATTCGATCCCGGTGGTAAGCGCAGTCTTCGACAAGTTGGAACTGCCGACGATTGCCGCCCCCTGCCGGTCTGCAGCACGGAACAACCAAGCTTTGGGGTGGAAACTGCCTGTGCCGGTCTCAAATACCCGCACCTGCGCCCCGTCGATATCAGACAACCGAGACAGTGCAGCAGGTTCGGTGACATCCATGTAATCGCCGACCACGATCCGCAGCTGCCCACCTCGGTCAAGCAGATCACGGAGCCATGGCGCGATCAGTTGCACGCCAGAGTCCATCGCGAAAGCGATCGCGAGATCGACACTATCAGCGGCGTCGATACCCTGCGCGAGCAGAGGCAGCAGCGGATCTTCAGCACCCGTCGTCAGCCGCGCGGGTTGAACAGGAGAGGCCAGAGTGCAAAGCCGCAAGTGCCCATGTTCAGTGACCAGCCTGAAGCCGACTGCACCCTTACCAAGCGCTTCACCTAACTGCGCCAGAAGCGCAAACTGCTCCGACGCAGTCAGGTCCGTCCAGGAGCTTACATGCCGCGGTGCACGAAGCCCACCAGCATGACCATGGCAGATAGGACAGTCTGGCAATACGTCGGACAACATAACCCCTCAAGCTATCGGCCAGGCTAGGGATTTCAGCGATGTTGTCCAGGTGCGTTCGTTCCCAACGCGGCGCTTCTGCGCCATTGTTTCCGCAAATGCTATTGGCCGGTCGATCCCGCTCTGCTGCCGTTCCTGATTTCCGCGGGGCTGTCGCCAGATAGCCAGAAAAGCCACGGAGAGAGTCGCTGGCGGCCGATAGGTTCCAGCCGCCAACCCCACCGGCAAGCAACCTACCCCGCGGCAAATCGGCTCTCCGTGAGCCTGTGAACGACCGAGGCGCAGATCAGGCAACCTGGTCCGCTGTTTTCAGCCTCGTGAGGATCATCTCCATCTGATCGACCCGGTCGATGGTGAACCGGACGAGATCCGCATTGGCGAGGTCGCGCATGGATTTCAGCGCGGAATGACGACCATAGACTGGTTTGCCGCCGGGTTCTGTCGGCTGGTAAAGCGCAGAGGCAGGGTAATCGCGGAATTCAACGCCCATGGCCACCAGCGGAACCGCGTGATCGCAGGTAAGCCAGAGGTTCGCCCGGCTCTTCTCGCCTTTCTCGAACATCATTTCGATCCGATCGTCGTCCTGCGTCCGCAGCACATAGCGGGCAAACAGCTTGCCATGTCCGGCGGGGTGCTCCATCGCCGCCGCATCGAGAAGCGCGAGACAACGGGATTTCAGCTCATCTCGACCAAGAAGTTCGAGTTTGGCGTCGATCCGCGACGGACCCGCTGCTGCCGCCGGGGCAGCATTGACCAGCCTGACTGTTTTGCCCGCACCAGCCTTGCCGCCCTTCTTGCGCGGTGTGTTCTTTTCCGCTTTGAGCGCTTCGAACTTTTCGGCCATCTCGGGGTCGAACTTGGGCGCTTTGGACGTGTGCAGGAGATAACCCACGCCGACGACGAGAAGAACCAGGCCGAGGATCAGCCCTATGAACAGATAAGCCATTGTCGGCGCCCTACCCCCAAGCCTCGACTCGGCGAGGTGCTGTCACCTTCGTCATGCCGCCACCCCGCTGACGAGGGCGAGCAGGCGCTTGCGGATCAGCTTTTCACGCTCGCGGACGAACTCTGGCAGCGACAGCACATCGCAAAGCTCCAGATGTTGAGGGATCATGTGCCGTTCGTGGAAATCGACGCGCCGCCCGGTGATCCAGGACCGGAACGGCATGGCGCCCTTCTCGATATTCTCGTCACCACGCAACAGCTGAAGGTTGCCGAGGCTGTTCACGGCACCCAGAATCTCCTGAATACGATGTTCGGGCAGGTGTCGGCCGCGCAGCACGTTCTTCTGTGCATCGGCCTGTGGGATGATGTGATCGACATGCCAGTTCGATCCGTTCCAGTCGATGCCCTGATAAAGCAGCGACAGCGCGACGAAGGTGCGCGGCTTGCCATATTGCATCTCGAACAACTCTTCGATGGTGCGTTCGTCCACTTGGGACAGGCGCCCGCCCTTCGCCATGGCGTCGAACAGTTTCTGCACCGGAAAATCGCGCGCGACGCGAAGATGATCACGAATGGCGGTGCGGGCCGTGGTGATCGTCTGATCCGAATGACCGACGAAGGCGCTGACCAGCAGGCTGTTGATCAGCCAGCGGTGCATCGCAGCGGCGTTCACACGTTCAAATTCGCTGGAACCGCGAAAATCGAAATCCGGTGTGTTGTAGAGATAATAGACCAGTGGCAGCACCGCATTCAGCGAGCCAAGATTTTCGCCGGTGATGCCGTGACGGTTCAGCAGCCGGAAGGTATTCTCGATCGCATTCTTGATCGGCACCCAGTTGCGCTCGATCTCGGCGATGGCCTCGGTGGTGAAGTTCTTCACGTTGTAGACGACATCGTAATCGCAGACGACGAGGCAGGCCTTAAGCACCAGATCGCGCGTCACCTTGTTCGGCGCGCCCAGACCCTTGTTGATGAAATCGACAAAGCCGCCGATATGTTCCCGCGCCGAACCGCTCGACCATTTTGAGGTGATCATCGACATCAGCAGATCTGCCTTTGACAGCTTGGTGCCACCGTCATTGGCGCGCACGAAGATGTCGAGAACCCGGTCCGCTGACTGGTCATGTTCGGTATAGAAGTTGATCGCCTCGTCCTGCCAGATCACCCGATGCAACCGACGCAGCGTCGTTTCCACCAACTCGCGCTCCCAAGTGGAAACGCCCGGATGCAGTTCGGTCATCACCTTGGCGATCAGCGCCTCCAGCCGCTCGTCGCTGCCATAGTCCAGCATCGAGCCGACCTTGAACCAGTGACGCCGATTGTTGCTCGCCGGTTTTCGTTCGTGGAAAGCGAGCCCATAGGTGATGCCGAACTCGTTTTCACCGTCGTCATCGGCATTGCGCGGGTCGGGATCTTTCAGCAGATCGAGATAGAGCACCTTCGATGACCAGGCTGCGGCATTGCTGGCGCGCGCGCCCTTGGCCTTTTCCGAAAACGTGCCGCGAAGACCGATCATCAGCGAGGTCAGCCGCTGCTGCCCATCCAGCACCAGGACGAGCTGGCGCCCTTCGGCACTGGTCGGCTCGTTCATCACATCCGGCCGATAGTTCTCGATGAACTTGTAGCAGCGGACCTCGGCCTTGGTCTCTTCATCGACCGCCCAGAACATGAAGCTGCTGATCGGATAGCCTTTCAGCAGCGAATCGAACAAAGCGACGATCTGGGTCGAAGACCAGACATAGGGGCGTTGGATGGCAGGGAGGAGATAGCTGCGGTTCACGTCCGCAATGACGGCACCGATGGTGCGGGAAGCGTAGGGCATGAATGTCGGTCTTCTGGAACGGTCTAATGATGTAGCTGGGACAACCTTGAGTTCACCTTCGTTAAGAAAGTGTTAACGGCCGCGAAGGATGTCGGCGTGGTTCGGTGCGGGTCTGCGTTCAGTGCTTATAATGACTTGCTCGTTGTAATTGTTCCACTTTCAGAATTCGTTCCGAAGCAACAAGAACAACTGTTCGTGGTTAGCTGTCAAGCCATGCGGAATGGCTCGCTCCATGGACCGCAGCAACGAACCCCTTGTCGCCGCCTTTGCCAATGTGCTGCGTGAAGCACGTCAGACGGCTGGCATGACCCAGGAGGATCTGGCCGAGCGCGCCGATGTCTCGGTGCGTTTCATCTCGTTTCTGGAGACTGGCAAACGCCAGCCGTCGCTAAGTGCGCTGGCTGCGGTCAGTGCCGGGTTGGCGGTGCCGATGTCGACGTTGATCATTGCGGTCGAGAACAGGATCGCTGTGGATACTGACCAAACCGAACATGACCGCGAGACGGGCGCTAGACGGTAGACCATCTACGCACCTTCAACGCGATACCCAAACTGACCCAGATGACGAAGAAGCTCCAGAAGCGCGACAACCATTATTACCTCGAGCGCCTCCGCGTCGATCATCCCGCCATCCACACCGATTACCTCGCCGGGAAGTTCAAGACCCCAGCCGAGGCTTTCGTCGTAGCTGGTCTACGCAAACCCAAGACAGCACTCGATCAGCTGCGATCAGCCTGGTCAAGAGCGACTGCTGCCGAGCGGGACGCGTTCAAGACGACGATAGGCTGCATGACACCAGCGACAATACCCGCGCCACCTTCACCCAACACGGCCGCGGCTGCGGCAGTGGTGCCGACCACAAGACCAACATCCGCGTCGGGCGTGATCCATGTCGATGGATGCCTGGTTCCCGCTGTCGTAGATCAGATCAACACCGTGATGGCGCGACGTGGGATCATGGCGGGCACCGTCATGAAGGAACTCGGCTTCAAGGCGCTGAACCCCACCTTGGGGTTTGCACTGCATCGAAGAACGCGCATCAACGACCCAGACGTGCTGATTGCTCTCGAGGACTGGCTGAAGAAAAATCCTGCGTAGAGTAGATCATCTACGAACCGGAGGAAGATGGTGGCGGTGCGATCTCGATCACTGACGGCGATTCTGCAGTGAAGGAGGCAAACATTCTGACCGCGTCTCCGTCGATCCCGCTCTGCTGCCGTTCCCCATTCTCGGGCGCTGAATATCAGCATCACGGAGAGCGCCGGAGCGAGTCACTGGCGACTCTTCCGGCGCGACCGCTGTTACCCCACGCGGAAGTCATGCGACCGCGCCAGAGGGGCCTCTGCGTGAGCCTGGTGATGTGTGACGGACCGGATGTAGCGCGCTGTGGTTTTGCAGCTGGCAGATACGAACGGCATCATAAGAAAACCGATTCCGACCGGGACAGTCACCAACCGACAGCCGCGATTGACAGTTTCGCGACCGGCGAAATAATCGGGCAGCAGGACAGCTGAGGAGACCCGCGATGGTCGATGATGACGAGCCGAACATGGTCAATTCCGGCAAGAGCCAGCGTGTCATCGTCGATGGATTGCCCTTTTCCATCGAGATCTACCGCCTTGAAACCGACGAGACCTGGACGCTGGAAGTGGTCGATCATGAAGGCACCAGCCATGTCTGGGATGATCTTTTCGAGGCTGACAAGGACGCCCTGAACGCCGCGATCACAGCCATCGAATCCGAGGGCGCACTCGCCTTCATGCGCGGCGACAATGTGATCCCGTTCCGAAAGCCATGACCGGGACAGGTTTGTCGCTGATCTGGCTGGAACGAAATCGAAATCAAAGATCAGCGGCATGTGCATGTCGAGGCGATCTCAAAAGACGCCAAAACCAGGAAGCTTTCGCAGCTGCGCCATCTCGTCATCTTCCTCGGCGTGGTCGCTGTTTTCCGCAGATGTGACCGGAAGAGCTTCATCTTTTCCAGCGCTGTCTAGCAATGAAACCGGGACAATATCTGCCGAAACAGCCTCGGTAGCCTGATCCAGGACAATATCCAGATCATCTTCCATGTTATCGACTTCGTCCATCATCTCGATCAATTCCATGGCCTTCTTGCGCATGTCCCTGACGCTGTTCTGCGTCCACGGGCGCCTCCAGCCGGTGAGGATGCGCTGACGGTTCAGCAGATCCGCCAGAGCCCGGTTGGAAAGATCGCGATAGGCAGGATCAGACTGAAGGACACTGGCGACGCGCAGGGCGATGCTGTCGGACTTCTGCGTCCGAACCTTGGCAGATATCTTCGCGGCTTTCTTGCGGACCTCGGCGTTCGAAAACTCGATACCTTCAGCTTTCTTCCTGGCAAGAGCCTCGACCGTGCCTTGCCTGATCGCATGAACCGCAGCCTCGCCGCGCGCAATTGCACGAAGAAGAGCGGGGGCTTTCAGGAAACGTCCCTCGCGCACCGAAAAGACCGGGACGTCAAGCTGAGCCAGAAAATCGCGCGCTGCCTCGACGTTCCTGAAGAGACGGGTTGGCTCCGGTATCACCAGAACGGCCCGCTCGTAACGAGCGCGCGAAACAGCGTCGATGAGGCCCTCACGACGGACAGACCCCAGAGGATCGGCACCAGATGCCTCGTCTTCGCAGATCGTCAGCAAGGTCAGACCGCGCCGTTCGCAGGCTTTTCGTATCCTCTGCGCCTGCTTCTCGAAATTCTGGTCATCTGCTGCCTGTTTCTCGGTGGAGAGGCGGATGTAACCCACTGCTCTGGTTCTGTTATCTTTGCTAATCGTCAAGGTGTAAGGGGTCCGGTCAGGGGGTGATGATTTACGGCGGGTTTGTCCAGAATGCAGCCGTGAATTATGCTAATAGCTATATATGGACTATTAGCATAGTCGTGCATTTCGCCGCACCATGCAAGCGATATCCACGACAATCAGGTTGCGGCTGGCTTCAGATGCGGCGACGCCTGTGCGATGTTGGCAGCTGAACAGATGCAGCCGCAGCCAGACGTGCATCAGCCTCGGCTGAGAAGCCTGATGTCCGTGCATTGAGGATCGGAGCGCGCTGTGGTTGCTTGACGTCGACCGCTCACGATCCTGGCTTGAAATAGCCGCAGAGTGATGCGCCACTGCCGTGAAATGTCGATGTCATTTCCAGCAGGACCAGATGGATACCAGCAGCTTTCAGACCTTCCTTGCCTGGCTCAAGGTGCAGAACCCGATCGAGCTCGGCCTGATCATCGGCGCCGCTGTCATGGTTCTCCTCCTCGTCATGGTGCTGCGCCGCATGCGCGCCACCGGAGATGCGAATGAAACTGAGCGCCTTTCAGCCATGATTGCCGAGCGAGATCAGCAGCTGCGTGAGGCGCTGAGCCGCGCGGATCGCGCAGAGACACTCGCGACCGAACGGAAGACCGAGAATGACAAGCTGATATCGGGTATGAGAACGCGCTCGGGCAGCTGTCGCGCGGTCGCGGTAACGTGCTGTCTCAGGTGGAGGCGCTGAAATCTCTGGGAGCGAAGGCGACCAAGTCGATATCGCTGGAGTTCGAGGGCAAGGCAGAGGCGTTGGCCTTGTCGGTCGATCTGGAGGCGGTCGATACCGAACCGGCGGAGTGATCTGATTTGATGAGGCTGGGCGTCGCGAAAAGCGACCGGCGCACATCATCGCCGGTCACAGGGTCAAGAAGCTCAGGCTTCGCTGGCTGACTTCTGTGCCATCGCCCGCAGCCAGCTGGCGAAGCTCGCCTCGCTGACGACACTGGACGCCAGCTCTTCCATCATCCGCACCCCCTCCTTCGGGTCCGGCCGCAGGTTGCGGCCGTTCAGTCGCAGGAAGGTGAAGCAGGCGACGAAAGCCGTGCGTTTGTTGCCGTCGACGAAAGCATGGGCTTTGGCGATCCCGAAGGCATAGGCAGCCGCGATCTCGAAAACATCGGGATCACTATAGGCAGCCAGGTTCATTGCCCGCGCACAACCCATCTCCAGAAGTGCGGGATCGCGCATGCCGACCGCGCCGCCATGACGCGAGATCTGACGGTCATGAATGGCCGTCAGGGCTCTGTGTGGCACCCATATCCAGTCGGTCATGCCAGTGCCTGCAGCAGGTCGCGGTTTTCATCCATGACGATCTCGGCGGCGGCGAGCGCGGCCTTCAGTTCCGGGTCTTCTGCCATCAGCTTCAGACCGCCATCATCGGTGCGCACGACATAGAGCGTGTCGCCCTCCTTGGCATCGAGCATCGCGAGCATCTCGGTGGTCAGCGTCATCACCGCCGAATTTCCAACCTTGCGGATCTTGGTTTCGATCATGGCCTTCTTCCTTTCGTATGTGGATCGGTATATACGATGCGGAGATGAGGTAGCAAGGCCGTCCTCGAACCACCTCATCACAGAGCCAGTGGAGCGCCCAGGCAGGATCGCGCGCGGCGACACAGACCGGCAGGCGCGCCAGTGCTCCACACCCGCGATCCGACGCTTTCAGTCGTGATCGTCACCGGCAGACAGCGACCCGACCGAAGGTTGCGACCATATGACCGTCACAGGCTTCATAGGGCGACCGCTGAGCTGCATCCGTGGTCTTTCTGGTGTGCGAGTGCGGTCGAACCGAGAACGCTGCCTGTGAGCGCCCCCTGCGTGTTTTGGTTTGTGCCGCGCATATGGACCCGGAGACAGCCATATCCCGATCCGTCTCCCCTATATGCAAGCAACTGAAACCATGAAGAAAGCTATATGGTATAAGGGGAGACGGATCGAGATGATCATCTTGTGGACCTGTCTCCGGTTTTAGCGACGCCGTCGCATCGGATGGTGATCCTCATCGTCCTGGTCGCGATCCGCAACCTGAGCGGCCGTTCCGCGGACGATCCGTTCCATGCGGATTTCGATTGCCTGAGGCCGTCCTGCGATCCGTCTCTCGGTGGGTCGCGCGAGGAAAATCGCGTTTCGGCGGTCAAAATGTAAAGAAATGTCAACCTGAGCCGCGGAAACCCCAATGAAATAAGGGGCTTCACGTTGACCGGCGTCAACTTCGTCAACCAATCCGCAACCAGATCTGTCCATAACCCGGCCGTTTGGTTGACAGGAAAGGCCAAAAAGTTGACGAAAAGTTAACTTGTGGGCAGATTTTCACGAGAAAAGTTGACGCCGGAGCTGTGCTGTCAACTTTTCAGGCGATCTGTCGCGCCTCCTTCGCCCGACGATCACGCGCCCGCTGATGCACCCGCGCGATCGCATCCCCCGCCTCATCGGCCGTCGCGAAGCTGCCAAGGTTCATCGTGACACCCGCGATCTCCACCATCGCCTCGAAACGATCCTCGACCTGCCAGACACCCTTGATGCAGGTCGGCTCACGCAGGGGCCCGCGATGCTCCAGCTTCAGGTCGCGCTCCCCCTGCCGCAGGTTCGCCCAGCGATTGTCCGAGCGGTCGCCGTTGATGTGCTCGACATTCCACCGCGGCAGCGCCCCTGTCATCCACAACCATGCAAGCCGATGCAGCAGATGGCGCTGGTTGTCGATCGACACCTTGAGCAGACCGCGCGCGTCATGCCGTGCACCCGCGATCCTCCCCTTTCGGCGACCTTTGACGAAGGTGAATATCCCGGTCTGGGGATCGTAGTGCAGGATTTCGCGCAGACGTTTCTGGGTAAGCATCAGGGTCATCTCCGGTTATGATGATGGTCTGTAAGCCCGGAGAAGCGTTTCGTCGGATGGGATGGCGAAATTTCTTCGAAGCCAAATCGCCCAGATCTGATTGACAGCGCGCCAGCGATTGCGCGACAAAAAGAGCGACAGATTCCGCGACATTTGCGCGACAGACAGCGCGACATGAGCGCACCAGCATCACAGGTGACCTCAGAAATGACGGCTGAAAAGGACATCCGCAAAACGCTTCTCGATGTGCTCCCCGTCGATCAGAGCCCCCTGTCGATCAATCAGATCATGGAACGCCTCACCGAACAGAGATCGCCCGTCAACCGTCGCACCCTGCAACGGCACCTCGGCGCGCTGGAAGCTGAAGGGCGCATCCTCAAGCAAGGTCGCAGCGTTGCGATCACCTATCGGCGGACAGAGCCTGTCGTGGCCGCAGATGAAGCTGGGATCACCTTGTCACCGGCCGGTCGCACCGTGCTGGAACTCGTCTCGCAACCCGTCATCGCCAAGCGTCCTGTCACCTACAACCAGGACTTCCTCGACAGCTACATTCCGAACCAGACCTTCTACCTCCCCCAGGACTTGCGCAGCCAGCTGCACGACATGGGCAGGACTGGCGACAGCACCCGCCCGGCTGGCACTCATCTGCGCGACGTGATCGGCCGTCTGATGATCGACCTCTCCTGGGCATCCTCGAAGCTGGAGGGCAATACCTACAGCCGTCTCGACACCGAAAACCTGATCCGTTTCGGCACGGCCGCCGCAGGTAAGGATCTGATCGAGGCGCAGATGATCCTGAACCACAAGGCGGCGATCGAGCTGATCGCCGATGCGCCTGACGAAATCGGCTATGACAGCTATACCTTCCTGAACCTGCACGCGCTCTTGTCGGAAAACCTGATGACCGATCCTGCAGCCTCGGGTCGACTGCGCCGTCGTCCGGTCGATATCGGCGGCAGCGTCTATACCCCGCTTGCCATTCCACAGCGGATCGAGGCGAACTTCCAGTCGATCCTGGACAAGGCCGACCAGATCACAGACCCGTTCGAGACCTCGTTCTTCCTGATGGTCCACATCCCCTACCTTCAGCCGTTCGAGGATGTGAACAAGCGCGTGTCGCGCCTGGGGGCGAACATCCCGCTGATCAAGCACAACCTGTCGCCGCTGTCGTTCATCGACATGCCCGCGCCGCCGTATTTCCGGGGCACACAGGCGGTCTACGAGTTGAACCGCACCGAGTTGCTCGCCGATGTCTACCTCGCCGCCTATGAGCGTTCCTGTCAGCGCTACGCCGCCATCGTGAAGTCGCTGCCCGAACCGGACCCGCTGCGGCTGCGCTATCGCAACCAGATCCGGGAGGTGGTGCGCGACATCGTGGTGGAGGGTCATGCGGACATGCGCGACCATGTCCCCGGTGACATCGAGCCGGAGGTGCTGGTGCAGTTGCAAGCGATCGTCGATGCCGAGGTTGCGAACCTGCATGAGGGGAACGCGCTGCGGTTCGGGATCAGGAGGAGCCAGTTCGAGGCGTGGAGGATGCGGAGGGGAGGGTGATGACGTAGAGGGCGGTAAGCGGTCTGACGACAGTGCGGCGTGGTGCTAGAAGAAAATTGGACAAGCGGCCACCCAAACAAAGCGCGGCGCAGTTGACATGAAGCTGCCGATGCAGGCCGTCAAGACGGCCCTCAATGCACACCCTTCGGTTTTCCGGCTGCCTTTCCCGGAGCGGTCCCTTCGCGTAGGGTTATCGCTGCTCGACCTGAATGCGGTTGCGAACTCACTTGCGGATCATTCGCTCGACACTATCGAGGAACAGGCCTGCGAGAGAACCGGTCCGAGCGTGATAACTACGCCGAGACGGAACCGAACTGATGCGTAGACGCCTTAAACGCAACGACGGCGCCTATCATGACGGGGCCGATCCCCAAGGTCGCGCGGAGCACACGCATTTGATCGTGCGTCTGCGATGTTGGTTCGAGCTCATTCGCGTATCGCACGATCAGTTCCGCAAACGTCGCAATCTGGTCGAGGTAAATCGTCCAATCTCCTGGATCTGCCAGGGCAGAACGCTGGTCGCGTGAGCCAGCGCGGTCGCGAGCACCTTCAGCCTTGCCGGTCCTTTCGGTGTCATCAGCGCGACCCCGGCCAGATGCCCCAGGTAGCGCATTGATGGGCTATGTGCACTGCCTGACGGTGATCAACCTGCGTGACTTGCTAGCATGTCTGCGCCATCTTGGCGGGGCGGAAACGGATTGTAGGAGCGAATCGAATGGTGAAAGGCTTGAAAGAGTTGTCGCGGAAGATCAAAGAGCTTGAAAAGGCGACTGCGGCATTGGAAGGCGAGATCGGCATCGTAAGCTTCGATCCGAACGATCCGCAAAGCATTGAGGTTGCTATCCAGAAAATGGAGCAAGCGGTTGATGAGCGTGTCGGCAACTACAGCCGTAACGACATGGTTGGAGGCATTGTCAGTGAAGTCAAGGAGAGGTATCGACAGGCCATCCTCGAACGTGCTTCCGAAGCCCGGAACGTGCAGGACGACGAAATATGAGTGTTAAGTCTGCTCTGCGGGATCTGAACAACGCTGTGCTCGACCTACAGTCCGCTGATTATAACACCTACGAGCGCCCACTTGCGCGACTAGCTCAGACGCTCAACGGATCCGATCTGGCCGCCATTACAAGTGATCTTCGTGCCGTTGCTGATTTCGACGCATTCTTACAGCGGGCGAACCAAGGCGGCGGCATGATGGGCAGTGCGCGCTTGAACTGGCCCGCAGGCCGCAAGGAAGAGCTCGGCTTAGTCATACACATAATCGAGCGCGGTGCTGCAGACCCTAGCTGGTTCTTGAATTTTTCTCACACTTACTATTACAGCGGCACAAAGATTTTAGCGGACATCCGAAAGATAACTGCGTCCGTCATCATTCCTTTTAATCGCGATTTTGCCGTGTATGTGGAAGAGCACGCTCACGACGAACCGTTTCAGGAGGCGAAATTGGGCAAGGCAAATGAAGAGGACAAAAAGGAACTTCTTCAAGCATTATTTGAACTAGGAAGGGGTGGGAAGCGACCATCTGTCCAGGATGCCGCTAGTAAGTATTTGCCAGAATGGGATCGCGATCGCCTCATTAGTGTTGCGGACGCCCTTCTGGAAGAGGGGTCGGTGCTCAATCCCACCGGCGCAATGCTTTACGTCGATCTTTCGTCTAGCGCTAGGAAGCGAGCGGAGCAAAGTTCGCGAGAGCCTTCTGGCGTAATCTACAATATTGGCGAGATGCACAACTCGCCTCTTCAGCACATTTCTTCCGGCGGTCATGGGACACAGACGACGACCTATTCGTCGGATGATCTTCGTTCGATCGTCGCGCTCTACCGGCAACATGTAGACGGCCTCGGACTTGATGACGCGCAGCGAAGGAAAGCCGACGCGCAGGTTGCGACCATCGAAGCACAGCTAATGGACGAGCCTGACCCGTCCATCATTAAGTCCGCAGGCAAATCTCTAAAGACAATCGTAGAAGGCGCGATCGGAGGCGCTGCGGGAGCGGCGATAGCTGCAGCGCCAGTGTGGGCACCCCTTCTTTCCATGTTCGGTGGATAGCTATCAGCCCCCCCGGGCGCGTGCTTGTCTAAGGGCCGGGTGTTCGCTGAGGTGTAAGATGAACGGCGGCTTCCGGGAGTGTTGCCATGCGGAATAGTTCGAGGTCGAACGTCAGCTTTGGGCCGAAATAAGAAAGCCTCGCTGCTCCGCACGCCCCCCTCCGCCGGGAGTGGAGGTTTGGTGCGCCCCAACCGGCTGGTGCTGAACGCACCCCCATCACCACCAAGCGAAATCCCTAGGACTTCGGTCTCGTCGCAGATCCCAATGCACACCACGCAGTCCCCACCCGACCGCGCTGTCATCGCGCGGTAAGTAAGTCATGTGAACAACTACATGAGAAAGATCATGACGAACCCTTAAGCGAACAGCGACGATCTTGCCTTCTGGGTCGTTTGACGTCCCATCTGCGCTGAAACGGCACCACAGAGTTTTTTCAGACGCTTGCCCGCCCCTCAAGACCGGCCTGCGCATCGCTATCTGATCCCGGAACGCGCATCTCGAACACGTTGTCGATCACCGTATAGTCGAAATACCCCAACCGTGCGATGGGCCGGATGGCGGGGATGTCGAGCCGCCCGTCCGGCCGGATAACCCTGTCGTCGATGTGGATTTTCTCCACGCGCGCAAACACGATGTCGATCGTTCCGACCGGCGAGTTTCCTTTGATCCTGTGGGTGGAAAGATAGCGGCACTCAAACTTGACCGGGCTTTCACGCACCATCGGAATGGGCGCGTTGTCGGCATAATCGCGCGTGACGGTCAGATGATCGAATTCGCTTTCACCGGGCGGCAACGCCATGGCGCTGAGATTGACCTGTTCGCGCAGATCCCATGTGGCCATGTTCCAGACGAACCAACCGGCAGTCTCGGCGTTGACGACCGTGTCCTTGCGCCGCCCATCCGGGTATTGATTGGCAGAGAACATCACCATGGGCGGATCGAAGGACAGGTTCTGCCATTGGCTGTAAGGGGCGATGTTCTCGACCCCCGTGGTGCTGACCGAGGACAGCCATCCGATCGGTCGGGGAATGGTGCAACTCTTGAATGGCGAAAAGGGCAACGGGCTCGGTTCGAGGTGCGGGGCATATTTCATGTCTGGGGTGTCCTCGGCTGATATCTACCGACCAACATATCTCCGATATATTGGTTGCATGGCAAGCGATTTCTTGCGATTACCGCTTTTGTCGGAAGATCGGCTTTCAGGGGGCGCAGGGGGTATTATGGGCAGTCAGTCGGATCAGGCCGTTGCTTTGCTGCAAGACATGATCGAACGGGGCGAGCTGAAACCCGGCTCGATGGTCTCGGAACGGGGCCTCGTGGAAGTGACGGGATTGGGCAGGACGCCAGTGCGTGAAGCCCTTCAAAGACTCGCACTGACCCGGATGCTTCGGATACATGCCAGCAAGGGCATCGAGATCCCGACCGTATCGGTCGAGGATCAGCTGAACGGGCTCGAAGTGCGTCGTGTGATGGAGCGGCTGTCGGTCATGCTGGCCTGCGAACGTGCGACACCGAAAGACATCGACGAACTGGCTCTGCTGAGCGCCATATTGGCTGACGCGTTCGATCTGCGCGGCTATGCCGAAACCGTGCGCCAGACCCACGCACTCATCCTTCGCGCGACAGGCAACCCTTACCTCGAAGCTACGCTCAACCCGCTTCAAAGCATGTCGCGCAGGTTCTGGTTTCTGCATGTGCAGGACGAGGCCAAAGAAGTTGCCGCGGGAAAGGCACTACACGCGGCCGTCCTGTCTGGGATCGTTCAACGTGACGCCGATACAGCCTGTGCTGCATCCTTGGCGCTGAACGACTATCTTGTTCGCTTCGCCCTCGAGACGGTTTCAGGCAGGGCAAAGCCCACATACTGACCACCGAGCGTTTTAACGACAGACGCCCGATGGCGCCAGCTCGGCGGTTGCCGTCCCAGTGATGATACACAGTGGAGGTTTGCACCACCCCGACCGGCTGGCGCAGAAAGCACCTCCATCACCATCGAGCGAAATCCCTAGGACTTCGGTCTCATTGCAGATCCCAACGCACATAGCGCAGCCCCCACCCGACCGCGCTGTCACTGCTTGGTAAGTAAGTCATGTGAACAACTACATGAGAAAGAGCATGACGAACCCTTACGCAAACACCGCGACAGCGCGGTTGATCGCCGACCGTATCCGCGACCTGTCGCACAAGAAGACCCAGGCTGAAATCGCCAGCGAGGCAGGCTTCGGCAATGCGAACATGATGACCTTCCTGAAGAACGGTCGGAACAAGGTTCCGCTCGATCGTGTGCCCTCGCTGGCGAAGGCGCTGGAGGTCGATCCGGCTTACCTGATGCGTCTGGCGCTTGATCAGGCTGTCGGTGCTACGGCGGCGAAGGCGATCACCGAGATCTTCGGAACACCTGCGACCGAGAACGAACGCGGCTGGCTGACGGAGCTGCGTGACGCGTCTGGAAACACCGACCCGCGGCTGACGGCACGGTCTCGCACGACCTTGAGAGGGATCTTCGGCAAATGACATCGCAGGAGGATGACACCGTCTTCACCGTTCCCATGGGTCCAGTGGGACCGTGGGACCAGCTGAGCGCGAATGAGAAGGCGTGGATCGAGTTCATCCGCGTCATCTCGTGCGGGAGTGACCCGAAGGTCACTCCGTCGCGTGTGCGAGCGCTGCGCGAGCTGTTGGACGAGGGGTGAGGTGGCGACGGGACTGGCAAGGTGTTCCGCGCGCAGGGCAGCTTGGAACTCTCAGCACTGTGCGTTGCAGACTGCTCGTGGACAGGGCATGGATCAAAGAAGTTTCAGTCGTCACCAGGCTGCCACAATACCCGCACCAGAGTCTGCTACAAAACGGGCACAGAGACCCCAATCAAGCCATTGATTTCAAATGATGTTGCGGAACACCTGAGAAGTCCAGCCTCTCACCTCACCACACCCTAAGTCATTGGCGCGAAAGAACCCCCTTGATCTCAAGGGCTTGGTGCCATTTCTGGCGCCAGAACGGGGGCGAGAAATGAACAAGTCGAAGAGCTATCCGAAGGAAAAGAACGGACGCTACTATGGTTGCCGTGCGGCGGGCCTTGGCGCGTTCTCTGCCGCTATCGTCTTCCCGGCCGATTAAGTGTGGTGCTGGCCTGAGCAGGATGTAGTAGGGTTGAAGTGATCGTCAGTCAAAGGCGTGCCCTTTGACTGCGTATCTGCCGAGTTTTGACTCGCTCCGCGAGTTTTCGGCCCGAGAGGACTTCAGACATGTCCAAGACACCTTTTGCCCACCTCGAAGCGGCGAGCACACTTGCCGTGGTGGTTTCCTCGCATGAGCCGCTGCTTTTCCTTTCCATGGATCAGGTGATTATCGCTGCAAGCGCCTCGTTTTGCCGGGCCTTCGAGATTGATCCGGCAACCCTGCCTGGCAGGCAGCTCAGCGAGGTTGGAAACGGTGAATGGGCGATGCCCAAGCTTGCCTCGCTGCTGAAGGCAACCGCTGCAGGAAGTGCACATATCGAAGCCTACGAGATCGACCTCAAGCGGGCGAACCGGAAGACACGCAACCTGGTTGTCAACGCCTGCACTTTGGATGACGGCGACAAGGATCGCATCCGGCTGCTGCTTGCGGTCACTGACGTCACCGACGCGCGCGCCGAAGCGCGGCTGAAAGATGATCTGGTTCGGGAAAAGGCCATACTGCTTCAGGAGGTCCAGCACCGGGTTGCAAACAGCCTCCAGATCATTGCCAGCGTCCTGATGCAGAGCGCACGCAAGGTGCAGTCTGAAGAGCTGCGGGGCCACCTCCACAATGCCCATCACCGGGTCATGTCGATCGCGGCGGTGCAAAGGCAGCTTTCAATCTCTTCGGGCGGCAAGGTCGAGATACGCAGCTATCTGACGCAGCTTTGCGAAAGCCTCGGCGCATCAATGATCGCTGACCCTGATCGCCTTTCGATCGTGGTATTGGCTGATGACAGTGCGGTGACGGCAGAGATTTCCATCAGCCTGGGGCTTATCGTGACCGAACTGGTGATCAACGCGCTCAAGCACGCATTTCCGGATCAAGAGACGGGCAGGATTGAGGTTGGCTATCAGGCGACAGGCAGCAACTGGACCCTTTCGGTCAAGGATAATGGCATCGGCATGCCAGCGGGCAGCAGCGCCCCCAAGGCAGGCCTCGGAACCGGCATTGTGGAAGCCCTGGCCAAGAACCTGGAGAGTGAACTCATGCTGAGCGATGCAAATCCCGGCACCGCCGTCACGATCAGCCACTGTGGCAGTACCGATCACCATGAAGACATCCGGCCTGCTGCTTAGGAACCAAAGGGCTGCTGACGCGCTTTGCCTGACTGCCAGTGCCTGCGGGCCCATTATTTCAGAGACGAAAACAGATGAAGAACGGTAAGGCTGTCGTCCTCGTGGTTGAAGATAGTGCGCTCATTCGGATGGGTGCCATCGACCTGGTTCAGTCTGCCGGTTACGAGGCGCTGGAAGCCTGTGATGCAGATGAAGCGATCCGAATTCTGGAAGCGCGAGACGACATTGATCTGGTGTTTACCGATGTGCAGATGCCAGGCACGATGGACGGCATAAAGCTCTCTCACTACATCCGCGACCGATGGCCACCTGTGAAGCTGATCGTCGCATCCGGCGCGGCGATCCTTGAAGAAAGCAGCCTGCCATCGGGGAGCCTGTTCTTCTCGAAACCTTACTATGACGATGAAATTGTTGACCAGATGGCCCGATTGCTTTTCGGCGACAGCAGGCCAGACGACGGAAGGCTATAACAGCGGTTCGGGCTGGTCGGCGCTTGCCGATCAATGCGGTGTGGCGTTGCTGTTTCCCGGCCAGTGGCGGCCTGACAACGGCATAGGCAGCTTCAACTGGTTCAAGCCAAGCGACAGCCAGAGCGGCGACGGCGGGCCAGTCTCCATTCGTCAGGTGATTGGACATGTCAGCGATCATCAAGCCATAGATCCCTCACGCATCCTTTATCACCGGCCTGTCTTCCAGAGGGGCCATGACATCGGTGATGCTGGCGACCGACCCAGAGGTGAGAGCCAATCCCCAACGCCTGGGCAGTTACCGGGGCCAGTTCAGCCACTTCCTGCGCCTGCGGATCGGCTTCAATGCTGCTGAAGTAGACCACGGCGGGCGGTTGCCCGCCGCACGCTCACCCTCTGGCGCTATTATTACAACAACATCAGGCAGCCATACACCGACAGTGCAGATCAAGCGGATATGTATCGGGCGGGGAAATGACTTTTTGGCTCGGCTCAGAGAAAGCAGGTTTCTGCAGCGGCCCGGAACGCAGTTGCCATGCAGAGCTTTCACAGCGGCTGAATTCAGCAATTGTTGCGTTTCAGCGTCGCCTTGCAATCGCAGCAGGAAACGAAAGAATTGCGGCATACTGGCCCCGGGCTTTGCCCGGAAAGGCCGCGCGAAAATTCAAAGGCAACCTGTTAGGGGATATTTACGATTGCCCAAGAACGATATGTTCTTTCGGGGAATACGCGGGAAAACGTTATATTTCTGAGGTTTAAAAGTGGTGCCCGGAGCCGGAATCGAACCAGCGACACGCGGATTTTCAATCCGCTGCTCTACCAACTGAGCTATCCGGGCACTAACTGAGCGACTGTGTCGCTCTGTGGGGCGGTATTATGACAGGGCGTGGGGGCTGTCCAGAGGGTTTTCCGAAAAAGTTCAGTGTCGGGTGAAATCTTCTGAGTCGGGTTGCGGGGCCGGATCGTCTTCTTCCTGGGCCGGGCCGGGGATGACATATCCCCCCTTCAGCCAGCGGCCCAGATCGACATCGGCGCAGCGTTTGGAACAGAAGGGGCGGTATTTCGGATCTGTATCCTTCTGGCAGATCGGGCAGCTCATCTGGCAGCCCCGATCAGATCAGACAGCGCCATGCGATCACGCTTGCGGACCAGTTCATACAGGCCAAGCGTCGTCCAGCCGGACAGGCTGGTTTCGGCAGATTCGCCCTTGAACGCGGCGCGCAGCACCTGATCGAGGGTTGCGCGGTCCTTCTTGGGCATGGGCGCGAAATCCACGACCACCTGCCCGCCCAGGCCGCGCAGACGCAGCTGGCGCGGCAGATCGCGGGCCAGCGCGATATTGGCCTTCAGGCTGGCGGCAGGCGTTGTATCGGCGCCGGTGTTCACATCCACCGCCACCAGCGCGCGGGTCGGCTCGATCCAGACATGGGCGCCGGCGGCAAGCGAGACGCGGGGGGATAGCAGCGCCTCGATCATCTCATGCGCGCCATGGCGGTCAAAGCTGCCCGGGCCGTCGTCCACCTCGTCCGGGGTCGGGTCCGTCCAGTCACGCCAGGCGGTTTCATGCGCCGAGGCGCCATCCACCAGCAGCTCGGGCTTGCCATCGACATCGCCCAGCACGGCCACGGCAAGATCGCGCATGGCCAGAATATCTTCGGCAATCTCTGCCTCGTCGGCACCTTCACAGGCGGATCGCAGGATCAGGCCCAGATCGCGCGGCGCCCCTTCCATCCCGGCCTGCGCCAGGGAGTCGAGATCGGCGCGCAGATCCTCGTCACGGATGCGGCGGCTGATGTTCAAGCCCGGGGCGCCCGGGGTGATGATGGCAAAACGGCCCTTGAACAGCAGCCGCGCCGTCACCGGCAGGGCCTTGCCCGGCTCTGCCGTCCCGCTGATCTGCACCAGCAAGGACTGGCCCGGGGTGTAGCCAGAAACCTGCCGCAAGAAACCAGACTGGCCATCGGGCAGTTTGACGAAAACGCCCCCCTGCCCCTTCATCGGGCGGTCGACAATGCCGCGATAGATGGCACCGGGCCGGGGCGCTGCGTCCTCGGGGTCGATCACCAGATCCTGCAGCACACCATCGACGATCAGGGCGGCGGCCTCACGCTCGCCCAGCCGGTCCAGCGCGATCACGCGGCCTTTCATACTGTCTCTCCGTAAACGGGATAGCCCGCAGCAGCCAGAAGCTGCGCGGTTTCAACCACCGGCAGGCCGACGACCCCGGTGAAAGAGCCGGAAATCCAGGGGATAAAGGCCCCGGCCAGACCCTGTATCGCATAACCGCCGGCCTTGCCCTGCCACTCGCCCGAGGCGAGATAGCTGTTCAGCTCCAGGTCCGACAGGCGCTTCATCTTTACATCCGTCACCACCTCACGGCACCACAGGCGCGCGCCGCGGCGTACCGCAACAGCGGTAATCACCTGATGGCGGCGCCCACCGAGCAGCATGAGGAAGGCCGCCGCCTCGCCCGCATCCCGAGGCTTGCCCAGGATACGACGCCCCAGGGCAACCGTGGTATCGGCACAAAGCACGATATCTTCGGGGTCTGCCTGCACGGCCTCGGCCTTTTCACGCGCGATGCGCGCGCAATAAGGCCGCGGCAGTTCGCGCGGCTGCGGGTCTTCGTTGATGTCGGGCGGCAGGATGGCATCGGGCCGAAGCCCCAGCTGCGCCAGAAGTTCCTTCCGGCGCGGGCTGGCCGATCCGAGGATCAGCTTCACTTGAAACGATAGTTGATACGGCCTTTCGACAGGTCGTAAGGCGTCATTTCTACTTGCACCTTGTCGCCGGCCAGAACGCGGATGCGGTTCTTGCGCATCTTTCCTGCCATCGTTGCGATCAGTTCATGGCCGTTTTCCAGCTCGACCTTGAACGTCGCATTCGGCAGGAGTTCCTTCACGACGCCGGGGAATTCGAGCAGTTCTTCCTTGGCCATGTTCACTCCAAATGGGCATCGCCCGCGTCCAGCGCAGGCATGGCGGGTAGATGCGCCCGTTTCCCCTGATTTTCAAGGGGGAAATGAAGGTGGGGCGAATCTAGGCGCGGCGCAGGCCGCTGGCAACCCTTTCGACCTGTTCTGCCCAGTGCAGATGGTTCAGCACCCCGCCATTGCGCCGCACCTCTGCAATGGCATCGCGCGAAACCTCGGCGAAGGCCCAGCCCGGCACGTTCAGCGGTGTTTCCGCGAAGATGCCATTTTCGGGGAAACCGGCATCCGGTGGGCCATAGATCGCGGCAGAGCCTACGTTTTCATCCACCGCAGGGCAGAAATCACACAGGCCGACCGTGGGCGCGTGAACCACAACGCATTGATTTTCAAGCGCGCGGGCCATGGCCCCCACACGAACGCGGGTAAAGCCACGGAAGGTATCGGTGCAGGAGGGCGCCAGCAGGATCTCTGCCCCGGCCTCGACCAAGGCGCGGGCCAGCAGCGGAAATTCGCTGTCGTAACAGATCACCACCCCGATACGGCCCAAGGGCGTCTCGAACAGCGTCAGCCCCTGCCCCGGATCGACGAACCAGGTTTCACGCTCGAATCGCGTCATGATCTGTTTGTCCTGGTGCCCCAGAATCCCGCCGGGGCCATAAAAGGTGGCCCGGTTCACCGGGCGGGGCTGGTCTTGCAGAAACACCGGGCCAGAGGCGCCGAGAATATGCAGCCCATGCCGCGCCGCCAGATCGCAATGCAGCGCATCAACCTGCGGCTTCCAGCGCGCAACCTCGTGCAGGCAGGCCTCCAGATCGGCGGCGACGGCGCAGCCACCCAGGCTGCCCAGCTCCATCGCACCGTATTCGGGGAAGACCAGAAGGTCAGCCCCCTGCCCGGCGGCCTGCGTGACCCAAGTGGTGATCTTGGCGGCATAGGCGGCGAAATCATCTAATTCATCGAGCGGATAGGCGGCGGCGGCGATTTTCATGGCTTATCCTTTGGTCTTTCTGGCCGGGCAGCATGGTCCCACGCCACGTTGCGGCGCCCCTCCCCGGCTACAGCTTCCGCATCCAGAACTGCAGCGGTTTGCGGCTTTCGGTGGTTTCCCCCAGATCCTTCCAGCTGAATTCGGCCACAACACCGGGCAGCGGCGCATAGCCGCGCTTGGCCCAGAAGGCATCATTGCTGCGATATTGCGCGGGGCGATGTGGATGATCCGCAGGCCGCATCACCGAACAGAAGGCAACATGGCTGCGCCCCAGCTTGCGGGCATGGTCTTCGCGCGCATCAAAGAAGCGATGGCCAAGCCCCCGGCCGCGATATTCCGGCAAGAGCACGGATTCGGCGCAATAAAAGATATCAGCCAGCGCAACGCCGGTGCCTGCGAAAGGGGCGGCAAAATCGGCGGCATGATCTTCCATCGGGGCGCCGGTGGCGGCCCCCACCAGCCGGGGGCCATCAAATGCCCCCACCAGTATGGCGCCCGCACTGTCGCGGTAGGTCTGCAGATAATCGCGCTCATATTCCAGCGTGCCATCATAGAGATAGGGCCAATCGCGGAACACGGCGATGCGCAGGCGCGCCACATCCTCCAGCGCGGCATCCAGCGCCGCGCCGGTCAGGGCGCGAAGTTCGGTCATGCCGAAACCTGCGCAACCCAGTCGTTGAGGTTGTAGAAGGTCGTCACACGGGCAATCTTGCCATCCCGCAGATCGAAAAACGCACCGGCGGGCAGGATATAGGTCTGGCCCTTCGCCTCGGGCAGGCCCGGATCGGTTTGCAGATATTCGCCATGCACCACGAATTCGGCAGCGCCCCGGCTGGCGTCTTCGTTCACGAAGATCACCATGTCCTTCAGTGTTTCGCGGTAGCTGACGCCCATATGGCTGCAGAATTCTGCGAATTTTTCCTTGCCATGGCGGATGGCACCTTCGTTCACCCGGTGTTCGATATCATCAGTCACGCAATCCAGCATGGCCCGGGCATCCCCGGCGTTGAAGGCGGCGTAATAGGCTTCGATCGTGGCGCGGGTCATCTTCGGCTCCATTCTGCGGCAACGGGCAGAGCCTGCACCGAAAAAACCGCGCCGCCAATGCCTTTGCAGACAATCGGCGGCGCGTTTGCGACCTCAGCCCAGCGCGGCCTTCACTGTTTCCGCCATTGGCGTGGTGGGGCGGCCGATCAGGCGCGACAGCGTGCGGCTGTCATCGAACAAGGCCCCGCGCGACGCGCTGGCATCACTATCGGCCAGGGTCGCGGCAAAGCCTGCAGGCAGACCGAAGCCTTCCAGCGCCTTGGCGTAATCGGCTTCGGGCAGGTTGATGAAGGCCACCGGCTTGCCCGATTGCCGTGCAACCTCACCCGCCAGATCGGCGAGCGTATAGCTGTCATCCCCGGCCAGTTCATAGACCTTGCCGGTATGGGCGGCATCCAGCGCCACCACGGCAATGGCTTCGGCATAATCGGCGCGGGAGGCCGTCGACAGCTGCCCCTCGCCCGCCGATCCGATGATGGCGCCATGTTCCAGCGCCGCAGACAGCGTGCCGGTGTAGTTTTCAGTATACCAGCCATTGCGCAAGATGGTGGCAGGCAGACCCGCCTCCTGCAACAGGGCCTCGGTCTTGATGTGATCGGCGGGCAGCAGCGTCATGGGCGAGGCTGCGCCTTTCAGAATGGACGTATAGATGATCCGCGCCACACCTGCGGCCTTGGCGGCTGCAATGACATTGGCGTGCTGCCCGGCGCGATCATTGAAATCATTGCTGGAAATCAGAACCAGCGTGTCAACGCCCGCCAGCGCCGCAGCCTGCGCATCGGGCTTGAGGTAATCGAACGCGCGGGCAGGCACACCCAGATCAGCGGCCTTTGCCGGATCGCGGACGAGGGCAAGCAGATTGGCCTGCGGGGCACGGGCTTTCAGGGCGGCAACCGCAAGGCGGCCAAGCTGGCCGGTGGCACCTGTGATGGCGATGGTCATGGGAAACTCCTTCCATTGGATGGACAGAACCTGCGCCCTTTACTTACGGAAAGGAAGTACATACATTTTTGTAAGTATACCACGGAGCCGCACATGACCCCCTCTGACCATGCACAGATGATCGTTGATCGCCTGAAACCGGATGTTCTGGCGGCCGAATGTCCGTCGCGGCTGGTGCTGCAACATCTGACCAGCCGGTGGGGCACATTGGTGATGCTGGTGCTGATGCTGGGCACCCATCGCTTTTCAGAACTGAAACGGCGTATCGGCGGGGTCAGCGAACGGATGCTGGCCCAGACCCTGCAGCAACTTGAGGCCGATGGCTTCGTGCGGCGCAGATCCTATGATGTGGTGCCACCCCATGTGGAATACAGCCTGACGCCCCTGGGGCAAGAGGCGGCAGAGCGGCTGGCCGCGCTCACCGGATGGATCGAACAATCCCTGCCGCGGATCATCGGGCAGCGCGCCGCCTGAAGATCCGCCGAAGGAGGATCAGCGCTGATCTTCAGCCTCGGCCCTGCACTCTACGGCAGTGCCGAAACGCGACAGCATCTTGTCGCGGATCATGTCGCGTGTCTGGCGATAGGCCGAAAGTTTGGCATCCCGGCTTTCGCCCAACCCCGTCGGATCAAGAATGGGCCAATATTCGACATCCAGATGATAGAAGCGGGTCAGTTCCAGCGCCATGCGCTGGCTGGCGGGTGAAAGCGCGACGATCAGGTCAAACTGGCTGAGATCATCCCCCCAATCCTGCATTTCGTCAAAAGACCGCGAACGGTGGCGGCTCAGCTCTATCCCCAGTTCCTGGCAGACGGCGACGGCAAAGCCGTCAATCTCCATATCGTTCTTCACACCGGCCGATTGCACATAGGCTTTCTGGCCATAAAACTTTTTCATCAACCCCTCTGCCATGGGTGAGCGGACGGCATTGTGATCGCAGCAGAACAGAACGGAGGAAGGGAATTCGCCCAAGATCACCCCCAGTGCAGGACGCAGATCAGGGTGAACAGGCGGCGGGCCGTATCGGTATCCACTTCGGCCTTCCCCTCCAGCCGTTCCTGCAGGACGCGGGCACCTTCGTTATGGATGCCGCGCCGGGCCATGTCGATCGCCTCGATCTGGCTGGGCGGCAGGCGCTTCACCGCCTCGAAGTAGCTTTCGCAGATCTGGAAGTAATCCTTCACCACCTGACGGAAGGGGCCAAGGCTCAGGTGAAATTCACCCACCCTGTCGCCCGCCTCGGTGGCGATATCGAACACCAGCCGCCCTTCCCGGATCGCCAGCGCCAGACGATAGGGGCCAGCAGGCACCGCCCGTTCTTCCCGCGCGGGCAGGCCAAAGCGGTTGTCTTCCAGCAGATCGAACACGGCGACACGCCGCTCTTGCTCGATCTCGGGGGTGGCGGTTTTCAGACCGCTTTCGTCAATCTCGATATGGCAGATCCGGTTTGTCACGATTGCCCCCCGTTCAGACGATCCAGCCGCGCACGGACAGACAGGCCATGTGCCTCCAGGCTTTCCGAAATGGCAAGGCGTTCGGCGGCCGGGCCGATGGCGGCAAGGGCTGCGGGTGTCATCTTGGCAAGCGTGGTGCGTTTCACGAAATCCATCACTGACAAACCAGAAGAGAAACGGGCGGACCGAGCCGTGGGCAGAACATGGTTCGGACCACCAACGTAGTCGCCAATTGCCTCCGGAGTCCAGCCACCAAGAAAGATCGCACCGGCATGGGTGATCTTTTCTGCCAGGGCATCGGGATCGGCCACGCACAGCTCCAGGTGTTCGGGCGCCACGCGGTTCGACAGCGCCGCCGCCTCGTCCAGATCGCGGGTCACGATCACGGCGCCGAAATCACGCCAGCTCGCCCCGGCGATCACCCGGCGCTCCAGCGTTTCCAGCCGCTTTTCGACGGCCCGGGCCACAGCCGCTGCAAAGCCGGCATCCGGGGTCACCAGAATGGATTGCGCCGATTCGTCATGTTCAGCCTGGCTGAGAAGATCAAGCGCGATCCAGTCCGGATCGGTATCGCCATCCGCGATCACCAGAATTTCCGACGGGCCCGCGATCATGTCGATGCCCACCTTGCCGAACACCCGGCGCTTGGCGGCGGCGACGAAGGCATTGCCGGGGCCGGTGATCTTGTCCACCGGCTGCACCGTTTCCGTGCCATAGGCCAGCGCCGCAACTGCCTGTGCGCCACCGATCCGGTAGATCACATCCACCCCCGCCAGCTGTGCTGCCAGCAAGACCAGCGGATTGACCACGCCACCCGGGGTCGGGCAGGCAATGGCAAGCCGCTTGACCCCGGCAACCTTGGCGGGAATCGCATTCATCAGAACCGATGAAGGATAAGAGGCCAGCCCGCCCGGGACATACAGCCCCGCCGCCGAAACCGGCGTCCAGCGCCAACCCAGCGTCGCGCCGCTGGCATCCTGCCACATCGCATCTTCGGGCATCTGCCGGGCGTGATAGGCGCGGATGCGGTCGGCCGCCAGTTCCAGCGCGGCGCGATCCTCGGGCGAGACTTTCGCCACCTCGGCCGCGATTTCCCCGGGGGTAAAGGCCATGGTCTGCGGGGTCAGCTGCAACCGGTCGAACTTTGCGGTCAGTTCGATCACCGCCGCATCGCCACGGGCCCGCACATCCGCAATGATCGCGGCGACCGTGGCATCGACATCCGGGCTGTCTTCGCGCTTCATGCCCAGCAGGGCGGTGAACGCCGCCTCGAAATCGGCATCTGCGGTATTCAGGAACTGGGGCATGGTGCAACCTCCGGCAAATCGCTTGGCCAGAGCCTTAGCCTGCAAGACCCGGCGCCTCAAGCGTGGCAAGTGCCGGACCGGGGCGCTGCCCCGGACCCCGGGGTATTTTTGCCAAGAGGAAGACGCAGATTGGCTTTATCTTGGCAGAAAATATCCTGGGGTGAATGGGCGCGCCCCGCGCCCAGAGGGGCGAAGCCCTGCCCCGCTGCCCTGCCCCGCGGCCCTGTCAGGCCTCGTGATCCGGCACCTTGCCCGAAGGTGCCAGATAGGGCCGCGTCACATCGCGCAGGGTGACATCCAGCGCCTCGACGTCCAGGGCAATGGCGCCATCGCCCGCCAGCACCAGCACCAGGGTGCCGGTGCCATCCGTGCCGGGCGTGAAGGTCAGATCCAGCAGCGAAAAGATGGTGTCCTTGTCTGCCCGGTCGATCCCGAGGCTGCGCACCGCCTGCACATCCCGCACCAGAAGCACGGCGCGCACGCGTTCATAGCCGCGGCCCGCACGTTCAGCCGCGGCCCGGTCTTCCCAGCGGAATCGGTTCAGCAGCAGCGCGAATTCGCGGCGGCTGCGGTTCCAGGTCATTTCCGCCGCCGGGAAGACTGCATCCTGCACCAGCGTGCCGATGATCTTCAGATCTTCGGTATCCGCCGCCCCCAGCCAGAGCGGCGAGTCGGCGCCGTCTTCGAACCGTGCATCCGCCATCAGCCCGTGATCCTTTCGATCTGCGCCCCGCAGGCCCCCAGCTTTTCTTCCACATGTTCATAGCCGCGGTCGAGGTGATAGACCCGGCTGACCACGGTTTCGCCTTCGGCGGCAAGGCCCGCCAGAATCAGCGACACGCTGGCCCGCAGATCGGTGGCCATCACCGGCGCACCGCGCAGGCGATCCACCCCGGTGACAGTGGCATGACCGCCATGCACGTCGATCCTTGCGCCCATGCGCATCAGTTCGGGGGCGTGCATGAAGCGGTTTTCAAAGATCTTTTCTTCCAGCACGCTGGTGCCTTCGGCGGTGCACAGCAGGGCCATCATCTGCGCCTGCAGGTCAGTCGGGAAGCCGGGGAAGGGCTCGGTCACCACATTCACCGCCTTCACCCGGCCATTCTTGCGCGCGACCTTGAGCCCGCGTTCGGTTTCGGTGACCGAAACCCCGGCCTCATCCAGCTTTTCGGCAAAGGCACCCACCAGATCGAGCGTGCCGCCGAGACATTCCACCTCGCCGCCGCAGATCGCCGGGGCCAGCATATAGGTGCCCAGCTCGATCCGGTCGGTGACCACCGGATGGGTGGCGCCACCCAGGCGGTCGACGCCCTGAATGGTGATCGTGCTTGTGCCCTCGCCTTCGATCTGCGCGCCCATGCGGCGCAGGCAGTGGGCCAGATCGACGATTTCGGGTTCACGCGCCGCATTGCGGATTTCTGTTGTGCCTTTGGCGAGCGTCGCCGCCATCAGCGCGTTTTCCGTGGCCCCGACCGAGACGAAGGGAAACTCGACCACCGCCCCCTTCAGCCGCCCCCCCGGTGCCTTGGCATGAACATAGCCGTCGCGCAGGTCCAGCTCTGCCCCCATCGCCTCCAGCGCCTTCAGGTGCAGGTCCACCGGGCGCGCGCCGATGGCGCAGCCACCGGGCAACGAGACCACGGCATGGCCATCGCGGGCCAGCATCGGGCCAAGAACAAGGATCGAGGCCCGCATCTTGCGCACGATGTCATAATCAGCCGTGTGATTGCCGATCGCATGGGAAGACATGGCCAGCACCTTGCCCGTCCTGCAGGCTGGCCACCTCGGCCCCCAGCGATTGCAGCAGCTGGGTCATCGTGCGGATGTCCGACAGCCGCGGCGCATTGGTCAGCGTCAGCGGTTCTTCGGTCAGCAAGTGTGGCGGGCATCAGCGTGAGACAGGCGTTCTTTGCCCCCGCAATCGGGATCGCCCCGTTCAAGGCGCGCCGTTGCCCCTGCACCAGAATCGAATCCATCTGCCCGCCTCATTCGTTATCGTTGCTATCCGCATCATCCCGCGCCGTTCCGGCCCGCGCCTTCGCCTGTGCCTTGCGCCGGGCCATATTGGCCTTCAACGCGGCCTTCAGCCGATCTTCGCGTGCCGCTTCACCAGTCTGCGCCTTGCGGGCGGGCTTCTTTCCGGGGTCACCGGGCCGTTGGGAAGGGGTATCGGGAGTGCTCATGGGGTGTTGTGTACCTCAGGTGAAAAAAACCGTCCAGATTGCCCTTGCACAGCTTCGCGAATACCGCTAATTCCCCGCCACGCCCGGCGAAGAGACGCCGAAGCGCAGGATGCTGTGGTAGCTCAGTGGTAGAGCACTCCCTTGGTAAGGGGCGGCGCTGGAGACGGAAGTAGTTGTTTGAGTGGGGAATTTCCGAATCCCACTTGACCCGGGGTAACGCCCGGGGTTACGTTTCGGAAAAAGAGTGCTGCAGTAGCTCAGTGGTAGAGCACTCCCTTGGTAAGGGAGAGGTCGAGAGTTCAATCCTCTCTTGCAGCACCATTTATCCCCTTAGAATCATCGTGCTACCCGAAAATAGCAGCTGTTACGTTGTTACCCCGACATTACCCGGGGTGAATATCTTTCAAACCAGCTTCTTCTGCGAACGCAGCGGCTAGGAGCCGCGCCGACCTGACAAGCCTAGACTGGCTCTTACATTCAGCCCACTTCGGAGCGGCACGATAAACTGAGCCCCGCCCCGTGATGAAGCATTGCAATGCATTACCCTCCAAGGTCATTTTTAGCTCGGCTAGCCTGGTCAAACCTACGGTGTTGCCTTGGGCTTGAAGAACTGCTCATAGAGCTTTTCACCCAGTGCACCATACTGGCTCGATTTGAAATCGAAAGTGAAACCATCTACTCCCTTGAGCTTCTCATCATATCCCGCAAAATCATAAACATCTCCATCTTTGGCAATTCGCCTCAACAGCGAGATGACGCCGTTTACATTGGTGGTGTTAAGAAAGTTCCCATCGACACTTCTGTCCGCAGTCCAGCGCGAATTTGGCAAGTGCCTCTTGAATGCGCTGAATATAGTGTTGACTGAATTGCGGCAGTATTCGATATACTCCGCCAGAACTGCGTCGTCTTTTCCTTCCTTGATCATCACTTGCTTCGCTGGATCCCAGCGGCCAAAGAGGCCCCAGTCGCTGACTGGCGAAACAAGCGGGCGCAGCCCAAAGGAAACTATACTCGTTGTCTTCAATTTATTCTGCTCAAAGAAGAAGCGCTCAAACTGATCCTGCAAAGGCCCATGTTTGTCGTTGAGCGCGCGAATTACACCTCTCGCAATTGCCTCGGCAGCAAATGGATTAAGTATGGCATTAATCTCTTGGCGAAGATCTGATTTCACCCTCGCCTGATTAGAGTTGATTTCAAGAAAGATCTTTGCTTAAAATTTAAGCTTTTCTGCATCACTCATCCCTTCCGGAAAAATGATACCAGTAATCAGCAAATTTTGTTGGTCGCGCATCGCAGAAATTTCATCATCAAAAGTGCCACCTTCGTGGTATGATAAAACACGGTGCTGCCCATCAATAAGTCCAATCGAGTTAAAGTCAGCAGGAAGCTGAATCTTTGCTGGACACGTATCGACAATAGAAGCAGGCAAAATGGTGTTGTCTTTGTCATCGAGAATCTTTGTCTCGGATGCCAGCGTGACAATAATGTTGTTAATGAAAACACGCCGCTCATCTTTAAGATATTTCCGAATATTTGCAATCTTAGGAACGTCGATCATCCTTTGATATGCCACCTCTCCCTCACGCCAGCCATACTTGCGCAGGACGTAAGCGCGCTTAAGGATGGATTGGGGATTGGCATAAAACGAAACAACTTTGAAGCCGGACCCGTAGTTCGAATGCCCCTCGGGCAAGACCGAACCCTTAAAGGACTGCGTTGAGGTAGTATTGACCGATTTAACATTCTCGCCCACGTCAGAGCTTCGCAGGCCCAAGAACTCAAAGAGCTCGAACTTGCCTGAATGTTTGGTAGCCTTTGCCACAGTCTGAAAGTATTTCGCAACATTGTAGTCAAAATACTTCGCCTCTGGAATGAGCGCCTTTGTCCCGCTACTAACGGGGTTCAGCGAGCAATACATTATCTTCACTCTAAACTGATGAGGCAGATAGGATTTTCCTATCTCGGCCCCAAAGCTTGGAAACGTCGCGGACAAAAATTGTAGAAACTTACCGCCGTCTGCCGCAATCTTCTGATAGAGTATGTGCTTACCCTTCAGGTGGGCAGTAACGTTTGATTCCGATGAAGTTGTGTATTCCACGAGAATAACAACATTGTCGAGAATATAAGCGTCATCAAAATCAGAAGTCGCGCCATCATACGTGAACTCTTTATCAGCAATTGACAGCGACGCCTTGAACCCAAGATCTCGCAGTGAATTTCGGATCAACGCTTTGTGGCTGTTCCTTACCCGCAAGTCCTTCTTTTCCTCGGGGCTAAGCTTTGCTGGCTTCTTTACTTTCTTTTTGACTGACTTCGCGCCAACAACTTTAGCCATCACTCGTTCTCCGCATCTTTGAGCCATTCCAGAGGTATTGAAGCAACTTTCTCTCCTGCTTTGGGGCGCCTAACCGGCTTCCCAGCAGGCCGCATTCGCAGCGTCCCATCAACCAATTGATCAACTCGCTTCTTGGCAAGGGAAAGAAAGCCCTCATCTCGATCAATTCCAATGCCAATTCTCGCATTCTTGACTGCAGCAATTACGGTCGAACCTGTCCCAACAAATGGATCAAGGACCGTGTCACCCTTTTCAGTAAACGCAAGCACACAGCGCTCTGCAAGTTCAATAGGATACTGGCATGGATGTTCAGTCTTTTCGGGGTGATTATGCTTCACATTTGGAATATCCCAGACGGGATTATTGCGAAAGTCATTTTCCGCACTGAATTCCCAATAGTCAGATGGGTTCTTTCCAAGTGGATTGCCGCTTGGCAGTCCTGCCTTTTCGCTTCTGCTTGCGGAATGCCGCTTGCCTGGGTAGAGTTGCGGAATCCTGACAGGGTCGAGATTGAACTTGTACTTATCGCCTTTGGTAAACCAAAGGACAGTTTCATATCGCCCAGAAAATCGCTTATCGGAGTTTAGGCCAAAATTGAAACGCCAAACTATTCTATTTCTTAACTTAAATCCAATTTCTTTGAACATTGCGTAGAAGTGCATATCAAGTGGAAACAGTTCGCCACCTTCTACATAGTTCCCAGTCTGCCAACAGATGCTTCCGCCTTCAACGAGTAACTCACTTGCAGTTGCAATCACATCTTTCTGCCAAGCGAGATACTCAGTTAAGCTGAGCTTCTTTTCCCGCTCATAGATTTTTCCAATATTGTAGGGGGGAGATGAGACTATGAGATTTACGCTATCCTTATCTATTTTCTGCATTGTCTCAATGGCATCACCAAGGATTAGTTTTGCGTGATCTGATGCAAAAGAAGTTGGCTTTGATGTATCAGTCATTCGCACTTATACTCGGTCATTGAAGTTCCTAACTGCTTCGACACACTACAATCGGAGGTCGATGCGCGCCAGCGCTTTCCGCATGCATCGCTGGTCTCCGTCCATGTTCCTCTATGGTTGCGGTCAACGATCAGTCGAGCACCGTTGAAGCTCACCCCGAAGGGGTCAGAGTGGTTGCTTGGAAAGACTGTCTGATTTTACTTCGATTTTTTGTCGTTGCTCCGTCACCCTTTTTTCGGTCCCCAAGGGGTGGCCCCGTAGCGGAAATTGCCCCACGGATTCAGGCCTGCATACCGCGACATTCCCGGTTTGACTGTGCTGCTACCAGTTGCCTCACCCGGGGCAATCACGCAGCCGGGGTCACACGAGGAACAGTCAAATGGCCAAGGCCAAGACCATCAATGCAGACTACACCTTTCACGCTGCCACCGACACCTTTGCGGCGGCGGCGGTCATCCGCGATGCCCGAGCCATCTTCGGGGCGCGGCTCAAGATCGACTGGGAGGACCCCGACAACTGGGAGGTCGAAGGCATCCCCGAACTTGACGGCAACCGGCTGGGGGAGGAGCTTTTCGGCCGCATCCAGTGGGGTGTCGAGACGCTTACAGCCGCAGCCGACAAGCCCGGGGTCGCAATCGACCTCAAGGCTGGGACCGTCACCTACAGCGAGGGGTTCTGACGATGCCCAGCTATTGGCGGAGCGGCGAGGGCCGCGTGATCCTCGAAACGGCGGCGCGGTGGGTTGTCGATCAGGCGGCGAAGCGCGGCAGGACCATCCACGACTACATCGAAGGGCGGTGCAGCCTTGCCGAAATGGGCGTCACCACCGAGAACGCGGCGGCGACCCTCAAGGTCAGGCTGGCCGAAGCGCACACCCACTACAACGAGAATGCGGGCAGCCGGGAAAAGATGCCCTCGTGGGAGGCTTGGTTCAGTCAGCGCCTGCGCAACCGCATCTTCTACTTCTTCCACCGGCACGACAGCGCGGGCCGGATCGTGCGGTGTGTCGGGGAATGGCCGCTGCCCCTGCCGGATCGTCCAGACGATGAGGTGATCGACCACGCCGCATAGGCTGTCACAAAAAGGCCCCCGGCGTCACACCCGGGGGCCTCTTTCAATGCACCGTCGCGGCCTCTCGGGCCAGCGTGTCGGCGGCGGCGCAGAAGATGCCGAAGGACACCAGCGCGGCGCGCGGGAATGTCTCCATGCCAACACGTCGCGCGATGTCGGGCACCCGGGCGGCATCGACCCAGACGGTGCGCTGGCCCAGACGGTAGGGCAGCAGGCCGACAAGCCCGCCCAGCGCCGATGCAGACACGCCATAGAACCGCGCGAACCGGATCACGTCGCGCCCCTTTGGCCAGAAATCATCGTTGTTGGCGTTGGCGTATTCGAGAATTGCCGCGTGAGCGAGGCGCAGGTTCTCCGACAGGAGGATGTGGTAGCCCTCGACAATCCGGGCGTCGGTTTCAGCGGTGGCCATCACCGGCCCCGCCGGGGGCCTGCATAGGCCGCGCCCACCACGTCGCCCTCGATCAGGCAGTTGACGAAGCCGCCCTGCGCCGTCGCGGCGACCAGAACGGCGGTGTAGCCCGTGAAGGGGGCGTTCAGGTCCGGGGCCAGCGCATTCGCCGCCAAGATCGCGGCGGGGCCGCTGGCCGCGTCGATCAGCGCGCCCTGAATCCCGGCGGGGTTGCGGAGGTCATCACGCCCTGCGGGGCGGTGAACGAGGTAGAGAGCAGCCATTTCACTGATCCTTCTTGTTGCGCAGGGCGAGCTTCACGGCGGCCAGAGGATCGGCGCGGCCACGCTCGAAACCCCTGTTGGCGTTCAGCGCCCGCTGGTTCGCGGTGCGGACGGCTTCGACCGATGCCAGGATGGCCCGGGTTTCTTCGCCGCAGAGCTTGTCCGCCAGTTCCTGCGCCGAAAACGGGCGGGACCGGGCGGGCATCGCGTCCAGCGCCGAAAGCAGCGCCGCCCCGAGGGCGCGGTTCTGCGTGGCGATGGCGAAGGTGGCGAGGTTGGTGAGTTCGGTCGGGCCAGCCGATGCGACCTGCATCTGGTAGGCCGACCGTTCGGTGGTGCCGAGGCCCTGCCGCGAAAGCACCACCACCGGCGATGCGTAAAGCGCGGCGGTCAGGGCGAGGCTTTCAGCCGCCGCATTCAGTTCTTTCAGGGTTTCCCAACGGGCGGCGTCCGAGGCCTGCGTCACCTCGGCACGGGCCTTGGCGCCCATCTTGGCTGCGGCCTGCTTCTGCGCCTCTCGCGGGAAGTCGGCCTTGGCAAGGCTTTCGGCTGCCTCAGCAGCGCGGGCGGCGATGCCTGCTTCAAGGCTGGCGATGGTCGCGGCGAACTTGTCGGCGCGGTGGCTGGCATACTCGGCCAGATTCACCAGTTCGCCGCCATTCAGCAGCTTGCCCCCGATCTGGGCAATCGGGACAATCGGGATTTCATTCAGGGGGATGGGGGCCGGTTCCGGCACGGGCAACTCCTTGTTGCTTGGCACTGCCGCCATTGGCGCGCCTTCGCCCCAAGGATACCCGCTCCGGTTGCGCGGCCCTATCGCGGATCGTTGTTGTCGAAGGCGCGGCCTAGGCTGGCGCAGGGGTGGCCCCGCCGCGTCGGCTGGGCCTCGGTCTGGCAGGCACATTCCCGGTCGCAGGGGGCCAGCGCCCGCAAGCGGTGCAGCATATCTAGGCCGCGCGCCTCGGTCGCGGTCAGCGGGCGGTCAGGCGGCGTCAGAACCGGCGCACAGGCGGCGAGGCCGATGGTCAGGATCAGGGCGCGCATCAATCGCCCCGGGTCGTGCGCGGGCCGGGGAAGGGCGCGATGGTGGTTCCAGACGGCACAGGGCGCACTGGCGGCGCGGGATCGGGCGCGACAGCCACCGGCGCAGCCAAAGGGGCAAAGCCGGGGTTCGGGTTCGGCCAGCCGGAGGGGGTCACGTCGATCATTTCCCCTTCGGCCCGCTTCATCTCAAGATACTGTTCTACCGTCACCTCCGCCGGGACCACCAGCACCCCGCCGGTCTGCACATTCACGTTCACGTCGATGCCCTCGGCAGACTGGTAGCCGTGGCGCGCGCGCAAGAGGAAGATCGAAGCAACGACATTGCCGGATTCAGCGGCGGTGTTCAGGTTGGCCACCAGCCGGTCGTGTTCCCGCGCCCGCCCCCTCTCGAAGGCATCTTCCACCGCAGGGTCGCGGCGGCGGATATGGACGAAGGTTTCCTTGTTCACCCCGAGGGCGGCGGCGATTGTCACCACCGAACATCCCCGCTCCGCAAGCTGTTCGACAAGGGCAAGGCCGGTCGGTGTGACAACAATCTCGCTCTTGCCGAGGGCGTTCACGATCCGCTTGGACGGCAGTTCGGGGCGCTTCACGATGCAGCCTCCTTTTCCCGGTCAAACTGCTGGCAGATGCGCTGAGACACGCCCTTGCCGATCTTCAGGTCACGCGCGATGCGATCCATCGACAGGCCAGACGCGCGAAGGGACCGGATCGCTGCCACGGTGCCATCGCCAACCGGGGCGCGGCCAATCTGCGCGCCGCGCGCCCTTGCCCGCTCCATCCCGGCCTTAGTGCGTTCAACGATCATCGCCCGCTCGAACTCTGCAAACACTGCCGCCATCCCGAGGAGGGCGCGGCCAGCGGGCGTGGACGTGTCAACGCCCTGTTGTTCAAGGATCAGGTCAACCCCGAGGGCGCGCAGGGCCTCGAACAGGCCGACAAGCTGCGTCAGGCTGCGTCCGAGGCGAGAGACATCCCAAGCGAGAAGCACGTCAAACCGGCGGCGGGCCGCGTCCCGCATCATCCGGTCCAGTTCCGGGCGCGACTGGCTGGCACCGGAAACCGTCTCCACATACTCCCCCACAACCTCATAGCCTGCCCGGGCGGCCAGTTCCCGCAGGCGGATAAGCTGATTCTCTGGCGTCTGTTCGCCGGTCGAGACGCGGGCGTAGATTGCTGCGCGGCGGATCATACCTGCATCTCCCTCGGGTCGCATTCGCAGGGCGCGCCACCGCGCCAATACCAGCCCGGGCGCGGGTCTGGCTCGAGGGGATTGCCATCGGCGGGGCCGTGGCTGGTCGGGCCGGAGGTGCCCGGAACGATCCACCACCTTTCGACAGTCCCATCATCTGCCACCCGGTAGAACTCGACCTGGCCTTCAACCATCCCCGGCGCAAACTCGTTCATCTTGTCTTCAATGCTCATTGCCACCAACTCCAAAGACACAACCTCAGGTAGAACGATACGCGAACAGGCACAGCGCGTCTACCGAAAGTCACCCCAGAGGGGAACGGCTTGGGGGTGGCAATCGGGGCGGGGATAAGTGCCTGCCCCGGTGGGGTGCGCGGGGCTCATTTTCGCTGCACCTTTCAGGGTGAGTCAGGATCGCAGCCATATCGGTCGCTTGCGAACGATTCAGCGGCCTCGGCCACCGTCCAGCCCGGACGGAAGCTCAGGTAGCGAACAACCCACTGAGCCAAGGTTCGCATATGCCAGACGTGGTTATCGCTGGGTGCGTCGATTGCCCAGACTTGGTGCTGGTCTTGCCCCACACCTTCCAGAAAGTCGCGGTATAGCTGCCAGACAGCATCAAAGAGACGGCGTGGCAGGATCAGGCCGGTGTCCCATTCGATGCAGTGTCTCAGGTCATCATAGACCGCTTCGGGCGAGTTGAGGCACCAAACATTGCCGGGGCTGTCACCATCATCGCTGCGCCATGCAGCGGCGCGCAAGTCGAAGATCGCATTCCACATTGGCCCGCCCTCCCGAGAGAACGCCCGGGCGTGCAGGGGAGCCAACACGATCAGCCAGTCAACGAAACGGGCAGCGCGGCGGTCTAGCCCGAAGTCTGCGCGCGCATCGCCATCATCAAGGCCCGCATCGTCGTCATCGTCATCGGTCGTCATCAGTCGTTTCTCCAATCTCTGGCCGGAGCCTTTTTCTTGGGGCGGACAGCGCGAGTTGCGATGCCTCTGGCCCAAAGGGCTCAGGCCCCGCCGCCGGTATTTCCGGTGTTTCCCCGGTATTTCCCATGGGACCAAATACCGGAGATTTTCCCGCACCTTTCCAACCTGTTATCCCTTCTTTCGGGGTTTCCGGTGTTTCCGGTATTTGTCTCCCCCTCTCTTCCCCGGAAAACGAGTTCCAAGCGTTAAGGCCGGTAAAGGGGGTTTACGGCGCTTAACTCTCCAAACGAAGTCCCCGTTTCTGCCGGGGTTCCGAACACCCCGGAAACACCGGAAACCCCGGTATCCGCCCGTAAAGACAGGCTCCGCCGGTTTCCCGGGAGATCGCCTATGGCCCCTCGGACACGCGCGACAGTGCATAGGCCGCGCTGCCGGACTTGTCGGCATCCTCGATCCTGCGGATGTGCAGGCCCCGGACCACCTTGCCGAGGAAGGGCCGAAGCTGCTTGCCCAGCGCCTTCGCCGTCAGCCGGTTCGGACAAATGCCCTCCAGCGCCGCGCGCAGGGTTTCGTCGCCCCCGTCCCCGTCCATCGGGTGGCCTGCCGTGTCGATCAGGTTCTGGGCCGTCACTTCCTTGCCGATGCCGACAGCCGCCTGCCACGCATCGACCAGCACCACCAGTTCTTCGCGGGCCGAGTCACCGACAGCCACCAGCCGCCTCGTGTCGCAGGGGTCGGCCTCCCCGGCCCAGACCAGCGCACCGCGCACGAGGTCGGACCATTCTTCAAACCGCCCGAAGGTTTCCAGCTTGTCCAGACCCGGCCTGCCCTCCACGACAAAGGCCCGCAGGACCGTCAGCGCCGCAGCCACCAGTTCGCCCTGCCGCCTCGGCACCTCAACCCGAAGGTCAACTTCAAAGGGCCGCGTTTCGGGCCGCTCCATTCGCGCATCCATCACGCAAAGGATCGCCCGGGTGGACATATCTTCGCGGAACTCAAGGTTGTTGCCGTTGGCGATGAACAGGGCGTTGGTGTTCACGATCTGGTTCGTGTTCGCACCAAGCCGCCGCTCCTGCCACGTCTCCTGCGTCAGGACCGAACAGAGCGCCTCGCCGGTCACGGGCCGGGTGATGTTGTCGATCACCAAGACAGGGTCGCCCTGCATCAGGACCGACAGCAGGCGCTTCTTGTCCTCCTCCTCGCTGCTGCTCTGGTTCATCACGGATGGCGCGCGCCCGGTCACGATCATCGACACCACCTCGGCAAGCAGGGACTTTCCGGTGCCCATCGTCGGGGCGGAGAAGCCGTGCAGCGGCGCGGTTCGGATCGCCCTGCGGCAAACCGCCGTCAGGATCGCAGACAGGGCCACAGACCGCGCCGCGTCATCGACAAAGGGGAAGCCCTCGATCACCCCTTTCAGGACCGCCAGTGCAGCCACCGCGTCACCGTGGGTCGGTTCATCGGGGACCGGCGGGAAGATCACGCCCCGGGTGTCAAGGATCAGGCCAGACGCAGCATCATAGCCGTCTGCGGACAGCACCGTGCCATCGGGCCGGAGGGTGGGCGTTTCGGTCACGCCGCGAAGAACAGGCAGCCGCCAGACCCCAACCCGGCCCTCATAGTGGTGCGCGAAGCTCAGCGGCGGCGCGATGCCGCGCTTATACTCCTCGCCCTTCTTGTCCACCTTGATCTCGACGAAGTTGGCGGCATCGGTCATCCGCTCAAGCAGGCGGTGCGAGGTCGGTTCGCGCACCAGAAGCGCCCCGGCCCGCCGCCGCACCCCGTGTTCGTCCTCCTGCACTGAATCCAGCCGGATCGAATGCACCAGCCGACCAAACTGCTGGTAGATCGGGATGCCTGACGCCAGCAGCGCGGCCTCGACCTCATCAAGGACGCGGCCCATCCGGTTCTCGTCATAGATCACCTCGGGCCGGTCATCGGCGCGTCCCTCGGCAATGCCAAGCCACCGCCGGAAACGGCGCGCAACGGCCTCGGGCAACCCCAACATCTCGACCACGCGCGGGATGCCCGTCACGGGCTCGCCCTCGGCAATCTTCGCGGCGGTCTGGCCCGCCTTGCCGCGCTTGCCCGCCTCCTCGTCGCCCGCAACCTCGGCAACCCGGACAACACAGCGGTTCGCCTGTTCTTCGGTCAGGCCCGCCGAAAGCAGCGCCCCGGAAAGCGCCATGCAGAAATCGTCGCGGCTGCCCTGCCCGGGGTAGAACCGCGCCACCACCGACAGGAAGGCGAGAAACCCGGCCTTCTGGTAGATGCCCTCAGCATTGTCCTCGACAAGGCCGGGGTCGTTTTCCCAGACCACCTCCTCGCCATTCGGGTGCACAGAGGGCGGGGCCATCGTGTAACCGTTCGCCCGGACCTCAAGGACGCAGATAGCGTGTTCCTCGGGCAGGCCTGCCACCCCTTTCAGTTCGGGAATGTCGAACTTCACGGCGACCTTGATCGGCGTTCGCAGCAGCGCAAGACGTAGTGGGAGCCCGGCGCGCCAGCCCGGCCAAACCGGGCGAAGCGGTCCAGAAGCAGCCCGCCAAGCCGCCGCGCCTCTGGCCAATCAAGATCGAAGTCCACCAGCGCACCGCCATCGGCACCAAGGCGAAGGCCAAGGTTGTAATTGGTGAATTTCAGGAGCGCGGCGGCATTGTCTGCCGTCACCGTGTTTGCGTCGTGCTTGCCAATGGGCTCTTTCGACCGATTGCCAAGCCGGATCGGCACAAGCCCACGGGCGAGGTAGCCGCGCGCGGCACACAACAAGGGATTCAGTTCGGAGGGCGCAGCGGGATCGGGTAGATTAGGGGTGTTCAGCGAGTCACCATCTACTTCGGCCCCGGCCTCGGTCGGGGCCTCTTTCATCCCGCCACCCGTGCCTCGGCCCGCGCCGCCAGCCAATCATCGACCTCGCGCTGGATCCACGCGACCTTGTTGGCGCAGAGGTGGAGCTGCGGCGGGAACTGGCCCTGCCGGATCAGCTTGTAGATGGTCGGCTTCGAGAGGCGGACGCGCGCGCTCACCTCCTCGACCGTCAGGAGCCTGTCATTGGGTTGCATCGGTTTATCCCCGGATATGGTTACATCTGGGGAGAGGCTACGCGGGGCTGCGCCGCGCCGCCTTCGCGCTACTCGGGTGCGTTTCTGGGGGGTAGTTCCGCTACGCGCAGTTGGGTGTGGACCGCGCGAAGGGCATCCACAAACCGAACTGTCTTCACGTTCGCGGCGCGGCGCATCGCGTCAGCAGGCAGCGCGCGCGTCACCGTGAAGGCGACGAATGCCAGCATCGGGCTCGGCTGCCATCCCTCGGTCAGGGCGTAGTGGCTGTCATCGCGGTGGATGTTCCCCGGGTTCCAAGTGTGCTCCTTGTCGCGCTCCAACCATATCCTTCCGGCCTCCTGCACAGCCTCACGGAAACCCGGTTCCCGGACCCCGCGCTTCCGCTTCGCCAGAAGCTGCGTTCCGAAGGTCGTGGCGTCCAAGTCGGGCTCAATCACCCTGTCCTCATTCCCGGCGACAATCGCCCGGTAAGCTGCAAGCCCCACGTCAAGGTCGTGCGGGTCAGTGTCGGGCGAAACCATCCGGGCAAGTTCAAGGGAGACGGCGGCGCACTCGTCATCGTCCATCTGCGCCCACGCATCTGCCAGCCGCACAAGCGCCTCCCGCATCCGGGCCGAACGGGCATCTGCAAGCCGCTCAGGGTTGTGGGGACCGGCGCCAAGGTATGCGGCCCGGACGCGAACCACCTCGGCATCAGTCGCAAGGTCCATCTTCACGCCCATTGTGCCCCCCAAAGGTCAAGCGCAGCGCGCTTTTCGTCCAGGTAGGAATAGCGGTTATAGGTCCCCGCCACCCCTTCAATCGCGTGGCCCAGCACCCTTTCGATGTGTTCCTGCGGGATGCCGAGGCGGGCCATATGTGTCGCCGCAGAGCGGCGCAGGTCGTGCAGCGTCCAGCCCTCGACCTTCGACAGCTTGTCGATCCGGGCCTTTGCCTTCGAGAAACCCGAGACGGGCACCTTGCCCGCCGTGGTCGAGAGGAGGAAATCGCCGCTGGTCTGCGGCAGGGCATCGACAATCGCCAGCGCCGGGGCCGACAGCGGCACCACCTGCGGGCGGTCGGTCTTGTAATGGCTGGCCGGGACCTCGAAGGCCTGCTGGCCTTTCAACAGCCAGCCGCGTTCAAGGTTTGCGATCTCGGCCCGCCGCTGCGCCGTCAGGATCAGGAGCCGCACCATCGGGCCGAAGGGGTAGCCCATCTTGTCGGCGGCTCCCCAGATGGCCTTGAGCTCGTCCATCGTCAGCACCCGCTCCCGGGCGACATAGCCCAGTTCGGGGCGGCGCATCCCGGCGACGGGGCTGGCCGTCAGCAGGCCCCTATCGACGGCCCAGTTGAAAAACTTGGTGATGTGCTTGCGGACTTCGCGCGCCGCGCCCGCGCCGTGCTGCATCGCTATCTCGTCAAGCAACTCGTGCGCCGTCGCCCGGTCCAGCGTGTCAATCGGCTTCGACTTCCATTCGGGCACGACATAGGTGTTCAGCAGCCGTTCGGTGTCCCGCCACTTGACCGTGTGAGCCTTGGCGTGCAGTTCGATGAAGCGGGCGCAGATCACCTCGAACACCCGCTCCCCCTTCTGGCGCAGATCATCCTTCCTCTGGTCGGCGGGATCGTCGCCCCGGTCGGCAAGGTCGATGGCAGCTCGCGCCTTATCGCGCGCCGCTTTCAGGTCGATCAGGGGATAGGCACCGAGGGTCATCCGGCGCAGCGCGCCCCGGTTGCCGCCGTCGCCCCGGCCCGCGACACGATACATCACCGACCAACTTTTCTTCCCGGCCTCGGTGATGCGCAGGGCGAGGCCCGGGGTCAGCGTGTCGAAAACTTCAAGCCGCTTGCCCGCCTCGGGGTTCAGCTTCTGGACGGCAATCTCGGTCAGCTTCTTCTTCATGGCAGGCTCCGGGGTAACGGCGGGGTAACGGAATGGTGGGCTATTCGGCTTTACGGGCCTATACCACCGGAGCCGATTATAGCGCCCAAGTGCCTGTAAGTAAACGTGTTTAGGCAACGCGCGGAACCCTGCGGATACCCCGGGAAACTGGCGGCCCGCTTCTTGGTAAGGGAGAGGTCGAGAGTTCAATCCTCTCTCACAGCACCATCCCAACACACTGATATCAATAAAAATTTGAAATACCTTGCGGGTGTTGCATGATGTCACGCACCCTTCTGCCGACATGAATCCTGTATGGGCTATGTACAGCTTTCACTCCGCCCCTGTGACCCTGCCTTCATGGCCAGACACGGCGCTTGGCGCCGATATTTGCTCTGTGAGCTTCGGGCAATCCGCACATATTCAGCCAGACGAAAAGGCAGCTTATGCACCTACCGCATCTTTTCTGCCCTTCTTCGAAGGAAGCCGCCGTTTTCTGAGGTTTCCCGTGATTTGCCCTGAAAACTGGTGCATGGGTAGATCTTGAGCCGGGAAGGCAGGTGAGGGATCCCAACCTCCGGTTCGCGCGTTGTATCGACAGGCACACCCGACGACGACGCAGATCGCACGGCATTTCCTTCGTCACCGCCCTGCCCCATCTCATGACGTGACCAAACCGGAGTTCCGATGCAGATACGCTATGGCTATGATATCACGATCACCTGCCCGCAACCGACCCCGCTGGTCTGCCTGCTGCTGGCCGAGCAGGCGCGGCTGCCCGACCTGCGGGCGCCAGAGGCGTTCATCACCACGCCGCCAGATGTGGCCAGTTCCACTTACCTTGATCTTTTCGGCAACCGCTGCCTGCGGCTGACAGCGCCCATGGGCGATTTCAGCCTTTGGGGGGATGCCGTGGTGGCTGACAGTGGCCTGCCGGACCGGATTGTGGCCAATGCCCGCGAAGTGCCTGTGGCAGACCTGCCAGATGATTGCCTGGCCTATCTGATGGGCAGCCGTTACTGCGAAACGGATCGTCTGAGCCAGCACGCCTGGGATCTGTTCGGCCATATTGCGCCAGGCTGGGGCCGGGTTCAGGCCGTTTCGGATTTCGTCAATCAGCACATCCGGTTCGATTACATGCAGGCACGCGCGACCCGCACGGCATATGAGGTCTGGCAGGAACGTATCGGTGTCTGCCGCGATTTCGCGCATCTGGGTGTTGCGTTTTGCCGCTGTCTCAATATTCCTGCGCGTTATGTGAACGGGCATCTTGGCGATATCGGCGTGCCGGTAGCAGGCCCGATGGATTTCAGCGCCTGGATGGAAGTCTGGCTGGATGGCGCCTGGCATACCTTCGATCCGCGCAACAATGCCCGGCGGATCGGGCGGATCGTGATCGCGCGCGGCCGGGATGCTGCCGATGTGCCGCTGATCAACTCTTTCGGACCTCATGTGCTGAAGTCCTTCCGTGTCTGGACCTATCCTGTTGAAGAGGGGGCTGCCGCAAACCCGGCCGCCTGACCAAAGATGTTGCGTTGGGGTGAGGCTGAGCGAAGTAGCTAGAGTCATTCAGGCGCCGCCGGTCCGCGGAAAGTGAAAAGGCTAGCCGCTGTATCTGCCAGGGAGCCGACGGTCCCCGTTTCTGACAGCTTTTGCACAACGCATTCGCGATGGTAACGGGCTTTCTGGCGACCGCGGTAATGATGTTGGTGTGCCCGATCTGCCCGATCCCCGGCCCGGCGATCTCATTGTGATCGGGGCCGACAGCTTCACCGTTCAGGGCGAGCCGGTGCGTGACCGCGAGCGTCTGATCTGGTCACTGGACCTGCGGCCATCATGAAGTTGAAAATGGCGTTCCACCCTGATCTCGTAACCCTGATGCAGGCAGAAATCGCCGCCGGAGAAAAGCGGTCTCCGCCGCCGTGAGCGAAGCGGGCAGCCGCTATGCGCCGATGACGCGCGCGATGGCCCGGATGGGCTGATGGCCGATATTTCGGGCGTGCCGCATCTGTGTAAGCGCCTTCCCGCCCCCATCTTCCTGCTGAATCCGCAAGCTGCGATGCGGTCCGTGTGGAGATTTGCACGGGAGCGCAGTATGGAGGCCGTTCGGTTCGTGGAGCTTTTGGCGGCTCCGGCGGCCAAGCGGCGATGGTCTCCGCCGACCCGGCGCCGATCCACAAGGACATCGACCACTATCGCCACAAGGAGGGCAAGCGCACCCGGAAGGAGGCCGCCCATGGCTAAGGGCCCCGCACGCGCCTTTGGGCAAGACCTTATGCGCGGCGAGCATGTGGTCGGCGCTGGGTCCACCCCGCAGCAGCCAGCCCCGCAGAATGGCGGGGTGCTGATGCCGTCGCACACCTCGGGCGATCCGTCCTTCTACGCCAAGAAGCGCGCCAAGGAGGCCGAGCTTGGCCGGGACCTAACGACCGAGGAATTCCTGGTCGATCACTACGCCGCATCGGACGCGCCCACGGCCTCGGGCACATCGATCTTCGACCCCATCCTTTGCGAGATCGCCTATCGCTGCTGGTTCTGCCCGCCCTGCGGCACCGTACTGGACCCCTTCGCGGGCGGTTCTGTCCGCGGCATTGTCGCCGCTCGCCTTGGGCGGCCTTACGTCGGGATCGAACTGCGCGCAGAACAGGTGGCGGCGAACCAGGCGCAGGCCGATCTGGCGGGCGACCCAGCCCCGCGCTGGATCGCCGGGGATAGCCGCGATCTGGCCCGGCTGACCACTGGCATCGAGGCCGATCTGGTGTTCAGCTGCCCGCCCTACTGGAACCTTGAACGCTATTCCGATGACCCGTCTGACCTCTCCACCATGCCCCTGGCCGATTTCCTGAAGGCACAGGGCGAGATCATCGCCCAGGCCGTTGCCCGGCTTCGTCCGAACCGCTTCGCCGTCTGGGTGATCGGCGATGTCCGCGATGCCGACGGGTTCTTCGTCAACTTGCCGGGCCTGACGGTCGAAGCTTTCGAGGCCGCAGGCGCCCGGTTCTACAACGATGCGATTCTCGTCACGGCCGTCGGCTCCCTGCCGATCCGTGTCGGCCGCCAGTTCACCGCCGCCCGCAAGCTCGGTCGGACCCACCAGAACGTACTGGTGTTCTGCAAGGGCGATCCTCGCAAGGCGACTGAGGCCTGCGGGCCGGTGGAATTCGGCGAAATCGAAGGGCCGGACACCGGTGACGAAGCCCCCGATCCAGAGGAAGACCAATGACCGCCCCGATCCTTGAGATGCACCACGGCATCGTCGTTGTCCGCGACGATCTCTTCCCCGGCGGCACGAAGGCCCGGTTCATCGGGCAGGTCTTCGACGGGGTGCAGGAAGCCGTCTATGCCAGCCCGCCCGAAGGCGGTGCCCAGACCGCGATCGCCACCGTCGCCCGGCACTTGGGTAAGCGCGCCACGATTTTCGTCGCTGCCCGCACCCGGCCGCACCCCCGCACGCTTGAGGCGGCGCGCCTCGGCGCCAAGGTTGTGCCGATCAGCCCGGGCTATCTGTCTGTCGTGCAATCCCGCGCCCGAGAGTACTGCAGCAACACCGGCGCCAGCCTGATCCCCTTCGGCGCCGAAATCCCCGGCGCGGTCGAAGCGATCGCCGCTGCCGCCCGACTGGCAGCCTTCGACCCCGAAGAGGTCTGGTGCGCCGCCGGGTCCGGCGTCCTCGCCCGCGGCCTTGCCGCCGCCTGGCCGAAAGCCCGCCGCCACGTCGTCCAGATCGGCCGTGACCTCACCCCGCGCGAGGTCGGCGGTGCTACCATTCACGTCCACCGCCGCAAGTTCAGCGACCGCGCCGCGCTTGTCGCGCCTTTCCCGGCCGATCCGCACTACGATGCGAAGGCTTGGGAGCTGTGCCTCGCCACGCGCGGGCCGGGGCGGGTGCTATTCTGGAACGTGGCGCCGCTTGCGAAGATTTAAGTCGACAGTTTCTAAAGAAACTCAACATAATTTCGGTAAAATGAACCGGCAAAGGTAATACTAGATTTCGAGAATTACTTTTCCTTCTTTCCCATCACGGAGGAAACAATCTGCACAACCATCGAAACAATCTGCGGGTCAACCTGCGCCGAGTCCAGAGAGGCAAAGGTGGAAGTACGATCAATATTCCAGTGCTGGAATACTTCCTTTACTTCAGCGGTGGAGGCTTTACTGCCAAAACCTCTCAAGAAAAACTTTCCAAACTGGATAGCGTGAATTCTGTCAGACGACTTGAGAGACTCACTCATGTAAGACTTGCCCAATGAGTAGGCATATCGCGCCAACGCCGCAAGAATTGCGATCGCAATAACATTCAGTAGAGAAAGCGAGATAGACCGAGGGTAGTCCACTACAGCCGATGACGCGTTTATCAGAGAATAGGCAAGGTATGCGGTTGTCGCCAAGCCAACAACCAGAGACATGAATCCCAAGAAGTACCACAGCTGAGCAGCCTTCTTGTGCATTTTCTCATAGTCCTGCTGTGCTTTGATAGCTTCATCCACAAACTCAGCCAGATTTACCTGTACTGCTTTAGCAATCTCCCGGTCTTCCGCTTCAATCGCTGCACGTTTTCCTTCGTGAAGCGAGATCGCGTTTAGAAGCTCTGGAAGCAATTCGTTTGGTCGTCGGTCTCTAGCGAAAAGAACCTGAATGTCCTGCACAACGATTGGGATAGAAATATCATCAAGGATAATGGGAAGGATCATCATCTTCCCTGATGCTCGGGCGAACCCAAGCTCCATCATCGGATACTGAGCGTTCATCGTATTGGCAGATATGAGGATTATAAAAACATCAGCTGCCTTAAGTCCTTCACTTAAGGAGTCACGCCACTTTATTCCAAGCGAGAGCTTTGTTGGCTCAATTGTGATCTCATGCCCAGCAGCCATGAGTTCAGAAATCAATCCCTTAGCGTATTCTTCATCACGAGTGGTGTAGGAAACGTAAATCTTTGACACTGGAGCAGCCCCGCTAGCCTCTATTCGCTTCCTACACCACTTGCCTAACGGAACAAAGCCAAAGGTTCAGCCCGTTTCTGTGCCGGTGGCAGCTCTTAAGCCTCGGGTTTCGATGGCCAGCACTGCGAGATCGCGATAGCGGGCCAGAGCCTTGGGGCTTGACGAAACTGGATTGATCGCGATGGCGCGAAGGCCGGTTGCATCGGCCTTCCCGGCCAGATCCACCAGCGCGGCCAGCTTCGCGCGAAACCGGGCATGGGTCGGGGCGGAGAAATCAGGCGGCGGGGGCAGTTCGCCTTGCCGTGCCTTAGCCTCGATGTCGGCATCCCGGCGGCGGCGCTGGGCCCTGGGCGCGGTTTCGGGCTCAGCGGCCTGTGCGACAGTCGGCGCCAGTTCGACGACCGGTTCCGCTACGGCCATGGGCGCCGCCGGTTCTGCCGGGGCGTTTGACTCGCAAGCGTCAATCTCGGCGACCAGCCGCCCCTCGGCGGTCTCAAAGCCCGGGGCGGTCAGGATCACGTTGATCGCCTTCAGCGCGCGATCAGCGCCGATCTTGGCGGCCAGCAGGCGCTCGAACCGTTCGGCGGCGGCGGCCACGCTGGCGCTGCGCCCCAAGGGGGCTTCGCTCAGCTGCTGGGCGAGGCGGTTGATCTGGACGGCGGAGAGGTTGGTGAACATCGGGGCCTCCTTCAGGCGTTCTTGATGTGGGCGGAGCGGCCTTCGGCGGTGACCGCGTAGATCATCGTGCGGCTGTCGCCGAAGGTGGCGGCGAAGGCCTCGGCCTGATCGATACGGTCGAACCGGGCGCGGATTCGGGTCGCGGGTTTGGACCCGCGGCAGGCGATGAAATGGTCGGCGGCGGCGAGGCAATTGGCCTCGTGACCGGTGATGGCGTAGGTCTTGGCGGGCATCGGGAACCTCCGTTTCAAGGTGTCTCAGACATTGCCGAGACCGCCCGAAGAGCAAGTCCAAATCACTGACTTAATTGGATAATGTCGCAAGATGGGGCTGTCGCGGCGCGCCTATGCCGCCTTGCGCGGGGTGCATGAAAGTGCTGTACGCAAGGCCATTGCTTCGGGGCGGATCACGACGGAAGCTGACGGCACGATCGATGCCACCAAGGCCGATGCGATGTGGGATGCCTCGACCGATCCGGCCAAGCAACGCGGCGCCCATGCCAGGGATCTGGGCCGCGGCACAGCGGCGGCGACCCGGGCGGTTGCGGGGACCAAGGCCGTGCCGCGGCAGGCCTTCGCGGCCGTGGCAGAAACCTTGACCGAAGCCGGGGCAGACCCGGGTGCGGCCGCGGGTGACGGTGGCGAGGTGTCCTTCGTCAAGGCGCGGATGGCGAATGAGGTGCTGAAGGCCCAGACCGCCCGGGTGCGGTTGCAGAAGATGAAGGGCGAGGTTGTCGATCGCGCCCGCGCCACGGCGATGGTCTTCGATCTGGCCCGGCGTGAACGCGACGCCTGGCTGAACTGGCCGCCCCGGGTGGCGGCCGACATCGCTGCCGAACTCGGGGCCGAGCCGCATGCCGTGGAACAGGTACTGATGCGCTACCTGCGTCGCCATCTGGCCGAGATGTCGGAGGTCAAAGTTGAACTTCGCTAGCTTCGAAGGGGCCGAGGATATCGCCATCGCCTGGGCGCGGGGACTTGCCCCCGATCCGGCACAGACCGTGGCGGAATGGGCCGACCGGCACCGCATCTTGTCGTCGCGGGCGGCGTCTGAAGCCGGGCCCTATCGCACCAGCCGGACGCCTTACCTGAAGGCGATCATGGAGGCGCTGTCACCGAACAACCCGGCGCAGCGGGTCGTCTTCATGAAATCCGCCCAAGTGGGGGCGACCGAGGCCGGGAATAACTGGATCGGCTTCTGCATCCACCGCGCCCCGGGGCCGATCCTGGCGGTGCAGCCGACGACCGATCTGGCCAAGCGACTGAGCCAGCAGCGGATCGAACCGCTGATCGAGGAAAGCCCTGATCTGCGGGCCCTCGTGCTGCCCGCCCGGTCGCGCGACGCTGGGAACACAGTGCTGGCGAAGCGCTTCCCCGGCGGCCAGCTGGTGCTGACCGGCGCGAACTCGGCCGTCGGCCTGCGGTCGATGCCCGCGCGCTGGCTGTTTCTGGACGAGGTCGATGCCTATCCGGGCGACCTGGAGGGCGAGGGCGATCCGGTGGCACTGGCCGAGGCCCGAACCGACAGCTTCGGCCACCGCAAGAAAATCTTCCTGGCCTCAACGCCCACGATCAAGGGCCTCAGCCGGATCGAGCGGGAGTTCGAATTGACTGACCAGCGCCGCTATCACGTCCCCTGCCCGCATTGCGGCGGGCTGCAATGGCTGAAGTTCGAGCGGCTGCGCTGGGAGAAAGGGCGGCCAGAGACGGCCGCCTATCTCTGCGAACACTGCGAGGCGCCAATCGCCGAGCGGCACAAGACGTGGATGATGGATGAGGAGAACGGGGCCGACTGGCTGCCGACGGCCGCCCCGGATGTGCAGACCTCAGCCGAAACTGCGGGCGTGATCGGGTTCCACATCTCGGGCCTCTATTCTCCGCTGGGGTGGCTCTCCTGGGAAGAAATCGCCCGGCGCTGGGATCAGGCGCAGGGCAACGATTCCGCCCTGAAGACGGTGAAGAACACCGTTCTCGGCGAAACCTGGGCAGAACGCGGCGAGGCGCCGGATTGGCAGCGCCTCTACGAGCGGCGCGAGGATTGGCAGTTGGGCCGGGCGCCTGACGGTGTGCTGATCCTGACCGCCGGGATCGACGTCCAGCGCGACCGGATCGAGATCGACGTCTGGGGCTGGGGCCGGAACCTGCGCTCCTGGCTGGTCGATCATGTGGTTCTGGAAGGCGATACGGCCCGAGCGGAAGTCTGGGCCGATCTGAACGAGTTTCTCGGCATGACATGGGAACACGCCTCGGGCGCCCGGATGGGTTTGGCGCGGGTGGCGATCGACTCGGGCGATGGGGCCACGACCGACGCGGTCTATGCCTGGGTCCGCCAGGCTGGGCATGGGCAGGTAATCGCCATCAAGGGCGTCGCCGGGTTCGACCGGTCCACGCCAGTCGACGGCCCCACTTATGTCGAAACAACCGAAGGCGGCCGGAAGCTCCGCCGCGGTGTCCGGCTATGGAAAGTGGCCGGGGCTGTGTTCAAGGCCGAGACCTATCGCTTCCTGCGCCTGGCCGCGCCGACGGACGAGGAACGGGCCGCAGGGGCCGACTGGCCCGCGGGCTTTGTCCATATCCCGAAAGGGACCACGGCAGAGTGGGTGAAGCAGCTGACCTCGGAGCAACTGGTCACCCGCAAGACCCGCACCGGCTATCAGAAGCTGGAATGGGAACAGACCCGGGAACGCAACGAGGCCCTTGACTGCCGGGTCTACGCTCGCGCCGCCGCCTGGCTGATGGGGATCGATCGCTGGGACAACGCCCGCTGGGAAGCGCTGGAAGAACAGATCGGGCCCGCGAGGCCTGCAACCGCCCCGGCTGGTCAACCCGATCGGCCGCAACCGCAATCTGCCCCGAAACGGCCAACCGGCTGGCTTGGGCCCCGACGTGGAAAATGGCTCTGATGTCCTTCTCGCAAGCCGAACTCGATGCGCTGCGCCGCGCCTATGCTGCCGGGGCGCTGGTGGTGGAATACGACGGGCGGCGGCTTACCTATGGCAATGCCGCCGATCTTCTGGCCCGCATCCGCTTCATTGAAGGGCAGATGGCGTCTGGCACGGGGAACTCCCGCCCCGTCGCCGGGAAAGCCAGCTTCAGCCGGGGCCGCACATGAAACCGACCCCGCCCGATGTGCCCTGGGGCGTGATCGACCGGATCGTGGCCACCGTCGCGCCCCGCACAGCGGCGAGGCGCTATGCGGCCCGGGTGGCGATCGCCAATCTGCGCCGCGGTTATGATGCTGCCGCCCGCGGGCGTGGCACCGATGGCTGGCGCGCCGGATCGACGGCCGCAGATGCGGAAATCGCCGTCGCAGGCGGTGCGCTGCGCGACCGGATGCGTGATCTCGTGCGGAATGATCCCCTGGCGGCCAAGGCCGTGCAGGTGCTGGTGTCGAACATCGTCGGCACAGGCATTCGGCCAAGGGCTGCCGCGGCCGATCCGGCGCTGAACAAGCTCGCCGATGATCTTTGGAAGCGCTGGGCACCGCGGGCTGATGCCGATGGCCACACAGATTTCCACGGCCTGACCGCCCTGGCCGTGCGGGAAATGATCGAAGGCGGCGAAGTCTTCGCCCTGCGCCGTCGCCGCCGGGCCAGTGATCGGCTCGCTGCCCCGGTGCAGATCCAACTCAACGAGGCCGATCACCTTGACGGGGCCAAGTTCGACAACCGGCCGGATGGTGGCCGGATCGTCCAGGGCATTGAATATGACGCGCTCGGCCGCCGCCGGGGCTATTGGATGTTCCCCGACCACCCGGGCGATGCGATGCCGGTCTTTGGCCGCCGGTTTGAATCGCTCCGGGTTGGCGCGGAAGGCGTCGTTCATCTCTTCGAACGCCAACGGGTGCAGAACCGCAGCGTGCCTTGGGGCGTGCCCGCCATGCGCGCCTTGCGGGAACTGGGCGACTGGCAAACCGCAGAACTGGTCCGCAAGAAGATCGAGGCCTCGATGGTGGGCTTCGTATTTGGCGCCGACGAGGATCAGCAATCCATGGCTCCCGTGGTGCAGGATGCCGATGGCAACCGGATCGAACAGTTCGAACCCGGGCTGATCGGCTATGTGCGCAACGGCAAGGACATCAAGTTCAACACGCCCGCCTCGACCTCGGGCATCTATGAATGGAACCGGGTGCAGCAGCACATCATCTCGGCCGGGTTCCGCGTGCCCTACGAGCTGATGACCGGCGATCTGTCTCAGGTGAACTTCGCCTCTTCGCGGGTCGGCCTGCACGAGTTCCGCCGGATGGTCGAAGCCGTGCAATGGCAGGTGGTGATCCCGATGTTCTGCCAGCGCATCTGGGATTGGGTGATGGAAGCCGCCTGGACGGCCGGTGCCCTGCCCCAACCCGAGATCGCCGTCGAATGGGCCCCGCCCCGGTTCGAGAGCGTGAACCCGCTGCAGGATGTCACCGCCGATCTGATGGAGGTCCGTGCGGGCTTCTCGACCCCAGCCCAGCAGATCGCCCGGCGAGGCTATGACCCGCGCGAGGTCGTCGAGGAATGGCAGAAGTATGCCGCCCTCTTCGATCAGCTGGGCCTGATCTTCGATGCCGACCCGCGCCGCGTCAGCCGCGCAGGTCTCGCGCAAGCCGTGGACGCGACGGATCGCGACCCGCCCCCGACGAAAGGTAAGTCTCATGCCCCCGGAAACCTTGAACCTCCCGCTGATCACGCGGGAGGCCTTGCTGCGACTTGTCCGCGGCGAAGGCGACGACATGACCATCGACGTGATCTGGACCACAGGCGCAACCGTTCAGCGGCGGCGCTATGAGGGCTGGGATGATGTCGTCGAATATGACGAGGAACTGGTCGTCACGCCCGGCGCTGTGCGGATGGACCGCCTGAACGCAGGCGCACCGTTCCTTGACTCCCACCGATCCTGGGGCCTCGAGTCCGTAGTGGGTGCGGTTCTGCCCGGCACGGCCCGGATCGAGAGCGGCCAGGGCTTTGCCCGGGTGCGGCTGACTTCGGCGCCCGATGCCGCCCCCATCGTGCAGCGGATCATGGATGGCACCGTCTCGGCCGTCTCCGTCGGCTACCGCGTGCATCGTTACGACATCACCAAAGCCCAAGGTCAGCGCGAGTTGTGGCGCGCGGTCGACTGGGAGCCGATGGAAATCTCCGCTGTCGCGATGCCCGCCGATCCGGGGGCGCATATTCGTGCCGCCGACGGCGAAAACGGCAACGCCCGAACGGAAACCCTCACCCCCTGCCTCCTCACCCGGGCCGATGCGCCCGCCCCTTCCCAGAACCAGACGAGGACCACTATGCCCGAGACCCAAACGCCTGAAGCCGAAGCGCCCGTGGAAACCCGCGCCGCGCCCGTCACCCCGGCGGCAGCCGATCCCTCCCCCGATGCGATCCGCGCCGAGGCGAACCGCGCCGCCGCGGAGGTGCTGGCGCTTTGCGAACGCCACGCTCTGGGCGCGGGCTTTGCCGCCGATCTGATCCGTCGGGGCCTCTCGCTGGACGCCGCCCGCGCCGCGATCCTCGACAAACTTACCGAGGCCGATACCCCGGCAGCCCGGGGATCGGAACCTGTTGCCGCCACCGCCCGCGGCACTGGCTCGGCCGACGCCGCCTACCGTGACGCCATGTCCGAGGCCCTTCTCCACCGCCACAATCCCGGCCGGGCGCAACTGACCGACCGGGCGCGCGAGTTCCGCGGCCTGACCCTCCTCGAACTGGCCCGCCATGCCCTCGATCGGCGCGGGATCGCGACCCGCGGCATGTCCAAGATGGAGCTCGCGACCGAGGCGCTGATCGGCCGCTCGGGCCTGCACTCGACCAGCGACTTCCCCCTGATCCTGGCGAACGTCGCCAACAAGACCCTGCGCGCGGCCTATGACACCACGCCCCGCACCTTTACCGCCTGGGCGCGGCAGGCCGTGATCACCGACTTCAAGCCGGTCGCCCGCAACCAACTCGGCGGCGCCCCGGACCTCTTGCGCGTACCGGAATCGGGTGAGTTCACCTATGGCACCATCGGCGAAAGCCGCGAGGTCTATGCGCTGGTGACCTATGGACGGATCGTCGGCATCACCCGCCAGACCCTGATCAACGACGACCTCGACGCCTTCACCCGCATCCCTTCGGCCTTCGGCGCCGCCGCGGCCGATCTGGAAAGCGACCTCGTCTATTCGATCTTCTCGACCAACCCCAACATGGCCGACGGCAACCCGCTCTTCCACGCCTCCCACGCCAACCTCGGCACGGCGGGCACGATCTCCGAAACCACCCTCGCCGAGGCCTACCGCCTCTTCGGCAACCAGCGGGGCCTTGAGGGGCGCCAGATCAGCGTCTTGCCCCGCTACATCATCACCCCGCCGGGCGTCCGTTCGGTTGAGGCCCGGAAGAACGTGACCGCCACCACCCCGAATGCGGTAGCCGGGGTCAATGCCTTCGCAAACCGCCTGGAACCGATCGAGGAAGCCCGCCTGATCCCCGCCGCAGGACCCGACCCCTGGTTCCTCGCGGCCGATCCCTCGCGGATCGACACGATTGAGTTTGCCTATCTCGAGGGCCAGCAGGGCGTCTACACCGAGACCCGTTCCGGCTTCGAGGTGGACGGCATCGAGATCAAGGCCCGCCACGACTTCGCCGCCAAAGCCATCGACTGGCGCGGCCTCTTCCGCAACGCGGGCGTCTGACCCCACCTCTGAAGGAGAAACCTGATGAAGAACTTCATCGCCAACGACGAAACCATCAACATCACTGCCGTGGCCGTCATCGCCTCCGGCCAAGGCGTGCTCGTCGGCAGCATCTTCGGCGTGGCCGAGCGTGCTGCGGCCATCGGCGAGACCGCCGTCATCCGGCTGGTGGGCGTGTTCTCGCTGCCCAAAGCTCCCTCGCAGGCTTGGACGGTCGGCCAGACGATCTACTGGGATGCCGCTGCCAGCCGGACCACCAACGTCCTGACCGGCAACACCCGGATCGGCATCGCCACGCAAGCCGTGGCAGGTGGCGCGGGCGATACGACCGGGGTCGTGCGCCTGAACGGGCGCGCGACCTGAGATGTCGGCCTTCGCCAACGCCACGGCCGCCCTCTTCCGCGATCCGAACCTCGCGCAAGATGCGGTATGGCGATCGGGTGGGGCTGGCGTGCCGGTCGCCGTCCGCGTGATGCTGCGGCGGCCGGATGCGGTAACGGGCTTTGGCGAAGGCCGCTTCGTCACCGACAGCGTGATGATCGATGTCGAATGCGCTGCGCTGGGCGCCCTTGCCCCGGGCGACACGTTCGAGATCGGCGGCGTGATTTACGAGGTCCGAGGCGAACCCCTGCGCGATGCCCTTCGCCAGGTCTGGAAGGCCGAGGCGCGCGAGGCATGAAGATCAGCGCCAGCATCGACGGCGACCTGAACACGATCGCCACCGAGATCCTGCAAGAGGCAGAGGCCGCCGTTACCCGCGGCGTCTTTGCCGCCGGGCGAGGCCTGCGCGACGACTGGCGAGGGCAAGTTCGGGGCGCTGGACTAGGATCGCGCCTCGCCAACTCTGTTCGGCAGGCCGACTTCCCGCGATCGGGCACAAGCTTGCGCGCTGCCAGTCTCGTCTGGACAAAGGCGCCCGATGTCCTGCACGCCTTCGACGGCGGCGTGCTGATCCGCGGCAAGGATGGCCTCTGGCTCGCCATCTCTCTGCCCGCCGCAGGCATCACCGGCCTTGGCCGCCAGCGCATCACGCCCTGGCGCTGGGAACAACGCACCGGCATGCGCCTGCGGTTCGTCTATCGCCGGAACGGACCCAGCTTGCTGGTCGCCGATGATGCGCGGCTGAACAGTCGGGGGCTGGCCGCGGCAAAAGGCGGGCGACGGCGGCGGGATGGGGTTTTGACCGGAGCCCAGACCGTGCCGGTGTTCCTACTATTGCGGCAGGTAAAGATGCCGAAGAAGCTGGACCTCGATGGGTTGGCGCGGGAGGCTACGGCGCGGCTGCCGGGATCGATCTTGGGGGCGTGGAGCTCAGCTTAGTCTAATACAATCATTAGCTTGCTATGAAACTCAACGCAGCGTGTTGGTGACTGAGTATTGATCAGCGCCTGAAGTTAAGCGCTCCACAAGCCGTATTGACTAGTTGATTGGACCGGTCCAAACAACTAGTCCAACCAATCACTCTAGTGAGGCGCAAATGTCTAGGTCACCGGTACGCAAGACTATCGCACAAAGCACATTTAAGACTCATTGGTCGAGATACTGAACCGCGCCGGGTTTGCCGGAGGCTAATTTCGATTAGTTACGCGGCGATGGCTTCGGTTTCCAGAGCGGCGTAGAAGTTGGCCTCGGCTTCCGCGGGCGGGATGTTCCCGATGGGCGCCAGCAGGCGGCGGTTGTTGAACCAGTCGACCCATTCGAGGGTTGCGTATTCGACGGCTTCGAAGCTGCGCCACGGACCACGACGGTGGATGACCTCTGCCTTGAACAGACCGTTGATCGTCTCGGCCAGCGCGTTGTCATAACTGTCGCCGACGCTGCCGACGGAGGGTTCGATGCCTGCTTCTGCGAGGCGCTCGGTGTAGCGGATGGACAGATACTGGCTGCCGCGGTCGCTGTGGTGAACCAGTCCCATGCCCTTTGCCGGGCGGCGATCATGCACCGCCTGTTCCAGGGCATCGAGGACGAACCCCGCATGCGCCGAGGTGCTGACGCGCCAACCCACGATCTTGCGGGCGTATGCGTCGATGACGAAGGCGACATAGACGAAGCCCCTCCAGGTGGCGACATAGGTGAAGTCGCTAACCCAGAGCATGTTCGGCGCGGGCACGCGAAACTGGCGGTTAACCTTGTCCAGCGGGCACGGTGCCTTCTTGTCCGGTATCGTCGTCCTGTGCGGCTTTCCACGGATAATCCCTTGAATACCCATGCTCTTCATGAGCCGTGCCACCGTGCACCGCGCGACACCGAAGCCCTCTCGGCCAAGCTGTCGCCAGACCTTCCGGACACCATAGACCCGCCAGTTCTCCTCGAACACGCGAAGGATCTCGGGGCGCAGCGCTTCGTCCTGACGGGCCCGATCAGACCGCCGAGACGGATCGGCCCGCTTCGCCAGATGATCATAGTAGGTGGACGGGGCGATCGGCAGCACGTTGCAGATCGGCTCGACCCCGTGCGCATTCCGATGCGCGTCGATGAATCCCACCATCACTTCGACCGGCGGTCGAGCTCCGCCATCGCAAAATACGCTGACGCTTTGCGAAGGATCTCGTTCGCCTGGCGCAGTTCGCGGTTCTCCCGCTCAAGCGCCTTCATCCTCTCGGCCATATCGGTCGGGACGCCTGCTCGTTTGCCGCTGTCGACCTCGGCCTTCTTGACCCAGTCGTTCAGCGTCTGCGGCGTGCAGCCAATCTTCGCCGAGATTGACATGACGGCCTGCCAGCGGGAGGCGTGCTGGCCCTCGTTATCGAGAACCAGCCGCACCGCCCGCTCGCGCACCTCAGGGGAAAACTTGTTCGTGGTCTTGCTCATGATGCTCCATCCTACTCAAGAGTTGGAGCCTCCGGCAAACCCGGCGCGGTTCAGAGGTCATCGAGGATTATCTACCGCTGCGCCTCTCGCTGCGCGCTCATCCGATGGAGCATCTGCGCCCCCGCCTGCCGGAAAGCACCGCCCATGACCCGCTGCCGCAGGCCACTGGGCGCATCTCCATCACCTGCCTGGTCATCACCCGCCAGCGCCCCGGTACAGCCTCCGAAGTGATCTTTCTGACGCTGGAAGATGAGGCGGGATTGGCGAATGTCGTGGTCTGGAAACGCGTCTACGAAACCTTCCGCAAGGCGGTAATCGCCGGGCGCCTGCTCCGCATCACCGGCCGCATCGAACGCGACGGCTCGGTTAGCTTCGGCTCGAATGAAGGCGCGTGAAAAGATGCACCCCAAACTCAACCAAATGGAGACTTGCCGGATGTTGCGCGCCGTCCCATAGTCGCTGAAACAGGCGATATTTCGGGTAATTATTTGGGCACTCGCTTCATCCACACCGCCGATCTTCACCTTGATGCTCCGTTGAAGGCCATTGCCCTGCGGGATCCAGATCTGGCGCATCAGGTCGGTGTGGCGTCGCGCACCGTATTTTCCCGTATCGTGGACCTCTGCATAGAAGAGGCTGTCGCATTCCTGCTGATCGCGGGCGATCTCTGGGATGGTGCATATAGTTCCACCAAGACCCCCCGTTTCCTGAAACAGGAATTGATGCGATTGAAGGGAGCCGGAATCCGTTGCTTCATCATTCGTGGCAACCATGATGCGCTTGCGCGCCAGACTGGCGAACTTGAACTGCCGGACAACACCCATCTGTTCGGGGGGCGGCCCACGACAGTGGAATTGGATATAGACGGCCAGCAGATTGCCATCCATGGGCTGAGTTTCCGCGATCCACATGCTCCAGAATCCCTGCTGCCGCGCTACCCTCGGCCAAAGGCCGACGCGTTCAATATCGGCATGATGCATACCAGCCTGAACGGCAGTCCCGGTCATGACAACTACGCACCCTGCAGCCTCGTTGAGCTGGAGGGCCATGGCTATGACTATTGGGCGCTCGGCCATATTCATCGCCGTGACGAACATTCCGGGCGCGCAACAATCGTCATGCCCGGCATTCCTCAGGGCCGTGACATCGGCGAGGCCGGGCCGACGTCGGTGACTCTGGTATCCGTGGCAGACGACTATTCGGTCACGCTGGAGCAGCGCACGGTGGCCTGCCTGAGATTTGAGCGGATGGTGCTGGATTGCAGCGGAATGTCCGATTGGGCGGATCTACTGTCATCGCTTGAGCGCGCGCTCCGTGAGGCCGGACAGGCAGAGCGCCGCGAGGATCATCTGGTGATCCGCCCTATCCTGCATGGGTCCACACCGCTGGCCTGGCGGATGGCGCGCGATATTGATCGCCTGACGGAGGAGGCGCGCGCCTTTGCTGCGGCCGCTGGGATCTGGATCGACAAGCTTGAGTTGCGGGTGGGCGATTCAAGCGACACGCTCACAAATGCGGGCACGCATCTGCCTGCGGAACTGGTGCAAACGGTTCTGACCGACCTGCCACAGGATCCCGCACTCACCAGCGCCTTGAAGGCTGCTGCACAGGAATTTCTGCGGGATCTTCCCCCAGACCTGCGAGATATCCTGGGGCAGAACGAGGCTGAACTGACTCAGCGTTGCCAGGAACTGCTGGCGCGAGGTGCTCCCCATCGTTCTGGCCGGATTGACCCTGGACGGAGCAGCTTGATGCGGTTGGACCGGTTGGACCTGACAAGATATGGCCGCTTTACCGACCGCAGCCTTTCCTTTGCGCTCCCAACTCCGGGCGCCCCGGATCTGCATGTCGTCTACGGCCCCAACGAGGCAGGAAAGTCCACTCTGTTCTCAGCATGGCTGGATCTGTTGTTTGGGATTCCCGTGCGATCGCGGTATGACTTCCTTCACCCCGGGCCCACGATGCAGATCGGCGCCGGGTTGACGCATGTCGGCGCTACGCTGGATGTAAAGCGGCTGAAGCGCAACACAGCCAGCCTTGTGGATCGGCACGATGCCACACTGCCTGAAATGGCCTTGCAGGCGGTTTTGGGCGGCCTGTCGCGCGATGGCTATTCCGCCATGTTCTCGCTGGATGACGAAACACTTGAAAAGGGTGGCGACAGCATTCTGGCAAGCCGTGGCGATCTTGGAGAGATGCTGTTTTCCGCCAGCGCCGGGCTTTCCGGCCTTGCACCACAACTTGAAACCCTGCGTGCGGGTCTCGACGGATTTCACCGCAGCGGCAAGCGCAGTGGCTGGCTCTATGATGCGAAAAAGCAACTGGCGGATCTGGACAGGCAGCGCCGCGAGTTGGAGGTTTCTGCGGGCGCTTTGCAGAAGCTGACGCGCGAGGCACATGCTGCAGAGCAGCTGTGGCGCGAAGCCCGTGGTAGCGAAGAGGCGGCACAGGCAGATCTGGATCGGCTGCAAGAGCTTGCGGGAATCCTGCCCCTGCTTGCGCAGCTGTCCGGGCTGGAGGCGCGGCTTGCCCCCCTGCAACACCTGCCCGATGCCGCGCCAGAACTGCAGGAGCAGTTCGCCCAGATCGAAAATGAAAGGCGCGATCTGACCATCCGCATCCGCGACCGTGCTTTGCGGCTTGAGGCGCTGGAAGAACAGCGGGCCGCCCTGACCGAGGACCCTGGAACCCTGGCACAGGCGGCAGCCATTGACGCGGCTGAAGCCCTGCGGCCCGAACACGACACAGCTCTGAAGGACTTGCCGCGCCGCAGGAATGAGGCCGAAGAGGCTGATGCCAGGGTAAAGGCGCTTCTGGTGCAACTTGGGCATCAGGAGGCCAGGCCATTGGAACTCTGCCTGCCGAGCGCGCGGATATCAGCGCTTCGCGCGCTTCTGGCGGCGCGATCGGGCCTTCAGGGCACTGCCACGACCACCGCCGTGGAATCCGGCAAGGCGGCCGATCTGCTGGAACGCGAGCGGGAACGGCTGGGTGATCCCGGCCCTGCCGAGGATGAAGCAGCGCTGGCCGCTCTTCTCGCACGGCTGCGCGCTCAGGATCCGGCCGATGTGCTGACCCGTGCGCTGCGGGACCGGGATCAGGCAGGCAGCAGGCTGGACCGCGCGATCGCGGCCCTGGCCCCCTGGGTCGGGGATGGTGACCGTCTGGCGGCGTTGTCCGTTCCTCCCGGCTGGCAGATCGGGGAATGGGAGAAGGCGCAGGAGGTGGCCCGCCAGCAGGAGCTTGATGCCCGCCGGGACGCCGCAGCGCTGCGCGACGAGATGAGCCGCCTGCAATCCGAGGCGGCCGGGCGCACTGCGGCTCAGGCAGCGAGCGGCGTCACCTTGGCCGATGCAGCAAGCGCCCGCAGCAACCGCGAGGCGCTCTGGGCCGGACATCTGGCCGAGCTTTCCGCCACCAGCGCCCGCCGTTTCGAGCAGGCTCTGCGCGAGGATGACCGCATTTCCGCAGTGCTAGCCGAAACCATGGCCGAAGCGCGGCACGCAGCTTTGGACCGGGCGGCGCATGAAACCGCCGCCGACCGGCTGGAAGCTGCCGAAGCGCGGCTTGATGCGGCCCTGAATGCGCAACGCAGTATCCACGGAGCAATCGAAGGTGCCTGTGCGGCCTTTGGCCTGCCCGGTGGCACGCTCCTTGATCTGAGAACCTGGCTTGACCTTCGGATCGCTGCCCTGACCGAACGCACAGCGTTGTGCGATGCCGAAAGTGCCGTCACGCGTGGCAAAGAGGCGCAGGACGCCGCAGTCCGTGCGCTGGGCGCGGCACTTCGCATGCCAGCTGCCGATCCCCCAGCACCGTTCGAGATCCTGCTGGCCCGCGCAGTCGCCCGGATCGAAGCTTTGGAACGCCGCCGCGAAGCACGGCAGCGACTGCAGATGCTGGCCGCAGACCTGCGTGAACGCAGGCAGGCGGAAGCCGACGCCCTTGAGGCATTGGAAAGTTGGCGGCAGGCCTGGAATGCCGCCAGCCGCGACAGCATCCTTGCCGAATATGCCGATGATGATCCGGGCCTTGGCACGATCCTCGACCTCCTTGATCGACTGGGCACTGAATACCAGACCGCCGCAGTGCTGAACGACCGCATCACCAAGATGGAGGCCAATCGCCTCCGCTTTGCCGAAGCAAAAGCTGCCATCCTGAATGCGCTTAACCTGAGCAAAAACGTTTCATGGGCAGATGTGCTGACCAGATTGCGCCGCGCACAGGACACCGGCCGCGATCATGAAACCCTTGCCCGGCAGGTCGCACAGGAACATCGGCAAGACACCGAGGACCGCCGCGCACTGGAGGTTCGCACTGGCGATGCCGAAGAAATTGGCAATGGGCTTGGCTGGTCCGGGGCGGATGGTAGCCTGACAGATCACATAGCGCGCTGTCGCGAAGCGGCCACTCTGCGCCAGAACATCGAAGCCCTGCGCGATGATTTGCGCGACCGGCCCGCCCCGATCAAGGGCGAAGAGACAGGGGTCATTCGTCAGCAGATGGCCGATCTGAGGGCGGATCTGCAAATCCTGCGCAACGATACCGAAGCCCGGCTTGCCACCCATCTGGAGGCAAGGCGCCGGATCGAGGCGGTGGGCGGGGATGATGCGCTGGCCCGCATTGCAGCCATGCGTGAAAACCTACTGCTGGATATCCGCGAACGGGCCGACGCGCATCTCGCTGGCCGTTTCGGGCTTATCGCGCTTGAGGCAGGTTTGCGTCGCTACCGCGATCACCATCGGAGCGCCATGCTGACACGCGCGTCAGAGGCCTTCAACCGTCTTAGCCAGGGCGCCTATTCCGGCCTTGCCGCGCAGCCAGATGGCGCACAAGAGATTCTGGTAGCCCTGTCCGCTGGGGGCGGCGCAAAACTGGCCGTTGATCTGTCAAAGGGCACCCGGTTCCAGCTTTACCTTGCGCTCCGCATCGCGGGCTATCACGAATTGGCCCAAAGTCGGCAGACGGTGCCCTTCATCGCAGACGACATCATGGAAACCTTCGACGATGAGCGTTCAGGGGCAGCTTTCGCCCTGCTGGCCGAAATGTCGCGCGAAGGTCAGGTGATTTATCTGACCCATCATCGTCACCTGTGCGATATCGCCAAGTCCGTTTGCCCGGACGCCAACATCATAAATCTGTAAGTCCTGAAAGAGCCGATCATGCCCGACGATATCCCAGCCGTCACCGAAGCGGAAAAAGCCGGGCTGAACCTGAAGCCGGTTCTGGCGACCAAGGTGAATTTCGCCACAGCACAGAATGGCGTGGCGGTTATCAAGCGGCTCGCCATCGAGAATGGCCGTGCAGAGCCGGTTGAGAATCTCCGCCTCATGCTGTCGGCCAATCCCGCGATCATCCGGGAAAAGACTTGGACGATTGACCGCATTCCTGCTGGAACCACGCTGCATCTGAAAGATCTTGAAACCGCACTCGACACCGCGCTTCTGGGCGGGCTGGACGAGGCTGAAGTCGGGCAGATCGAGTTCCGGCTGACTGCGCAGGGGGTGGATGACGTCACTCTTTCCCATCGGATCGAGATGCTGGCCCGCGACGAATGGGGCGGGCTGGCCGAGATGGACAATATCCTCGCAGCCTTTGTTTCGCCCAACCAGCCATTTGTCGCCCGTATCCTCAAGGATGCCGCACGAATTCTGGAGGCCTCGGGCCATTCAGGCGCGATGGATGGCTACCAATCGGGCGATCCGCTGCGGATCTGGATGCTGGCGGGGGCGATCTGGTCGGCTGCAACGGGGCTTGGCCTGACCTATGCCGTTCCTCCGGCCTCGTTCGAGCGGATAGGACAAAAGATCAGAGACCCCGAGCGGATTGCGTCCGAGGGTCTTGCCACCTGTCTCGATACCACGCTTTTGCTGGCCGCCGCCTATGAGGCAGCGGGTCTGAATACGGCGGTGCTGTTCTCGCATGGTCACGCCTGGGTCGGGGTCTGGCTGGTAAAAAAGGATTTCGGGCGCCTAGTGGAACCCGATGTGGTCACTGTGCGCAAAGCAGTCGTCGCGCGCGAATTCGTAGCTCCGGAAACAACGCTTCTGACAAAGCGCCCCAGCATTGGCTTCGAGGAAGCGGTTCATATCGGACGCGACCGCCTTTCTGAGGCGCGGGAGGCTGAGTTCATTCAGGCCATCGATATCAACCGCGCCCGCGCAGCGCGCATCCGGCCATTGGCGAGCCACCGCATTCAGGAAGGCACAGCTTCTGAACAAATTTCTGCAGCCCCCGCTGCCTTACCGCGCCCGCTTGACCTTGGCCTGCTGCCCGGAGAACTGGCAGACGAGTCCCCAGTAACGCCACTTGGCCGGGTTGAACGCTGGCAGCGCAAGCTGCTGGATCTGTCGCTTGGCAACAGGCTCTTGAACTTCCGCGATACGCGCGGGGCGGTCGCCATGATCTGCCCCGATATTTCTGGCGCCGAGGATCGCCTTGCGAATGGAGAAACTTTTCGTCTGCTTGCATTGAAGGACGAGAATGCAGTTTCGGGACGGGATCTTTCCGCCGATGATGCCCGGCAGATCGAATTAGCGCTTGCTCGTGATGCCTTTGCGCGCGGCCAGATCGCCGTGCCACTGAGCGCCCGCGAGATGACCAGCCGCCTGACCGAGCTTTACCGCAAGGCCCGCAGCGACATGGCCGAGGGCGGGACAAACACCTTGTTCCTGGCAGTCGGGTTTCTGCGCTGGAAGCGGTCCGAGGGTGATAGCAGATCCTATCGCGCACCGCTTCTGCTGCTGCCGGTAAAGCTGGAACGGCGGTCGGCACAGTCTGAATTCCGTCTGAGCCAGCTGGAAGACGAGGTGCGGATCAACTCGACCTTGCTGGAAATGCTCAAACGAGATTTCGAGTTGCGGCTTGCTGAACTGGAAGGGGAACTGCCACGCGACGAAAGCGGCCTCGACATTCCGCGCATCATGGAGATTCTGCGGCAACGGGTGCGTGACGTTCCTGGGTTCGAAATCATCGAAGAATTTGCGCTTTCCACATTCTCCTTTGCCAAATACCTCATGTGGAAGGATTTGGTCGACCGCACGGACTCTTTGCGCGAAAGCGGGATGGTTGCGCATCTGATCGACAATCCAACCGAGACATTCAAAGGCGCAAAGACGCCAATGCCGCGCCCTTCGGACATTGACCGAAAACATGCACCCGGCGACCTGCTCGCGCCGCTTCCGGCGGACAGCTCACAGCTTGCGGCCGTTCTGGCAGCTGCGGAAGGCCGCGATTTCGTGCTGATCGGGCCGCCGGGCACCGGCAAAAGCCAGACCATCACCAACATCATCGCCGATCAGCTGGGTCGTGGCCGCACCGTGCTGTTCGTCGCCGAGAAATCCGCGGCGCTCGATGTGGTACATCGCAGATTGGAGCGCCACGGTCTTGGCCATGCCGTGCTGGAGTTGCACTCCAACAAAGCCGATCGAAAGAGCGTCCTGACCCAGCTTGGGCGCTCATGGGATCGTGCCAGCGCTGCGAAAGCAGAGGAATGGGTCCGCGTATCCGAAGATCTGCGGCTGACCCGCGATCAGTTGAACGCCTATGTGGATGCGCTGCATCGGCCGGGCACGCAGGGCTTCAGTGTCTATCAGGCCATTGGCAGATGCACCGGGGTCGCACCCGCTTTCGCTCTGCGCTTCGACAACAAGGACAGCCACGATGCCGCAAGCTGGCATCGGCTTCGTGCGCTAGCCGATGAACTGGGCCAGCGTCATCGGATCGTTGCAGATATAGATCCCGCAGGGCCGCTCTCGCTGCTGGACCACGGTGAATGGTCATTTGGCTGGCAGGATAGCTATCTGGCCGGGGCAAAAACATTGCGTGAGGCGCGGCGGGCAGTACAAGCGGCGCGTCAAGCGCTGGCCGGGCAATTCGGCCTGTCGGCAGCCGAGGCCGACACAGCCGATATTGCCGCAGCACTTGTATGGCTTGCCGATCAGCGGCTGGACAAGCCCGGCATCTCGGTGACTGCCTTACGCGACCCCGAAGCAGCGCGGATCGAACTTGATGCACTGGCTGCATCTCTTGGCCGCGCGACCCGGGCGCGGGGGGCACTGTCAGCCAGCTATCCGGACGACGGATTGGCGGATATGCCGCTTGACGCGCTGGAATTGCAGTGGCGTGAGGCGCAGGGCAAGGCTTGGCCCTTTGCCGGGATGGCGCAAAGGAAACTGGGCAAACTACTGCAAAGCTATGCCCTCTCGGGCGAGGCGGACGCGGCGCGTGATCTGCCCGCGTTGAAACAACTTCTGCGAGCGCGGCAAGCGATTGCGACCTCGGGGCTCAGAACACTGCCGGGCTTTGCCGATGAAGCGACGGATGTTGCCCGCATCCGCGCCGAACTGGAGGCTGCGGATGATTTTCTGGCACTGGAACGCCATCTGCGGGCTGCCGGTTTGCCACAGGCGCAACTTGATGCCCAGCGGGACGAACTGTCGCGCGATTCTGGTGGCCGTTTCGCTCCGCTGTTGCAGGCGCTCCGCCATGCCGACAGCGCGGAGGTTTTGGCGCGCAGCGCCTTTGCTAATCTGGGTGGCGCGCTGCCACCGGGCTGCGAGGAGTTGCTTGCCGGGCTTGAATCTCTGCAGCACCGGTTCGGGGATTGGCTGAAATGGCGCGCCACGCGGGCCGAGGCCATCGGCGCTGGTCTGGAACCTCTGGTCCTTGCGTTGGAGGAACGTGCAGATCTCTCCGACACCATTGCCGCCTTTGAACGCGCCTATATGGCGTGGTGGCTGCGTCTTGCCATGGATGCCGAACCGACCTTGCGTGGCTTCGCACATTGGCAACATGATGCGCTGATAAAGCGGTTTCGGGAACTCGACGATGCCATGGCCGATCTCGCGGCGGGAGAGGTCATGCGGCGGTTGGGCAATGATCTGCCCCTACGCGATGCTGTGCCGCGGAATTCCGAACTGGGCGGCTTGCGGCACCAGCTTAGCCTGCAACGCCCGACTAAGGCGATCCGCAACCTGATTGCCGATATGCCCAGCAGCTTTACCAAACTGGCACCCTGCGTGCTGATGTCACCGCTGTCAGTCGCGCAGTACCTGCCTGCTGGGCAGGCGCAATTCGATCTGGTGATCTTCGACGAGGCCTCGCAGATCTCGACCTGGGATGCGATCGGCGCGATTGCCCGCGGTCGGCAGGCAATTATCGTCGGCGACCCCAAGCAACTGCCGCCGAGCAACTTCTTTGGCCGCAGCGACGATGGCGCCGATGATGGTACGGAACTTGCCGAGTTCGAGAAAGACATGCTTTCGTCGATCCTTGACGAGGTTGCGGCCGCGGGCATCCCCGACGCACCGGCTGAACTGGCATTACCGCAGCCGGGACGAGGCGCTGATCGCCTTCTCGAACCATTACTATTACGATGGCGAGCTGGTGACTTTCCCGTCGCCAGATGCGTCGGGCGGGGCGGTGCGGTTGCACAAGGTGATGGGTATATATCAGCGCGCGAAAGGTTCGACCAACCCCGACGAGGCGCGCGCCATCACGGCCTTCATTCGCAAGCGGCTGACAGAATGGCTGAAACGCCCCGAGGAGGATCGCCCGACACTGGGCGTCATTACCTTCAACGCGCAGCAACAGGGCCTGATCCTCGATCTGCTGGATGCCGAACGCAAGGCCAATCCGGATTTCGAATGGTTCTTCTCGGACGACCGTGAAGAACCGCTGATCGTCAAGAACCTTGAAAACATTCAGGGTGACGAACGTGACGTCATGCTATTCTCGATCACATTCGGCCCCGACCAAGCGGGCAAGATCACCATGAATTTCGGCGCGATGAACAAGGATGGCGGCGAGAAACGCCTGAATGTGGCTGTGACCCGTGCCAGAGTAGAACTGCATGTCTTCGCTTCGATCACAGCAGATCAGATCGACATGACACGAACGCGGGCGCGGGGGGTGGCAGACCTCAAGGCCTTTCTCGATTTCGCTGGCCGTGGCGCTGTGGCACTGGCTGGGCAGGACACCGGATCGGTTGGCCCAGCAGATTCACCCTTCGAAGAGGCCGTGCGGGATGCCTTGACTGCTAAAGGCTGGGAGGTTCACAGCCAGATCGGCGTATCGGGTTTCCGTATTGATCTTGGCGTGCGCCATCCTGACCACGCCGGAGCCTGGTTGGCGGGTGTCGAATGCGATGGTGCGCGCTATCACTCCTCGGCCACGGCGCGGGACCGGGATCGGATCCGACAGGCGGTTCTCGAAGGGCTTGGCTGGTCTATCCTACGGATCTGGTCAACCGACTGGTTCCGTGCCCCAGAAGCCACGCTCCAACGCATCGATGCCCGCTTGACCGAAATTTTGCAGGCTGACCGTGACCGACGTGCGCAGATTGTTACCGAAAACCAGCTAACTGACGCGCCGGAAGCTATGGCATCTGAGCCGGAGGTCATGATCGAAATCGATGACGCTCCACTCGCGCCAATCAACCTTCCTGTGGCACCTGCTCCGGAAGCGGCCACGCTTTTCGCGCAAGGACCAGCGCATGGTATTCTAGGGGCACCCGAGAGCAGGACGGGAAGCGCCGCCACCCCGGACGCCGAGCGCTTCTTCGACGACAGCTATACGCCTCAACTCCTTGCGTTGATGGAACAGATCATAGCCGACGAGGGGCCAATGCCCGAGGCATTGCTAGCGCGGAGCGTTTCCCAACGCCACGGCTGGCAACGCACCGGTGCCCGTATCCAGGCCCGAATTGCTGCACTTCAGGGCATATTTGACACGGCCATGGAGGGAGATGTCCGTTTTCTCTGGATCAGGGGCGGCGTCAGGGACCGTGTTCCATTCCGAGGGATGACAGACCGCTCGCTTCGCGACATATCCCGGACCGAAATCGCGGATCTGATTGATCGAAACGCGGAAAAACTGGCGACGACCGAGGATCCCGACATCGAACTAGCCCGTCTTGCGGGAATTGGCCGTCTGAGCAAGGACGCGAGGGAGTATCTGAAATCCTGTCGCGAATGGCGGGAGCTCTCGGCAGCGCCCCTTTGATATCCCATTCAGCGACCATTCGGCGAAGATATATAGGGGGTGTAAGGTGTTCACCACAATTGACCTTAATCGTCTGCCGTGTGCACGGCCCATCTTCTGGCGAGACACAATTTTCCAAAACGTATCCTGAGCCGAGGCATCGCGCCAATGTACCTTTGGTCGAAATTTCAAAGAACTTCTTGCGCAGCCGGCGACGCAAAGGGCGGAAAGCGGCCTGACAGAGGTGCAGCAGGGCTACCGCACAATAGTGTGACAGCGGTCACTCAACCAGGTTGCCGCCCGGCTTGACGTGCGGTGCCTAGCAGAGCTGCAAGCCGCCTGGCAGCCGCAGCGCACCGAAAAACAGGCATCCACGCAGCTTTACTTGAGTGCGCAGCCTATGCGATAGTCCGCCCACATAAAAACACCTGTACTTTCGGGAGAAAGCCATAGATGCATCTTCACTCGCTGGCTTTCAGGAATTTTCGTCGTCTGAAACACGCGAGAATAGAGTTTGCGGACGATCTCACCATCTTCGTCGGCGCGAATAACAGCGGAAAAACATCTGCAACTCATGCAATCGAATTGTTCCTGTCTGGAGCGAAAGACAAATTCACTATCCACGATTTCTCCGCGGATTGCTGGGCGGCCTTCGAAGCAAATCCGGTTGAAGGTGACGACGCGCCACCTTTCGAACTTCCAGTCATCTCGCTCGATGTGTGGATAAGCGTCGATGCCGACAATCTATACCGCGTCGTAGAGCTCCTTCCCCGCGCGGCGTGGGAAGGGTCGCTGGTTGGGATTCGCATCAAGTTTTCTGCGAAAGACGCAAACCAGACTTTTGCCAACTTCCGAGCCAAAGCCGAGGAGGCCGCGAAGTTTTCTAAGACGAAGGATAAAGACGGCCAGGACTATAAGCCTTGGCCTCGCAACATGCGGGACTTCCTCTCCCGGGAGCTGCGAAATGAGTATGGGCTGCGCTACTTCATTCTGGACGAGGCGCAGCTCAAGCCGGGCTCACCCGAGCAAGCCTTTGAAGCGAAGGAGATGATCGCCGACGCGGAGCGATCAGGCCACACCGTCATCAATTCGCTTATCAAAGTTGATTTCCTGAGCGCGCAACGTCACCTGAGCGACGGAAATTCGCAGGCCCGAACTGAAGACTTGTCCAAAAGGCTCAGCCGTTTTTACACGCGCAACCAGAGAAAGCGCGATGACGACCACAACGCCCTCATGGCGCTAGCGATATCCGAAGAGCAGCTGACGAAGCATTTCGCTGGCGTCTTCAGCGACACGTTCAGGTCGTTGCGTAAGCTCGGATATCCGGGTCTTGCCAACCCTACCCTAGAAATCCGTGCTGCTCTCAAACTCGAAAGGCTGATGGGAGATCAGCAGGCAAAGGTTCACTATTTACTTGAGGAAGCGACCGCAGAGGTCGAGGCACTCGTCCTGCCCGATAGCTACAATGGGCTTGGTTTCAAGAACCTTATCTACATGGGCGTGGAATTGCTTGATCTCCATTCAGCGTGGGCGACAACAGAAGAAGGCGAGGAAGACAAGAGGCAGCCGATCCATCTGATCTTTGTTGAAGAACCAGAAGCGCACATGCACGCTCAGCTCCAGCAGGCCTTTGTTCGTAAGCTGACAGATCTTATTCCCCCGAGAGGCGAAGACGGTTTTGCCTCACAGTTCGTCATCACAACCCATTCTCCACACATACTTTACGAGCGTGGCTTCAAGCCGATACGGTACTTCCGGCGGTCTGTTGAAACGGGAGCCGGGCGCACCGACGTGTTCGGGTAACTCTCGATATCTAACCGCGCAGAACAAACCGGATCGACTCTCTTTGAACGATACATGAAGCTCACCCACTGCGACCTGTTCTTTGCGGATGGGGCAATCCTCGTCGAAGGAAATGTCGAGCGCTTAGTGCTCCCGCTGATGATTGCCACGGGTGCCAAGAAGCTCGGAGCAGCATATTTGAGCATTCTTGAGGTCGGTGGCGCTTTCGCGTTCCGCTTCCGGAAGCTCGTCGAGTTCCTGGGCATTCCGACACTTATCATCACCGATCTCGACAGCGTCCATCCAACGCCACCTACGCCGGAACCTCTACCAGAGGAGGGTGATACAGAAGCCTTCGCCGAAGGGGCAGAGGATGATGAAGAAGTTGAGGACGACGGGGACATTGATGACAGTGTAGAAGACGCCGGTGCGAACAGCAAAGTCGCTCCCAAACCAGGAACGAAATGCCCTGCTGGCACGCCCGGGGCAGTGACTGCGAACCAGACCCTGCGCCAGTGGCTTCCGGGCAAGACCCTCATCGACGAGTTGCTCACCGCTGTAGAAGCCAGCCACGTCTTTACCGGTCCGTAAAGCCTTCGTAGAAGGTCTCCCAAGCCTTTTGCTCGCTCAGGGGTATCCGTTACGTAGGGTACGAGGTAAAAGCTTGCCATCGATCGTTACAGAGAACGGTTTGTCAGCAAAGGAACCGAACATGCTGGTCGCCACTCCGGAAAGTCATGGAGAGGGGTTCGACGTTCGGAGCAGGCTATCGAGAGACTCCACCGCCCGTCGTCCTGACGGCATTAAGGAACACCTCGATCGTAGCTACTCTCCCAAACAGCAGCGGAAGTGCATCAGCAATCAAACGATTGCGAGCAGTAGAGTTTTTCATGACAGGTTTCCTTTTACTTGGTTTTCAGGCTGGCTAGGACTTGTGGGAAGTATCCCAGGTTCCAGCAGGGTTCTTGTAGTCAGCGCGCCGTAACGGGGTAATAACACCCTTGTTTGATCTTTAGGTGAGCGGGCACGCAGCTTCGCCTAAGTAGTCTCCCAGCACGACACGTGCGAAGAGGGTGTACCTCGAACCTCCCAGCCTGCCGCAGTGCAACGCAGCGGCGTTCAGGTTTGTAGAGGTTATATCCACAACTCACCACGAGACCCCACAACGCGGTAGCGATAGCGGGAAGGGCGAAGCTGTGGTTCGGATGCGACAGCAAGATACGCTTCATCCATAAACAACCCTTTAGTCAACACCTCAAGGAACTTCAGATCATCTTCGGTGCGAGTGGACCCGAGGGCGCCGATACGGCTTGATCTCGGGAGGAGAACTCAGCAAAAGTAAGTCGGCAAATCACACAGCGCCCGTGAAGCCTCTGGTGAGAGTGGCCAGGTGTGCGGCACTGACGACACCAGGGTTGGCCAGTCGATTCGGGCATTGAGTAACGCCTGGGACAAGTAATCCGTACGCACATCGCTATACCCTCGAACAAGCGAGCCAGGGCTGATATGGTACGGCAGGTCTGCTGGCGTGAACCTCGTAGGTATTCGGATCGCTAACGGCTTTAATAAGCAGCAAGGTCGGTACGCTGCACAACTTCATCCAGAGAGTTAGCTCTGGGTGCAGCGGTTCTGGCCCGGTTTTTCGCTAACAGCGGTACCCTGGGCAGTGGCCGCGTAGTCAGCGATAGTCTGCGTGGTACTTGGTCTGTCGTGCGCGGTAAGGGGCGCTTGTGAACTGGGTGCGATGGTACTCCCCGGCATAACGCAACGGCCCATGAGTTGATCCATGCTAACTGCTGGGGCACGCGGTGGCTAGAGTGCGATGGCTTGTGTCTGCTTGAAGAACACTCCCAGGGCATAGATCTCATCAGCCAACGGCTCCATCAGCCGCTCTGGCGTTCTCCTGGATACGAGCCAACGGGTAGTCATCATCAAGACCTACCGCGCTCTTCATCTCTCAGATATTTGGCGGTAGCTTTACAACCGATCAGGGCGCCGTAACCAGCAAGAACGTCGCGAGGTACCAGGCGCTCAAAGTACAACTCCCAGAACTCGCCCCACTTGGCGGTCTCGATCAACCTGATGAATGCGGTGAGGCACTCTACTGGGGAGATGTAGGCGAGCGTGATAACGTCTATAGCCGAACCAGGTTGGGCTTGAAAGTTAACGCACGCTTGCAGTTGGCGTACGGGGTCTCCTTCTGGCAACCATGTCAGAGAAGGAATTGCTATGCGAGTTAAAATATTGCGAGTATGCGCTTCTTGTGCTTGCTGATCTTGCGGAGCAATCATTTTCCTTCTTAGCGGGGAGGTTACCCTCCCCAAGATTGTGTTATTACGCGTACATTGCACCAGATGGCGGTGTTCACCATTCCTAGTAGAATCAAAGCCTGCCGCTTCGGCTTGGCGCAAACCTTCCATCAGAACTTCGAGGATAGAGAGCATATCCCACTCTTCGACCTCTTCAGTCAGTCCGATGAAGCCCATGACGGCTCAACCAATTCATAGAGCTCGTTATCCAGGTGGCGGTTGTAGCGAAACAACGCCTCGATTCTGGTTAAGTTTTTCAGTTGGCTCGACCATTGCCACCAGTTTACCGTCCTGATAAACCGGGGCGGGTTTGGTGACCTTCTTCAGCATGTAGTCTTTGAAGTCCTCCGGGAAGACCTGGTCACGTACAAAGACCTCGGGTGAGACAGCAATATGGGCGGTCGGCTGACAACTCAAGGGCGCAGTTCCCATACAGTGCGATTGCGTTGGCCATGAAAAGTGCTTCATGGGGTGGCATAGGAAGGCGCATGAGGTCATCTGAGGCGCTTATGGTGGACGTCGATCAGTCGATCAGCGATCATGTCCAGATCATCGTCCTGTTCACCGAAACACATCCGTGCCGAGGCGAGGCCTAAAGTTATCACGGGCAGTGTGTCAGGCTCGAATCAATTACGCCGGCGCGCATGAACAACAGGATCAACTCCATAGCTGCGGCCGAGTAGAGGTTACGCAGCTCGTAGATGTTCTTCAGGGGTAGGCTCGGCGTTGTGGCTTATTTTGACGTCCAACAAAAAATGGATGGCTGGGGTAGAGAGGAATTTCTCCAGCGCTCCCGGCGATTAGAGATGTCGATGGCGGGGAACGGGGTCTGGACGATGATATTACGCGCTTCTTTCTATGTTCGTTTTCCTTATTGGTACAAGAAGGAGGGCCTAGGCCCTCCAGTGTTTTTTTAGTACATGGATTTAACGGCAGCAGGCAACATGCGGTTGACGTTGTAGCCGTGGTTGAACAACTTGGTGATACCGTTGGCCAGGTGAGTCACGATGTCCTTGTAGCTGTACCCGGGATCGTACCAGTCCATGTCGATACCCAGCGCGTCGATCAGGCGAATAGCAACTTCGAACAACTGCGGTTTACCGTCAACAGCGTTGCGAGTTCAGCTGAAATGGGCGCGGCAGTGTTGGGAGTATCTTCCGGGTTGTGCGGGGCGTTCTCAGCGATCAGGAACAACGCGTCGCGGAGCGTTCCTGTAACGTCCGTCAGCAAGACGTACGCTGGTTAACCAGACGCTGGTCATGGCTGTTCCAAAGCCAACCGCGCAGCTTCCAGAGTGTCCCAGAGGCAGCCTGCTCGATTACCCAGCGAGGATCTTCACCGGGAGCGTTGAGCTCAGCGTGAATCTCGCTAAACCACTCATCGAGAGTCTCGGCCATAGCCGGGCCGGTGAGCTCAATTTTCGGCAGAGTGGTTTCCACCGGTTCACCACCAAAGCACTTGCGTGCCAGCTCTTTCATTGGTCCTACGGGCGGCGTGTTCAGAAGAGCATACGAAATCGCAGGAGGCGTGATGTCAAGCACGTCTTCGAAGAGGAACAAACGGATCAGTTCCAGCGCACTGATCGGATCCTTGTTGCGATGCTTGCAGATCTCTTGCAGGTTGACTTCGATTTCGTCAGAGTGCAATGCTTTCACGAACATCGCAGCACCAGGTGACATGTACTGCAACAACTGGTCGTAGTTGTTATTGGAGATATGCGGAACGCGGCCAACACAACTGAATACGCCACGGAACATCGGTTGAAAAGCGTGCATTTGAAGATCAACGAAACCACTACTTTACTTTTGCTTGGAGCATAAAAGAGAGCCCATCAGGCTCTCCGTGAATACTGGTTATGTTTCGCTTGCCGACGGCTCGGCCACGAAATGAACTGGTGATGTTTTGTTGATGAGTTCGCTCGATTAGCTCGTCGATTCTTTTGAGCGTGTCTGGATGGCTTTCTATCAGATCAGCTTCGTACTGTTCCAGGACCATTCTTGCACTTTCGACTTCCACCAAGCGATGGCTTCGTCTTTGGTGCGGAAATGGGTTTGAACGCCTCTCTCCAGTAGGACCAAAGAAATTAACCACCCCAGTGCTTGTGCGCGTCTTCTGTCAACTGGTACCGTTGCAGTGCTTTACTGAGATTACACCCAGAACCGTCTAGGTACAACCGTACAAGTATCAGGACAAAGAGCATCGTGTCGACAATCAGGTCCTTTACGACGATCAAATGTGCATGTACCGGGATAGTTCTTTTGGTTGATACCACTTTACGAAGTTGCGACCACCATGCTCGCCGAGCCAGATCGGGGCCACCGCGCGCGGGCCACGTAGCGCCCGCTGGCGACCTGGCGCACCAGGTGCTGTTGCGCCAGACGGCTGGGCCAGAGATTGATGTTCGTTCATGCTGAGTTCCTCAGTTGTACCCATCCACTGAGTAATCGTCTCCAGATTTTGAGATTACTTGGGATAGGGGGCTGTCCCCCTTAGGGATCCCCATAACGCCTACACACAACTGCGTGTGTTAGAAAGTTAGGAGTCTCCTGTTCAAAGACTCCGCTCCGCTCCGAACTCGGCTTTTTAGTCAAACAATAGTACTATATTTGAAAAATTGCATTTATGTACTAATCTTATTACGTAGATTAAAAACTGGATATTTGCTGACGCATATCCAGTAGTTTGATGGAAAGAACATTATCGGATTGAATAGAGGCGATTGCTTACGCATCACTCTATGGTTTATCGATAACACGTAAATGAGTTTAAAAAAGATTGAAGTGGATACATAACCTGGCGCGCCGCCCGGCCGCGAGACAAAAAAAGAAGGACGCCCCCTTTTTTAATCGAGCGCCGTCTCGGCCAACTCTATCTGGTCGAGGCCAGTGTAGAATTCGTCCAACGTACGTCGACTGGTGACGACCCCGGCTACACAGGTGGCGAGGTAGCGACAACTCGCTCCACGTACACCGACGGTCCGCAACGCCTGTGAGAGCGCCAGCGCGATCCTGAGCGCATCTGTGCGCTCGGTGTGAATACGCAGATCGTTGGACGACCCAACGCTGCGCGCACAGGTAACCGTCAGCGGCCGGTAGACAGGCTTCTCGCCATCTACCAGCTTACCGACAACCACCGCGTGCCCGTCAACTGCTCTACGTCTAGGAAAGACGCGTAGCAGTTCACCCCATCTACCTCAATTTTGAGATAGCAAGGGAATGACGATCCTGATAAGGTGGACCGCGTTTCATATTGACCTCCTTGGTCAGATGGACGGGAGCAGTCGTAAGTATTGACTACTTCCCTTCTTAAGCAATATAGGTTTGAGATTTAATGGACGTGTTAGCTGAGTGGCCGGAGCCCTCCCTCTAGGTTACTTCGAGAAAAACTTCGCGAACTGGTTCTCCAGCCCGCCGAGCAGGTTGGTCAAATTACTCGGCACGCGATCGCATACCAAGACAAATTTGTCAGCTACCCCCAGATTCGTTGCAGCGTAATCGAAGACAACGTCTCCGAGTTGGTCACCGTTGTTGACGTCCGATACAGCAAAATATTGAATGCCGCGTTCTGAGAGATATTTGTATCGCTGCTGCGGGCGCATCTCTGCCCGGACAGACTTGATCATGGCATGGGCGTTTGCGACGAAGTCGGGGTTAACGTCAATGATAACCTTTACGGAGGAGCTGTTGGTTGCTTCCTCCACACCTTTTTGCAATGCGCGACATAAACTGTCTCCTAAGAGCGGAATCATCGATTCCTCCAAAAAAAATTGACCGGGTGCAGCTTTGGTTTAGAGGGGAGTCGAAGCTCCCTCCTCCAAAGTCTTCAACAGATCCGTAGCACCCCTTTGGGGGGCTGATAGGTGCAGGACCTCGTCCTTTTGGGAGGTCGTCCCGCTCGCCATTCTCGAACAGCTCCAGTCCCAAAATGCTGGCTGGGTTCTTCCTCGGCCAGAGGGGGCCTTCGAGCTGAGGGAGCAAGCCCTCATAAGTGGTCGGCACTGCGATAACTTTTCGAGGCGTGGCCGGAATCTTTCTTATCTACCAGCAGATCGTGTATCCGCTGGATCAGGAAGAGGGTCACTCGCTTTTCCTTGGTGGAGTAAGTTGGTGTAAGTCATGCAATTGGTTCCTTTGCTGCTCTTTTCTGATTGGGGGTTATCAACTTGAACTGTTCGTCACGGTACGAGAGTTCGTCCGCCAGACCTTCGTAACGAATTAACGTACATGTTTACACGGGTTTGATCGAGCTGCGTCATCGACTTCACGTTCAGCTTAACGTGACGACCCACAGGGTCACCGATCTCAGCCAACAGTTTGTTGATAACATCCTTCTCGCCTACACGGAAGAATCCGGTAGCGTTTTGAAATATGGGTGAGCAGACAGGTGCAGGTTTCGCCTGCACCGTTGGTCACTTGGTTCAACCGAGTAACAGTACAGGTTACCTGCACGATCGAAGTTAGTGAACGTGGCTACCATCCGATACTCCAGCGGACGACGATACCAGAACTCTTGTTCGCCATGAGTACCGCGAATCAGAACACCGGTACCTGCCTTCCACTTCTTCCTGCGCTTCGTGGTGAAGTCACGCAGTTCTTGCCGGGTAGAGATTGATACCCAGGCAGGATGCACCAACCAGTACCGTCGCCGATTACATCGAGCACTGATGTATGAAAGAGGCCCCAGTCGAGTTCGTAGTCACGGTCTATAGCTTCAATCAGGAGTCCACGACTGCCGGTTTCCGGCAGGAGCTGGTGAGTTTAGCACGACAGTGAACGCAGTGACGTTACTGCCTTCCTTAGTCAGGTAGCCTGTGAAGGCTTTTAGCCAACACGGAGTTTTTCTAGTGGATAGAACGACCGGTTAACGACCAACCCTCGCCCCTCTTTCTCAACAGTGGAGGAAGAGACCTTTTTGGGGTAACTCGTTACGGCCACCTTTGGTATGGTTCGGAAGCTTTGATTGCCTGGGTGAACCAAGGCGCGTCCAGTAGGAGACACGTGAGTATTAGCTTTCAGCATTTTTGTAGTCTCCTTGACTTTTACACCGAGATAGTATAGATCTGAATTCAGGTGGGAGATGCATTATGTCGGTCCAAAGTTTGGGCTTAACGTTAGGCCTTTGAAGGCTCCTTCTTGATGAAGGGCGTCTGGTCGAACGCCCAACCATGGCGTTCGAAGGGTACGATGAAGAGTCGTATCTGGAATTAGAAGAGTTGTTGATGTCTCTAGAAGCAAATGGGTAATGAACGTACCTACTCGCTCAGGAGATGAAGGAAGTATTTGAAAGTGAACTGGGCCATCTGGTCCTGGATCAGAAATTGGCTAAGGCCATTAAGAGCTTTGCCATTGCGTTTGTGACCAAGAACGAAGGACCACATCCATTTCTTCGGGTCTCCTCTGCTCGGCGTTTACTCCAGTGCGCTTCACTGATGACGATCGCTTGATCGGTTTGATGATATCCTCGATTGCGATGAGATTCATCTTACTTCACGTCTGCATCGCTGCACTACCGTGAATCTTTCGGACTAAGCACGCGCAGGCCAGACGCGATGAACGAATCGATTGGTTACTTGCTGCACCTGTTCCACCATTCTAGCCGGCTGGCCGTGAAAGACGTGGAAGCGGTAAAGGTCGATCTCATTCGTATCCTGCACTTCAAGTATATTTCTTCGATCATGGCTAAGTACTTCAAGTACAATGCCTCGAAGGAAGTGGTTGGCTACCTATGCCGCACTTTCTAAGAAGTACGACCTGAAGGTGCCAAAACTGGGGAGCGCTGATCCAAGCACGTGCTGAGGCAATCGTCGGCAAACAAGGACTGCACTACAACACCTACGTTCGCTACGATAACGATAAAGCCATCCAGTACATGATCACAGACATCCAGTGTCGTATTCGTGAAGTCATTAAAGCGATGACTGCTGAGTTCTTACGCCGGGTAATGTGATCGCGATGGGAAGATCTCTCTTCTGCATCGGCTACTGCGGAGTTAGATGGCACTAAGGTGATCAAGGATCGGGCTAACGCCTTCCTGACCTTAGACGTTATCTGGGTACCATCCTCAACGACCTGAACTCGTTTGTTAAAGACAACCTGGTGCATGTGGTATCTGTGGCGATGTCGAACGTCCCAGAACAGCACGCCGCGGAAGCCCTGTACTACCTGGCGGAGAACCACGCAGATCCTCGCCAGAAGCATCTGGGAGAGCTCTGTGACGAGATTCTGTTGCATGTATCTGAATACATCCAAAGTAAAGGTATCTTGATCAACGATCTTAACCTGATCGCATCGAAGATGAAGGCTATCTACACTGCCTCTCGTTCCAGTAACGAGTCCGTACTGAAGATGCGCGAGATGGCGTGGCAGTTGGCTGACGGCCGTTCACTCTCGTGATAAACAAGCAGGAAGGTCGGTGTGCGTACCGTTGTAATGCTCTACGTACTGCTGCGTACTCTAGCAATGAACCGATTACTGCCAGAGGAGCCTTCGGGCCTCTTCATGACGCAAAAAAGAGGAGGGCCGAAGCCCCCTTTAAAAGTACGAGTAAGACGGCATGTCGTTACCGTAACTGGTCACTTCAATACGACGACTAGGAGCACGGCCGTATCCACCACCGCGTTGTTCACTCACGTTCATCCCGAGAGTTTGCCATGCGGTTAGTGAGACGTTTACGTTCCTGGATACTCGAGAGCAACTCAGCAATAGACCCCGGCAGAGAACCATCGAGTTCTACGCGACTGTAAAGCACCTTGAGTTGGTGTTCCAGTTGCATTCGAGTATTCACGTCGTAACAGTTACGTAGCTCGTTACAGACCTCTTCTATCTTGGCCTTGATCTGGTTCTGTTCTTCGCGACGACTTGTTTCGGATAGCACTTCCGCGTTGTCAGGAATTCGAGACATCACGTACTTCGGATCGACCCCATAGAAGTCAACGTGACGAACGTTAGGCCGCGAACCAGTGAGTCAACAGCCAAGCAACGACCATATCGTCATGGTTACCAGAATCGTGGTCAATACGGTCCTTCTTGATTACCAACCCACGAATCTGATCAGACAGCATCTTATCGACCAAGTGATCGGCTTTCTTCGCAGCTTCTGGCAGCGTGTTGACATAGAGGACGTCACGGCTTGCTGCTGTGGTTACGAAACCAAAGCTCACGGATGTATTGGTCGTAGAAGTACTGGCCACGACGCGACATGTCCTGAACAATCTCGCGATAGTCCTCGAGACGGTCGTACTTGTCCTCAACTACCCAGTTGAAGATGCGCTTGAACGGACGATGGCCTGTACCGGCAGGAAGTGCATCAGGTTACCCAGGATAGCGGTACCAGTTGACTTACGTTCAATGATCAGTGCCGTATTACGATACCGATTCATGAACCACACCAGGAAGTTCGAGAACGTTAGCATGGAAGTCTCATTGAAGTTACCGGCACAAACAACCTTCATGTCGGCCAAGTCAACAACCACCATTGCAATGTCATCTGACCTACCGCTTCCGGCGTATCGACCACCGGCAAACTGTCCACTGCCCATGAACCCTTCTGTTGCTCGCTCTGGGACGTATCAGCGCAGCATGAAGCCTTCTGGTGACATCTCGATTCATTCGGCATCTTTCTCAGAGTTCTTGATCGCTTCGTTCAACTTAACCGACAGCGGAGAACGTTGAGTACTCCGAAGTCCAGATATTGAAGAAGTCACGGTCGATCTGTTCTTGAGTACCGCCCGCGTTCGAGATAGCCTCATAGAGCTATTCGTCCGACTTGCCGAGTTGACGCGCGTGACTGAACGTACAGTTCACGATCATTTTGTGCCCACGGCAGTTCTTCCTAATGACCTCGTGCAGGTTATCACGGTCGTCACAGTCCAAGAACCGTTCAGTCCAGACCGCCCCATCGTGGATGAGGTTGTACATGTACTTACCGTCCCGGTCATCTTTCTTACCGGCGGTAGTTGTGAAGATGTTTCCGTAAGGCTGCCCGTTGAGTTCCGCTTCTTCACGCAGCGGTACCCGCAGCCAATGCGGCTGGTAGTGTCACCCCAATCAAGTTAATGAAGGGGCCTTTCGTCGCAATGCAGTACTGGTACGGTGTTACCACGACCGATGTTGTTCGCTTTGCGTCGGAAAGCTCTGAGCCACCTTGGTGGAGGTAGACGTTTACCAGTTCCTTGTAGGTGATCTCAATTTGGTTGTTCGCCTCAAGCTTGTGGTTGTAACCAGATACGGCGGTAACAGATCCTGCAGTTTCTTGAGACGTTCGATGTTCGTTACACGCAGAGAGTGGTCTTTAGTGATCAAAGCCACGGTCGTGTTGTTCAACGCGAAGAACATCAGCCAGGTCATCAGGGCGTCTGTCGAGACCGGATTTACCCGTCTGTCGAGGCTGGATCAGTGCCACGTCTACGTTACAGAGGAAGAGCCAGACCAACGCGATGTTACCACGGTTAGCCTTGTAAGAAATTGGTACGTTACCAGCTGCCGGTGGAATGCGGCATACTTCAGCAAAAATACCAGACGTTGAATTTACATTCTGCGCAATGTCTGTTTTGATATCTTCGGTGAGTTCTTTATCGAACGGATCGACACCAGCGAGGTGTGGATGAATCAGGCTAAGTGGAAGAAGTAGTTCTTTACACCCATCTTCCGGTACAAGGCAGCCAGTTCGATAAAAGATTTGTTTCCTGAGTACTCTGATGGATCACCGCTGTT
>JAXHOJ010000014.1:0-61900 GCA_034519525.1 Gemmobacter sp. | reverse complement strand
ACGGGATTTTGGCAACTACTTAATGCCATAACTAAAAATTATTATTATTAACATTTATGAACTGCCTAACATCAAGAGTAAAAATATTTTGGTAAAACTGCTCGCTTGGACTTTTTGTTTCATACTTATCACAAACGAGTAGTCTGCCTTTTTGTTCTCAATTAACCCTTTTTGTTAAGACTCTAATAAGGTGTGTAATACTTTCTTCTTATGAAATTGGTTATTCGACGTTGTTATTTTTCTCATCGCTACACTAATATTATTTTTCACCGAAACTGAAATCAAATAGATTAGATTCAAACTATGAAAAGTTGGTTGCACCCCAAATTTAGTTTTATCTGCGGGAGGAAACTTAACATGGTTTTTTATATTTTTGAGACCTGCTCCCTGTAGGGTTACTATACCTATTAGCACTTCGTTTATTATGTTACTTTTGCTCAATGTAATAGGCTTTGTACTTGGGGGCAAGGTAATGCAAAAAATTCAAATAAAAAAGAAATAATGAAGTAAACTATATAAAACAGTTTTATGTAGCTTTTTATGGATCTTTTTTACTTTAGATGCGCCTCTATGATAGGTATTGTTATCGAGGAATATCATTCTCTAATGATATGATGGAATAGGTGGTTAATGGAACAAGTAATATGTCAGGTTATTCAGTTCTGTCTTCTATCACTATTGCATTTCCTATAATTCTTTATTTTTGAAAGATTTTTATAAGATTCAGACTTAAAAATATTACTATCTGCTTTGTCATATTTTTCCTCTTTTTTTCCTATAATTGATATTTCTTTGGATTTGGATATTACGAGCTTTTTCATTCGTCATTTTGTTTTTCTTTTTTCTATAAAAATTTTTAGTGGTGTATTTGTCTTAAATCGATATGTATTATTTAAAGTGATGGTGTTTTGTAACCTGCTGATATTTTAGACTTGGATTGTTATTTCTTCATAGATACTGATAACGATATGGATAATGCTGTTAAACACGAAAATAATAACTATATGTTTACAATTAAGCGAAACAGTTGTTGTTGATGATATAAAGAGAAAAAAAGAGTGATGTTAAAGAAAGTAAGGTTTCTTATCTAACTATATGAATGTATTGCGCACACTCAATGTTTGAGTTTGCATGCCAATAGATAATTTTAAAATGCAAGAAAAAAGCATCAGTTTGGTGCTTATACACATTCAAAGAGTTTAGCAAAGTAGGACGAATTAGGCGTGATTAGTTTTCTGATGATATTTTTAATACTAAAACTGTAAGACCTGGGTTTTTTAATACGTTTTGGGAGGAATTTTATAGATTTTGGATGGTTTAGTCCATTATTTATGCTATTTACGGGCTTCATAACTATATATTTGCATAAATATATTCTTACTTATACTTACTCTTGTCCATTATATGTCCTACTCTACATATTTTTAACATTAATTTTGTTCACTTTTCTCCCGTATTTTCATTTTTCTATCTGGTGCATTTGGTGTTCCAATATTTTCCTCCATTTTTTCATTATTTTCTTTCTAAGAAAATAGAATTTTTTTTCAATGAAAGTAGCAATTGTAGAGTGGCTCATAACCATGGGCGGATCTGAAAAAAGTCGTTCAAGCTATTTCAGAAATATATCCACAAGCTGATATTTTTACTTCAGTAGCAAATAGTAGTCACATAGATTGATTGGGATTTTGGATAAAAAGTAAGACCTCCGCCAATTCAAAAATTGCCATTTTGGTAATAGCAAGTATAAATCTTATTTAGCCTTGTTTCCATTCGCAATAGAGCAGTTTGATTTAAGTGAGTATGATGTTATTATTTCCTCTAATCATGCGGTAGCTAGAGGAGTTTGACAAGCAGACTCTCAGTTGCATATTACCTATTGTCACTCTATTCGTTATGCTTGGATTTGTATCACCAATATCTAAAAAATTTAAGTTAGGGAACTTGGTTTAGAAGGACTTATGCAAAGTATGTTTTGCACAGGATTAGAATTTGGGATATAGTTAGTTCTAATCGTCCTGATTACTATATTAGTAACTCAATTTTATAGGAAAACGCATAAAAAAATTTACGATAAACCTTCTACAATATCCTATCCGCCAATAGAAATAGATGACTTTCTTTACACGAATTGAAAATTTTTATCTCACTTGTTCACGAAAATGGAGTACCTATAAGAATAGACTTGATTGCAGAAACATTTAGTAGGGCTAAAGCAAAAATTAGTAATCATTGGAACGGACCTGATTATGAAAGTAAAACTAAAATCACAAAGGAGTAATGTAGAACTTAGGGTACTTACCGTTCAAAAGATGCAATTTACTATATGCAAGGGCTAAAGCCTTTGTATTTGTAGCTATTAATTTTGGTATGCACTGCCTGCTTAGAAGCGAGCATTAGTACACCTGTGATAGCTTACGGACTTGGAGGAAGTAGAAACCGTTATTGATGGAAAAACAAGGTGTTTTGTTTCATGAGCAGAGTGTAAAGGAATAATTGACGAAGTTACAGCACTTTGAAACTCTCCTTTGGTAAATTTTATTCACAAAAATAAAGAACACGTAAAGAAACATATTTGGAAAGGCGTTTTAAACAAAATCAAAAGCTATCGAAAATAAACTAAATGAAAAAAAATCATGAGAACTAATTATATAATTTTTTGAGGCAGGGATTTGTGCCAGTCATCTGATTAATCATATTAGCGATAATTTCTAATGCTAAAATATTTAGTTTGGATATCAAAAATAATGATGATGTTAAGACAGCTTATCAGTTTTGTGACGTTCGTAAAATCCTATCAAGTCGAACATAGAGAAATTAGGAAAATAGTGTTATTTTAACTTGAAAACAATTTCATACTACTCCAGGTCATGAAGACAAGGTATTTTGAAACTAATATTATTGGAGCGAAGAGGTTTGTAAATTTGCAAAAAAGTAAATAATATTAGTACGATTATTTTTACCAGTTACGAGAGTACGCATCTGAAGAAGTTGAAAGAAAAGTTACGCTTCCTACTCTAATATTCTACCGGATATCTAAACTGGTGGCGAGAACATATCCATAAAACATATGTACTTCAACAAGAAAAATACTGAAATTCGAGGTATTCATAGTAGACCTGGAGTTGTATTTGGTAAAGGGGAAGAAGTATACTCAGTTGTATAATGCCGTACGTAAACGACAATTTTTATCGAGTCGGAAAAGACACTATAAAGGCTTGCATTTATGTTAAAGATGTAGCCAAGAATTTTATTTGAAGGCGCAATTAAAAACAACAAAATTGTAAATTTATAATTTAACTTATGAACCTGCGCCTACTATAGAGCATATATGTAAAACTATTGGAAAACAAGCAGGAGTAGCGATTCCTTCTTTAATACCAAGTTGGTTCTTGGTATTGCAGCAATATTCTTTATATTTTGGGGCGAGTAATTGGGAAAAAATTCCGTATTAATTTTTTGATAGAATAAAGAAACTGATGTTATCTAAAATATAAGTGGCAACCATTACCCGCAACTAAGTGAGAATTACAAATTGATGTTTACCTTAGAAAAATGCAATAAGATTGGTTTAACGATTGTAACCGAAAAGGTTTATTTTAATTAATCCGATACTATATTACGGCTTTCGCTTGTACTTGGGCATAAATTATTGTTCTATATTTTTATAGTTTCGGATATTTTAAAATGCAATAATAACTGGGTAGAAATGACTAAAAAAGCACTAATTACAGGCATTACTGAGCGAACGGTGCTTATCTTACGAACTTCGCACGAAGGTAAAGACTGCAAAGTTCACGGCATTAAGCGATCCTGCATCAGGTGCTGCGCCAGCGCGAAGAGGAAACCGAACAGGCGATCGAGGGGCTGCGCCTGCAATACCCCGGCTATGCCGAAGAAATGCAGCGCCGGTTCATCCGCCGTCTCGCCCTGCGGATCGAAGAGCGCGAATATGATCAGCTGCTGAAGGATGGGCTGATCGGCCGTGAACTGCATGTCAGCCTGCGCACCAAGATGGCCGAGGCGCGGCGGCTGCTGGCCTTCCGCCCCAAGCTGGATCTTGCGGTGGAAAAGACCGAAATCCTGCGCCAGATGTCGGCGCTGTCGGGCTTGGATGACAGCCAGCTGAAGGTGGTGCAGCGCAGTGTCAGCACCGTTCACGCCCGCCCCGGCGAAGTGCTGATCCGCAAGGGTGATCCGGCGCGGCATGTGTTCTTCATCGCATCGGGCGCGGTCGAGGTGGAATTTGCCAATCAGCGGCAGCTGCTGGGCCGGGGCGAGATGTTTGGCCAGCTGGGCATCCTGACCCGCCGCCCGCGCCGGGCGCAGGTGACGGCCATTGCCCATTCCACGCTCTTGCGGCTGGATGAACAGCGGTTTCTGGAGCTTTTGCAGCGCAACGAGGTGCTGCGCACGGCCGTTGCCGAAAGCAGCGCCAAACGCGGCCTGCTGGAGGCAGAGGGCAAACCGGCGCAGGCCGGGCAGAAGCCCGCGGCGCAGCAGCAGGCCCCGCAGCAGGCCATGTCAGAGCCGGAGGCCGAAGCAGAGCCAGAACCGGAAGTGACGCAGATGATGGCGGATGACGGCACCCGTTCAGATCAGCCCCCGCCGGTCGGCGGCCAGGGCAGCCTCGGCACGGGATGAGATGTTCAGCTTGCGATAGATCGCCTTGGTATGGGTGGCGCAGGTATTGACCGAAATCCCCAGATGACGTGAAATTTCCGCCATGGTCAGGCCCTTGCCCAGCAGGCGCAGAACCTCGGCTTCGCGTGGCGTCAGTTCGGCGGGGCAGCCGCCTGCATCATCGGCACGGCGCGGCGGGGGCAGGGCCTTGAAATGGGCCAGCATCCGCTGCGCGATCCGGGGCGAGATCGGCGGTTCGCCCTGTTCGATGCGGCGGAACTGTTCCAGCAGACCGGCAGTCTTGACGCCTTTCAGGATATAGCCCTGCGCCCCCGCCGACAGCGCCTCGAACAGGGTGGCGTCATCGTCGAAGATGGTGATGACGATCGGCGTTGTGGGCAACCCCTGCTGCAGGATCGCGCGGATGATATCCATCCCGCTGCCATCCGGCAGATCCAGGTCGATCAGGGCAAAATCAAAGCGGCTGGCGGCATCCAGCAGCAGCGCCATGGCCTCGGCCAGGGTCGCGGCGGTATCCACCTGGGCCATGGGCAGCGCAAGTGACAGGGTTTCGCCAATCCAGCTGCGGGTTTCGCGGTTGTCGTCGATCACCAGCGCACGCAGGCCATGGCCGTCATGGGGCAGGGCGGGCTGTGTGCCGGGGGCTTGCGGTCGGTCGGTCATGGCGCCTCCTCGGATCGGGCCGTCAGCGGCAGGGTCAGCGTGACCACCCAGACCCCGCGCGCCGGATCGGCAGCGCTGTGCAGCTTCCCGCCCATGGCCTGCGCCCGGCTCTGCATGTTGCCACAGCCCGCGCCGCGATCCGGCCCGGTGCCTGTCTGCGCAGCGGCCAGCGGGTTTTCCATCCGGTAGTGCAGCATCATCCCCTCGCAATCGGCGGTCACCCGGATCTCGCCCGGTGCGCCATGCCCCAGCGCATTTGACAGGGCCTCGCGGTGGATGGCGGTCAGATTGCGACGGGTCTGATACGATATCAGCTGCGCGCAATCATCGGCGCTGCCCAGCGGCCAGTGCAGGCTGTGGCCCCGCGCCTCGGCCCGGTTGCGGCTTTCGGCGCGCATCTCGGCAATCTGCGCCTCCAGCGTGACAGGGCGCCCGGCCAGCCCCGAGGCGATCTGGCGCAGATCGGCCAGCGCCTCCAGCAGGAAATCCTGCCGTGGCTGTTCGGCCTTTGCATGAAGGGCCGACAGCAGATTGGCCCCCACATCATCATGCAGATCCCGGGCGATGCGGCGCCTTTCGCGGTGCAGCGCGGCCTCATAGGCCGCCCGGTCCTGCTCGGCGGCCTGCACCAGCTGCGTGACCTGTGCGGCCAGCCCGGCATCCGCGGCGGCAAACAGCCGCGTGCCGCCATCGGCATGGCCCAGCCGCAGCGCGGGCGCGCCGCCCTGCGCCGGAACCAGCAGCGCCAGCCCTTCATCCGCGATCCGGGCGGCAGGCACCGGATGACCGGCCGGCGTCACATGCAGCGGCGCAAACAGCCGGGTCAGCAGCAGCTGCCAGGCTTCGGCCTTGGCGGCCGGGTCGATCTGAAAGGCCACGGTCACCGCGCCTGCATGGATCGAGGCCAGATCGGGGCGGCGCCGGGCAAACAGCCGGTCAAACACCAGATCCCGCAGCGGGAAATAGGCCAGCCCCACCAGCGCCACCGCCGATGCCATCGAGGCAGGCCCCGAAAGGCTGAGCGTGACCAGAACCAGAATATCCACCGCGATCAGCAGCGCCACCACACCCAGATGGAACATGATGCGCAGGGCCCAGCGATCCAGATCGAACAGGCGATAGCGGGCGAAGGCCAGCGCCGTGCCCAGATAGATCGCGCAGATCGGCAGGAAGGCCATGCCCTGTGACAGGATGCTGTCATGCTGCAGGGCGACGGGCAGCGCCACCAGCGCCACAAACACCCCCGACCCCAGCAGGATCGAAAGCCCCAGCCAGCGCAGCGCCGCCCGGTCGGCCGGATGGCCGCGCGTGGCGCGATGCTGCGCCACCACCAGCGCGACAATCGCCACAAACAGCAGCGCGACCGAAATCTGCGGGCTGACCAGATCATGCGGCAAGAGTTCAAGCCGGTAGGCCAGCACCTGCAACGCCACCAGCACCGCCCCGGCCAGAACCCAGCCCCGCCCCAGCAAGGGGCGGGGATAGCGGGCAAAAAGCGCGGTCATCCCCACGCCGAACAGCAGGGTGAAGATATGGTTCACCACCGATGCCAGCTGCATCGTGCTGCCATCCATCACCAGCCCGCGCGACGAATACAGCCCGGCGGTAAAGGCCGATACCGCCGCGCCCAGCCCCGCCAGCACAAAGCCGCCCAGCCCTTCGGGGGTGGGCCGGCCCGTGCTTTGCCCCGCGCGCAGCGCTACAAAACAGGCGGCCACCGCCAGGATCACCGCGCCGCAACCCAGTTGCACCCAGAACCCGCTGGGCAGTGCAAGGGCGGGCATCCGCGCCGTCACCGGCAGATCGACCAGCGCGTTCTGCCCGTCCGGCAGGGCGATCAGCCCGCGCAGCGGCAGGCCGCGCGCCAGCGCATCCTCGGCCAGCGCCATCAGCCGGTCCTGCGCCGCAAACAGCTGCCTGCGGGCGGCATACGAACCCAGCATGTCGGGGTCTTCGATCACCAGTGCCGGGGTGACGGGCAGGGGGGCGGCCTCCGCACCCGTGGCGGGCAACAGCGCCAGCAGCGGCGCGGGGCCTTCCGGCCCCGGATAGATCGCACCGCGCGCCGGGTCGATGGTCAGCAGCCCGGCACCGATGGCCGGCTGCGCCAGCCGCAGGGCCAGCGTGGCCGAAACCAGCGCCGCGGCAAGGATCAGCAGCAGGGTCAGCCGGAACAGCGGCACCTGCAGCGTCGAGCCTATGGCCCAACGCAGCTGCTGCCCTTCCGGATCGGCAGCCCGTGCTTCCGCGCCGTCGCTGTGCCCCATATCCACCTTCTCCCCGATGGTCAGCTTAACCGTCTGACCGCAGGGATCAATCTCTTGGATGCAAAAGCGGAAAATGGCCCTGCTCACCCGAATGGGGGATGGGGCAGGGCTGCGATCCGGTGCATATGTTCTGCGCAGCCTGCAAGCTTTGCGCGCCCGGTTCCCCGTACTTGTCCACCGATTCCGGGTGCACTCGCCGGTTGGCTGTTGATTCTTGTTCTGGCGGGGGTTGACCCTCTTCCGCCAGAGATATTATTTCAGCATGTTCGGCGCGGGGCCCCCTCCCGCGCCACATTGCGTGGCAGCCGGGGCCTGGCAGCCGGGGCCTGGCAGCCGGATTCTAGACCTCTTCCACCAGAACCACGCCCTGCATGGCCTTTATGGCCCCCTTGATCTGTGGCGACACCGGGTAAAGGTCGGGCAGCATCAGATCAATCTCGCGCCCGGTTTCATCCGCCACCGTCAGGGTGATCTGGCCTTTGGACCGGCCCGCCTCCACCCGTGCAAACAGCGCCGCCACCGAAGCCACAGCCTCGGCCCGGTCCAGATGGATGCGCAGATTCGTCCCGCCCGCCTCGGCGGCCACGCTGTCGATGGGGGCCGCACTGCGCGCCAGCAGCTTTAGCGTCTCGCCCTCCAGGTTCGCCTCGACCGTCAGCACCACATTCTGCCCGGGTTCCAGATGATCGCGGCAGGCCTCCAGCGTGTCAGAGAACACCGTGACCTCGTAAAGCCCGGTCGGATCAGACAGCTGCACAAAGGCGAAACGGTTGCCCTTGGCCGATTTGCGCTCCTGCCGGCTGCTGACCGACCCGGCGATCTTTGCGGCCACCGGCCCGCGTTCGCAGGCCCGCGTCAGCTCGGCCAGCGTCATCACCTTCTTGCGCTTCAGCGGCCCCATGTAATCATCCAGCGGATGCCCCGACAGATAGAACCCGATCGCCTGATGTTCCTGCGCCAGCCGTTCCACCGGCAGCCAGTCGTTGCGGCTGCCAAGGCGCGGTTCGGGAATATCCGATCCCGCCTCACCGAACAGGCTGACCTGGTTGGAGCTTTTCGCCTCATGGATCGCGGCGGAATAGGCCACCAGCGCATCCAGCCCATCGAACACCCGGGCGCGGTTGGGATCCAGCATGTCGAAACAGCCGGCCCGCGCCAGCATTTCCATCGGGCGCTTGCCCACCCGTTTCAGATCGACCCGCCGCGCCACATCGAACAGCGTGGCAAAGGGCCTGTCGCCCCGCGCCTCGACGATCATCTTCATCGCCTCGACGCCCACGTTCTTCAGCGCCCCCAGCGCATAGACCACCGCACCATCCCTGACGCTGAACATGGCCTGCGACCGGTTCACACAGGGCGCCACCGTCTTGATGCCCAGCTTGTCCAGCTCGCGCTTGTAGACCGCCAGCTTGTCCGTCAGATGCAGGTCGCAGTTCATGACGCCCGCCATGAATTCAACGGGATGATTGGCCTTCAGCCAGGCCGTCTGATAGCTGACCACCGCATAGGCGGCGGCGTGGGATTTGTTGAAGCCGTAGTTGGCGAATTTCTCCAGCAGGTCGAAAACCTCGCCTGCCTTCTTTTCGTCGATGTTATGCGTGGCCTTCGCGCCCTGAATGAACTTCGGGCGCTCCTTCGCCATTTCCTCGGCGATCTTCTTGCCCATGGCGCGGCGCAACAGGTCGGCGCCGCCAAGCGAATAGCCCGCCATGACCTGCGCGATCTGCATCACCTGTTCCTGATAGACGATGATGCCCTGGGTTTCGGCCAGGATATGGTCGATGGTCGGGTGGATCGATTCCAGCGCGCTTTTGCCCGTTCTTGACCTCGCAATAGGTCGGGATGTTCTCCATCGGGCCGGGGCGATACAGCGCCACCAGCGCCACGATATCCTCGATGCAGGTGGGCTTCATGCGCCGCAGCGCATCCATCATGCCCGAACTTTCCACCTGGAACACCGCGACGGTGCGCGCCTCGGCATAGAGCTCGTAGCTCGCCGCGTCGTCCAGCGGGATATGGCCGATGTCATTCTCGGCGCCCGGCTTCGGGTCATAAAGCTGGCGGCCATCGGCGGCGATGTGCAGCGGCCGCCCGGTGCCCAGGATCAGGTCGATGGCATTCTGGATCACCGTCAGCGTCTTCAGCCCCAGAAAGTCGAACTTCACCAGACCAGCCGCTTCCACCCATTTCATGTTGAACTGGGTCGCAGGCATGTCGGATCGTGGATCCTGATACAAAGGCACCAGCGCATCCAGCGGCCGGTCTCCGATCACCACCCCTGCCGCATGGGTGGAGGCATTGCGCAGCAGCCCCTCGATCTGCATCCCGTAGTTCAGCAGCCGTTCCACCACCTCTTCGGTCTTGGCGGCTTCGCGCAGGCGCGGCTCGTCGGCCAGTGCCTTCTGGATGCTGACGGGCTTCACCCCTTCCACGGGGATCATCTTCGACAGCCGGTCCACCTGCCCATAGGGCATCTGCAGCACGCGGCCCACATCGCGCACCGCCGCCTTGGACAGCAGCGCGCCGAAGGTGATGATCTGCCCCACCTTGTCGCGGCCATAGCGCACCTGCACATAGCGGATCACCTCTTCGCGGCGATCCATGCAGAAGTCGATGTCAAAATCCGGCATCGACACCCGTTCCGGGTTCAGGAAGCGTTCGAACAGCAGCGCATAGCGCAAAGGGTCCAGATCGGTGATGGTCAGGGCATAGGCCACAAGGCTGCCTGCCCCCGATCCCCGCCCCGGCCCCACCGGAATGTCATGCACCTTGGCCCATTTGATGAAATCGGCCACGATCAGGAAATAGCCGGGGAATCCCATCTTCTCGATGATGCCCAGCTCGAACCGCAGCCGTTCCTCGTATTCTTCCACAGGCGCTGCATGGGGGATCACATCCAGCCGCCGTTTCAGCCCGTCCCAGGCCTGACGGCGCAGCTCTTCCACCTCGTCATCCGCGAAACGCGGCAGGATCGGCGCCCGCTTGAACGCCTTGAAGGCGCAGCGCTTCGCAATCTCCACCGTATTTTCCAGGGCCTCCGGCAGATCGGCAAACAGCGCGCACATCTCGGCTTCGGATTTGAAGTAATGCTGCGGCGTCAGCCGGCGGCGCGGCGTCTGCTGATCGACATAGGCCCCTTCGGCAATGCAGATCAGCGCATCATGCGCCTCATACATCTCGGTCTTGGGGAAATAGACATCATTGGTGGCGACCAGCGGCAGCCCCCTGTCATAGGCGATTTCCACAAATCCCTGCTCGGTCGCGGCCTCGGCCTCCATCAGCCGCCCACCCTCGCCGGGATGGCGCTGCAATTCAATATACAGCCGGTCGGGATAGATCTCCGCCAGCCGCGTGGCCAGCGCCTCGGCCTTGGTGCGGTTGCCCAGCTGCAGCAGCTTGCCCAAGGGCCCCTCCGGCCCGCCGGTCAGGCAGATCAGCCCCGCCGCATGGCGCGCCATCTCGTCCAGCGTGATCTGCGGTAGCTGCCCGCCCTTGCCGATATACAGGCAGGAGGACAGCTTCATCAGGTTTTCATACCCGACCTCGTTCTGCGCCAGCAGCACCACCGGCGCAGGCGCCCGGGGCTTTTCGCCCGGCGCAGGCGGATCATAGGCCACCGTCATCTGGCAGCCCACGATCGGCTGCAGCCCGGCCCCACTGGCCAGCGTCGAAAATTCCAGCGCGGCGAACATCGAATTGCTGTCGGTCACCGCCACGGCGGGCATGTTCTGCGCGGCGCAGAGGCCGATCAGCTTTTTCACCGGCACCGCGCCTTCCAGCAACGAATATTCGGTATGGACGCGCAGGTGAATGAATCGGACAGGTTCTGACATGCAGCCAGCCTAGCCCAGCACCAGCCCCGGCGAAAGAGCGGGTGATTTTTCGGCATTGCTTGAAGCAGCTTGCGCCAAAACCGGAAAGGTCTTTCTTGCCATGGCGCTGGCTTGCCGCTTGAGTATAGTCACAAAAGAACAGGGCGCGCAGCCGTTTTACGCCGCATCGGGCGGTTGCGCAAAAGCCTCACGGGGAGAAGGCGGCGGGAAAAGACATGGCCGAAATCGCGTTTCTCCTGAACGGAACGCCAGTCCGCGTATCGGATGCCGATCCGACGCGGACGCTGCTGGATTTCCTGCGCGAGGACAAAGGCCTGACCGGCACCAAGGAAGGCTGCAACGAGGGCGATTGCGGCGCCTGCACCGTCGTCGTCACCGATGCCGAAGGGCCAAAGGCGCTGAACGCCTGCATCCTGTTCCTGCCGCAGCTGGCAGGCCGGGCGGTGCGCACCGTCGAAGGCATCGCCGCCGCTGATGGCACATTGCATCCGGTGCAGCAGGAAATGGTCCGCCATCATGGCAGCCAGTGTGGCTTCTGCACCCCCGGCTTCATCACCTCGATGGCGGCGGGCCATGCGCAGGGCCGCAAGGATCACGATGTGGTGCTGGCGGGCAATCTCTGCCGCTGCACCGGCTATGCCCCGATCATCCGCGCCGCACAGGCCGCCGAACCCGCCCCGCTGCCCGATTGGGTCGCCGCCGATGCCTCCTTTATCTTGGCCGAAATATCCCCGGGGGTCCGGGGGCAGGCAGCCCCCGGCGCGTTCCGTCCCGCAACCACCGATGAACTCGCGGAATATTACGCTGCCAACCCCGATGCCACGCTGATTGCCGGGGCCACCGATGTCGGGCTCTGGGTCACCAAACAGCTGCGCGATCTGCCGAAACCCGTCTTCCTGAACGGCATCACCGATCTGGCCCGGATCGAGAGGCAGGGCGATACCCTCCGCATCGGGGCCGGCGTCACGCTGACGGCGCTGCGGGCCGCGATGATGGACAGCCACCCGCATTTTGCCGCCATGCTGACCCGCTATGCCAGCGAACAGGTGCGCAATGCCGCCACCATTGGCGGCAATATCGCCAATGGCTCGCCCATCGGGGACGGCCCGCCCGCGCTGATCGCGCTGGGCGCCACCCTGCATCTGCGGCGCGGCGATGCCCGGCGCGATATGGCGCTGGAGGATTTCTTCCTTGATTACCGCAAGCAGGACCGCCAGCCCGGCGAATTTGTCGAAGCGGTGACGATCCCCGCCAGTGCGCCCGCGCTGCGCTGCTACAAGCTGTCGAAACGCTTCGATCAGGATATTTCGGCGGTGCTGGGCTGTTTCAATGTCACTGTTGAGGATGGTCAGGTCACGCAGGCCCGCATTGCCTTTGGCGGTATGGCGGGCATCCCGAAACGCGCCCGCGCCGCCGAGGCTGCTCTGCTGGGCCGACCGTTGCCCGAAGGGATCGAGGCCGCCCGCGCCGCCATGGCCGAAGATTTCCAGCCGCTCAGCGACATGCGCGCCTCGGCCGCCTACCGGATGGAGGCTGCCCGCAACATGCTGACCCGCTATGCCCATGATCTGGCAGGCGAAACCGTTTCTGTGCTGGAGATCCGGGCATGAGCATCGGCAAACCGCTTCCGCATGATGCCGCCCCCCTGCATGTCACCGGGCAGGCGCGCTATACCGATGATATCCCGCTGCCCGCAGGCGCGCTGCATCTGGCCTTCGGGCTTTCGACCGTGGCGCATGGCAGCATCACCGCGCTGGATCTGCAGGCCGTGCGCGCAGCCCCCGGCGTGGTGGCGGTGTTCTCTGCCGCCGACTGGCCCGATATGCCGGATTGTTCGCCTTCTCTGGGGGACGAGCCGCTCTTGGCGGTGGACAAGGTGCATTACGTCGGCCAGCCGGTGTTTCTGGTGGTGGCCGAAACCCATCTGGCGGCCCGCCGCGCCGCGCGGCTGGGCAAGATGGAGATCGCGCCACTGCCGCCCCTGCTGACCGTGGAAGAGGCGCTGGCCGCGAACAGCCGGTTTGAAAACGGCCCGGTGGTCTGGACGCGCGGCGATGCCGCCGCCGCCATCGCCCGCGCCCCCCATGTGATCGAAGACGCCTTTGATGTCGGCGGGCAGGAACATTTCTATCTGGAAGGCCAGGTCGCCGCCGCATTGCCGCAGGAAGGCGGCGATATGGTGGTCTACAGCTCCACCCAGCATCCGAGCGAGATCCAGCACAAGGTCGCCCATGCCCTGCACCTGCCGATGAGTGCAGTGCGGGTCGAGGTGCGGCGGATGGGTGGTGGTTTCGGCGGCAAGGAAAGCCAGGGCAACCATCTGGCGATTGCCTGTGCCATGGCGGCCCGCGCGACGGGCCGGCCCTGCAAGATGCGCTATGACCGCGATGATGACATGGTCATCACCGGCAAGCGGCATGATCTGAAGATCCGCTATCGTGCGGGATATGACGATCAGGGCCAGATCCTCGGGATCGAATTCCAGCACCTGTTCCGCTGCGGCTGGTCGATGGATCTGTCGCTGCCGGTGGCGGACCGGGCGATGCTGCATGCCGACAATGCCTATCATCTGGCGCATGTGCGCATCGAAAGCCATCGCCTGCGCACCAATACCCAGTCGAACACCGCCTATCGTGGCTTCGGCGGGCCGCAGGGGGTGATCGGCGTCGAGCGGGTGGTGGATCACATCGCGCACAGGTTGCAGCTGGACCCGGTCGCGGTGCGGCGGCGGAATTTCTATGCCGAGATGGCCGAAGGGGGGCTGTCTGCCCCCCGCGCCTCCGGCGCCCCCCCCGAGGATATTTCGGCCAAGATAAAGGGGCAGGTCGATCTGACCTCGCGCGGGGCTGCGGTGGCCGCAGGGCCGGTGCCTGCAGTGCCGAAGGGGGTGCAGACCACGCATTACGGGATGCCGGTCGAGGATTTCGTGCTGCGCGCCATGCTGGACGATCTGGAGGAAAGCAGCGGCTATCAGGCGCGGCGGGCCGAGATCGCGCGCTGGAATGCCGGATCGCCGGTGCTGAAGCGCGGCATCGCGCTGACGCCGGTGAAGTTCGGCATTTCTTTCACGCTGACCTGGCTCAATCAGGCCGGGGCCCTGGTGCATGTGTATCAGGACGGGTCGATCCATCTGAACCATGGCGGCACCGAAATGGGGCAGGGCCTGTTCCTGAAGGTGGCGCAGGTGGCGGCTTCGGTGTTCGGGGTGGATATCTCGGCGGTGAAGATCACCGCCACCGATACCGGCAAGGTGCCCAATACCTCGGCCACGGCGGCCTCCAGCGGGTCTGACATGAATGGCATGGCGGCGCAGGCGGCCTGTGTGACGATCCGCGACCGGATGGCGGCCTTCATCGCGGACAAATATCAGGTGCCGGTGGACAGCGTGCGCTTTGAGGGCGGCATGGTGAAGCTGGCGGGCGAGAGTTTCGAGTTTGCCCGGGTGGCCGCCTGGGCCTATCAGGCGCGGGTCTCGCTGTCGTCGACCGGCTTCTATGCCACGCCGAAGATCAGCTGGGACCGGGTGAAGGGGCAGGGCCGCCCGTTCCTCTATTTCGCCTATGGCGCCGCCGTGACCGAAGTGGTGATCGACACGCTGACCGGCGAAAACCGCATCCTGCGCGCCGATATCCTGCATGACACCGGCGCCAGCCTGAACCCGGCCATCGACATCGGCCAGGTGGAGGGCGCCTATGTGCAGGGCGCGGGCTGGCTGACCACCGAAGAGCTGGTCTGGGATGGCAAGGGCCGGCTGGCCACCCATGCGCCCAGCACCTACAAGATCCCCGCCTGTTCCGACCGGCCGCCGGTGTTCAACGTGCGGCTGTGGAACCGGGCCAACCGCGAGGACAGCGTGGGCAAATCCAAGGCGGTGGGCGAGCCGCCCTTCATGCTGGGGGTTTCGGCGCTGCTGGCCCTGTCGGATGCGGTGGCGGCCTGTGGCGACGGATCGCGCTATCCGGCGCTGGATGCGCCCGCCACGGCAGAGCGTGTGCTCTGGGCGGTGCAGCGGCAGCGCGCCCATGGCTGAGGGCGCGGGGCTGGACCGGGTGGGGCTGCTGGCGGCACTGGCGCAACATGGTGCCGTGGTGCGGGTGGTGGTGGCCGCGTTCGACGGATCATCCCCGCGCGAAGTGGGGGCGGCGATGCTGGTCTGGAACACCGGGCAAAGCGGCACCATCGGCGGCGGCGCGCTGGAGTTTCAGGCGGCAGAGCGCGCCCGCGCCATGCTGCGGCAGGGGCGGCGGCTCGCCTGCGACCGCATCCCGCTGGGGCCTGCGTTGGGCCAGTGCTGTGGCGGCGCGGTGACGCTGGTGAGCGAGCGGTTCGAGGCGGGCGCCGCCCTGCCGGTGGATATCTTTCTGCGGCAGGTATCGGGGGCGGCTGACATGCCACTGGCATTGCGGCGGCGGCTGGCTGCGGCGCGCGGGCAGGGACTGCGGCCTTTGCCGCAACTGCTGCAGGGCTGGTTCATCGAACCTGTGGCGCGGGCGGAACGGCAGATCTGGATCTGGGGCGCAGGCCATGTGGGCCGCGCGCTGGTGGATGTGCTGGCGCCCTTGCCGGGGCTGGCGATCACCTGGGTGGATACCGCATCCGACCGTTTTCCCGATGCCGTGCCTGCGGGCGTGACGGTGCTGCCTGCCGCCGATCCCGCGCGGCTGGTGGCCCATGCGCCGCGCCATGCCGAACATCTGGTGCTGACCTATTCCCATGCGCTGGATCTGGAGCTGTGCCACCGGCTGCTGACCCATGGCTTTGCGCATCTGGGGCTGATCGGGTCAGAGACGAAAGCGGCGCGTTTCCGGGCACGTCTGCGCGATCTGGGGCATCTGCCCACGGAAATTGCACGCATTGCCTGCCCGATAGGCGACAAGAGCCTTGGCAAACATCCGCAAGCGATTGCACTTGGGGTTGGGGTGGCTGTCCTGCAGCGGGGCGCCACGGAAATGACAAGCCACGAAGAGAGGGCGGGATGACGACAGGGGGCGGTAAGACAGGGGGCGATACGACTGGGGGCGAGCTGCTGCGCATCGAGGGGGTCACCAAGGCCTATCCCGGTGTGGTGGCGAACAGCGATGTATCCTTCACCATCCGCGCGGGCGAGGTTCACGCCCTGCTGGGCGAGAATGGCGCCGGGAAATCGACGCTGGTGAAAATGATCTACGGGCTGGTGAAGCCCGATCAGGGCCGGATGATCTGGCGCGGCGCCCCCTATGCCCCCGCGCAGCCGAGTGCGGCGCGCAGTTCCGGCGTGGCCATGGTGTTTCAGCATTTCAGCCTGTTCGAGGCGCTGAGCGTGGCCGAAAACGTGGCCCTGGGCATGGAAAACCCGCCGAAGATGCGCGAACTTTCCGCCCGCATCCGCGCGGTATCCGAAGAATACGGCCTGCCGCTGGACCCCTCGCGCATGGTGGGCGATCTGTCGGCGGGCGAGCGCCAGCGGGTGGAGATCATCCGCTGCCTGCTGCAATCGCCCAAGCTGCTGATCATGGACGAACCCACCTCGGTGCTGACCCCGCAGGAGGTGGAAATCCTGTTCAAGACCCTGCGCCAGCTGAAGGCCGAGGGCACATCCATCCTGTATATCTCGCACAAGCTGGAAGAGATCCGCGCGCTCTGCGACGAGGCGACGATCCTGCGGCGCGGCAAGGTGGTGGCAACCTGCACCCCGCGCGACCGCACGGCGCGCGAAATGGCCGAGCTGATGGTGGGCGCCACGCTGACGCCGCCGGAACGGCACCGGGGCGAAAAGGGGCCGGTGGCGCTGGGCGTATCGGATCTGTCGGTGGATTCGCCCATTCCCTTCGGCACCAGCCTGAAGGGCGTGGGCTTTACCGTGGCCAGGGGCGAGGTGCTGGGCATCGCCGGGGTGGCGGGCAACGGGCAGGATGAATTGCTGCTGGCGCTTTCGGGCGAATTGCGCAGCGCGGCCGACAAGGTGCGCATCAACGGCGCGCCGGTGGGCGATCTGGGGCCGGTGGAGCGACGCCGTGCCGGGCTGGTGGCCGCGCCCGAAGAACGGCTGGGCCATGCGGCGGCGCCGGATATGAGCCTCGTGGAAAACGCGCTGCTTTCCGGCGCGGTGCGGCAGGGGCTGGTGTCGGGCGGCTTCATCGACTGGAAGAAGACCGAAGAATTTGCTGCGGCCATCGTGAAGGATTTCGACGTGCGCACGCCGGGCACCCATGTGGCGGCGCGGGCGCTTTCGGGCGGCAACCTGCAGAAATTCGTCGTGGGGCGCGAACTGTCGCAGGCGCCCGAGGTGATCGTGATCAACCAGCCCACCTGGGGCGTGGATGCGGCGGCGGCGGCGGCGATCCGGCAGGCGATCCTGGATCGTGCGGCGGCGGGGGCGGCTGTGGTGGTCATCAGCCAGGATCTGGACGAGCTGCTGGAGATTGCCGATACCTTTGCCGCGCTGAACACCGGGCGGCTGACGAAGCCGCGCCCGGTGGAAGGCCTGACCATCGACGAGATCGGGCTGATGATGGGCGGCGCCCATGGCATGGAGGTGGCGCATCATGCCGGGTGAGACGCAATTTTCTTGCAAGAAAATTGCAAATTCCTTCGAAGGAATTTGCGGGGGGGCTGTCTGCCCCCGGGGTGCCTGCGGCACCCTCCCCCCGAGGATATTTGAACAACGGGAAGCTGCTGGCGGGAAGACGCAGGCGCACAGAGTGGCGGAATATGGGGTGGATCGTGCTGAAACTTGAAAAACGGCCCTCGCCTTCGGTGTTCTGGAGCCGGGCGACCCCGGTTCTGGCCGTGGCCCTGACCATGGTGGCGGGCGGGCTGATGTTTGCCATTCTGGGCAAGAACCCGTTCGAGGCGATACGGACCATCTTCTGGGATCCGCTGTTCGGCGAATTTGCCTGGTATCTGCGCGGGCAATTGCTGGTGAAGGCCGGGCCGCTGGTTCTGATTGCCATCGGGCTGAGCCTGGGGTTCCGCGCCGGGATCTGGAACATCGGCGCCGAGGGCCAGTATATCATGGGGGCGATCTGCGGTGCGGCGGTGGGGCTGGCGGCCTATCCGACCGAAAGCCGCCTGATCTTTCCGGCCATGGTGCTGGCGGGGGCCTTTGGCGGCTGGGCCTGGGCGATGATCCCGGCGATCCTGAAGACGCGGTTCAACACCAATGAAATTCTGGTGTCGCTGATGCTGGTCTATGTGGCGCAGACTGTGCTGGCCATGGCCTCCACCGGGTTTCTGCGCAACCCGGAGGGCGCGGGCTTTCCGGGCAGCCGCAACTTTTCGGGCTATCCGGCGGCGGCCAATCCGGAGCTGATTGCCGGATCGGGGCTGCATTGGGGCGGCGTTGCGGCGCTGGCCGCGGTGGTGGCGGCCTATGTGCTGTTGCAGCGCCATATTCTGGGCTTCCAGATCAGGCTGTCGGGGCAGGCGCCCCGGGCCGCGCGCTTTGCCGGGGTCAGCCCACAGAAGCTGACCGTGCTCTGCATGGGGATTGCCGGGGCGTTGGCCGGTCTGGCCGGGCTGTTCGAGGTAACGGGGCCTGCGGGCCAGATCAGCATCGATTTCAACGTGGGCTACGGGTTCACCGCGATCATCGTGGCCTTTCTGGGCCGGCTGAACCCGGTGGGCATCCTGCTGGCGGGGCTGCTGATGGCGCTGACCTATATCGGGGGCGAAATGGCGGCGACCAATCTGGGCCTGCCTTCGGCCGCCATTCAGGCCTTTCAGGGGATGTTGCTGTTCTTCCTGCTGGCCTGTGATCTGCTGACCAACTACCGGGTGCGCCCGGTCTTCAAGGAGGCGCGCTGATGTTTGGTGGCATTGATCCGGGTCTGCTGATTGCCTCACTGATGGTGGCTTCGGTGCCGATCCTGTTCGCCGCGGTGGGCGAGCTGGTGGTGGAAAAGGCCGGTGTCCTGAACCTGGGCGTCGAGGGGATGATGATCATGGGGGCGGTGACGGGTTTCATCACCGCCGTGCAGACCGGCAGCCCGGCCCTGGGCTTTGCGGGGGGCGCCCTCGGTGGCGCGGTGCTGAGCCTGCTGTTTGCCGTGCTGACGCAGGTGATGCAGGCCAATCAGGTGGCCTCGGGCCTGGCGCTGACGCTGTTCGGGCTGGGGCTGTCGTCGCTGCTGGGGCAGGGTTTCGTCGGCATCAAGCCGCCGCTGACGCCGGATGTGCCCTTCGGCCCGCTGGCCGATATTCCGTTCCTCGGCACGGTGCTGTTTTCGCATGATCCGCTGGTGTATCTGTCGGTTCTGGCGGTGGCGGGCGTCTGGGCGGTGCTGAGCTTTACCCGCGCCGGGCTGGTGCTGCGGGCGGTGGGCGAAAGCCATGATGCCGCCCATGCCCTGGGCTACAAGGTGCGGCGCATCCGCGTGCTGGCCATCCTGTTCGGCGGTGCCATGGCGGGGCTGGGCGGCGCCTATGTCAGCCTGGTGCGGGTGCCGCAATGGACAGATGGCATCACGGCGGGCGCAGGCTGGATCGCGCTGGCCATCGTGGTCTTTGCCAGCTGGAAACCCTGGCGCGCCCTGCTGGGTGCCTGGCTTTTCGGCGGAATTACCGTGCTTCAGCTTAATTTGCAGGCAGCTGGTTCGCGGATCCCCGTCGAATACTTGTCGATGTCTCCCTATCTGATAACTATCCTCGTGCTGGTCATCATGTCCTCGGGCCGTGGCCGGGCGGCGCTGAACGCGCCGGCAAGCCTTGGCCAGAACTTCCATGCCGCGCGCTGAGGGCGCGGCAGATATCAACGCGGGCCGCATGAATGGCCCCTTCAGGGAGAGACCCTTATGAAACGCAGACATCTTCTTGCCACCGCGGCGCTTGGCCTTGGTCTGGCCTTCGGCGGTGCCGCCGCCGCGCAGGACAAGACGAAGGCCTGCTTTGTCTATGTCGGCCCCATCGGCGATCTGGGCTGGTCGTACCAGCACCATCAGGGCCTGCTGGCCGTGCAGGAGGCCTATGGCGACAAGGTGGAAACCGCCTATCAGGAAAACGTGCCGGAAGGTGCCGATGCGGAACGCGTGCTGACGCAGATGGCGCTTTCGGGCTGTGACATCATCTTCACCACCTCGTTCGGCTATATGGATGCCACCAATGCGGTGGCCAAGAAGTTCCCGGATGTGAAGTTCGAACATGCCACCGGCTTCAAGCGCGAAGCGCCCAATGTCTCGATCTACAACGCCCGCTTCTACGAGGGCCGCGCGATTCAGGGCCATATCGCGGGCAAGATGACCAAGACCAACAAGATCGGCTATATCGGGTCGTTCCCGATCCCCGAAGTGGTCATGGGCATCAACGCCTATTACCTGCATGCCAAGAAGGTGAACCCGGCTGTCGAACTGACCGTGGTCTGGGCGATGACCTGGTTTGATCCGGCAAAAGAAGCCGATGCCGCCAAGGCGATGATCGAACAGGGCGTCGATGTGATCGCCAGCCATACCGATTCGACCGCACCGCTGGCCGAGGCTGCCAAGACCGGCGGCAAGGTGATCGGCTTTGGCCAGGCCTCGGATATGGCCGAATACAAGCCCAGCCCGCGTGTCACCTCGATCATCGACAACTGGGCGCCTTACTATGTGAAGCGCGTGGGGCAGGTGATGGATGGCACCTGGGAATCGATCGACAGCTGGGAAGGCATCGCCTCGGGCGAAGTGGAACTGGGCGAAATCACCGATGCCGTTCCGGCGGATGTGAAGGCCGAGGCCGAAGCCATGCGCGATGCGATTGCGGCGGGCACCTACCACCCCTTCACCGGCCCGATCAACAAGCAGGATGGTTCGGTCTGGCTGGCCGAAGGCGCCACCGCGTCGGATGGCGATCTGCTGGGCATGGGCTTCTACGTCGAAGGCATCACCGGCGACATCCCGAAGTGATCGGCCGCGCCTGATCTGCCTGCAGGCCCGCCCCCGTGGCGGGCCTGTTCCATTCCGGGCCTGCCGTTTGCCGCCCCCCTTTTCTTTGCAGGACAATCGGATAGGCTGCCCGGCATGACATATGATTTCCTCATCATCGGCGGCGGCATCGCCGGTCTTTCCGCTGCGGCCGAACTGGCCGCGCTTGGCTCCGTTCTGGTGCTGGAGGCCGAAGCGGCCGTGGCCCATCATGCCTCGGGCCGGTCTGCCGCGCTTTATGAACCCCGCTATGGGCTGGCGCCCGTGGTGGAACTGTCGCTGGCCTCTGGCCCGGCCTTTCGTGCCATGCCGGGCCTGCTGTCCGATCGCGGGCTGATGATCGTGGCGCAGGCCGATCAGCGCGCGGCCTTTGACCGTGATGTAACGGGTTTCGTGCTGGAGCCTGTGACTGTGGCCGAAGCGCAGGCACGGGTGCCCATCCTGAACCCGGCGGTGGTGGGGCTGGCCGCCATGGCCGATCACGCCTGGGATATCGACACCGATTTGCTGATCCAGTCGCATGTCCGCAATCTGCGGGCGCAGGGGGGCGTGGTGCAGACCGGCGCGCGGGTCAGCGCGCTGGCCCGCAGCGCCGGTGGCTGGCGGGCCGAAACCGCGGCCGGCCCCTGCGAAGGCCGCATCCTGGTCAATGCTGCCGGGGCCTGGGCGGATGACATCGCCACCTTGGCGGGCATCGCCCCGCTGGGCCTGACGCCGCTGCGCCGTTCCATGGCGCGGATCCCGGCGCCGGGCGGGCATGATGTCAGCCGCTGGCCGATGATCTTTGGCGCCGGTGAAAGCTGGTATGCCAAACCCGATGCCGGGGCGCTGATCGTATCGCCCGCCGAAGAACATGCCACAACGCCGCATGATGCCTGGGCCGATGACATGGTTCTGGCCGAAGGTCTGGCCCGGTATGAAGAGATGGTCACCACCCCGGTCACCCGGCTGATCGCCAACTGGGCCGGGCTGCGCACTTTCGCGCCGGATCGCGTGCCGGTCATCGGGGCAGATCCGTCTGATCCGGCGTTCTTCTGGCTGGCAGGGCAGGGCGGATACGGCTTTCAGACCTCTTTCGCCGCCGCGCGGCTGGTGGCCGATCTGCTGGGCGCCCGCCCGTCCGATCTGTCGCCCGGCCTGATCGCCGCGCTGGCCCCGGGGCGCTTTGCATGAGCCTGCGCCTGCCCGACAGCGGCGCCCCCACCGATGCCACCGGCCGTCGCCATGCGCCCTCTGCCGCGCGCAATGCCGCACCGATTCTGGCGCTGCTGCTGCAGATCCTGCCCCCCGCAGGCCGGATGCTGGAACTGGCTTCCGGCACCGGCCAGCACGCCCGCAGCTTTGCCGATGCCCTGCCGGGCTGGCACTGGCAGCCGACCGATGTAAACCCCGATACATTCGGCTCCATCACCGCCTGGGCCGAGGGGCAGCCTCGCATCGCCCCCGCGCGGCTGCTGGATGCAGGCCAGCCGGGCTGGGCCACGGATCTGGGGCAATGGGATGCGCTGCTGGTCGTCAACCTGCTGCATCTGATCCCGGATGAGGCCGCCCGCGCCGTCCTGCAGGGCATCGCCACCGCATTGGCGCCCGGCGGGCGGGCGCTGGTCTATGGCCCGTTCCTGCGCGACGGCCGCGCCACCTCTGAAGGCGATGCCGCCTTTCACGCCGCTCTGCGCGCGCAGAACCCGGCCATCGGCTACAAGGATCTGGCCTGGGTTCAGGCCCAGCTGGCCGCCGCAGGCCTGCAGGCCACCCCACATGACATGCCGGCCAACAACCTCGGGCTTGTCATATTCCATCTTTGATATACATCAAGGCCACCCCCGCCCCGATCTGCCAGAAACAGCCGCAGAACAGGAGCATGGCATGACCTACAGTGCAAAGATCGACACGATGCGCCAAGAATTGCGCGTAATGAACAAGCTGATCCCCGAAGCGATGCAGGGCTTTGCGCAGCTGTCCAAGGCCGCCAAGGACAATGGCCCGCTGGGGGTAAAGGAAAAGGAATTTGTGGCACTGGGGATCGCCGTGTCGCAGCGCTGCGAACCCTGCATCAGCTTCCACGTCGAGGCGCTGATGAAGGCGGGCGCCACACGCGCGGAACTGGGCGATGTGCTGGCCATGGCGGTGCAGATGGGCGGCGGGCCTGCCGTGATGTATGCCGCCCATGCGCTGGCCTGCTGGGATGAACTGGCGGCGGCCAAAGCCGCGTGACAAGCCGCGCCGCCTGAGGCAAGCATGGGCCAACCGCCCATGCTGCCGAGGTTCCGATGCGCCCGCTGTCCCCCCTTGCCCTGCCCGCCGCACTGGCCATGGCGCTTGCCCTGCTTGTCGGCTGTGGCGCGGGCCCCCGGTCTGAAGGCCCCCGGTCTGAAATCCCGGCCACGCCCGTGGCAGCCGGGGCAGTGACGGCGCCCAACTTCAACGATGCCGATCCGCATCCCGAACTTGGCCCCGCTGTGCGCCGCCATCCGGTGCATGGCATTGATATTGCCAAATATCAGACCTCGGTCGATTGGCCCACGGCCCGGGCCAATGGCGTGAACTTCGCCTTCATCAAGGCCACCGAAGGCGGCGATCTGGTGGATCCGATGTTCCAAACCCACTGGCGCGGTGCCGCCCGCGCCGGGGTGCGGCGCGGGGCCTATCACTTCTTCTACCACTGCCGCGCCCCGGAAGAGCAGGCGGCGTGGTTCTTTTCCCATGTGCCCCGCCGCAGCGGCGATCTGCCGCCGGTGATCGACATGGAATGGACGCCGTTCAGCCCCACCTGCACCATCCGCCGCCCCGCCGCCGAAATCCGCCGCGATGCCGAGGTGCTGATCCGGCTGTTCACCCGGCATTATGGCACGGCGCCGATCCTGTATACGACTGTGGATTTCTACGAAGAAAACCAGATGTGGCAGTTGCAGGGCACCGATTTCTGGCTGCGGTCTGTCGCCGCCCACCCGTCAGACCGCTATCCCGGGCAGCACTGGGCCTTCTGGCAATATACCTCCACCGGCCTGATCCCCGGCATTGCGGGCGAGGTGGATATCAACGTCTTCGCAGGCAATTCGCGGCAATGGGCCGATTGGCTGTCGCGCCGCGCGCAGCCCTGACGACGTGCCGGGGCCGTCAGGCCCCGTTGCGCCGCCGTTCATAGGCCAGTTCCCCCGCCGCCAGGCTGCCCGCAAAGCGGAAGCCGCTTTTTTCCAGCACCCGGCGCGACCCCGCATTGCCCGCCGCCACCTCGGCCCTGATCAGATCGAACCCCAGCGCGCCCAGCGCCAGATCGGCCAGCGCCTGCGCCCCCTCGCTGGCATAGCCCTGCCCCCAGCAGGCGCGTTGCAGCCGATAGCCAAGCTCGCCCTGCCGCGCGCCCTGCACCCACCCATCGTCGAAAACTGCGAACCAGCCGATGAAACTGCCGCCCCTGCGCAGGCGCGCGGCCAGAACCTCCGGCTCGGTTCCGCGCGGTTGCAGGTAGTCGCCCCCGGCCAGATGGCGCATCACCTCCGGGTCAGCCTCCAGCGCCGCCAGATCCCGGTGATCCGCCGGTGTCACCGGGGTCAGGGTCAGGCGGTCGGTGACAAGGTGGGGCAGGGCGAACATGCGGCACAGGATGCGGCAGGCCGGGCCATGGCGCAAGGCATCCGGCCCAACGGACCGCCGGTTCCCCGCGCATGAAAAGGCCGCCCCGAAGGGCGGCCCTTGTCACGACCGATGCTGCGTTCAGCCGTTGATGCGGATCCGCTCGTTCTTCGGGTCGAAGGGGCTGTCTTCCACCACCTCGGCATCCCATTCCTGCAGCAGCATCTTCACCTTCAGCTTCGTGCCCACCTCGGCCAGTTCGGGGGCGACATAGCCCATGCCGATCTGCTTGCCAAAGGCCACCGAATACCCGCCCGAGGTCAGACGGCCCACCTTCACGCCGTCTTTCAGCAGCGCCTCCTTGCCCCAGGGATCGGTATCCGACGGCCCGTCGATCAGCAGCGTGACGCATTTGCTGCGGATGCCGATATCCAGCATGGCCTGCTTGCCACGGAAGTCTTTCGTCAGATCCACAAAGCGGTCCAGCGCGGCTTCCAGCGGGGTCGCGTCGCGGCCCAACTCGTTGCCGAAGGCGCGGTAAGATTTCTCCTGCCGCAGCCAGTTCTGCGCCCGCGCACCCACGCCTTTCAGCCCATGCTTCTCGCCCACCGACCACAGCAGATCCCACAGGTAGCGGCCAAATTCGATCGGGTAATGCAACTCCCAGCCCAACTCGCCGGTATAGGCCACGCGCACCGCACGCACCGGGCACATGCCCAGCTCGATGTCGCGATACGACAGCCAGGGGAACCGCTTGTTCGACAGCACGGTGGCCGGATCGGCATCCTTGACGATCTCGTTCAGCAAGGCGCGGGCATTGGGGCCTGCCAGCGCATAGACGCCCCATTGCGTGGTGACATCATGAATGTCGATGTAACCGCCGCCCGCCGCCATGAAATCTTCGGCGGCCTTCATCAGGAAATCGGCGTCATAGGCCGTCCAGGCCCCGGCAGAGATCAGATAGTATTCATGCTCTTTCAGCCGCACGATGGTATATTCGGTGCGGGTGGTGCCCGCATCGGTCAGCGCATAGGTCAGGTTGATGCGCCCGACATTCGGCAGCTTGTTGCAGGTGAAATGATCCAGGAAGGCGGTCGCGCCGGGGCCACGCACCAGATGTTTGGTAAAGGCCGATGCGTCGATGATGCCCACGGTATTGCGCACGGCCTCGGCCTCGGCCTTGGCATATTGCCACCAGCCGCCACGGCGGAAGCTGCGGCTGTCATGGTCAAACGACGCAGGCGCATCCTTCGGGCCATAGTAGTTCGGGCGTTCCCAGCCGTTCACCTGGCCCATCTGCGCGCCCATCTCGATCTGGCGGTCATAGGCGGGGGCGGTGCGCAGCGGGCGGCAGGCCTCACGTTCTTCATCCGGGTGGTGCAGGATGAAGACATGCTCATAGCATTCCTCATTCTTGCGCGCGGCATATTCGGTGGTCATCCAGCTGCCATAGCGCTTGGGATCAAGGCTCGCCATGTCGATCTCGGCTTCGCCATTCACCATCATCTGCGCCAGATAATAGCCGGTGCCACCGGCGGCGGTGATGCCAAAGCTGAAGCCTTCGGCGATCCACATGTTGCGCAGGCCCGGCACCGGGCCGACCAGCGGGTTGCCATCGGGGGTATAGCAGATCGGGCCGTTGAAATCGTCTTTCAGACCCACGGTTTCCGACGAGGGCAGGCGGTGGATCATCGACATGTATTCCGTCTCGATCCGTTCCAGATCCAGCGGGAACAGGTCGGCGCGGAACGATTCCGGCACGTCATACAGGAAGCGCGCCGGGGCGCCCGCCTCATAGGGGCCAAGGATCCAGCCGCCGCGCTCTTCGCGCACATACCATTTGGCGTCGGCGTCGCGCAGCACCGGGTGTTCGGGGTTGTTCTTGCGGTAAGCCTGCAGCATCGGATCGGGCTCGGTCACGATGAACTGGTGTTCCACCGGAATCGCCGGGATCTTCACGCCCAGCAGACGCGCGGTGCGCTGCGCGTGGTTGCCGGTTGCCGTCACCACATGCTCGGCCACGATCTCGAACTTTTCTTCGCCCGCGATCAGCATCCCGCCCTTTTCCACCATGCGGGTACAAGACACGATCCATTCGCTGCCGGTCCAGCGGTAGCCATCCACCTGCACCTTGCGCTCGATGGTGGCGCCGTGCTGGCGGGCGCCCTTGGCCATGGCCTGGGTCACATCCGCCGGGTTGATATAGCCATCCTGCGGGTGATACAGCGCGCCGATCAGATCTTCGGTGTTCAGCAGCGGCCAACGCTCTTTCATCTGGGCGGGCGTCAGGAATTCATGATGCACGCCCGCGGTTTCCGCGACCGAGGAATACAGCATGTATTCATCCATGCGTTCCTGGCGCTGCGCCATGCGCAGGTTGCCCACCACCGCGAAACCGGCGTTCAGGCCGGTTTCGGCCTCCAGCGACTTGTAGAAATCGACCGAATATTTGTGAATATGCGTGGTCGCATAGCTCATGTTGAACAGCGGCAGCAGGCCTGCGGCGTGCCAGGTCGAGCCGGAGGTCAGCTCGTCCCGTTCGACAAGCATGGTATCCCAGCCGGCCTTGGCAAGGTGATAGGCAATGCCGTTGCCGACGGCACCGCCGCCGACGACCAGAGCTTTGACATGGGTTTTCATCGGGCGACTCCGTGGCGCTGGAAATTTTCCTCATAGATGCCAGAGGCTGCGGCAAACTGTCATGACGGTCCGACCTGTTCTGGCAGAAAACGACATTGATTGCACTGATGCGGCACAGCCATGCTTGACGAACGGGCAGGCGCGCGGCATCCCCTGCATTATGACCGCCCGCATGGCCTGCCAGCATCGTCTTGCCCGCTTCATCGGCTTTGTGCTGGTGCTGCCTTTCGTGCTGCTTGCCGCCATCGCGCCGGGCTACATGCCGGTGCGCGGGGCGGATGGGGCCATCACCATGGTGATCTGCGCCGATGGCATGGCGGTCGAGGTGGCGATAGATCCGGCCACCGGCGAACCCGTCCCGCATGAAGCCGCCCCCGAAGATGGCCGCTGCGCCTGGGCGCAGCTGGCGCTGGCGGCGCATCCCGTCTCTGAACCCGATCTCGCCCCGCCGCTGCGGCTGGTGGTGGCCGATCCGCCTGCCACCCCCGATGATCTGTGGCGCCCCGCCCATGATCCGCGCGGCCTTTGGGCGCGCGGCCCGCCTGCCTTCGTCTGATCCCGTTCCCTTTCAACGCATCAGACGGAGTCATCATGACCACGCAAACGCCCGGCCAGACGGCCGCCGGCGGCGCAAGCCGCCAAACCCAAACCAACGGCGCAAGCCGCCAAACCCAAACCAACGGCGCAAGCCACCAATCCCAGACCACCGGCGACAGCCGCGTGAACAAGCTGTATTTCGCCATCTGGCGCTGGCATTTCTATGCCGGGCTTTATGTCATCCCCTTCCTTGTCATGCTGGCGGTGACCGGCCTCATCATGCTGTGGATCAGCGTGCTGTCCGGCATCGGTGATGAAAAGATGACCGTGACGCCCGGCAACACCCCCATGGCGCTGAGCGCGCTGCAGGCTGCCGCCGAGGCGGCGGTGCCCGGCGGCAAGGCCGCGCAATATGTGGCGCCGCTGTCCCCCGATCATGTCGCGGCCTTTGCCGTGGCCAGCGATGCGGGCAAGACCGGCGTGACGCTGAACCCCTATACCGGCGAGGTGCTGAACAGCTTTCCCTGGCGTGCCGGCTGGTATGATTTTGCCAGCGACATTCACGGCACCCTGCTGATCGGCAATACCGGCGACTGGCTGATCGAGGCCGCCGCCAGCCTTGGCCTGCTGCTGATCGCCACCGGCGTCTATCTGCACTGGCCCCGCAATGGCACCACCTGGCGCGCGGCGCTGGTGCCTTCGTTCCGCAAACACGGCCGGGCGCTGTGGAAATCGCTGCATGGCGCCGTCGGCCTGTGGGTTTCGGTGCTGCTGGTGCTGTTCCTGCTGTCCGGGCTCAGCTGGGCCGGGGTCTGGGGCTCGAAATTCGTGCAGGCCTGGTCCACCTTCCCGGCGGAAAAATGGGATAACGTGCCGCTGTCCGATGCCACCCATGCCAGCATGAATCACGGCGCCGCCAAGGAAGTGCCCTGGGGTCTGGAGCAGACGCCGCTGCCGGAATCCGGCTCGCTCGCGGGCACGGCGGCCGTGTCGGGCGCCGTCACCATCGACAGCGTCGGCGCCTTTGCCCAAAGCCTGGGCTTCGTGCACCGCTTCCAGATGAACCTGCCGGGGGATGAGGGTGGCGTCTGGACGATCAGCCATGACAGCATGTCGAACGACGGGCCGAACCCGGCGGCGGATCGCACGATCCATATCGACCAGTATACCGGCAATGTTCTGGCCGATGTGCGCTATGCCGATTATTCGGCCTATGCCAAGGCCATGGCCTGGGGCATCGCCCTGCATGAAGGCGATATGGGCCTGTGGAACATCGCGCTGAACACTCTGTTCTGCCTGGCGATCATCTTCCTCAGCCTGTCGGGGCTGGTGATGTGGTGGATGCGCCGTCCTGCCGGGGCTGCCCGGCTGGCCGCGCCGCCGCGCCCCGATCTGGTGCCGCTGACCAAGGGGGTGGTGCTGATCGCGCTGCTGCTGTCGATGGCTTTCCCGATGCTGGGCATTTCGCTGCTCTTGGTGCTGCTGTTCGATCTGCTGGTGCTGGGCGCCGTGCCGCCGCTGAAACGCGCGCTGTCGTGACTCTTGCGGCGCGGCGGGCCTATGCGGCCTGCCGCGCCGTTGCTATTCTGGCCCTGATCTTGTCGCGGGGCCATCATGCGTTTCCCTTTGCTTGCCGTTCTGGCCGTTCTGTCCACCCCGCTGCAGGCGGCCGAAGGCGTTCTGGTCTGGCATGACGATGCCGATATGGCAGTCAAGCTGGCGCTGCTGGATGAACACGACCCCACGCAGGTGACGGCGCTGCATGTGCTGGCCGAAACCCGCGTGATTTCACAGACCATGACCGCTGTTTCCGCTGATGGCGCGGCCATTGGCCTGTGCCATCAGATTCAGGATGATAACGAGTCGCCCGCGCGGCTGACCGGCTATGACCGCCGCGGGCAAGAGATCTGGCGCACGACCCCGCGCGACCTGCATGCCGGGATCGAGGCAAGCCTGCCCGAAGGCATATTTCTGGCCAGCGCGCCCGATTGGCTGACCTTTTCCTGCGAGGATGGCGGCGCCAGCGGTGCGCCGGCGGGGCTGGCCTTCGATGTGGGCGTCAGCATCGGGCCGCGCGATGCCGAGGGCTTCGTGCCCGATGCGCGGGCCGCCCGGATCCGGCTGCATGTCGATGGCCAGACCGGCGCCCTGCTGGCAGCGGCACCGCTGCGCAAGGGCGGGCTGGCAATGATCCGCCCCAACCGCGACCGGCTGCGCCATACGGGTGATGGGGCTGTGGTGATGGATAGCCCGGCCTTTCTGGCCCTGCCGGAAAGCGGGCAGGGCCGCGCGCTTTGGGGCGACCGCGCAATCCGCTGGCAGGGGCAGCCGGTGGGGGAGGGCCACGATTTCGCCTGGTTCATCCCGCCGCTGGAATAAGCGGCGCCTTCAGCCCCGCATCCGGCCAAATCCGGCTGACAGGGCAAAGGCCACTGCCGCCACCGCCACGATGGATGGCCCGGCCGGTGTGTCAAAGCTCAGCGACAGCTGCAGCCCGCCCAGCACCGCGCCCGCGCCCACCAGCGCCGCCAGCGCCGCCATCGCCTCGGGGCTGCGCGCCACGGCCCGCGCCGTGGCGGCGGGGATGATCAGCATGGCGGCAATCAGCAGCGCCCCCACCACCTTCAGCGCCACCGCCACGGTCAGCGCCAGCGCCAGCGTCAGGATCAGCCGCTCGCGATCCGGGTTCAGGCCGCTGGCCGCCGCCAGATCCTCGTTCAGCGTGGCGGTCAGCAGCGCCGACCAGCGCCACAGGATCAGCGCCGTCACCAGCGCGGCCCCGCCCCAGATGAAACCCAGATCCGCCTGCGACACGGCAAGGATATCGCCGAACAGATAGGCCTCCAGATCCACCCTTGCCCCGGGCACGAAGCTGACGGCCACCAGCCCGAAGGCCAGCGCCGAATGGGCCAGCACGCCCAGCGTGGTATCCATCGCCCAGCCGCGCGCCGCCAGCGTGGCCACCGTCACCGCCATGGCCAGCGCCACCGCCAGCGTGCCAAGCCCGATCGGCAGATCGGTCGCCAGCGCCAGCGCCACGCCCAGAATGGCGGCATGCGATGTCGCATCGCCGAAATAGGCCATGCGCCGCCAGACGACAAAAGACCCCAGCGGCCCCGCCGCCAGCGCCGTGCCGATCCCCGCCAGCGCCGCCCGCACCAGAAAATCGTCAAGCATGGTGATGATGCCCACCCGTATGGCCCATGTCCGTCTTCTGTCCGTCTTTCGTATGGCCATCGTCGTGACCATGAGGCCCGTGGTGATGATCATGCCCGTGGTCATGGTCATGCGTATGGTCATGCACATGCTGATACAGCGCCAGCGCGCCCTGCGTGCCCAGCCCGAACAGCGCCCGGTATTCCGGCGCGCCGGAGACCACGCGCGGCGTGCCTTCGCAGCAGATATGGCCGTTCAGACAGATCACCCGGTCTGATGCGCTCATCACCACATGCAGGTCATGGCTGACCATCAGCACCGCCGCGCCGGTATCGCGGCGCACCTCGTCGATCAGCCGATAGAACGCCGCCTCGCCGGGCTGATCGAGCCCCTGCGTCGGTTCATCCAGCACCAGAATATCCGGCTGCGTCAGCAGGGCACGCGCCAGCAGCACGCGTTGCAGCTGCCCGCCCGACAGGCCCGCCATCGGGCGTTCCGCCACCTCGGGCACGCCCACGCGGGCCAGCACGGCATCGGTTTCGGCCCGCCCATGCCGGATGGGCAGCGACAGGAACCGCCGCGCCGTCAGCGGCAGGCTGCGGTCGATCTGCAATTTCTGCGGCACATAGCCGATGCGCAGGCCCGCGCTGCGGTGCACCTGACCATGCGAGACCGGCACGATGCCCAGCAGCGCGCGCAGCAGGGTGGATTTGCCCGATCCGTTGGGGCCAAGGATGGTGACAATCTCGGCGCGGGCGATTCGCATCGACACGTCGTGCAGCACCTCTTGCCCGCCCAGACGAACGCAGATGTGATCGGCCGCCAGCAGCGGCGGCATCGCGGCACTCATGCCTGCGCCTGGCATTTCGGGCAGAGGCCCAAGGCCTCCAGATTGGCGCGTTCCACCACAAAGCCCAGATCGGCGGCGGCGGCCTCCAGCGCGGCGCGCACGGGTTCGGCCGGGGCTTCGGCCACGGCATTGCACTGGCGGCAGATCAGAAAGGCCGGGGCATGGCTTTCGCCCGGCGTCATGCAGGCGGTGAAGGCGTTCAGCCGTCGCACCCGATGGGCAAGGCCCTGATCCACCAGAAATTCCAGCGCCCGATAGGCGACCGGCGGCTGATTGCCGAAGCCTTCGGCCACCAGACGTTGCAACACGTCATAGGCGCCCATCGCCCGGTGTTCTTCCAGCAGGATCTCCAGCACGCGGCGGCGCACCGGGGTCAGCCGCGCGCCATTGGCCCGGGTGATCGCTTCGGCACGCGCCATCACATCGCCGGTGCAATGCGCGTGATCGTGATTGTGGAAGGCGGGGGTGTGCATGTCCGGCTCTTGACCTGTTATGATATTACATACATAAGCCGCCGCACCGTAAAAGCGAAGAGGCGATGCAATGCGTTATACCATATCCTTGGCACTTGCCACTCTCACGGCCCTGCCTGCCATGGCGGATGTGCCGCGGGTGGTGGCCGATTTCGCGCCGGTGCAGGGCCTTGTCGCCACGGTGATGGGCGATCTGGGGCAACCCGACCTGTTGCTGGATCGGGGCGCCAATGCCCACAGCTTTCAGCTGCGGCCCAGTCAGGCCGCCGGTCTGGCCGATGCCGATCTGGTGATCTGGGTCGGCCCGGAAATGTCGCCCTGGCTGGATCGCACGCTGGAGGGTCTGGGCAATGTGGCGCAGCTGCGCCTGCTGGGCATCCCCGGCACCCATCTGCAGGATTTCGGCGCCACCGGGGCGCATGACCATGCGGAAGACGACCACGCCGAACAGGATCACGAAGGACACGACCACGAAGGACATGACCATGCCGCCGAAGCGGCAGGCCATGACGACCACGATCATGAGGCGCACGACCACGACGCGCACGATCACGAAACCCATGACCATGACGATCACGCGGGCCATGCCCATACCGGCACCGATCCCCATGCCTGGCTGGACCCGGCGAATGGCGCGATCTGGCTGGAGGCCATCGCCGCAGAACTCGGCAAGCTGGACCCGGAAAACGCCGCCACCTATACCGCCAATGCCGCCGCAGGCAAAACCGCCATTGCCGCGCTGGATGCGTCTTTGGCCACCCAGCTGGCGCCGGTGCAGGGCAAGCCTTTCGTGGTGTTCCATGATGCCTATGGCTATTTCAGCGCGCATTACGGGCTGACAGTGGCGGGATCTGTCGCCCTGGGCGATGCCACCGCCCCCGGTGCCGCCCATCTGAAAGAGCTGACGGAAAAGGCAGGCACCGCGCTTTGCCTGTTCCCCGAGGCAGGGCATGACCCGAAACTGGTGGCACAGATGGCCGAAACCGCAGGTGTGAAACTCGGCACCCCGCTCGATCCCGAAGGGGCGGCGGTGGAACCCGGGGCAGGGGCCTATCTGGCCACGCTGCAGGGGCTGGCCGATGTGCTGACCGGCTGCCTGGCGGAATAAGCCGCGCCCATGATGCAGAAAGGGGGCCGCAAGGCCCCCTTTGTCATGCCCGGCTGTCAGATCCCGCTGCCGCCCGCGCCTTCGAACCAGCGCACGATGGCCCGGCGTTCGTCCGGCTCCATATAGCTCAGGTTCGCGGGGGGCATGGCATGGCTGACGCCCGCCTGCATGTAGATGCGCCGCGCCTCGGCCGCGATCTGCTCGGGGGTTTCCAGCATCACGCCCTTGGGCGGCCAGAGCATCCCGTCCCAGGCCGGTTCGGCCGCGTGGCACATCGAACAGCGGCCCTGCACGATGCCCGTCACCTCGTCAAACCCCTCGGCGCTGGCAAAGACCAGCGCCTGCGCCCTGCAGCGCCGCCTCGGCTCGCACCGGCGCCTCGGCGCCGGTAGCGACAGCCAGGCGATCAGCAGGAACAGCACCGCCGTCGCCGCCCAGGTCCAGTGCGGGTTGCCCTTGCGGGCGTGCTTGGTGTTGAACCAGTGCCGGATGGTCACCCCCATCAGGAACACCAGCGCCGCGATGATCCAGTTGTACTGGGTGGCAAAGACCAGCGGATAGTGGTTCGACAGCATCAGAAAGATCACCGGCAGCGTCAGATAGTTGTTATGCGTGCTGCGCTGCTTGGCGATCTTGCCGTATTTCGGATCGGGCTTGCGCCCCGCCTTAAGATCGGCCACCACCACGCGCTGGTTGGGCATGATGATGAAGAACACATTGGCCGACATGATGGTGGCGGTGAAAGCCCCCAGATGCAGCAGCGCCGCCCGGCCCGAAAACACCTGGCATAGAAGTAGGACATCGCCACCAGCACCACGAACAGCGCCACCATCAGCAGCGTCTGGTTGGCGTTCACGAAGGTCTTGCACAGGGTGTTATAGGCCACCCAGCCAAAGGCCAGCGACGCCATGGAGATGGCGATGGCCTGCCAGATCTGCAGCTCCATCACATTCGGGTCGACCAGATAGAACTCGGCCCCCAGATAATAGACCAGCACCAGCATGCAGAAGCCCGTCAGCCAGGTCGCATAGCTTTCCCATTTGAACCAGACCAGATGGTCGGGCATCGCCGCCGGGGCCACCAGATATTTCTGGATGTGGTAGAACCCGCCGCCATGCACCTGCCATTCTTCGCCATCGGCGCCCGATGCCAGATTGCGGTCGCGGTGCAGGCCAAGATCCAGCGCGATGAAATAGAAGGATGATCCGATCCAGGCGATGGCGGTGATCACATGCGTCCAGCGCACGGCAATCTCGATCCATTCCCACAGCACGGCGTAATCATACATGGTCTGCATCCCCCCCGGCTTGGCTGCTGAAAAGGCTATACCGTGGCACACCTTTCTGTTAATTCCATCAAATGGCAGAGCACTTTCAAACGCTCGCAGAAAATGGAGCCCGGGGCCGGTGTCCTATGTCAACAATATAAAGATGTTCGTGCGTGTCTATGAATTGGGCAGCATGAGTGCGGCGGCCCGCGATCAGCGCACCTCGCCCGCCGTGGCATCGGCGCGAATCTCGGAACTGGAAAAGCACCTGGGGGTGCGGCTGTTCAACCGCACCACCCGCAGCCTGCAACCCACCGAAAACGGCCGCATCTTCTATGACGGTGCCCGCAAGGTGCTGGAGGCGATCGACGAGGCCGAGGCGGCGGTGGTCGATGTGACGCAGAACCCGCGGGGCACCGTTTTCGTTGCGGCACCTTTGGGCATCGGGCGGCGCTTCATCGCGCCGCATGTGCCCGCCTTCAAGGATATCTATCCGCAGATCGACCTGCGGCTGCGGCTGTCGGACCGCCATGTGGATGTGACCGCCGAAGGGCTGGATCTGGCGTTTCACCTTGGCCTGCTGGATGACAGCACCCTGAAAGTGCGGCTGGTGGCCGATTGCCCGCGCATCCTGTGCGCCGCGCCCGCCTATATCGCCCGGCGCGGCAACCCCGCCGATGGGGCGGCGCTGGTGGCCGACCGGCATGATTGCCTGAACCTGCGCTTTCCCGGCGCGCGAGAGTTTCAGTGGATGCTGCAAACCCCCGAAGGCCCGCGCCGCTTTGAAATCTCGGGCCCGTTCGAAAGCGATGATGGCGATGTGCTGACGGGCTGGGCGCTGGATGGCCGGGGCATCGTGATGAAACCGATTTTCGAGGTGGCCGAACATCTGCAGGCGGGCCGGCTTGTGCCGGTGGCACAGGCCACGCCGCCGATGCCCACGCAGCTGTCCTGCCTCAGCCAGCACCGCCGCCTGCGCGATCCGAAGATCCGGCTGTTTGTCGATTTCATCATTGCGCGCATCCGCGCCGATATGGCCGCGCGGATGGCGGGCCTTGCGATGGAACCGAAACCCTGACCGCGCGTTAGCAATCAGACGACACAGACCGCCGGACATGGCAAAGACCCCATGGCGAAGACTCAAGGTGCGAAATTGACGATATCCCCCGCTACGATCTGTGTCGTCGCCAATCCAAAATCCGGTCGAAACAGCAAGGACCGCGCCGCCATCGAACAGGCCATGGCGGCCTTTGGTCCGCAGGCGACCCTGCGGCGCTGGCACAAGGGCGATGACCTTGATGCTTTCGTGCAGAAAGCCGTGGATGACGGGTTCACCACCATCGTGGCCGCCGGTGGCGATGGCACGGTGATGGGCGTGGCCCATGCGCTGGTCGGATCGCAGGCGCAGCTGGGCGTGCTGCCTTTGGGCACGTTCAACTATTTCGCCCGTGGCCTGGGCCTGCCGCAGGAACCCGAAGCCGCCGCCCGCGCCATTCTGGCGGGTCATCCCCGGCGCATCTCGGTCGGTTCGGTCAATGGCCAGCTGTTTCTCAACAATGCCAGCGTCGGCATCTACCCGTCGATCCTTCTGGCGCGCGAGGCGGTCTATGATCGCTGGGGCCGGTCTCGGGCGCTGGCGCATTGGTCTGTGCTGCGCACGATCCTGAAGTTTCAGCGCCCCAAACACATGGTGCTGACCGCCGATGGCACGCGGATCGAGATGAAGACGCCGCTGGTTTTCGTCGCCCGCTCTGCCTATCAGCTGGAACGCTTTGGCTTGCAGGGCGCGCAGGCCATCAGCGACGATCAGTTCGCCATTTTCGTGGCCCGTGGCGGCACCCGTCTGCATCTGCTGAAAACCGCGGTGCGGCTGGCCCTGCGCAGTGTCAGTGTGGGCGATGATGTCGATGTGATCTATGCCCGCCAGCTGGATATCGAAACCAGCCGCGGCAGGCCGCTGGTCGCCTTTGATGGCGAAAAGCGCCGGATGCGCGGCCCGCTGTCCTTCCGTATCCAAAGCGCCGCGCTGTCGATCATCGTGCCGGACGAGGCCGACAAGGTTGCCGCATGACCCGTCTGATCCATCTGTCTGATCTGCATTTCGGCGCCACCACGCCCGATCTGCTGGAGCCGTTATGCGCCAAGCTGGCCGAGCTGGCGCCGGATCTTGTGGTGATCTCCGGCGATCTGACGCAGCGCGCCCGCGCCGCGCAATTTGCCGAAGCCCGCGCCTTCATCGCCCGTCTGGGTGCGCCAGTCCTGTGTGTGCCGGGCAATCACGACATTCCCTTATACAACATCTGGCTGCGGTTTTTGCACCCCTGGCGGCAGTGGACCAACCACTTTTCCAACATTCTGGAACCTGACTGGCGTTGTGACCGTCTGGTGGTTGTCGGGCTGAACACCGCCGATCCGCAGGCCTGGAAACGGGGCCGCATCACCCCCGCACAGCTGGATCGCGTGGCGCGCTGCTTTGCCGATGCAGGCCCCCGCGCCCGTATCGTGGTGATGCACCATCCGCTGGAACACCTGCCCGAAGAAACCCAGTGGCTGATGGCCGGCGCGACAGAGGCCCTGCGCCGCCTGCCCGAGGCCGGGGCGCAGATCGTGCTGTCGGGCCATATCCATGTCAGCTTCGCGGGGCCCTTCACCGCCGCGCCGGGGCTGATCTTCGTGCAGGCGGGCACCGGCCTGTCGCATCGCACAAGGGCCGAAGCCAATGCCTTCAACCTGCTGGATTTCGGGCCGGAGGGCGTGGAAATCCGCACCATTCTGGCCGATGAGACCGGCCAGTTCACCCGCGCCGATCTGCGCCACAGCCACCGCTTTGCTGCTGCCCTATGACGAGGCTTTGCCGGATCTGGGACAGGGCGCCGCTCGCCATCGACTATGCGCCGGGGCAAGAGGGGGCGCCGGGGCAGGGCGCGCTGGTGCTGGCCTTTTCCAGCATCGGCCATGATCCGGCCCGGATGCCCGCGCCGGAATTCATCCGCACCGCCACCGCGCAGGGCCGCGCCGCGCTGTTCATCGCAGATCAAAGCCGCAGCTGGGCCAATACCCCGGATTTCGCCCCGGCGCTGCATCATGCGCTGGCCCATGCCCGCGCGCAAAGCCCGGTCAACCGCATCGCCGCCATCGGCCTGTCGATGGGCGGTTTTGCCGCGCTGGTGGCCGCCAGCCTGCTGCCGGTGGATGCCACCCTCGCCATCGGCCCGCAGTTCAGCGTCGATCCCGCCGTGATGCCGCAGGAAAGCCGCTGGCGCGACTGGACGGCCCGCATCCCCGCCTTCCGCCACCCCACGGCGCCACAGCCGCCGGGCTGGACGATCCTGCTGCACGGGCTGCAGGATGACCGCGATCAGGCGCTGGCCTTTCCCGGCGCGGCCGCCACCGATCACATCCTGTTCCCCAGCCTGACCCACAGCGCCCTTGGCCCGCATCTGAAGGCGCGGGGCGGCTTGCAGGGCCTGCTGGATGCCGCCCTTGCCGGTGACCGCCGCCGCCTGCTGCGCATCGCCACCGCCGCCGGGGGGCAGCGGCACAACCCGCCTCAGCTGCCGCGATAGGTGGAATAGGCGAAGGGCGAAATCAGCAGCGGCACATGGTAATGCTGGCCCGCATCCGGGATGCCGAAACGGATCGGGATTTCATCCAGAAACAGCACGCCTTCCCCGGCCTGCCCGCTGGCGCGCAGATAATCGCCCGCGCAGAACACCAGCTCATAGCTGCCTGGCTTCAGCGCATCGCCCGCCAGCATCGGCCCATCGGTGCGGCCATCGGCATTGGTCACCGCTTCGGCAATCTTGCGGTGGCTTTGCCCGCTGATCCGGTACAGCATGATCTTCACCCCCGCCGCCGGTTTGCCCCGCGCCGTATCCAGCACATGCGTCGTCAGCCGCCCATCCGCCATTGCCCGCTCCTTCCGCGATGATCCTTGCGCCAACTCTGCCCGGCTTTCCCCCGCTTGGCGACACTGCAGTTGCAGCAAAAGACTTTTCGGTTTTTTTTGAAAGCAGAATGACGACTTCCCGCCTAATCTGTCACGGACAGGAGTAAGATCATGCCCAACCGCTACCCCCGCGATTTCCGAGGCCACGGCCCCGATGCCCCCGATGCGCAATGGCCGGGCGGTGCAAAAATCGCCGTATCCATCGTGCTGAACTATGAAGAAGGCGGCGAAAACAACCTGCTGCATGGCGATGCCGGGTCAGAGGCGTTTCTGTCCGATATCGCGGGCGCCGCGCCCTGGCCGGGCCAGCGCCACTGGAACATGGAATCCATCTATGATTACGGCGCCCGCGCCGGGTTCTGGCGGCTGCACCGGCTGTTCACCGGGCGTGGCATCCCCGTCACCATCTATGGCGTGGCCACCGCGCTGGCCCGCGCGCCGGAACAGGTGGCGGCGATGAAGGCCGCCGGGTGGGAGATTGCCAGCCACGGCCTGAAATGGGTCGAACACCGCGACATGTCTGAGGCCGAAGAACGCGCCCAGATCGCCGAGGCCATCCGCCTGCATACCGAAGTGGTGGGCGACCCCCCGCGCGGCTGGTATACCGGGCGCTGCAGCATGAATACCGTGCGGCTGACCGCCGAAACCGGCCAGCTTGACTGGATTTCCGATACCTATGACGACGATCTGCCCTATTGGATCGAAGCGGGCGACCGCGATCAGCTGGTGATCCCCTATACGCTGGAGGCAAACGACATGCGCTTTGCCACTGCGCCCGGCTATATCACCGGCGAACAGTTCTACCAGTATCTGAAAGACAGCTTCGACGTGCTCTATGCCGAAGGGCAGGCGGGCGCGGCCAAGATGTTCTCCATCGGGCTGCACTGCCGCCTGATCGGGCGTCCGGGCAAGATCGCCGGGCTGATGCGGTTCCTCGACTATGCACAATCGCACGAAGGCGTCTGGTTCCCCCGCCGGATCGACATTGCGCGACCACTGGCGAAAAACCCATCCGCCCAAGCGCTTCGACCGCCCTTCGCAGATGCCGCGCGATGTGTTCGTGGCGCGCTTCGGTTCCATTTTCGAACATTCGCCCTGGATCGCGGATCGCGCCTTCGATCTGGAGCTTGGCCCCGCGCATGACAGCGCCACGGGCCTGCACAATGCCCTGGCCCGCGTGTTCCGCAGCGCCACGGCAGAGGATCGCATGGCCGTGCTGCGCGCCCACCCCGATCTGGCAGGCAAGCTGGCCGCGGCCAAACGGCTGACTGCTGAAAGCACCGCCGAACAGGCCAGCGCGGCGCTGGATGCGCTGACCGATGCCGAACGCGCCACCTTTGAACGGCTGAATACCGAATATGTGGCCAAGCACGGCTTCCCCTTCATCATCGCCGTGCGCGACCATACCAAAGACAGCATCCTTGCCGCCTTCCACACCCGCATCGGCAATGCCACCGAAACCGAATTTGCCACCGCCTGCGCCCAGGTCGAACGCATCGCCGCCCTGCGCCTGAAGGATCTTCTGCCATGACAACCGGCTATTACGCCCCGCCCGGTGGCCTGCCGCCGCAAACCGCGCTGATGACCCAGCGCGCCATCTTTACCGAAGCCTATGCCTTCATCCCGAAGGGCTGCTTTTCCGATATCGTCACCAGCTCTCTGCCCGGCTGGGATCGGACCCGCCTCTGGCTGATCGCGCGGCCGATGACCGGGTTTGCCGAAACCTTCAGCCAATATGTGATGGAGGTGGCGCCCGGTGGCGGTTCGGATGCGCCCGATCCGGAAAGTGGCGCCGAACACTGGCTGTTCTTCACCGCAGGCCTCGCCACGCTGACCATCGGCGGCATGGCGCATGATCTGGATGCCGGCGGCTATGCCTATATCCCGCCCGGCACGGCCTGGAGCCTGCGCGCCGAAGGCCATGCCCCGGCCCGTTTCCACTGGCTGCGCAAGCTCTATGAACATGCGCCGGGCGTCGCGGTGCCCGAACCCATCATCAGCTCCGATCAGGCCACCCCGGTGCGCTGGATGCCCGAAACCGGCGAGCGTTGGGGCACCACCCGCTTTGTCGAGCCCGAAGACATTCGCCACGATGCCCATGTGAACATCGTCACCTTTCAGCCCGGCGGGCTGATTCCCTTCGAGGAAACCCATGTGATGGAACACGGGCTTTACGTTCTGGAAGGCAAGGCTGTCTACAAGCTGAACCAGGACTGGGTCGAGGTGGAGGCCGGCGATTTCATGTGGCTGCGCGCCTATTGCCCACAGGCCTGCTATGCCGCCGGTCCCGGCCCGTTCCGCTATCTGCTGTACAAGGATGTCAACCGCCACGCCAAACTGCGCGGCCCCGGCGCCTTTGGCCGGTAAGCCTTTTTATCTTGGTCCAAATATCCTCGGGGGTCCGGGGGCAGGCAGCCCCCGGACCCCACCATCCCGCGAAAGGCCCGCCATGCGCAATATCCACACCGAACCGCTGACGGCCGATGCCTTCGCCCCCTTCGGCGATGTGCTTTCTGCCAGCGGCGCGCCGGATCGCCTGATCAATCAGGGGTTCTGCGGCCGCTTCCACGATCGGGCCCGGCTGGATTTCGGCGTTGATGCCCGGGCGGGCCTGTCGATCTTCAAGGCCGTGCCGCGCAGCTTTCCCTATCGGCTGGATCTGGTCGAACGCCATCCCGATGGCTCGCAGGCCTTCATTCCGATGACGGCAGACCCTTTTCTGATCATCGTGGCCCCCGATCAGGGCGGCACTCCGGGCAAACCCCGCGCGTTTCTGACGGATGGGGAGCAGGCCATCAATTTTCATCGCGGCACCTGGCATGGCGTGCTGACGCCGCTGGCCGAACCGGGGCTGTTCGCCGTGGTGGACCGGATCGGGGCCACGCCAAACCTTGAAGAACACCAATATGCCGAACCCTGGATCATCCTGCCCGGCTGACCGGGCCTGCCCCCCTACCGACAAGATATGTCGTCGCCGGTCTTGCTGCCGCGGGCGATTTGTTGTTCCCATGCGCGCATGATGGAACATGATCCGCTGGGCGACATCCTGAATTCTGCACCGCCTGCCGTCACGGCTGCGGAAAGTGCTTCGCTGCTGCACCGCCATTGGGGGCTGACCGGGCAGCTGGACGGGCTGGCCTCGGAACGTGATCTGAACTGGCGGGTCACCACGCCAGAGGGGCTGTTCGTGCTGAAGGTCGCCAATGCGGCGGAAGACCCGGAAATCACGCGATTTCAAAACCTTGCCCTGCAGCATATCGCGCAGCGCGATCCGGGGCTGCCGGTGCCGCGCGTGGTGCCGACGGGGGCGGGCGCCGGGGATGTGCTGCTGCCTACGGGCAGCGTGGTGCGCCTGCTGACCTGGTTGGAGGGGCGGCCGATGCACCTTGCGCCGCGCGGGCCTGGGTTGCGGCGCAGCATGGGCAGCATGGCCGCGCGGCTGACCCGCGCGCTGGAGGGGTTCAGCCATCCCGCTGCCGACCATGTGCTGCAATGGGATATCAAACAGGCCAGCCGCCTGCGCCCGCTGCTGCCCGCCATTGGCGAACCGGCGCTGCGCTATCTGTGCGCGCGGTGGCTGGATCTGTTCGACAATCGGCTGGCTCCTGTGTTGCAGGGCCTGCCCTGGCAGGTGGTTCATGCCGATCTGAACCCGCATAACGTGTTGACGGATTCCGTGGATCACGCAAGGATTGCGGGGGTGCTCGATTTCGGTGATATGGTGTTCACGCCGCGGATCTGTGATCTGGCGGTGGCGGCCTCATATCTGGTAGATCAGGATAACGCCTTGGAATCGCTTGATGAAATTGCCTCTGCCTGGGCGGATGAGCTGCCGCTTCTGCCTGCCGAACGCGATGTTCTGCCGGGGCTGACCGCCATTCGCATGGTCACCACCATTGCTTTGGCAAGCCATCGCGCCCAGCTTTACCCCGGCAATGCGCCCTATATCCTGCGCAACCTTCCTTCCGCACGGGCGGGCCTGCTGGCCCTGCCGCAGCCTGATGAGGCCCTTTGATGACCCGCGACGCCATGCCCAATGCCTTTCGCCCCGGTGCGGTGGATCTGACCCCGCAGGAGGCCGATCTGGTGGCACGCCGTCAGGCGGCGCTGGGGCCGGCCTACCGGCTGTTTTACGAACGCCCGCTGCATCTGGTGCGGGGCGAGGGCGTCTGGCTGTATGATGCGGCGGGGCGGGCCTATCTGGATACCTATAACAACGTGGCCTCTGTCGGGCATTGCCACCCGAAGGTGGTGGCGGCCATGACGCAGCAGGCCGGGATATTTGCCAGCCATACCCGGTATTTGCATGATACCGTTCTGGATCTGGCGGAACGTCTGCTGGCCACGATGCCCAAACAGATCGGGCATGTGATGTTCACCTGCACCGGATCAGAGGCAAATGACCTCGCGCTGCGGATTGCGCGGGCCCATACCGGCGGCACGGGGATCATTGTCACCGAAAATGCTTACCACGGGGTTACCTCTGCCGTGGCGGAATTTTCGCCCTCGCTGGGGCATGGGGTGCCGCTGGGGCCGCATGTGCGCAGCGTGGCGCCGCCCGATCCGCGCCGGATCGGTGCGGATGCGGGCGCGGGGTTCACCGCGCAAGTGGTTGCGGCGATTGAGGATTTGCAGCGCCATGGCATCCGGCCTGCGGCGCTGATCGTGGATACTGTCTTTTCATCCGACGGGGTTTTTGCCGCGCCGCATCTGTTGCAGGGCGCGGTGGATACGATCCGCGCGGCGGGGGGCGTGTTCATCGCCGATGAGGTGCAGCCGGGATTCGGGCGGCTGGGCGAGGGGATGTGGGGCTTTTCGCGGCATCGGGTGGTGCCGGATATGGTGTCGATGGGCAAGCCGATGGGCAATGGCTATCCGGTGGCGGGGCTGGCGCTGCAACCCGGTGTCGTGGCCGAGTTTGGCGCAAAAGCGCGTTATTTCAACACCTTCGGCGGCAATCCTGTGGCGGCCGCAACCGCGCTTGCGGTGCTGGATGTGATCGAGGAGGAAGGGTTGATCGCCAATGCGGCGGCGGTGGGCGGGCTGTTCCGCGACGGGCTGCTGGCGCTGGCGAAAGACCATGACCATCTGGGAGAGTTGCGGGCGGCGGGCCTGTTCCTGGGGCAGGATGTGGTGACGGATGGCGCGCCGGATGCGGTGAAAACATCGCGCATCGTCAATGGCTTGCGGGATGCGGGGGTGCTGATTTCGGCCACGGGGCCGAAGGGGCATGTGCTGAAGATCCGCCCGCCGCTGTGCTTTGCGGCGGGGGATGTGGCGTTCTTTCTGGACAAGCTGCAGGGGGTGCTGCGGCGGCTGTAAGGCCTGCGTCGGCGCTGCGTCCCGCCTGCGTCGGGTTTCTGTCGGGACAGGCGGCTTACGCCTGCAACCCGCCCATGCGCCGGGCAACATCCAGCATCCGGTTGGAAAAGCCCCATTCATTGTCATACCAGCCAAAGACCCGCAGCATCCCGCCGCGCGTCACCCGGGTTTCGGGGCAGGCCATCACGATGCTTTCGGGCCGCGCCCGCAGATCGGTGGAGACCAGCGCGCGGTCGGTGGCGCCGATGACGCCGCCCGCCTGCCGGAACACCGCGTTCACGGCATCCACCGTCGCCGGGCGTTCGGTCATCACACAGAGATCGACGGCCGAGACCGAGGCGGTCGGCACCCGCACCGCCGAGCCCTCCAGCCGCCCAGCCAGATCGGGCAGCACCAGATCCACCAGCCGTTGTGCCGAGGTGGTGGTGGGCACCATCGACAGGGCCGCCGCGCGCGAGCGGGCGAAATCGGCGGCGGGGGCATCGACCGTGGGCTGGCTGCCGGTATAGCAATGGATCGTGGTCATCGAGCCGGTGACGATGCCCCAGTGCTGATGGATCAGCCGGGCCAGCGGCGCCAGCGCATTGGTGGTGCAGGAGGCGTTCGATACGATCTGCTGCCCGGCCAGCGCGGCGTCATTGGCGCCCAGCACCACGGTCAGATCGGCGGCCTTGGAGGGGCCGGAGATCAGCACCCGCGCGGCCCCGGCGCGCAGCCCGCGTTCGGCCACGTCACGCGCGTCGGCGCGGCCGGTACATTCCATCACCAGATCGGTGCCAGAGAGATCGAGCGTGGAGATATCGGGGGTGCGGTGCAGCGGGATCGCCCGGCCATCGACGACCAGCGCGCCATCGGCCAGCGCCACGGTGCCGGGCCAGGGGCCGAACACGCTGTCATATTCGAACAGATAGGCGCACATTTCGGCGGTGGCGATATCGTTCACCCCCACAATTTCCAACCCCGTGCCTGCGCCCCTGGCCCAGGCCCGCAGAACCGACCGGCCGATGCGGCCGAACCCGTTGATGAAAACGCGCATGGCGCCCTCCTGTTGCTGGCGCAGTCAGAGCATGGCGGGGCGGGCAATGCAATCGGGTATTTTGATCAAATTATATGTCAGGTCAGGCTAGGTCAGGTCAGGGCGATCAGGTGGTTATCCCAGGCGAGGGGCAGGCGGCGTTCGGGGTGCAGCCCGCTGCCATCCAGCCGCGATATGGCGCCGTTGCCATCGGTGACCAGCAGCCCCGCCGGGCCAGCGGCCACGCCGCAGGCATCGGCGCGGCGCCAGGTGGCGCGGAAGCGGCCATCGCTGCCAAAGACCTGCACCGCGCCGCCCCTGGGTGAGGTGAGGGCGATCTGCCCCGCGCCATAGGCGATGGAGCCGGCATAGCCCTGCATCACGAAGCCCTCCATCTCGGGTGCGGGGCAGGGGGTGAGGCGGTCCTGATCCCAGAGCATCAGCAGCGGCACGGTTTCGGCGGGATCACCCTCCCATTGCGCGGCACAGGCGACGCGGCCATCGGGCAGCAGGGCCAGGTGGCGCAGCGAGTTCTGCGCCAGTTCGGGCGGCAGTTCGGCCAGCGCGGCCAGCGTGCCATCTGGGGTGATGCGGGCCAGATTGGGGCGCATGGTGGCGATGTTCAGCTTCGTGCGGTCGGTCGGGTCTGTCTGGATGCCGCCATTGGCGATGATGAGATCATCCGACAGCGGCAGGCGCTTGATGTCATGCGGTCCGATGCCGCCCGAGGCCCATTCGCCGATGCGGGAATAGTGGTTTTCGGCATCCCACAGGCCGATGCGGCCGACCGAGCCTTCGGCCACCACCTCAGATGTGTAAAGCGTGGCGCCATCGGCGGAAAAAGTGCCGTGTCCGTTGAACTGGCGGCCTTCGGGCGGGGTGAGCCGGGCAATGGGCTGCCCGCGCGCACAGTCGATCACCAGCGCGAAAGTGCCGGGACGGCGGGCGAAGGCCACGGCCTCGGGGCGGGTGGGATGCGCGGTGGCAGCATGGCCCCGGGCAGGCAGCGGAAGGGCGAAGAGGGGTTCGCCATTGGCCGAAAGCCCGTGCAGCAGGAAGGCGCCGGTTGCGTCTTTTGCGGCGGCCAGAAAGGCGGGCGATCCGGCATCGGCCCAGCTGAGCGTGGGCAGGGTGGCACTGGCGATCAGGCTGGCGAGGAAGCCACGGCGGCGCATGGCCTCAATCCCCGTCGGCGGCGTTGAAGCCGACGCTGGCGCCCAAAGCGGGGGCCATTTCGGCCAGCGCCGCATCGCGGATGGCGCGGATATCCTGCGCCAGGATGTCGAGCTTCAGCCGTGCGGCGGGATCGGCCACGCCCGCAAAGACCGGGTCTTTCAGCGTATCGGCGTGCTGGATGGCGCGATCGAAGGCGGCCTGGGTGGCGGGGGCATCGGGCACCAGTTTCAGCGCGAACTGGCGCAGGGCCAGCAGCGACAGTTGCAGATTGCGCAGGCTGCGATCTGAGGCGCGGGCCTCGGCCCGTTCGGGGCGGGGCTTGTCAAAGCTGCCCAGCGGGCGGCCAAGGCGCTGATCGGCGTTGAATTCCAGCCCGGTGATGAAGGCGGTGAGCAGGGCTTGCCGGGATTCGGTTTCGGTCAGGTAGCGGGCGCCGGGGCCGGGCTGGGTGAGGGTGGCGGCGAAACCGTCCTTCCAGCCGGCCTCGACCTCGGCCGCCATGCGGGCCAGATCGGCGGCGGTGGCATGGGTGAGGGCGCAGGGGTAATCGCCCGTCAGTGGCTCGGCCGGGTAAAGCAGCCGTTCCAGACCGAAGAAGCCGCGGATCGCCACCGATTGTTCAGCCATATGTTCGGGGCTGAGCTTTGCCGGATCGGCGGCGGCGATCAGGGCGCGTTGCGCCTTGGCGCCCAGCCCCTTGGGATCGGGCCAGAAGGCGATGGCCAGCACGCGGCCCTGATCCTCGACCGGGCCGAGGCGCAGATGGGCCACGCCCGCCCAGGCATCGAAGGCCTGATGGTAAAGCGGGCGCAGGCGGGCGGGATCGCAGCTTTGCTCGGCTGCCAAAGCGGCGGTGGTGGCGGTGAATTTCGCAAGGCCGGGCAGGGCATGTTCGGCCACCACTTCGGCCACATCGGCCTGTGCGGGGGCGGCGAGCAGGGCAAGCAGAAGGGCGGCGTGTTTCAGCATCACAGGCTTTCCAGATAGGCGATCAGCGCATCGCGGTCTTCACCGGGCAGGGCCACCACGCCATCGCGGGCCGCCTGCGCCTCGCCCCCGTGCCAGAGGATCGCCTCCAGCAGGGTGCGGGCGCGGCCGTCATGCAGGAAATAGCTGTGGCCGCTGACCTGTTCGGTCATCCCGATACCCCAAAGCGGCGCGGTACGCCATTCACGACCCGTTGCCCGGCCTTCGGGGCGATGATCGGCCAGACCTTCGCCCATGTCATGCAAAAGCAGGTCGGTATGCGGCCAGATCAGCTGAAAGCTTTGTTCCGGCTGGTCTTTCAGGCGGTGGGTGACGAATTTCGGCACATGGCAGGCGGCGCATTGCAGGCTGTGAAAGATTTCCTTGCCGCGCAGAACCTGCGGATCGGCGATGTTGCGACGTTCCGGAACGGCAAGGTTGCGGGAATAGAAGGTGACGAGATCGAGGCTTTGCCCATCCACCTCCAGCCCGTCGCGGATGCCGGGTTCCTGGCCATGCTGGGCGGTGCGGCAGGCCGCTTGCGCGGCGGTACATTCGCCCGCCGGCGCCGGGTGCAGCGGGGTGGACAGCCCCATATCCCCGGCAAAGGCGCCGGCGGATTGCTCTTTCACCGTTGGGGCGCCTGCCTTGTGGCCGAAACGCCCCAGCATGGGCACGCCGAATTCGACGCTGGGCACGATGTTCGGGCGACCCGAGATGCCATCGCCATCGGCATCATCCGGGTCGGCATGGGCGAGGATGTCGGCCGCCGGGATCGCCTCCAGCAGGCCAAGGCCCAGCATCTGCGGCGCCACGCGGGGCGAAAGCTGGGTTTCGGGGTGCAGCGGGCCATAGCTGGGGTTTTCCACGCTGTAGGCAGGCTTGCGCAGGCTGACCACGCGGCCATCGGCCAGGGTTACCGGCTGTTCGGTATAGGTGATGGCCATCCGGCCTTCGGCGGCATGGCCGGGGGCGGCCAGATCCTGCAGCTGGCTACCATAGGTGGGCTCTGCTTGCGTGGCCAGCCAGTCTTCGATGCCGGGCACCGGATCACCGCCGGGGATCGACAGCCGCAGGAACATCGACACGCGGCCATCGTCAGCGCCTTCGGGTGGATGGCCCCGGCCATCCTTCACATGGCAATCCTGGCAGGCGCGGGCGTTGTAAAGCGGCCCCAGCCCATCAGAGGCGAGGGTGGAGGCCGGCGATGCGACCCAGGTTTTGCGAAAAAGACCGTTTCCAAGTTTGAAATCCATCTCGCGTTCGAAGGGCATGTTTTCCGAGGATTGCGAAAAGGCATCCGCCGTGGCGATGGCGCGGGTGGTGGCGGCACCGCCGGGTTTGGCCTCGAAATCCTCGGGGGCGTGGAAGCTGGCGGGCGGGGCCAGAACGCGCGCGATGCGGCCAGATTCGGGTTTTGTGCGCGGAATCACCGCCAGATGGCGATCATCCAAGGCAAAATCGGGGGTCTGGGCCATGGCAGGCAGGGCCACCATCAGGGCAGCTGCGAGGGCGAGGCGAGGGAGCATGATGAATCTCTGCGTGGAGCGCGGTTTCTGATGCTTTTTATCGGAATTTACGGCCGGCACAATGCGACATTCTGGGGCTGCATCCGGGGTGCCTGGCCGCCTGTGGCAGGATCGCCCGCAGATCGGGCTTGCGCGACGGACGGGCAGGCGGGGGCTTGTTTCGGACCACGGGGCAGCGCAGATATGGCCGGGGGCGTGCGTGTTGCATCCGGGTGGATGCGACCGGCCATGTGAGGAGCGAGAGTATGTCGGGTGAAGGCAAGCTGCTGTCTTTCGTGATCGGGGACGGCGACCCGAAAGTATCGGTGACGGTGCGCGAGGTGACGGCGGGGCGCAATACGGCGCTGCAATTCGATGTGGCCGTGACCGGCAAGACCAAGACCGCCGATCTGCGCGGCGTGTTCTTTACCGTGGCCAAACCATCGCGCGCCGAAGATCTGGAGATCACCGGGCGTCATGTCGGGGATTATGACACCGACGAGGACGGGCTGACCAAGGTGACCAATGATGTCACCATGGCGGGCACGAAGAAGACCTTCAATGTCGGGGTCGAAATCGGATCGCAGGGCATCGGCAAGGACGATATCCAGACCACCAGTTTTGTCGTGGCGGCCAAGGGCAGCAATCTGGGGCTGGATTTGGTGATGCTGCAGGATTTCGGCATCCGTCTGACCAGCGTGGGCGATGTGGGCGGCAAGCGTGGCGACAGCCTGAAGCTGACCGGCAGCTCGCCCAAGATCGGCAGTGACGGGGATGATAGGCTGGAGGGCGGCGAGGGCGATGACAGCATCGACTGCGGCGACGGCGATGACGACAGCAAGGGCGGTGCGGGCGACGATTCGATCAATGGCGGCGCCGGTTCGGATACGCTGGGCGGTGGCGCGGGCGATGATACGGTCGTGGGCGGCAGCGACGATGACACGGTGATGGGCGGCGGCGGATCGGATTCGGTGACCGGCGGCAGCGGCGATGATTCCGTCGCGGGTGGCGAGGGCAGCGATTCTGTCATCGGCGGCGCAGGCTCTGACACGGTGCAGGGCGGTGATGGCGATGATAGCGTGCATGGCGGTGCCGGGGATGACTCGGTGGGCGGTGGCGGCGGTGACGATGTCGCCGCAGGTGCGGCCGGGGCCGACCTGCTGACCGGCGGCGCCGGGGATGACCGGCTGCTGGGCGGCAATGGTGATGACACCCTGCATGGCGACCGCGGCAATGACACGCTGGACGGTGGCTCTGGCAATGATCTGCTGTCTGACGGGCAGGGCGGCGACCGGATGGCGGGCGGCACGGGCGATGACACGCTGTTCGGCAATGACGGCGACGACACGATGACCGGCGATGCCGGGGCCGATCTGCTGTATGGGGCGGATGGGGCGGACCTGCTTTATGGCGATGGCATGGAGGACGGGGACGGCGCGGATGACCTGATCGAATCCGGCGCGGGCAATGATACCGTCTTTGGCGGCGCGGGCGATGACGAGATCCAGGGCGAAGGTGGCGATGACATCATCACCGGCGGCAAGGATGGCGGGTCTTTCGCGCTGGCAGAGGGCAAGCCGGTGGATGTGGTGATCGGGGATAACCTGTTCGGCAATGACGGCGCCGACCAGTTCCTGTTCGCGGCGGGCGATGGCGTGGATCTGATCTGGGATATCCAGCCGGGGCAGGACCGCATCGTGGTATCGGGCTATACGCTGGCCGATCTTGAGGTGGCTTTTGCCGGTGTGCTGTCGAACGACGGTCGCAGCAACGGGCCGGATTTCGACAGCGGCAGCCATGACAAGCTGATGCTGATGTTCGGCGGCAAGGATGCGATCGTGTTCAACGATTTCCCCGGCCGCGACAGCACCGCGCCGCTGCTGCAGCTGGATGATGGTGTGCTGCAGGCGCGGCGGATCTGTTCGGGCTGTTGTGAGGCGGCGCGAGGGGGCTGGTTTGATCGCTAGCCAGCCCCTATAATTCATTGGGGTTTTGCGCTATATACCAACGTAACTTTTCAGTTTTTTCGAAATTTGTGACTGCTTCAGCTAGCTGAATGAACGGATCGTCACAGCCTTGAAATTTGTATAATGATGTGATCATGCAAAGGGAATGGCTTGCTATTTCCTGTAGGCGATTGGTGTTGCGATTATACTGATTTGCGCCATTTATGTATTCCGTGCGCTCATAAAAATACCGAGCCTTAGCGAAAGCATCTTTCTGAAATACGATTGATTCTTTTATCAGATTTGGATCTTATTATTAAAGGTTTAAATGCGTCAGGGACCGCGTTGAGCAGCTCATTTAGATCGTGGGGCTTGCGGTTGCTGGGCTTTCCGGTTTTTATATTTGGTGCTGCAAGATCGTATCTTTCATCAATTGTGTTAAGGTTATCGGATGGGTCCGAGTTGAATGATTTCAGTATGATCTCAAGCGACAAAGCGCTGAGCATAAGTCGAGGCCTGTTTGCCTTTGCTGACTTGGAAGCTTCCAGATAGTCATACGCAGCTTCCAGCATACTATCCCGGTCGAAACTCGATCTTTGGGAATATTGAGAAGTCTGTTATTATTTTAATATCAGTGTGGTGGTTTCCGCTTTCCATTTCGTGTGAAATTCTCTTGGCTTGCAGGGAGGGGTTGTCTGAATAATTGAGGCAGGGGAATCCCCTGCCTCATTCTGTCTCACTCCGCCTGATCGGCAGGCTTCGGCGTTCAGCAGTCCATATTTCTCTTCGCCCAGTTTCTCGAACAGGCCGAGCTGGGTTTCGAGGAAGTCGATATGGCCTTCCTCATCGGCGATCAGCGCATCGAACAGGGCGCGGCTGACGTAATCGCCCACGCTGTCACAATGGCGGCGGGCTTCGATATAGAGGGTGCGGGCGTCATGTTCGCCGGCCAGATCACATTCCAGCGTTTCCTTGATGTTCTGGCCGATGCGCAGCGAATCCAGCTTTTGCAGGTTCGGGTGGCCCTCCAGGAAGATGATCCGCGCGATCAGACGGTCGGCGTGCTGCATCTCTTCGATGCTTTCGGCGCGGGACTTGTCGGCCAGGCGGCCAAAGCCCCAGTCTTCCTGCAGACGGTAGTGGAGCCAATACTGGCTGACGGCGGTCAGTTCCGACCGCAGAGCCGCATTGAGATATTCGATAACCTTGGCGTCGCCCTTCATGGTGATCCTCTTGCGTTGCATCCTGCCGGGACGCGCCCGGATTGCTTCGTGATACCAAAGGCTAGAACAGGGCTGCGGCCCTGTCCATGGGAAGAGGTGACTGCTTCAGAATCGTTTCACATGCCTTGAGCGAGACGCTCGCAGCCGGGGCGCTTGAGCGCGGACAAGCCCCTGGTCAAGCCGCGTCCGGCGCGGCACTCGGCGCAGCTAGGGAGGCTGCGGCGGCGCAGGGGCATGGCCTGCCACGACCAATCCAGGCGCGCAGGCGGCGCAGTGCGGTATCGCGCCGGAGAAAACAGGCGGCATGCAGCCGCCGCAATCGGCCCGCTTGCCCAAAGCGTGATAGATCTTGCCAGGCGTCACGATGGTTTCGGCATCGGATGCGCGCATCCAGTCCACCGCGGCGCGGATATCGTGATCGGTGATGTTCATGCAGTGGCAGACGATCATCGCAGAAGCCCTTGCGCGGCTGGCTGGGGAAAGGGCCGGACCTGCCCGTGGGATGGGGGCAGGCCCGGCGACGGCTGGTTTACTGGAACACGGCCGTGGGGTTATCGAGGCTGTCGGAGCCTTCGAATTCGGTGCCGGACAGGCCCAGAGTGGTGACCGCGCGTTCGATCGAGGCGGTCTGGGTGACCAGCGCATTGACCGCACCCATCACCAGCGCCTCGCCCTCCTTGTTGCCTGCCTCCAGCATCTGGTCATAGGCAAAGCCGCCTTCGGCTGCGGTCTTGATCGCCTGCAGGGCCGCGACCGAGGCATCCAGTTCGGCCTTCAGGCGGGTATCCTCCGCACCATCCTTGCCCGCCAGCAGTTCTGACAGCGAGGGGCCGGAAACCGTGCTGCCATCGGGGCGGGTATAGCTGCCCAGATAGACATTGCGGATGCCCAGACCATCGTAGAAGTGGCTGTTGTGGGTATTGTCAGAGAAGCAGTCGTGCTCTTCTTCCGGGTCGTTCAGCATCAGGCCCAGCTTCATCCGCTCGCCCGCCTGTTCGCCGTAAGACAGGCTGCCCATGCCGGTCAGCATGGCCTGCACGCCTGCGACAGGGTCGGCGGTAACCGCGGCGCGGGCGCAAGCCGGCGGCCCAGTTGGCGGCCATTTCCTCCAGATCCGCCACCAGAAGATCGGTCGCGGCCGTCAGATAGGCGGCGCGGCGGTCACAGTTGCCGCCGGTGCAGCCTTCGCCCTGCAGATAGTCGGTATGGGGGCGGGCGCCTGCACCGGGGCCGGTGCCGTTCAGATCCTGACCCCAGAGCATGAATTCGATGGCATGATAGCCGGAGGCCACATTCGCCTCGATCCCGTCTGCTTCGTGCAGCGTCTCTTTGATCAGGGCAGGGGTGATGCTGCTCGCGTCGATTTCGGTGCCTGAAAGGGTGAATTTGGGCGTGGCGACGATGTTCAGCGTCGACAGGGCGTTTTCTTCGGATTGGCCGTAAGAGGTATCGACATAGTCGATCAGCCCCTCGTCCAGCGGCCAGGCATTCACCCGGCCTTCCCAATCATCCACGATCGCATTGCCGAAGCGGAACACTTCGGTCTGCTGGTAGGGCACGCGCGCAGCAAGCCAGGCGGTTTTGGCGGCTTCCAGCGTTTGGGCCGTGGGTGCGGCAATCAGCGCATCGACAGCCACCTGCAGCGCCTTTGCGGTGGCGAGGCTGTCGGAATAGCCCGCTTCGGCAATATCGGCATAGGTTTTCACGACCTCGGCCTCGGTCACGGCAAAGGCCGGGAGGGCGGCAGAGGCAAGAAGGGCGGCAAGGGCGATGCGTTTCATGGGGCTTTCCGGATAGGTTTATTTGGTCAGGATCAGTTTGCCCGCCCGGGTGATCCGCAGCGAATAAACCTGATCGTGCAACACGATGCGCGCCAGATTTCCGCCTTCGGTCAGGCTGAGCGCATCGTGGCAGGGGGTTTTTTCGACATTGATCGAAAGCAGGGTGCGGGCGTCGACTTGCATGTTCATCGGGGCATCTCCATCCGGTCGAGAAGGGCCGAGAGGTCCGGTGTCGCGGGCATCAGCCCCTCCATCGCCAGACGAAGCAGTTCCGTCAGGCTCGGAGGTGGTGCGGAAGAGGCCAAAGGGCCTGGCTGGATCGCTTTCATGTCGGGCCTCGGGTTGGGGGCGGTCGGTCTTGATCCGGGCTGGCCCGAGGCGGGTTGGCTTGGATATGGGGAAAGGTGACAAAATTACTTTGGTTTGTAAAGACTGATTCTTTTGCTTGGGAATTTGTATCTGCGGCGGCGGATCGGTGGAAACCGTGGATTTCCGGGACCATGGGTGGTAGTCTGGCCGGATAAAACAACAAACGGGCAGGCAGCAGGCATGGATACGGGCTTTCGGGGCGCGTTCGTGATTTCATGGCAGCAGACGGAAACCGATGGCATCCCCGGCGCCGATCTGCGGGATGTGGGCGCGGGCTCTGTCTGGCGCTGGTCTGGCGCTGCCTTGCGGGTGGATGGGCCGGATGCGGTGCTGCTGCTGGGCGGGGATGCCGGGATGGCCGATCTGCACCGCCGGGCGGGCCGGGTGGCGCGGCGGATGCTGGGGCTGGTGCCGGGCAGCGCACAAGGCGCGATGGTGGGCGCAGAGGAAGACGACGCGCCGGGCGCCCTGGGCCGGGCCTTTACCGTGACCGACGGGCGGCAGAGCCATATGCTGACTCTGATTTCCGTGCCGGAAACCGGGGCGCGGCTGCTGTTGTGCCGCAACAGCCTGCCGCCGCGTGACCGCGATCTGTGGGTGGTGCGGCTGGAGCCGCAAAGGCCCCGGGCGCCGCAGGCCATGCCGCCGATGCCCGGGCTTGCGCCGGATGCGCGGATGTCTACGCCCGAGGGCATCCGCCCGCTGTGGTCCTTGCGGCCTGGTGACCGGCTGATGACGCGCGACAGTGGGGCGCAGGAAATCGTCTGGATGGGGGCGCAGCGGCTGCAACCGGCGCGGCTGCAACTGGTGCCGGGCCTGTGGCCGGTGCGGTTGCAGGGCGCGGATGGGGATCTGCGTGTCAGCCCGAGCCAGCGGCTGCTGGTGCGCGGGGCGGCGACCGAGGCGCTGTTCAACAGCCCCGAGGTTCTGGTGGCCGCCGCCGATCTGTGTGACGGCGAGGCGATCCGCCAGGACCGCGCGCTGCGCGAGATCAGCTATGTGCAGATCATGCTGGACCGGCACGAGATCATCTATGCCAATGGCTTTGGCATCGGCAGCTATGATCCGGCGGAAATCGGCGGGGATGGCTTTGCCCCCGCCCGCCGCTGCCTGACTGCGGCCGAGGCGGCCATCCTGCAGCATGATCTAGCGGCCTGAGCGGCGCAGATTATCGGCTGCGGGGCGTTGACTCTGCCGGGATCGGGGTCTATCAGCCGCGCACTGTCCCGGGGTTTTCTCCGGGGCTTTTCATTGGTGTTGGTGGCCCCCGCAAGGGGAAACCTGTCGCCCGAAGGCCGTCTGGCCCCAGGGAAAGGACAACGCCCTTCAAACAGAAGGAGATCAGCGATGACCAAACGCACCGCTGCCAAGTACAAGATCGACCGCCGTATGGGCGAAAACATCTGGGGCCGCGCCAAATCGCCGCTGAACAAGCGCGAATACGGCCCGGGCCAGCACGGCCAGCGCCGCAAGGGCAAGCTGTCGGATTTCGGCACCCAGCTGCGCGCCAAGCAGAAGCTGAAAGGCTACTACGGCGACCTGACCGAAAAGCAGTTCCGCAAGATCTATGCCGAAGCTGCCCGCGTGAAGGGTGACACCGGCGAACGTCTTGTCGGCCTGCTGGAGCGTCGCCTGGATGCGGTTGTGTATCGCGCCAAACTGGTGCCGACCGTATTCGCCGCCCGTCAGTTCGTGAACCACGGCCACGTCACCGTGAACGGCCAGCGCGTGAACATCGCGTCGTACCGCGTGAAGGAAGGCGACCTGATCGAAGTGCGCCAGAAATCCAAGCAGCTGGCCATCGTGCTGGAATCGGTCGCGCTGACCGAGCGTGACGTGCCGGATTACCTGGAAGTCGACCATTCCAAAATGACCGTGAAGTTCGTGCGGACCCCGGCCCTGTCGGATGTGCCTTACCCGGTCGTGATGGAACCGAACCTGGTTGTGGAATTCTACGCGAAGAACTGATTTCAGTTCTTCCTTTCTTGTACTTTGGAAAAGGCCCGCAGATTGCGGGCCTTTTTCGTTTGGGGGTGGGGCTTGCGGCACGGAAATGCGTCTGTATCATATACCTGAAATGGATGATCCGATGGCCGCTCCTGTCCCCACCCGAAAACTGATCAACCTGCCGCTTGACCCTGCCTTGCTGCAGGAGGCGCGGGCGCTTGGGATTGATCTTTCGCTGGCGGCCGAAGTCGGCTTGCGCCGTGCTATTGCAGCCGCGCGGTCTGCCGAATGGCGGCGCGAAAATGCGGCGGCGCTGGCAAGCTCCAACACATGGGTCGAGCAAAATGGCCTGCCGCTGGCAAGGTATCGCGCCTTCTGATGGCGCGTTTCGATGTCTATGCCAATCCCGAGGGACCGGGCTACCTTCTGGATGTTCAGTCAGATCTGCTGGAGGCATTGAACAGCTGCATCGTGGTGCCGCTGCTACGGCCCGAGGCCGCTCCGCTGCCGGCCCGGCGGCTGAACCCGGCTTTCCAGATCGAAGCGGCGACGCATGTGATGGTGACGCAGTTCATGGCCGCAGTGCCGCGCGGTATGCTGCGCCAGCCGGTGACAAGTCTTGCCGTAGAAAGCGCAGTGGTGATGGCGGCGCTGGATATGGTATTTCTGGGGTTCTAGGTGGCAAGCCACATGCCCACCCCTTCCCAAACGCCCGTCCTTCCCCTATCTCGCACCCGCAGCACCCCCCCCCCCCCCCCCCCCCCCCCCCCCCCCCCCCCCCCCCCCCCCCCCCCCCCCCCCCCCCCGGAGCATGAGGGGAACGCAGATGGCCGCCGACAAGAACAGCCTGGAAGCACGGTTTGAGCGGGGGCTTTTCGCCTCGCGCTGGTTGATGGCGCCGATGTATCTGGGGCTGGTCATCAGCCTTGCGATGCTGACCATCGTTTTCGTCAAGGAGCTTGTCTATTACGCCTCGAAAACACTGACGATGAATGCCGATCAGGCGATTCTGGCGATTCTGACGCTGATCGACCTGTCGCTGGCGGCGAACCTGCTGCTGATCGTGCTGTTTTCGGGCTATGAGAATTTCGTCTCCAAGCTGGATCTGGGCGAAGCGCGCGACCGGCCAAGCTGGATGGGCAAGGTGGATTTTTCCGGCCTGAAGATGAAGCTGATCGCCTCGATCGTGGCGATTTCGGGGATTCATCTGCTGAAAGTGTTCATGGAAGTGGGCAAGCAGGCCTCTGACATCCCGCTGAACACCGACAAGATGTATTGGCTGGTGGTGATCCATCTGACCTTCGTGGCCTCCGGCGTGCTTCTGGCGCTGATGGACTGGCTGGCCTCCAAGACCGACAAGCACTGAAGCCGAAGGCATGGGCGGGCACGGCGCAGACGGCGGCGCTGCAGTTTCTGTGCCGTTCGGCAACCCGGCGCCGCCCAAGATGGGTCTAGCGAAGCGGCTAAACCCGGCGCGCTAGCTATGGAGACAGCGATGAACGACGCCATTCGCCCGCAACCCGGCATCATGGACATTGCCCTGTATCAAGGCGGCAAAGCCCAGGTCGCGGGCGTGAGCAATGTGGTGAAGCTCAGCTCGAACGAAAACCCGTTCGGGCCGTCGGACAAGGCGAAAGAAGCCTTTGCCACGAGCGTGCATCAGCTGCACCGCTACCCGAACACCGATCACGCCAGCCTGCGGGCAGGCCATTGCCGATGTGCATGGCATTGATGCCGGCCGCATCATCTGCGGTGTGGGGTCGGATGAGATCATCCATTTCCTGTGTCAGGCCTATGCCGGGCCGGGGGATGAGGTGCTCTATACCGAACACGGCTTTCTGATGTACAAGATTTCGGCCATGGCCGCCGGGGCAGCCCCGGTGGAAGTGGCCGAACGTGAGCGTACCACCGATGTGGATGCCCTGCTGGCCGCCTGCAGCCCCCGCACCAAACTGGTGTTCATCGCCAATCCGAACAACCCGACCGGCACGATGATTTCAGCCGGCGAGGTGGCGCGTCTGGCGCGCGGCCTGCCGCCGCAGGCCATTCTGGTGCTGGATGGCGCCTATGCCGAATATGTCGAAGGCTTTGATGCCGGGCTGTCAGCCTGGTCGAGGCGATCGCCGAATGTGGTGATGACGCGGACCTTCTCCAAGATCTACGGCCTGGGCGGGCTGCGCATCGGCTGGGGCTATGGGCCGAAGGCCATCATTGATGTGCTGAACCGAATCCGCGGGCCGTTCAACCTGTCGAATGCCCAGCTGGAAGCCGCCGAGGCCGCGGTGCGCGACCAGGATTATGTCGCCAAATGCCGGTCGGAAAATGCCCGGCTGCGGCATTGGCTGGCCGAGGCGCTGGCCGAACATGGCGTGCCGTCGGATACCTCGATGGCCAATTTCGTGCTGGCCCGCTTTGCCAGTGCCGAAGAGGCCGAGGCCTGCGATCTGTTCCTGCAGCAGCAGGGGCTGATCGTGCGGCGGGTGGCGGGCTACAAGCTGCCGCATTGCCTGCGCATCACGGTGGGGGATGAATCCTCTTGCCGCCGGGTGGCCCATGCCATCGGCCAGTTCAAGGGTGTGAAATGACGGCACCGATCTATGGCCGGGTTGCGCTGATCGGTCTGGGGCTGATCGCTTCGTCCATGGCCCATGCGATGCGCGCGGGCGGGCTGGCGGGCGAGATCGTGGGCTATGCCAAATCCGCCGAGACCCGCGCCACCGCGCTGGAGATCGGGCTGGTGGACCGCGTGGCCCTGACCGCGGCCGAGGCGGTGGCGGGCGCCGATCTGGTGGTGCTGGCAGTGCCGGTGGGGGCGATGGGGGCGATTGCCGCCGAGATCGGCCCGCATCTGGCGCCGGGCGCCACGGTGACGGATGTGGGATCGGTCAAGCAGGCGGTGATTGACGCCGTGGCCCCGCATATCCCCGAAGGCGTGCATTTCATCCCCGGCCACCCGATGGCCGGCACCGAACATTCCGGCCCGCGCTCGGGGTTTGCCACGCTGTTCCGCAACCGCTGGTGGTTGCTGACCCCGGTGCCCGGCACCGACCCCGCGGCGCCTTGCGCGCTTCCGCGCGCCTGTGCGAGGCGATGGGGGCCAAGGTCGATACGATGGATGCACCGCATCACGATCTGGTTCTGGCCGTCAGCCATACGCCGCACCTGATCGCCTATACGATGGTTGGCGTGGCCGATGACCTGCGCCGCGTCACCGACAGCGAGGTGATCCAGTATTCGGCGGCGGGTTTCCGCGACTTTACGCGGATTGCCGCCAGTGACCCCACCATGTGGCGCGATGTGTTCTTGACGAACAAGGATGCAACGTTGGATATTCTCGGCCGGTTCACCGAGGAACTGTTCGCGCTGCAACGGGCGATCCGGCTGGGAGATGGCGACCATCTGCACGCCTATTTCACCCGCACCCGGGCCATCCGCCGGGGGATCATCGAGGCGGGGCAGGATACCGCCGCCCCCGATTTCGGTCGGGCGCCAAGCCGCCCCACGTAGGGAGTGAACGGGATCGGAGGATGTGCTGTTGCAACTAGGGCTTTGGGCCGTATGCTGGCTTTTGTGGCGGACGGAGCGCATCGCAGGCCAACGGCGGCCAGCCACTCGCTTTGCCCGAAACCCCGCCCCATGCAGCCGCAGCTGTTGCCCCGCTTCCTCTGCCGCAGCACAGCCCGAGATGGTGGTGGCCACAGTCTCCTACCGCCAATGCCCCGGTTCTGGCGCCGGTGATGCGCCCGCGCCCCCGGCCGGAAAACCTGATCGTTGCGCTGGTGCCGGTGGCCGAGCCGGTGATTGACGAGGGCTCTGTGGTGGATCTGGCAGGCGCCGTGCGCCCGCCGCCGCCGCGCCCCGGCGATCTGGCCGCCGCCGTGGAAGAGACGCCCAAGCGCAAGGGCTGGGGGATTTTCAAGGCTGCTGCCGTGCGGAACCCGCAAAGCAAGGAAAGCCTGATGCCCAAGAAGGGCTCTGTCTGCGGGGATCCGTCGATCCGGGGTGAAACGCTGGCGCCGGTGGTCAGCAAGGTCAAGGGCTGCGGCATCGACGATCCGGTGAAGGTTACCGCCATTGCCGGCGTGAAGCTGAGCCAGCCTGCCACCATCACCTGCGAAACCGCTCTGGCCACCAAGAGCTGGATCGAAAAGGGCGTGCAGCCCGCCTTTGGCAAGGATCCGGTCAAGGTGCTGCAGATCGCGGGCAGCTATGTCTGCCGCCCGCGCAACGGCATTCGCGGCAACAAGGTCAGCGAACATGGGCGCGGCAAGGCGATTGATGTGTCGGGCTTTACCCTGACCAGCGGCAAGACCCTGTCGATCCAGGGCGACTGGCGCAAGTACAAGGCGATCAAGGCTTCGCACAAGGCGGCCTGCGGCATCTTTGGCACCACGCTGGGCCCCGGATCGGATGGGCACCACGAAGACCATCTGCATTTCGATGTGGCCAGCCACCGCAACGGCGCCTATTGCAAATGCGGGCTAGGAAGGGGGCGCTCGCGCCCCTGTTGCCGACACTGAGAATATCAGAAGCAGAAAATGGCAGGGTCTTCCCGTTTCTGTTCCTAAATATCCCGTGGGTGAATGTTCCACAGGCTTAAGAGGGGGCGCGAGCCCCTTTGCTACCGCTCGGTCAGCTTCAGTTCGATCCGCCGGTTCTGGGCCAGATCGGCGGCGCTGCTGCCGCTGCGACCGGGCGCCATTCACCAAAGCCGGTGGCCGCCAGCCGGTCTGGCGGGAAGCCCAGCTCGGTCCTGCATATAGCGCACCACCGACAGTGCCCGGGCCTGGCTCAGTTCCCAGTTGTCGCGAAACGCGCCGGTGCCCGACAGCGGCACGTTATCGGTATGGCCATCGACACGGATGATCCAATCAATCCCGTCGGGGATCTGCGCGCGAATTTCGTTCAGAGTGCCCACCACACCGGCAATCTGGCGGCGGCCTTCGGGGGCCAGATCGGCAGAGCCGGGGTTGAACAGCACCTCGGATGAAAACACGAAGCGGTCGCCCACGATGCGCACACCCTCGCGGCCCGCCAGAACCGCGCGCAATTCGCCAAAGAATTCCGACCGGAACTTGGCCAGATCCTGATTTTCGGCCTCCAGCCGCATGCGTTCAGCCTCTTCCAGCTCGGCCCGGCGCTTTTGTTCGGCAGCCACCTGTGCCAGCGCGGAATTCAGCTGCCCGCCCAGATTTTCAATCTGCACCTTGGCCTGCACATCCCGCTCCATCGCGGCATCCATCAGCGCCTGCAGCGTGGTCAGCTGATTGCGCAGGGCGGCGATCTGTTCGTTCAGCAGGGCCACCCGACGCTCGGCCTCGGCGGATTGCGCTTCCTGTTCGGCCAGCAGGGCCTTGGCGGTATCCAGCAGATCGCCTTGTCCCTCTTTGCCCTGTGCGGCTGCGATCAGGGTCAGAGTCTCTTCGGCGCGCTTGCGCTGTTCTTCCAGCGCCAATGTCATCGCCGTCAGTTCGGTTTCCGAGGCTTTCAGCTTTTCGCGCAGTTCATCCAGGGCTGCGGCATCCACCAGCCTTTGCGCCTCTGCCTCTGACAGTTCGGCGGCATTGGCGGCGCTGTCGGCACGCAGCTTGGTGGTCAGCGCCTCTACCGCATCGGCACGGGCGGCGGCAAGGCGGGCGGCCTCTGTCTGCGCATCCACTTCTTCGCGGGCCTTGGACAGTGCCAGTTGCAGCGCCTCCTGTTCCGAGATCAGCCGGGTCTGCGCGGTTTTCAGGTCTTCGACCGAGGCGGCCAGCGTCGTGGCCTCGCCCCGGGCGGCATCGCGTTCTGCCAGCAGGCTGGCCACCTGGGATCT
>JAXHOJ010000029.1:0-8923 GCA_034519525.1 Gemmobacter sp. | reverse complement strand
ACACCCAGACGGGCCAGCGCCGCCTGCGCTTCGGCATACATCACCTTGTGCCGGATCACGCCGCCCTGTCGCGGCCACCGGCCCAGAAACAGGTTTTCGGCAATGGACAGATCCATCACGAGGCTCAGTTCCTGATAGACCACCCGCACACCCAGCCCGAACGCCTCGGCCGCGCGGCCTGATCCGGCATCCCGCAACGGGGTATCGCCAATGGTCACCAGGCCGGTATCCGGGGTTTCGGCCCCGGTCAGCAGACGGATCATGGTCGATTTGCCCGCCCCGTTCTTGCCCAGAAGCGCGCGCACCTCGCCCGCCCGCAGTTCAAAATCGGCGTCAGACAGGGCGATGACGCCAGGGATAGCGCTTTGAACAGCCCGTCAGCCGGGCAATCACCGGACGGGTATCCGGGGTGAAATCTGTCATGTCGGACCCTCTGGAAAGCGGGATGGCACGATCGGCCCTGCCCCCGCCGGACATTGTCAGAAGCCCGGCAGAAAACCGGCCGGGCTTCGCATCGGCAGCCGTGGTTTACGGGATGCCGTCGGCATGGGCTTCCAGCCAGCCCTTGCCATCTTCCGCAGAGGCGTAAAGGTCGATGTCATAGGGCACCTTGATGCCGGCGGGCGGGTTGCCTTCGATCACATTGACCGCCTGCGCAAAGGCCAGACGGCCCATCCCCTGGCCCGAGATATCGACCACGGCCTTGATCACGTCGAACTGTTGCAGCTCCTGGGCGATTTCGGTCGTCATGTCGCCGCCGAACACCACCACATCCCCCACGCGGTTCTGTGCCCGGATGGCCCGCGCCGCGCCCAGCGTGGCACCGCCCGCCTCGCCAAAGATCGCATCCAGTTCAGGATTGGCGGTCAGAATGGTGCTGGCAACCGAAACCGCCTTGTCCAGAACGGCGCCCTCCTGATTGTCGACGATCTGATAGCCGGGCACCTTTTCCTTCAGCGCGGCTTCAAACCCTTCGCGGCGGGTGATGCAGACTTCGACGAACTCACAGTTCAGCACGGCAATCTTCGGTTCTGCGATGCCCTGCGCGATGAAATAATCCGCCGCGACATTGCCCAGCTTGTTGCCGAATTCGAAGGGATCCCCCACGGCATAGGCCGCGACATATTCGGCCTGATCCGCGTCGCTCAGGCAGGTGTTGTAGCAGATGACGGGGATCCCCGCCTCTTTCGCCCGCTGCACCGCCCGGTATGACCCGTCGGCCGAAACCGGCGAGGTGATGATGGCCTGCACCCCCGAGGCGATGAGGGAATCGATGAACGAGCTTTCCTTGGCCACATCGCCCTGGGCGTTGGTTTCGATCACCTCAAGGTTCTTGCCAGCCTCCTGCGCGGCATCCTGGATGCCCTTGCGCACACCGGCATAATAGCCCTGCGCGTCCATGTAGATGGCGCCGATCTTGATATCTTCGGCATGAAGGGTGCCTGCGCCCAAGGCGACAGCGGCCATACCCAGTGCGGTGCGCTTCCAGAAAATCATGGTTCCTCCCAGTTTCTGCGATTCAGTGGCCGGATGATTCATTAAATATGATAAGACGTCAATATAAAGCATATTTATTTTGCGCTATACTTGTCGACGCTGGCTGATAAGTATGACCAGATACGCCGCAAGGAGATAGCACAGACCCCATGTCAGTTCGGGATCCCCCCGCGCCACCCTTGCCCCCGGGCAAACCGGGATGACACGCAAGGCGATGACAGGCGTTCTGAATGTGCTGATCGAAAATGTGGTCTCCGGGGTCTGGCCGCAGGGATCGCTGCTGCCTGCCGAGGAAACGCTGCTGGACCATTTCGGGGTCAGCCGCCCGACCTTGCGTGAAAGCCTGCAGCATATGGTGGCGGCCGGTCTGGTGCGCTCCCGCCCGCGGGCAGGCACCGTGGTGCAGCCGCAGGCACAATGGAACCTGCTGGATCCCGTGGTTCTGGAAGCCGCGCTGCGACACATGCGCGACCGCAGCTTTTACGACAATCTGGTGGATGCCCGGATGTTGATCGAACCCGAGGCTGCGGCACTGGCCGCCCGCAATGCGGCGCCACGGGCGCTGGCGGCCATCGGCGCGGCCTTTGCCGATATGGTGGAATCCGAAGGCCGCGACACCGAAAGCTGGAGCATGGCCGATCTGGCCTTTCACACCGCCATCATCGAGGCATCGGAAAACTGGGTGTTCCGGCAGTTCATCGTGGCGATCCGGGCCGCGCTGATGGCCAGTTTCCGCATGACCAACCGCGCGAGCCAGTCGCATGAAGGCGCGATTGCCATGCACCGCGCCGTCTATGATGCCATTCAGCGTGGCCAGCCCGAAGAAGCCCGGCAGGCGATGCAGGCGCTGATCGGGCTGGCGCGGCAGGACATGAACCGCTCTTTCGGCTGATATCCTGCCCGCAGCGATCAGCCCAGAGCGGCAGATCCGTAGGCATCGCCCTTGCCAGCCCTGCCCGGAAAGCCAATATTGCGCGGCGCCGGTTTGGCAGGCTGCGCGCCGCACGGCCAGGGCGGTGAAGGCCCAGGGTAAAATCAATGAAGGCCCGCAATGCGGCAGAGGGATTGCGGCGCGACGGATAGACCACGCTCAGCGGCAGGTCCGGCATCCGGTATTCGGCCAGGATCTGCACCAGCCGACCGCTTGCCAGATCATCCTTCACCAGAAACTCTGGCTGATAGGCCACGCCCTGCCCGGCCAGAGCCGCCGCGCGCGATCACATCGCCATTGTTCGAGGCGAAGGTCGGGTGGATTTTCTGGTGCATCACCTCGCGGCCCAGCCGGAAGGCCCATGTGCCGCTGCCACGCATGTTGGTGTAATGCAGCGCCCGGTGCTGGGCCAGATCGCTGGGACGCTGCGGGGTGCCGTGGCGTTCCAGATATTCGGGCGAGGCCACCACATAGGTCGGGATGCTGTTCAGCTTGCGCACAATCATGCTGGTATCATCCAGTTCGCCAATGCGGATGACCGCATCATAGCTTTCGCTGACCAGATCGGTGCAATTGTCGTCCAGCACGGCTTCCAGCTGAATTTCCGGAAAGGTTTCCATGAACTTCAGCAGATCGGGGTAAAGCGAGCTGACAGCATTGGAGGCCGGAAACCCGATCTTGAGCGGGCCTGCGGCCTTGGCTGTCTGGGTCTTCACCTGTTCGTTGGCTTCGTGCAGCAGATCAAGGATGCGCTGCACCTTGGCATGATATTCTATGCCCAGCGGCGTGGGTTTGACCGAACGGGTGGTGCGCGTCAGAAGGCGGGCGCCCAGGCTCGCCTCCAGATCGTTGATATGCTTGCTGCACATGCTTTTCGAAATGCCCATGCGGCGGGCGGCGGCGGCAAAGCTGCCTTCTTCGATGATATAGGCGAAGGTCTGAAGGATCGCGGTATCCATCATGATGCCACATGCAGGCGCGGATGCCCCCGGCGCAGAGTTGGCGTTGATGCGGTGATGCGGGCCCGCACGGGTCCGATGGAGGCAGGTGTGGCGGCGGTCATCCGGCTCTTCTTTTTTCAAATGCAATCTTCCTGTTACATTGGGGGCAGGCACCGCCGTGCCGCCAGAGCGAAACCTGCACCGCCACTGTGCATGGATGCAGAGACGGAAGTGACCCTGCAGAATAATGCAGGAAATCATGGGGTTTGCGGCCAGGATGCCGCCGCTTCGGGCCTGGCCTGCGGGATCAATTGCCTGTGATCCGCAGGCCCCCTGCGCCCTGGAACGAAAGGGGCCACCCGGTTTGCGCCGGATGGCCCCTGTTGCACCGTGGTGCTGTGGATCAGCGGTTCGCGACCGACTCGCGCGCTTTCAGAACGGCCAGTTCGGCCAGGGTGTAATCGGCGGGGTTCACGCCCAGCGATGCGGCCAGCTGTGCCTGCCCGGGGGTGACGGTTCCGGCGGTGGCGCCTTCCACACGGTTTTCGTGCTTCACATAGAAGGCCTCTGCGCGCACATCGTTGCGTTCACGGGCAGAAGAGATCAGCGAAAGCTCGGCCGAGGTATAGGCGGCGGGGTCGAGGCCAAGCTGTGCGGCGACCTGCGCCTTGCCAAGCGTCACCACACCCACGTCACCCGATTGTGCGGTGCGGTTGGTGTGCGACAGGTAGAACTGCTCGGCCAGCGGCTCTTTGTCCTTGCGGGCCTTGGCGATCAGCTGCAGCTCGGTCGAGGTATATTCGGCGGCATCCACACCCAGCTGGGCGGCAACCTGTGCCTTGCCGGGATTGACAGAGGCGGCCGAAACGGCACCTGCGGAAAGGGCAAGGGCGACGGCGATAAATGCTACGGTTTTCATGGTGTTATCCTTTTCATCATCTGTGTGGAAGCTGTTCCCGCTTCCGATGAGACACAGATAGTCCTGCCCGCGCCGCCCGAGAATGAGCGAATTTTCGAACTCTTTGTGCGATGTGATCGAACTGTCACCGATCCGTGAACCTATGGGTGGACAGGCCTGCAATTGCCGGTAAGCGGGAAATGCCCTACCCATCCTTCAGGGCTGACACAGCAAGGAAGACGATGCAGCAGCGTGAGGACTTTCCGACCCTGATGGAGGCCGCAAAGGTCTGGGCGCATATCGCGGCACTGTCTTTCGGCGGGCCTGCGGGCCAGATCGCGGTGATGCACCGTATGCTGGTGGAAGAGCGGAAATGGCTGGGGGATGGCCGCTTCCTGCACGCGCTGAACTTCTGCATGTTGCTGCCCGGCCCCGAGGCGCAGCAGCTGGCCACCTATATCGGCTGGCTGATGCACGGGGTGCGGGGTGCGCTGGTGGCCGGGCTTCTGTTCATCTTGCCGGGTGTGCTGGCCATCATGGGGCTGAGCTGGATCTATGCGGTTTATGGCGATACCGGCTTTGTCTCGGCACTGTTTTTCGGGCTGAAGGCGGCGGTGCTGGCCATCGTGCTGCAGGCGGTGGTGCGGCTTGGCCGGCGGGCGCTGCGCAATGCCGCCATGTATGCCATCGCGGCGGCATCCTTCGTGGCGATCTTTGCCTTCGGGGTGCCGTTTCCGCTGATCGTCGCCACAGCTGCGCTGATCGGCTGGGCCGGGGCCAAAGCCGGATGGGGGGCCTTTGCCGCAGGCGGCGGGCATGGCGGCGCCGGATCGGCCCGGGTGGAGGATGCGCTGACGCTGCTGGGGGCAGAATCCACCCTGCCGCAGGCGGCGCGGGCCGGGGCGTTCAGGGCCGGACTGGTGGCCCTTGTGATCTGGCTTTTGCCAGTGGGGGCCTTGCTGCTGCTGGCGCCCGGCAGCGTCTTTGCCGATATCGCCAGCTATTTCTCGAAACTTGCGGTGCTCACCTTTGGCGGGGCCTATGCGGTGCTGGGTTGGGTCGCGCAAGAGGCGGTCGGCACCTATGGCTGGCTTGAACCCGGCGAAATGCTGGACGGGCTGGGCATGGCGGAAACCACGCCCGGGCCGCTGATTATGGTGCTGCAATTCGTGGCCTTCATGGGTGCCTTCCGCGAGGCGGGCTGGGCCGCGCCCCTGATGGCGGGCACGCTGGGCGGGCTGTTGGCCACCTGGGTGACCTTTGCCCCCTGTTTCGCCTGGATCTTCCTGGGCGCCCCCTACATGGAGCGGTTGCGCCAGAATACCGCGCTGACCGCGGCCCTGTCGGCGGTGACAGCCGCCGTGGTGGGGGTGATCCTGAACCTGTCGATCTGGTTTGCCATCCATGTGATCTGGCGCGAGGTCATCCGCATCACCGCAGGACCGCTGACGCTTGACCTGCCGGTGATGGGTTCGATTGATATGGTGGCGGCGGCGCTGGCGGGCCTAGCACTGGTGGCGGTATTCCGGCTGCGGCTGGGGATGGCGGCAACCCTGGCTTCCGCAGCGGCGGCGGGGCTGGGTCTGCATCTTCTGGGATGGGCCTGAACCCGCAGCGGCGTGGCCCCCGCATCGCAGGGGCCGCGCTTTGATGTGGCACTCACCATGCCCTCTATCCCGTTGCGCCCCCATTGCGGCAGGGTGCAAGTGCTGCCTGCCGCAGATCAATGGCCCGCCGCTGCCGCCGCAAAGGCGCGGGCCTCTGCCGGGGCAGTGCCCAGCCCACTGGCCACCGCCAGATCAAGGCCGGGGAAATCGCGCCGCACAAGCGCAGGCAGCGGATCGCCGCCCGCCTGTGCCTCGGCACAGAGCGCCTTGATCCTGGCCTGCGCCTCGGGGCGGGGCATGTGGCGGGCCAGCGCGAAACTATAGGCCTCGGCGTGGATCAGGCCGGTTCCGTCATCCAGCCCATGGGCCATGGCGCCCGCATCGGGGCTGATCTTGCCCACCAGATCAGTGGCCAGCGCCAGCGCCCGCCCGGTGGACAGGCACAGCTGCGGCAGGGTCAGCCATTCGGTGAACCATGCGGCCCCATCGCGCTGCTGCCGGTGCAGCCCGGCGCCCTGCAGCGCGCCCGCCAGCGCCACCGATTGCCGCGCCAGCGCCACAAGCACCGAAGGCCCGACCGGGTTCTGCTTCTGCGGCATGGTCGAAGACCCCCCTGCCCCGGCAATCGCAATCTCGCCGATGCCGGATTGCGCCATCAGGATCAGATCCTCGCCCATCTTGCCCAGGCTGGTGCAAAGCCCCGCCATCCAGGCGGCAAAAGCCCCGATCCGGTCGCGTTCGCCATGCCAGGAATGGCCGGGGTCGTGCAGGCCAAGCGCCTCGGCCAGCGCTGCGCGCACGGCAGGGCCTTCGGCGCCCATGGCCGACAGCGTGCCCGCCGCCCCGCCCAGTGACACCAGCGCCAGTTCTGGCCGCAACGCCACCAGCCGCGCCCGGTGCCGCAGCACCGGATGCCCCCAGCCCGCCACCACGGCGCCAAAACTGGTGGGCGTCGCCGCCTGCCCATAGGTGCGCGCCGCCATCGGCAGATCGGCATGGGTAGCGGCCAGACGCCCCAGCCCCTGCACCAGCTGCTGCAACCGCGCGTCCCATAGCTCTGTCAGGCGGCGCAGGCGCAGGGCCAATGCGGTATCCATGATATCCTGACTGGTGGCGCCCCAATGCAGATATTGCGCATGGTCGGGTGCCTCCATCGCCTTGCGGAAGGCCGCCACAAGACCCGGCACCGGCACACCGTTCACCGCCGTTTCCAAAGCCAGCCCCGCCGGATCAATCTGCACCTCGCGCGACGCGCGGTCGATGAAGGCGGCGGCGGTTTCGGGGATCAGCCCAAGCCGCCCCTGCACCCGCGCCAGCGCGCCTTCGACCAGCAGCATGGCCCGGATTTCGGCACTGTCCGAAAACAGCACGGCGGTTTCGTCATCGCCGAAAAGGTTGCGATACAGGGCGCTGTCGGCAAGGGCTGCGGGCATGATGGTCCTGATGTCTGGATGCGGAAGCCCCGGCGCAGGCCGCGCCGGGGTCTGGCAGGTATAACGCCTGTGCCTGGGCAGGAAAACCACCCCAGCGCGTCAGATGGCGGCGGGCATCCGCAGGCCAAGGATCGCCCGCGCCTGCTGCCATGTGGCCACCGGGCGGCCATAGCGATCACACAGCTCGGCCGCACGACGCACCAGCGCGGCATTCGACGGTGCAAGGCGGTCACGATCCAGCCGGACATTGTCTTCCATGCCGGTGCGGGTATGGCCCCCCTTGCGGATCGACCATTCGTTGATCGTCAGCTGCGCGGGCCCGATGCCCGCCGCGCACCATTGCGCATCCGGGGCCAGCCGCCGCAGCGTTTCGATGTAGAAATCGAAGATCGGCTCATCCGGCGGCATGGCATTCTTCACCCCCATCACGAACTGCACATACAGCGGCCCCTTCAACCGCCCGTCGGCCTGCATCCGCGTGGCCTGCACGATATGCGACAGGTCAAACGCCTCGATCTCGGGCTTCACATCATGGGCCAGCATCTCTGCGGCCAGCCAATCCACCAGATCCGGCGGGTTTTCATAAACCCGGGTCGGAAAGTTGTTCGAGCCCACGGAAAGCGAGGCCATGTCGGGCGACAGCGGCAGCATCCCGCCGCGCGTCTGCCCCGCGCCGGACCGGCCACCGGTGGAAAGCTGCACGATCAGCCCGGGGCAGTGCTTGTGGAGCCCCTCCATCAGCAGGCGGAAACGGTCGGGATCAGAGGTGGGTTTGCCTTCGTCATCGCGCACATGGCAATGCGCGATGCTGGCCCCGGCCTCGAATGCCTCCTGCGTAGATTCGATCTGTTCGCTGATCGGTGATCGGCACGGCGGGGTTGTTGGCCTTGGTCGGCAGCGATCCGGTGATCGCCACGCAGATGATGCAGGGATTGTCAGCGGGGTTCTTCATGATGCGCCCCTTACAGATCGAAGAACACGGTTTCGCCCGCGCCCTGCAGCACGATGTCGAAGCGATACTGTCCCGGCCCGGTCTTGCGGGCGATCAGCGTCTGCACCCTTTCACGGTGTTCGATCCGCTGCAGCACGGGGCAGGAGTCGTTCTCTTCATCCTCGAAATAGATCCGGGTCTGCAGGCCCAGATTGATGCCGCGCGCCCCCAGCCAGAGCGAGATATGCGGCGCCATCATCCGCCCGTCGGGGAAGGGCACCCGCCCTGGTTTCACGGTGTTCAGCGTCCATTCGCCGCTGTCGAAATTGGCGATGATCCGCGCCCAGCCGGATACATTGGGATCGGCCGCCCCGCGCGGATCATTGCCGGGATAGATGCCCCGCGCATCGGCCTGCCAGCTTTCGATCAGTGCATCGCGCAGGATCATCCCCGCCCCGTCGCGCACGGTGCCGATGATGGTGATGGCCTCGCCCTGCGCCCCCGCACGGATCGGGCTTTCGCCCAGATCCTGCGGATAGATGCCGGTATTGCCCAGCTTGTTCGGCGTCAGCCCGATATGCACATAGGGCCCGGCGGTCTGCGATGGCGATTCCTTCAGATATTCCAGGCGCTGCATCACATCCCCTCCTTGCGGTTTTCAAAGAACGACAGCAATACGTAACTG
>JAXHOJ010000057.1:0-191571 GCA_034519525.1 Gemmobacter sp. | reverse complement strand
GCCAGCGAAGATGCCGTCATGCAACGGTATGTGGTCACCACCCGCAAAGGCCGCGCCTGCAGCAACCAGGGCCAGGCTGGAGAGGATGTGAGAGAGTTTCATAGAGTTTCCTTTCAGGGGGACGTGGTTAGAAAAATCAGAAAGCATCCGCATTGCGGTCATCCATCAAACGCTCGGCGTCTTTGCGACCAAACAGCCAGAACATCACGGGCGTCAAAAAGGTGTCGAGCAGGGTGGAGCTGATCAGGCCGGAGAAAATGACGACGGCCACCGGGTGCAAGATCTCGGTACCCGGGCGCTCGGCCTCAAACAGCAACGGCGCCAGCGCAAAGGCCGTCACCAGCGCCGTCATCAGCACCGGGCTCAGCCGCTCCAGTGAGCCGCGCACGATCATCTTGTGGTCAAAGGCTTCGCCTTCAAACCGCATCAGGTTGATGTAGTGACTGACTTTGAGGATGCCGTTGCGCACCGAGATGCCGGCCAGTGTGATAAAGCCCACCAGCGCCGCCACCGACAGCGGCTGGCCCGATATCCACAGGCCCAGCACCGCACCCACCAGCGCCAGCGGGATGTTGACCATGATCAGCGCCGACAAGGTGACCGACTGGTAACGGCTGTACAGCACCACAAACATCAGCACCAGCGACACGATGGACAGCAGCCCCACAAGCCTTGAGGCCTCTTCCTGCGCCTGGAACTGACCGCCCAGCGTGATGAAGTAGCCCTCGGGCAGCTTGGAGTCGGCCACGACCTTGCGGATGTCTTCCACAATGTCGGACAGCGCCCGCCCCTGCGCATTGGCCGACAGCACGATGCGGCGTTTGCCATCATCCCGGCTGATCTGGTTGGGGCCATCGCCGTCTTCGATCGTCGCCAGCTTGGACAGCGGCACCGCGCCCGACGGCGTTTGCATCAGGATGTTGCCCAGGCCTTCCACCGAGCGTGCGGATTCGGGCAGGCGCACCACCAGTGCAAAGCGGCGCGAGCCCTCCACAATCTGGGTCACCTTTTCGCCCTCCACCAGACTTTGCAGCGTGGCCAGAATCTGCGGCGTGGGCACACCATATTGCGCAGCGGCGGCGTAGTCCACCCGCACCGTGATCTGCGGTGCCAACACCTGTTTTTCAGTCTCCAGGTCGGCGATGCCGGGTATGGCGGCCAGCTTGCCGCGCAGCAAGTCGGCCTGACCGCGCAGCGTGTCCAGGTCGTCACCAAAAATCTTGATGGCGATCTGTGAACGCACACCCGACAGCATGTGGTCAATGCGGTGCGAGATGGGTTGGCCAATGCCGATGGAGGCTGGCAGGTTGACCAGGCGGGCGCGGATGTCGCCCGAAATGGCGTCCATGGACCGCGTCAACTCGGCAGCGGGTTTGAGCCCCACATCCAGCTCACTGACGTGCACGCCTTCGGCATGTTCGTCCAGCTCGGCCCGCCCGCTGCGCCGCCCGACGTGGGTGACCTCGGGCACTTGTTTGATCAGCTTTTCCGCCTGCTGCGCCAGGGCCGATGTCTCGGCCAGCGTAACACCGGGGTTCAGCCGCAGGCCAACCAGCAGCGTGCCTTCGTTGAACGGTGGCAAAAAGGTCTTGGCAAAAAACGGCACGGCTACACCCGCCAGCAGCACGGCCACAGCGCCAGCCACCAGCGCTGCCTTCGGCGCATTCAGTACCCGCTGCAGGATGTTTTGGTAACCACGCTTGAGCCAAGCCAACAGTTTGGTGTCGCCATGGTCCAGCGACCGCATGCGTGGCAGCAGGTAGTACGACAGCACCGGCGTGACCGTGACCGACACCACCAGCGATGCCAGTGTGGACACGATGAAGGCAATACCCAGCGGAACAAACAGCCGCCCTTCCATTCCCGGCAGCGCAAACAGCGGCAGGAATACCAGCACGATGATGATGGTGGCGTAGAGGATGGCCGAGCGCACCTCCATCGTCGCACTGGCCACCAGCTCGTGGGGGTTCATACGGTGGTCCCGGTGCTTTTCACGGTCCATCTTCAGGCGGCGCATCACGTTTTCCACCCCTACCACCGCATCGTCCACCAGACCGCCAATCGCGATGGCCAGGCCACCCAGCGTCATGGTGTTGATGGACAGCCCAAAGTATTTGAAGACCAAGGCCGTCATGAAGATGGACACCGGGATGGCCGTCAATGCAATGATGGTGGGACGCAGCGTACCCAAAAAGAAGAACAAGATCACCGCCACGAAAATCGAAGCGCCAATCAGTTTGCCCTGCAGCGTGGTGATGGACGATTCGATAAAGCTGGCCTGGCGGAAGGTCACCTGGGGTGCGTCCATGCCCGCAGGCAAAGAGCCCTTCATGCCGCCCAACGCGGATTCGATGGCGCGGGTCAGTGCAATCGTGTCGGCCGTGGGTTGCTTTTGAATGCCGAGGATGACCGCAGGCTTGCCCTCAAACCCCGCATCACCCCGTTTGATAGCCGGGGCAAACGTTACCTCGCCAATCTGGCGCAGCAGGATGGGTTGGCCGTTTTTGGTGGTCAGAGCCAGACTTTTCAGGTCGTCCAGGCGCGAGGTGCGGCCCAGGTTGCGGATCAGGTATTCACGGCCGTTGAGTTCCAGAAAGCCGCCCGACGTGTTGGATGAAAAGCCCTTGAGCGCACCCTCCAGCTGCTCATGCGTGATGCCCAGCTCGGCCATGCGCGCGGTGTTGGGCTGCACCTGGAACTGGCGCACCTCGCCACCAATCGGAATTACCTGCGCCACGCCGGGCACGGCCATCAGCCGGGGGCGTAACACCCAGTCGGCGTATTCGCGCACCTGCATCGGTGATATCTTGGCCGTGTCGATAGGTATCGCAATCTGCATGATCTCGCCCATGATCGAGCTGATGGGCCCCATGCGCGGCACCACGCCGGTGGGCAGCCCCTCTTCCATCGCAGACAGCCGCTCGGACACCATTTGCCGCGCGCGGAAGATCTCCGTGCTCCAGTCAAAGGTGACGTAGATGAAGGACAGACCGGCACTGGAGACCGAGCGCACGCTCTCCACGCCGGGCAGGCCGTTCATCGTCGTTTCCAGCGGGAAGGTGAGCAATTGCTCCACCTCTTCGGCGGCCATGCCACCGGCCTCGGTCATGATGGTGACGGTGGGTTTGTTGAGATCGGGGAACACGTCCACCGGTGTGCGCGACAGCGTGAACGCGCCGTAGGCCATCAGCACCAGGCTGGCGATGATGACCAGCAACCGGTTGGACAGGCTGTTTTGAAGAAGCCACTTGAACATATAGGTGCGCCTCCCCGATTAACGGATCTGGTTGATCAAGGTAGCCCCTTGCGTGGCGATGCGGTCACCGGCCTGCAGGCCCGACGTGACGGCAAACGAGGCACCGTCCAGCACCTCCACGGTGACCGTGCGCGGCGCAAATTGCTCGGGCGCAGTCTTGACCCACACCACGGTCTGGTTGGCCGGGTTCTTCAGCAGTGCCTGGGCAGGCACCCGTATGCCTTTGACACGGGTGGCCGTCTGCACAAACACCTTGATGGGCTGGCCCACAGCAAGTTTGGACAACAGAGCGCCTTCTGCACGGAACAGCATGGGCAGGGCCTGCTCGCGCAGCGTGCGCGCCGCACCGATGAAGGTCAGCGCTACGCTGTCAGTGCCAACCGCTACGGTGGCGCCCGCCACATCGCTAGCTACTGCCGCGTCATAGGCCAGCGCCTCGATGCGCAGGCGTGTGGGGTCTACCACCTCAAACACCAGTTCACGGGCATCAACCACCTGGCCGGCGACGGCGTTGCTGGAAGCGATGACACCGGATACCGGTGCCACCAAAGCATCGCGGTTGTTCAGGCCGCCGCCCAAAGCGGCAACACGTTCCGTCAGGCTGGTCAGCTCGCTTTGTGCGGCCTCAATGTCTTTGCGCGGCACGGTATCAGCCAGCGCTTGCAGGCGAGCCACCTTCTTCTCGGCAAGCCCACGGGCAGCACGTAATTCGGCCAATGCGCTAGCCTGGTTGGACCGCTCAATGGCACCCGTGGACGGCACCACATAGGCCAACACATCGCCATTTTTCACGGCCTGGCCCATGCTGGGTAGCCCACGGGGGCCTGCCTCCAGTCGCCCTGCTACCAGCGCCTGCACCTTGCCACCGGCATTGGGGTCCATGACCACTTTGCCTTGCAGTTCAATGGAACGGGGCAGTTCGGCGTCTACCACCACCATTGTGCGCACGGCGATCTGGCGTTGTGCAGGTTTGGGCAGGAACACACTGCCATCGGGCTGGCGTTTGGGGCCGTCGCCGCTGGCTGCGGGGGCGGCATCGCCATGGTCATGGCCCTCGCCCGCCCATGTGGGGGTGGCAGTTACCAGTAACAGGGCACCCAGAATCTGGCATGCGGCCAGCGCCATAGAACGGCGCTTGTTCAAACGGAGCTTGCTCATGCTGCACCTCCCAAAGACTTGTTGCGCTGTGCGCCCAGACGGCTCACGGTGAATGCGATCACTGCGAGCACGAACAACCCTCCGGCAGCCCACAGGCCATAGGTTTTCCAGGATGTGCCCTGTGCTGCGTCGGCGTGGGTATCGGCATGGATGTCCAGATCACCGGCCAGCAGATCGGTCACAGCGCCTGCCACCACCGTTGCGGTCACACTGATTTCACCGGGTTGCAGCTCTGCAGCCAACGTGGCTTCAAACTCGCCTTCGCCGTGGGGCTGTACGGGCACCTTGGTGCCGCCCAGTTCGAGTTCCAGCTTGGCGTCTTTGACCGGGCTGTTGTCCGCCGCGTGGTCCAGGTACAGCGTGATACTTTTGCCATTCACCACGCCGACCAGCTCAAAGGCTTCTGAAGTGGCGGTAAACCGGGGCTTGGCAGGGCCACCTGCAGCGGCGGGTGCATCGCCATGGTCGTGGCCTTCACCGGCCCAGCTGAAAAGGGATGCGGTGGCTAACAGCACCGCCAGTAAAAGGGGCTTGCGCCGTGTCAAAAGATTCATCATGGTGTGTGGTTGTTTCGTAAGGGTTTGTTATGCAGGGCGGTGGCCGGGGCTATTGCGGCAACAGGCCCAGGGCTTGGCGCAGATCGGATTGCGCCGCCGCCAGGTCTATGCCGGCACGTGCGGCTTGGCGTTCAGCATCCATTGCCTCGCGCTCCATGCGCAGACGGGTGGGCACATCGGTCTCGCCTGCCTGGAAAGACTTTTGGAAGAAGGCGCGAGACTCGCGGGCCAGGCGCGCGCGTAAGCGGGCAGCGTCCACGCGGGTCTGGGCGGAAGCCAGGCCCACGCGTGCCGCTTGTACTTCGCCCTGCAGCCGGTCTTGCACCAAGCGCGCTTGCACCTCGGCCTCCAACGCGTCGGCCTGGGCGCTGGCGCGTTTGGCCTGGTTGCGGCTGTCTGCGCCCAGCGGGATGCGAATACCCAGAGTGATGCTGTGTTGGTAGGCTTCATCCAGCGCGCCCCGGTCACGGCTGGTGGCCAACGTCAGCTCTGGGTTGGCACGGGTTTGCACTGCGGTCAACGCGGCCGTGTGTTGCGCCAATGCCGCACTGTCTTGCAGTTCAGCCAGCACGGGGTGGCTAGCGTCTGGCCCGGTGGGCTCTGCCAGTGCGGCGGGCACGGGCTCTGCCACAGCTGGTGCGGCTCCACCGGCGGCGTTGGCCGCGTTAGCCGCGTTGGGCGGCACCAGACCGGTCAGCGTCTGCAGGCGTTGACTGGCACTGGCCAGCACTCCTGCGGACTCGGCCAGCGTCGCCTCGGCCTGGGCCTGGGCGCCGTCGGCCTGGTGCTGGTCGGCACGCGCCAGGTCACCTGCACGCACACGCTTGCCAACATCCTGCGCCAACTGCTGCGCATACGCCAGCAGTTCCCCCGCTAGGGCATGGTCCACGCGGGCGCGCTCCCAGGCCCAGTAGGCCTCGCGCACACTGGCCGCCGTGCGCAACTGGGCCGCCCGCACGCGGCCGGCGGCGGCGCGCGCCTGCGCATCGGCCACCGCGATCGTGCGCGAGCGTTCGCCCGGCAGCCACAACGGGATGCTGATACCGGCCACGGTTTCATCACGCCCCAGGTTCTGGTTCAGGCGGTCACTCTTGCTAGACAGCTCCAGCGCCAGCGGCTCTGCCGTCCAGCGTGTGGCTGCCTGTTGCTGGGCTGCGGCGGCATCTAGCCGCAGCTGTTGGGACTGGGCTTCAGGTTGGCGCAGCCATGCGGCATCAAATGCCTGCTTCAGCGTAGTGAGCGCGGTGGCAGGAGCTGTGCTGTCAGCAGCACTGCGGGGGACGCTGGTACCCGTTATGGTGTCGGCGGTGGCACTGCCGGCGGCCAGGGCCAGCACGGCGCACGGCCACCAAATAAAGTGATTTCTTCGGAACATCCGATTCTCCAAAAATGAAAAACATCTGGGGGAATCGGCGAGGGGTGATCAACAGGACCCTGCACCACTGTCGCGCACTGCACCAAGCAGTACGTACACGCGGTCAGCGGTCGGGAGTGAGAAGCCAGCCTCGCCGATCAGGCGAGGTGGGCCCAGTTAGGGCGTTCTGGCAGGGAAGCAGGTTGGGAAGCTAAGCGCAATGCAGCTGTACTGTGCAGCGCGGACGGCAGCTTGGCCATTACCAGGGTCAGCGACTGCAAGATGGGTGTGCTGCAGCCCGCATGGCAGGTGCCGCAATCCACATCGACCGCACCCGTTGCGGAGGGGTTCGTGTTGGGTTCGCCGTGGTCTGTTGAAACCGAAGCGGCATCGGCTTCGTGATGGTGCTCGTGATGGCCCACGTGTTGGGCCGTGGTGGCTGTGTCACTTTCATGCTGGCAATAACTGGCCACTGCAGCCCAACTGAGCTGCATCGGCAAGAGAACCACAAGAAAGATGAGTAACCAACGACGCATAGCGGGCCGAGTGTAGCAGCCGCGTTTTAGTAACCCTGATCGGCCTGTGTGTTTCATTGTGCGGTGCGAATACGCGCAACATTGCGGTTCATGCCGTGGCGGATGATGTGCACATACAACCAGCGCTTGAACCCGCTCAGGTTGACACCCTGCTCTGCATAAAAATCATCCGGCGTGTCGTACAAGCCAAAGTCGTGGTTGATGCCGTCCTTCTGGATAAAGGTGTCTTGGCCCACCCAGTCCACCGGCGGGCATTGCAGATTGGGCGTGGCCGCACCGTAGCCACAAAACGGCCCCGGATGGCCCACAAATTTTCGTTGCAGCGCCTGTAGGTAAGGCCGGTCCAGTATGAAACCCTCCAGCCGAATCCACTGACCCGCACTCCATATTTCGGCCCAACTGTGGATGATGCTGCGTGGCGCGAGCTGGTAGGCAATGCCGGTGATCGCGCCCTTCTGCAGCGCTTTGTCTATGGTGAACCCGTGGAAACGGCAGGCCACCCCTACTGCACGCAGCAGCGCCATCAACAACGTGCCCTTGGTGTTGCACTGGCCCATGCCGTCGGCCAGCACCGTAGAGGCTGGCAGGTCGTCGGAGGCGTTGTAGCCAAAGGCGATCTCGTCACGCACAAAGTGGTAGACCGCGCCTATGCGTTCGTGTTCGGCGAGCTGCATCCACCCGCGCTGCGCGATCAGGCGCTGTATCGCCGGATGTTGGAAGTCCAGCAAGGGGCTGGGTTTGCGCCAGCCCGCCAATTGGTCTTCGGTCGGTGGCACGGCGGAGGGTTGAAGAATGTCCATGGTGTTACGCCTCGGCGCGTACGCGCAGCAAGCGCAGCCCATTGCCCACCACCAGCAGGCTGGCGCCCACATCGGCAAACACCGCCATCCACATCGTGCCCAGGCCGGCCAGGGTGAGTGCCAAAAACACGGCCTTGATGCCCAACGCCAGCACGATGTTTTGCACCAGCACCGCATGGGTGCGGCGGGACAGGCGCACAAAACGCGGCAGCTTGCGCAGGTCGTCGTCCATCAGCGCCACGTCGGCCGTCTCGATGGCCGTTCCGGTGCCTGCGGCGCCCATGGCAAAACCGATGTCGCTGCGTGCCAATGCGGGTGCGTCGTTGATGCCGTCACCGACCATGCCTACAACGCTCTTTTGAGCGCCCTCACCCATCTTGGCTTCGATGGCCTTGAGCTTGTCCTGTGGCAACAAATCGCCACGCGCTTCGTCGATGCCCACCTGTTTTGCAATGGCGGTTGCGGTGTGGGCGTTGTCACCGGTCAGCATGACGGTCTTGATGCCCAGTGCGTGCAACTCGGCAATGGCTTGGCGGCTGCTGTCCTTGACCGTGTCGGCCACGGCGAACAGACCCAACACCTGCTGTTCGTCGGCCAGCAGGATGACGGTTTTGCCTTGTTTTTCCAGGCTTGAGAGTTGCGCCTCCAGCGCTTCAGAACAGCGGCCCTGCGCGTGGATGAGACGGTGATTGCCCAGGTAATACAAGGTGCCGTTGATGCGACCCTTGGTACCGCGCCCGGCCAAGGCTTCAAAGTCATTAACCCCATGCAGCGCAACACCATCCGTCTGTGCGGCCAGCGCCACGGCGCGTGATACGGGGTGATCGGAACGGCTGGCCAGGCTGGCGGCCAGGCTGCGCACAGCAGTCGCATCACTGCCGTTCAACACCGCAAAGTCCGTCTGCACCGGTTTGCCGTGGGTGATGGTGCCGGTTTTGTCCAGCGCCAGCCATGTGAGTTTGCGGCCCTCTTCCAGGTACACGCCCCCCTTGATCAGCAAGCCCATGCGCGCGGCGGCCGCCAGCCCGCTGACGATGGTGACGGGCGTGGAGATCACCAGCGCACAAGGGCAAGCAATCACCAGCAGCACCAGTGCCTTGTAGACCCAGTCGAACCACGCGCCACCCAGCAGCAGCGGCGGCAGTATTGCAACCGCCAGCGCAATGGCACACACCACCGGTGTGTAGACCTTTGCAAACTGGTCCACAAAACGTTGCGTGGGTGCGCGTGCGCCTTGCGCCTGCTCCACCGCGTGGATGATGCGGGCCAGCGTGCTGTCATTCGCGGCCGCTGTGACCGTGTACTCAAACGAGCCCGCTTCGTTGACGGTTCCGGCAAACACCGGGTCGCCCGCAGTCTTGTCTACCGGCAGGCTTTCACCAGTGATGGCGGCCTGGTTGATGGTCGAGCGCCCGCTGGTGATGGTGCCGTCCAATGCAATTCGCTCACCGGGCTTGATACGCACACGAGCACCCACCGCCACCGTTTTGACAGCCGCGTCTAGCCAACTGCCGTCCGCTTGCAACACCGTGGCGCGCTCCGGTGTCAGCTGCATCAACCCTTGGATGGCGTTGCGCGCACGGTCTAGCGATTGGGCCTCGATCAGTTCGGCAACCGTGAACAACACCATCACCATCGCCGCCTCGGGCCATTGGCCCAGCAGCAGCGCGCCGGTCACGGCAATACTCATCAGTGCGTTGATGTTGAGATTGCCGTTGCGCAGTGCGATCCAGCCTTTTTTGTAAGTGGTGAGGCCACAGGTCAACACTGCAGCCAATGCCAGCACAGCGGCAACTGCTGTGGGCAGTTCCAGCCAGTGGGCGGCTTCTGACCCCAGGGCGGCGGCACCCGCCAAGACCAAGGGCCACCAGGGTTTGGCGGCTTCAGGGGCCGGCGCTTTGGAAACCCCAGCCGCTTGGGCGACCTCTGGCTTGAAGCCCAGGGTGCGGATGGCATCCAAGATCGGCTCTAGCGCACTGGGCGCGTGGGTCACCGTTAACACGCGCTGTATCAGGTTGAATTCCAGACGGGACACGCCGGCCATGCCACCGAGTTTGTTGCGCAGCAAACCCTCTTCGGTGGGGCAATCCATTTGCAGGATACGGATAGGGGTTTGCACGGCGCCGTCACGCGCTGCGGGCTGGGGTGATTCAACCGGTGCAAGCGATGGGTTTGCCTGCTTGGACACATGGTCATGGCCACAGCAGGCGTCAGGTTTGGGAAGTGGAAGTTGGGCTGGCATAGGGTTTCCGTTAACGGGTTCAACCTATTACACAAGCTGAAGCTACTATAGAGTCAAGGGGTTTCGGGAGTCTTTTATGAAAATCGGCGAACTGGCGCGCAACGCCCAATGCACGGTAGAGACCGTGCGGTATTACGAAAAGGCCGGGTTGCTGGCTGAACCCGCGCGCACTGAGGGCAATTTCCGGGTCTATGGCGCGGAACACCTGGAGCGGCTGCGCCTGATCCGCAACTGCCGCGCGCTGGACATGAGCCACGAAGAAATCCACGCGCTGCTGAGGCTGGCCCAAGCGCCTGATGATGATTGCGGCGCGGTCAATGCAGTGTTTGACCAACACATTGCCCATGTGGACACCCGCCTGCGTGAGCTGACCCAGCTCAAGATACAGCTCAGCAGTCTGCGCCAGCGCTGCAACAGTGGCAATGCGGTGGATGCATGTGGCATCCTGCAGGGCTTGGCGGCCATGGAAATTGAACAGCAACCCGGGCGGCACACACATTTGGGTTAGGCCGCGATTACTATCAAATCAATAGCGCAATAGGTATATTCCACGGGGGCTACAGGCCAATTTTTTGTAACACGCCTCGTCCGGTAGCCCAACGCAGGCTACACTATTCACTACACCCCAGGAGTTCAATTGCCCCCAGTTCTGCCCGCTGCCAATGGTTACGTCTACACCCGCCTGCGCCGGCTGGGTTTGTCAGATGCGCTGGCAGCACAGACGGCGCCCAGCGTGAAGGTGCAGGCCTTTGAAGCGGGCAAGAAAATCTGGACCAAGGGTGGCGAGGTGCAGCACTGGCAGTACATCATGAATGGCCTGGTGTCGGCCTCTATTCCTACCACCAATTCCGAGTCCACGCCCATCTCCGTTTACGGCAAGGGCGCGTGGTTTGGTGAGCAATCCATCATCAACCGCAAGCCCAGTTTTGCGGACTACGTGTGCCTGACACCCACCGAGGTGCTGCGTATGCCGGCCAGCACCTTTGACAGCCTGTTTGGGCAAGAACCCGAGTTTGCACGCTACGTGGCCAAGCTGATGGCCTGGCGGGTGCAAAAGACCTCCGAGACACTGACATTGATGAAGCTGGGCAACCCCTGCCTGCGGGTGGTCATGGGCCTGGCCCAGTTTGCCGAGGCGCTGGCCTATCGCTCGGAGCGGCCACCCACGGTGGCCTTTGGTGAAGGGGTGGAGATTCCCATCGCGCAGACCACGCTGGCGTCACTGTGTGGTGTGTCTCGCACGCTGTTTTCGGAATACGTGCAGCAGTTGGCGCAGCAAGAGTGGCTGAAGCTGCACTACGGCAAGCTGGAGATTTTGAACATTGCCACCTGGCTGCGTTTTGCACGCCGCCAGCGTGAAGACAATGTGAACACACTCAGCCCCACCATTGCCGAGCTGCTGGAGGTGCTGCGTGTGTTGGGTGAAATGAAACCTTCTGACTAAAAAGCCACCTCAGTCAGCACCCCACGGGCACGCAGGTTCAGGCTGGATATGGGGTCTTGCGCCGGACTGCCCAAAAAGAAGCCTTGCGCCAAATCGACCCCCAGTTTGCGCAAGGCCCTCAGCTCGGCCTCAGTCTCGACCGATTTGGCCAGCAACACACAATCGTGGTTCTGGGTAAGGCGCACCAGGCTGCTGAACATGGCGCTGTTTTCCGTCAGGGTATCGACATTGCGCGTCCAGCGTGCGGCCACTTTGACAATGCTGGGCAGCAGCTTGCGTCCACACCCGCATGCTGTTGTCCGAAACCTTGAAGTCATCCAGTGCTACCGCCATGCCCGCAGCCCGCAGCGGTGTTATGGCGTCGATCAGGGTGGTAACGCTGGGAATGCGGGTGTAACCGGTAATGTCGAGCCCCATACGCTTGGGCTGCAGTTTGTGTTTGCGCAGAATTTGCAAAAAGGCGTCCGTGCCGCCGGATTCTTGCATCTGCACCAGCGTGTAGGCACTGATGTTCACAAACAACTGGCCCTTGGGTTGGTCGGCCAGAAAGTGCTCGATTGCAAATTCGACACAGCCCAGTTCAAACTGCCTCTGGTAATGCTGCTCCTTGGCGGCCAACAGCAGGTCCTCGTAGGTCCATTCCCCCACGGTGCGGGGTGTGCGTATCAGCGCTTCATGGCCCACCACGGCGCCTGTGCGCAGGTCCACCATGGGTTGGAATACGGTTACCAAAGACTTGTTGTCCAGCAACTCAGCAACCCGTGGTGAATTGCTGTCTGCCGGGTTACGGCGTGCATGCCACCAGTGTTGGAGGTTTTGGGGCAGGAGGCGGAGGGCAGGAGTTTTCATATGGTGAGAGGAGCACCATCGACAGTGCGTGAGATGCCCATATTTACGCAGCCACAGCCTGAAATTCTCCCGCCCGCCCAACCGTCCAGCGCTGAACAATTCTGACAAAAATGCCAGTTTTTGCGGCTTTTTTGTCAATTAATCCGCGTTTTTGGTCAAGTCCTGGGGTATCCGGGCGCCGCCCGCCAACCTGCCCAGTGTCTTGATACCCTGCTCCATCTCGCGGCCCCAGGGGCGCGCCACATTCAGTCGCATGAAATGACCGTATTTGTTAGTGGTGGAAAACAGCGCACCCGGCGTAAACGCAATGCCCTGCGCCACCGCCAAAGGCAGCAGAGCCAGGGTTGCGATCTGCTCGGGCAACTCTATCCACAACCACCAGCCCCCAGCAGGGCTTACCACCTGGGTACCTGCCGGAAAATACTTGCGCACCGCCGCCACTGCCAGGGGCACGTTGGCCGCAAGGTGGCCACGCAGCTTGCGCAGATGCACAGGCAAGCCGCCGGCCTGCATGAATTCGGCCAGCACTGCCTGGTCAAACAGCGGCGTGACCAATGAGTGGCTGAGCTTGAGTGATTCAATCCGCGCCTGGTAGCGCCCGCCAGCAATCCAGCCCACGCGAAACGCCGGCGCCACACTCTTGCTGCACGAGCCGCAATAAATGACCCTGCCCTGGCGGTCCCAGGCTTTGACCGGCTGGGGTCGTTCGTGGTCCTGGGTCTGGACGTGGGACAGGTCTCCAAACACATCGTCCTCAATCAAGGCGATGTCGTGTTGTTCCACCAGCTTCAGCAGGCGCTTCTTGGCCTTCTCGGACATGGTGCAACCCAGAGGGTTCTGAAAATTGGGCATGGCCACCACGGCCCGCACACCGGGGTGGTGCTCCAGGGCATATTCCAGCGCCTCCAGGCTGATGCCATTGCCCGGGACACAGGGCACCTCCACCGCCTTGAGGCCCAGGTTTTCCAGCACCTGCAGCAGACCAAAATACACCGGTGATTCGACAATGACCGCATCACCCGGCTGGGCTACGGCGCGCAGGGCCACGTTCAAGGCCTCCGTGCTGCCATTGGTGATCAGCAGCTCTTCTGCCTGCAGGTCTACGCCACACAGCGCCAAGTGTTGAATCAACTGGACCTTGAAGGCCGGCAAACCGGTGCCGGTGGGGTAGGCGCCGATGGCCAGCGGGTCTTTGCGCAACTGGCGCTGGCAATGCAGGCCAAAGCCTGCCAGGCATACCACGCCGGGGCGGCATTGGCCAGGTGCAGGCCCAGGTGCAACGGTTGTGCCGTGAGCGAATACAGCTCGGTCATGCGGTGCTGCAAGGACACCAGCTTGTCGTACTCCACCGGCGCCTGGCTTGCACGGTGGCGGGGCGGGGCGGCTGCCGCCAGCCTTGGCTGCAGGGCCTTCCAGTCGGCCACATACATGCCGGATTTGGAGCGCGCCTGCACCAGGCCCAGGCTCTCCAGGTAGCGGTAACAACGGATAGTGGTGGAGACACTGACGCCTTGCGCCGTGGCAAAAGTACGGACCGACGGCAAGCGCTCGCCCATGGCGTAACGCCCAGCCTTGATGTCGTCTACCAGCCGCTGGGCCAGTTGTTTGTAACTGTGCTGCATAACAGATTCTTTTTTCTTCAATCTGTGCAGCATACGCCATGCACGCACTGCGCACCGAATCGCCACTGCACACGGCACCATGTAGCCCATGAAGAACATTGCACCCCAACCTCACTTTTCGGTACCCGCAAATACAGTCCAAACCGGTCGCGCTGGCATGCTGGTGGACCTGTTCCCCGCCGTAGTGGCTGGCCTGATTGCGGTGCTTATCTCCTACGCAGGGCCGTTGCTGCTGGTATTGCAGGCCGCACAGAGCGCGCATCTGACGCCGGCGCAATTGGCATCCTGGGTCTGGTCCATCTCCATCGGCGCCGGGCTGTGCAGTGTGGTCATGAGCTTCAAGCACAAGATTCCGGTTATCTGCGCGTGGAACACACCGGGCGCCGCGCTCCTGGTCAGCGGCCTGGTCACCGTGCCCTACAACCAGGCGATTGGTGCCTTCGTCGTGGCGGCCGCCGCCATGCTGCTGGTGGGCGTGACCGGCGTGTTTGAACGCCTGATGGCGCTGATCCCCAAGAGCCTGTGCGCGGCCATGCTGGCGGGCATCCTGATGCGCTTTGGCGTGGATGCCTTTGGTGCGGCACGCAGCACGGTCAGCGGCGCACCCTGGCTGGTGGGCTGCATGTTTGTCGGCTACCTGGTCTTCAAGCAGCGCTCGGCGCGTTATGCCATTCCACTGACGCTGCTGCTGGGTGTGGCGTTGTGGCTTGTGCTGGGCTGGGGCGCAGTCCAGGGAGCATCCGACGCCACAACACAAGGCGCCACGCTATTTGCTCTGACACGACCCGTGTGGACCACACCGGAGTTTTCGCTCAACGCCGTTGTCAGCCTGGGCCTGCCCCTGGCGGTGCTGTGTCTGACCGGCCAGCAGGTGCCCGGCATTGCGGTGCTGCGCGGCGCCAACTTTGATGCACCGACCAGCAAGCTGGTGTCGGGCACGGGCTGGGCCAGTCTGCCGCTGGCACCGTTCGGCGCGCATGGTGTCAACCTGGCGGCCATCACTGCGGCCATTTGCACCGGACCCGAGGCCCACCAACAGCCCGGAAAACGCTGGGTGGCGGGTGTGGCCTGCGGGGTGTTCTACATTCTGATTGGCAGCTTTGCCGGTGCCATCACCTACAGTTTTTCCCACCTGCCTCCAGCGCTGGTGACCATGGTGGCCGGCTTGGCTTTGTTGGGCGCGATCCAGGGTGGCCTGGTCAACGCCATGGCCGAACCCACTGAGCGTGAAGCAGCCCTGGTGACCTTTATCGTGACAGCGTCCAACATCAGCCTGCTGGGCCTGGGTTCGGCATGCTGGGGTCTTGTGCTGGGGCTGGCGAGTTATTGGGCCCTGCGACCAAAGCCGCAAGCTGCATGAAACCCACGGGAGCCTGCGCCCGCCACGGCACCACGTAAGTGCTTTGGGCCAACCCCTGCGATATACGCTGCATCTGCTTGTGCTCCCCCTCCAGGCGGGCACGCAGCAAGGGGTCTTGTGTGCCAGCCGCAGCAATGCTTTTGTTGATGACCCAGGCAAAGGGCTCAATCTGTGCGCGGCGCAAATCCTCTTGCAGGGCCTGGGCTTGGGACACCGGTGTGGTCTCGGGCAGCGTGACCAGAATGATGCGGGTGTAGTCCGGGTCTTGCAGGCGCATCAGCGGCGTCACCATCCGGCCAGCGTTGCTCCCTGCCAACTCGCGCACCATCTGGCGGTGGTAGGCGCCGGTGGCATCCATCAATAACAATGAATGACCCGTAGGCGCCGTGTCCAGCACCACAAAGGCGCTGCGCGCCTCACCCACCACCTTAGAGAAAGCATGGAACACCGCCACCTCTTCAGTGCAAGGCGAGCGCAGGTCTTCCAGCATCAGGGCCCGCTCGGGCTCACTCAAGCCGGCACCTTTGGTCGCCATGATCTTGTCCACATAACGCTGGGTCTCGACGACAGGGTCAATGCGGTCCACCCGCAAGCCTGGCACCGCACCGTCCAGCGTGGCAGCCAGGTGGGCAGCGGGGTCGGTGGTGCTCAGGTGCACACTTTTGCCGCGCTGCACCAGCCCTATCGCAAGCGCCGCAGCAATGGTGGTTTTGCCCACACCGCCCTTGCCCATCACCATGATGAGGCCATGCTCGGTCAGGGCCAGCGCATCGACCAGCGCACCCAGCCCCTGGCCTTGCAACAAGGGCTGTAGCGGCGGCAAATGCGCTGTCTCGACGGCAGTGGCTTGGTCGGAAAGCAATGCCCGTAGTGCGGACAGGCCCACCGTGTCAAACGCACGCAAGGGCACGCGGTCTTGCGGCAAGGCCAACAGGTTGTGGGGCATGGCTTGCAGGGCCTGTGTGCCCAGAGCCTCAATCGCAGCCGCAATGGCATCGTTGGCGTCGCTGGCGTGGAACACACCATTGACCACCAGGCGCTGGTTGCGCAGACCCAGGGCGATCAACTCGTCCGATGTGCGCGAAGCCTCGGTGATGGCACCGGTCTCCGCACGGGTGACCAGCACCACGGTTGTCTGGGCCGGGTCGCTCAACGCGACCAGCGCAGCCTTGAAACGCTCCTCCTGCATCTTCAAACCGGAGTGCGGCCCCAAACAAGACGCGCCCCTGTCATTGCCCGCCAAGAAGCCGCTCCAGGCCTTGGGCAGGCTTAACAGACGCAGCGTGTGGCCTGTGGGTGCAGTATCAAAAACGATATGGTCATAACGCTGGTCCGCATCGGACAACAGCGACGCAAACTCGTCAAACGAGGCAATCTCGGTCGTGCATGCGCCCGACAGTTGCTCCCGCACGGTGGACACTTCGGCGTCGGTTGTGCCCTCCTCCATCTGGGCCACGACACGCTGGCGGTAGGACTCAGCCGCGGTGTCGGGGTCGATGTTGAGCACCGACAGGCCTGCCACCTTGGGCACGGGGGTTGGCGTGTTGCGCAGTTCCACACCCAGCATCTCATCGAGGTTGGACGCAGCATCGGTGCTGACCAGCAGCACCCGTTTGCCGGCATCGGCCAAGTGGATGGCAACCGCCGTGGACAAGGAGGTTTTGCCTACGCCGCCCTTGCCGGTGAAAAACAGGTGGCGGGTAGGGCGGTCTAATAATTGCAGGGGGCTGTTCATGGTTTTCCTTCAAAAAAAGCCGCTGGCACCGTGGTCTGCATCCCGCGTTTGACGGCAGTAGCCGAGTTTCACGGCATCCGCAAGTGCTGTGGATTAAGTGGTTGTACCCGGCATAGTAGTCTGGTCACGTTGCGAACACCTTGGCCCATATCAAACATTACCCACATACTCACCCCGCGCCGGGTAGTCTTTGGCTATCGCGAAATCGATGGCACCCAGCAGTTCCTGAAACGGTGGGCGCGCAAAGGGCATGGTTTGCACGGCACCGTAATACAGCGTGCCGTCTGGGCGCACGATGAACACGCCGGGTTCGCTGAACAAGGCAGGCTCTTCAATCCCGATGGACGTTTTGCCGCGCGACTCGCTGATGTACAACCCCCACTCACGGGCACTGCGAAGGGTCATGCCATAGCCAAACTTCAGCGCATTCGCGCTGACCTTGGACGCCATTTGCTGGGCGCGGTCAGCGTCATCACTGCTTACAGCCAGCACTTGCACACCACGGGCGGCAAACTCCGGTACCAGACGCTCCAGCTCCAGCAGGTATTTGGCGCAAATAGGGCAATGCAGGCCACGGTAGAAGACCACCATGTCGAACTTCTCACCTGGCTGAGCGCCTAAAACAAAGCGGCCGCCGCCGGCGAGCGGCACGGTAAGTGCGGGTACAGGGTAACGGGGCATCAAAGTGGATTGGCGCATGGTTTCTCCAGAAATTTGTGTAGTGAGGGTTATCGGCTTGCCCATTGTGCGGTACCATTTGCAACGCATAGTGCAAATACCTTTGCCATTCGTTCAGAATGCTCACACCACAACGCCTTGATCGCCTATCGGCATTGCTGCATGGACTGTGCGCCACGGGCGCAACTAGTGAGGCACCAACCCGGCCAATGCAGTGTCGACTTTGCTGCAAGCCCGCAAGCCCTGCTGCGTATTCACCTGCTCGATGGCCCCACGGTGATCACTGCGCAGGGGCGCACGGTTACGACGCAGGTGCCAACGTTTTGGGTATGCCGCGCGGACACCCCCCACACCGTAAGCGCCATCGCCGCAAATGGCCTTGACGACCTGATTTCAGTCAATGTGTTTTTGGATGGCCCGGTGTCCCCGCTGATGTTGGCCGAGTTTGCGCAACCGAGACTGGTGGCGTTGGATCCAGCAGATGCCCTGCTCTCCTACCTGCTGCCGCTGGTTCGCAGCGAAACTGCAGCACCGCGCTGCGGTCAACCTGCGCTGCTGGACCATGCTGCGCAGATGTTGTTCATCGGTTTGCTGCGGCATCTGGTGGCACAGCCCCAGGCGCCCAGTGGCTTGTTTGCCGGCTTGTCGGACCCGCGCCTCGCCGCAGCGCTGGTAGCCATGCATGCAGCACCGGAACACCCCTGGACCCTAGAGACCTTGGCGCACCACGCAGGTATGTCACGCACCGCCTTTGCGGTGGGCTTCAAGCGCGGACTGAATCGGTCGCCCGGCAAATACTTGAGTGGCTTGCGCATGCACATTGCGCGCCGCGAAGTGGAGGCCGGTTCGGGTCTGAAGGCGGCTGCGCGTGCGGCGGGGTACGGCAATGTGTCGGCGTTATCCCGGGCGTTGGGAAAAGGAGCAGAGATGTTTGATAAGCGCATCAAGCCTGCAGGCAATGCCCCATCGCCGCGTTTGCGAGACATGCGAAACCTGGGGATCAAAACCGAGGCTGCATTGGCGCAGATCGGCATCACCACCCCTGCAGAGCTAATGCAGGCAGACCCTTTTGCCGTTTATGCGCGGCTGAAGGCCAAGGTACCTGGAACCTTTGGTCGCCTTGTATGCCTTGATCGGTGCCATTGACGGCCAGCACTGGCTGGATGTGCAAAGAGACCGCCGCACTGAAATATTGCTGCGATTGGACGACGTAGGAACCGCACCAAAGTAGGGCCATTGACCGTGTTAAGCACAGCTGCTTTCCCCCAACCGACACAGCTTCGCATACGCCAGCGGCTCCACTCCGCAGAGTCACGTGATTGATCTCAAAGTGTTCATGCAACTCGTGTTCCGCCGCGTGCAGCACATCGCGCCGACAACCGTCTGCCTGATCGCCTAGCAGCCTGTCGGACTTAAAGTCCTGGCAGGATTTTTTCATTTGCTACAAAAAAGCATAGTGGAAAGTTAAAATTGCACCTGCACCCATCTGCAATTTTGAGCATGTCCAACTTCATTCCCACTGACCGTAAAACCGACTACCTGTTGCCCCCGTCGGTGGACGATTGGCTTACCCAAGACCACCTGGCTCGCTTCGTGGTTGAAGTCATTGATAGCCTGGACCTGACTAAGCTGACCCGCCAATATGCGGGGCGTGGTTCCAAGGCACATCACCCAGCAACCTTGCTAGCCATTCTGGTGTACGGCTACTGTACCGGCATCTTCTCCAGCCGCAAGCTGGAGATGGCCACCTACGACTCGGTCGCGTTTCGCTTCATCGCTGCTGGCAGCCACCCCGACCACGACACCTTGGCCACCTTTCGCAGGCGCTTCATCGATGAACTGGCTGGACTGTTTGTGCAAGTGCTGGAGATGGCCACCGAGATGAAGCTGCTCAAGCTTGGCACCGTATGTCTGGATGGCACCAAGATCCACGCCAACGCATCGCGCCATTTGTGCACTCTCACACGGCCACATTGTTCAAACTGGAAGCCCAGCTCCTACAAGAAGTCCAGAACTGCTGGCACTGGCTGAAGCAGCCGACACGGCCAATATCGCTGAAGGCAGCGCCTTTCCAAAGCACTAAACGCTGGGTCAAGACCGACTGGCCGCCATGGCTGCAGCCAAAGCGAAGATCGCAGCGCGTGCTGTGGAGCGCTACGCCCGGGAGAAGTCTGAGTTTGACGAGAAGATGGGCAAGCGCGAAGCCCGGCAAAGAGAGACGGGCAAAAAGCCTGGCGGTAAGCCGCCCAAAGAGCCCGAGCCTGGAGTCAAAGACAGCGACCAGATCAATCTGACGGACGAAGAGTCACGCATCATGAAGGTCAGTGGCGGCGGTTTTGAGCAGTGCTACAACGCACAAGCCGGGGTCGATGCAGACACGATGCTGGTGGTGGCCGTCACCCTGACACAAGCCCCCAATGACAAGCAACAAGTCCAGCCGATGATCAAGGTCCTACAGGAGCAGGCCCCCAAGTTGGGCGATGTCCAGGCGCTGATTGCGGACGCCGGCTATTGCAGCGAGAAGAATATCCAGGCCTGTGAGGACGCGAATATGGAGCCATTGATTGCAGTGGCCCGCCAAGACCATCACCCGCACTGGCGCGCGCGTTTTGCAGTGCCTGAGGCGTTGAAAGCGGATGCCACGCCGATGCAAACCATGGATAACCGATTGACTACACCGGCTGGCAAGGCCGCTTATGCCTTACGCAAGCAGCAGGGGCAGGGCCAGCTGCATCTGCAGCCAGACCTGATGATTGCGCGCCGAAAACCCTGCACGCTCCAGCCCCTTGATATAGCGGGGCAATTCCCAGACCGGAATGGCCGAGGGGCTGCCGAAACTGTCGCGGATCGCGGCGCGGGTCAGATCCGAAGGCAGGCTTGCAACGGCTTCGGCCTGTGCCGCGGCCTCGGGGTTGACGCTGTCCAGACGCCAGCGTTTCGCCCCCGTCAGCTCCCATGCGCCGGGGATCAGGCGGGCACTTTCGGCGGCAATCCGTTCGCGCGGCAGGCCGGTTTCGCTGAACGACAGAAAGGTGGCATCGAACAGTTCGGTGCCATCGGCATTGGCGCGCGCCGCATGGATCACGGTCTGCGATCCGTCACCACCCTGCCGCAGCCAAAGCCCCTCATTCGACACCGACAACACCCTTTCGCGCCCCTTGGCATAGCTTGCATAAAGCGCGTCATATTCCTTGCTGGTGGCCGCGACCAGAGGATTGAACACCGCAACCGCCAAGGCCCCGATCAGCACCGAAACCGACACCGGCGCCAGCAGAAAGCGCAGGCCAGACCGGCCCGCCGCCCGCACCACCACCAGTTCCGAAGATCGGGCCAGCGCCACGAACAGCGCGATGGCGGCCAGAATCATGATCAGCGGCAGCACCCGGAACAGGCTTTCCGGCACGTTCAGCAGCGACAGCACAGCCGCCTGCGACAGCCCGATAGCCTGCCCGGAAAACCGGCGCAGCTGTTCCAGCATGTCGATCAGCATCATGATGCCGAAAAAGGCAAAGAAGATGCGCAGGAACATCCACAGAAAGCGGCGGGCAATATAGATTGACAGGGTCATGCCACACCCTCGGCCCGGCGGCGCAGGCGCTTTGGCCGCTGCGACAGCCACAGGATCACGAAGGATATGGCCAGCCCTGCCAGCGGGGCGGCATAGACCAGGGGCCAGGCCCTGTCACTGCGCAAGGATGCGCCGCTGGCCCCGGTGTTGATCAGCTGCACCAGGATGATCAGCAGCACGGCAAAGCCGATCTGGCGCCACAGGCCAAAGCGCGAAAAACTGCCCAGCAGCAGCGCCGAAAAGCCGATCAGCGCTGCCGCCGTTCCCAGAAACGGCATGGCGACGCGGCTATGCGCCTCGGACAGAAAGGTGGCGCGGCTTTTGCCGGTTTCAGCCAGAACCGCCGGCTCCGCCCGGAACAGCGCCGCTGTGGAAAGCTCGTCCACCGTGCGTTTGGGCAGGGTGGCCCCGTCCAGCAACCCGCCCAGATCATAGGTGAAATCGGCAAAGCGGGTGACAGAAAGGCGCTGTGCCGCATCCACCGTCTGCACCATGCCGTCAAACATGATCAGCACAGGGCCTGCATCGCCCCGCGCCAGCAAGGCGCGCGAGGCGGTATAGGTGCGGCGCTGATCGGGGGCACGATCATCGGCCAGGAACAGGTCACGCAACTCTCCCTGCTCGGTAATGTCATGGATGAACAGGGTGATTCCCTCGGCAGGGTGCATGAATTCGCCATCCGACATATAGCGCGAGGTCACGTTTTCCGCGATTTCGGCGCTGCGGCTGGCCAGTGCGGCGCGGCTGGCCGGCACCAGAACATTCATCAGGATCATCATCATCAAAGCGACGCAAAGCCCGAAATACAGCACGGGCCGCGCCAGCCGGAAAGAGGAAAACCCGGTCGCCTGCATCACCACCAGCTCGCTGTCGGCCATCAGCCGGTTGATGCCATAGACCGTGGCGGCAAAGGCCGAAATCGGCAGCACCAGGCGGATCACATTCGGCAGCGTCAGCAGCGAAAATTCCAGAAACACCAGTGCCGACTGGCCATCCCCGATCAGCTGATCGAACAGGCCGACCGCCCGGTTCACCCAGTAGATTGCCACCAGCACCAGCGAAAAGAAGCCGAACAACCCCAGAAGGTGCGACAGCAGATATCTGTCAAATCTGGACACCGGCGTTCATTCCCTTTCAAGCTGGCCCCTCCAGGCCGAACGGGGGCGACGCTAGCCGAAATTCCTGACGGGGAAAACTGCTATCTGGTCAATACCCGGCGCAGCCGCTAGCCTCCCGGCAAAGCCCCGCCCGTGCGGCGCCACAGAATACGGAGTTCCCCATGTCACATCCCGTTCCGATCCGCTTCCTGCCCGTCGACGCCGAAGCGCTGGCCACCGCACCCGGCCGTATTGCCGTGGTGGTGGATGAGGCAGGCAAGCTGGGCGGCGCCGGCCGCAGGCTGGACCGGCTGATGAAAGGCACGCTGGCGCGGTTTCTGGCATCGGATGCCTTCACCGCGCTGAAATCGGGCGAGTCTGCCGAGATCGGCTGGCCGGTCGGTCTGGCTGCCGAAAGCGTTCAGGTGGTGAAGCTGGACCGCAAGGCTGATGCGACTGCCGCACGCAAGGCAGGCGGCACGGTCGGCCGGTCTCTGGCCCGGGCGGGCACGCTGGTTCTGGCGGAAACGCAGCGCAATGCCGCCGATCTGTCTTTTGGCCTTGCGCTGCGGGCCTATGATTTCACACCGCACAAGACCGCCGAGGCCAAGACGCCCGGCCCGGTCTCGCTGATGGTGACAGACCCCGAGGCCGTGGCGGCCGAGGCCGGGCCGATGGCGGCGCTGGCCGAAGGCGTGTTCTTCGCCCGCGATCTGGTGAATGAGCCTGCAAACGTGCTGACCACCTATGATTTCGCGGCCCGTCTGGCAGCCATGCAGGAACTGGGGCTGGAGGTCGAGATCCTCGAGGAAGAGGATCTTGAAAAGCTGGGGATGCGCACTCTGCTGGCCGTTGGCATGGGCTCTGAAAGCCCGTCCAAGGTGGTGGTGATGCAGTGGATGGGCGGCGGGGATGAACCGCCGCTGGCGCTGATCGGCAAGGGCGTTGTCTTCGATACCGGCGGGATTTCCATCAAGCCTGCGGGCGGCATGGAAGAGATGACCATGGACATGGGCGGCGCAGGCACCGTGGCCGGCGTGATGCGCACCCTCGCGCTGCGCAAGGCCAGGGCCAATGTGGTGGGCATCGTGGGCCTTGTGGAAAACATGCCCGATGGCCGCGCGCAACGCCCCGGCGATGTGGTGAAATCCATGAAGGGCGACACCATCGAGGTCATCAACACCGATGCCGAGGGGCGTTTGGTGCTGGCCGATGTAATGTGGTATGCGCAGGAGCGGTTCAAGCCTGTGGGCATGATCGACCTGGCCACCCTGACCGGCGCGATCATCGTGGCCTTGGGCCATGAAAACACCGGGGTGTTTTCCAACAATGATGCCTTCTGCGAGGGTTTCCTGAAAGCCGCCCGGGCCGAGGGCGAGGGCGCCTGGCGGATGCCGATGGGCGAGGCCTATGACGCCAAGCTGAAGTCCCGCATCGCAGACATGATGAATGTGGGTGGCCGGGATGGCGGCAGCATCACCGCCGCGCAATTCCTGCAGCGCTTCGTGAAGCCGGAAACCCCGTGGATACATCTGGATATCGCAGGCACCGCGCTGCTGAAATCCGATACCGCGCTGGCCCCCAAAGGCGCGACCGGCTGGGGCGTCATGGCGCTGAACCGGCTGATCAAGGACCGATACGAGCGCTGATGGCTCTGGTCCTGTTCTATCACGTCACCCGCTCCACCGTGCCGGATACGGTGGAGCTTTTGCTGAACCGTGCTTTGGGGCAGGGCTGGCGGGTCATGCTGCGCAGCCCCGATCCGGCCCGGATCGAATGGTATGATCAGAAGCTGTGGCTGGGGCCGGAAGACGGCTTTCTGCCGCATGGCATCGAAGGTGGCCCGCATGATGCGGATCAGCCGGTGCTGATCGGCGCCGGGCCGATCGGCAATGCCGCACGGGCACTGCTGCTGCTGGATGGCGCCGAACCCCTGCCGGGCGAGGCACAGGCGCTGGATCGCGTCTGGCTGCTGTTCGATGGCAATGACGAAGCGGCGGTGAACATCGCGCGCGGACAGTGGAAGCGGATCACCGCCGAAGGGCTTCACGCGCAATACTGGTCGGAAGAGACGGGGCGCTGGCAAATGAAAACCGAAAAGGTGCCCGGGGCATAACGGCGGCATAACTTGCCTAGCGCGTCAGGATCAGCCGCCCGCCTTCGATCTCGATCCGCCAGTGGCGCAGATAATCCAGGCCAAGAAGCGATCCGTTCATTTCGCCTTCGGTGACAAAGGCCGTCATGCCCCCATCCTCGAACTCGCCCAGTTGCAGGCTGTCCAGCCGCACGCGGGCGGTGCGCACCGTGCCATTGGCGGTATTCGCGCTGCCGATGAAGGCAAGCCCTTCCGGGTCGATCCCCACGGCGCGGGCATCATCGCGGCTCATGACGATGTTCGAGGCGCCGGTATCCACCATGAATTCCAGCGGGCGGCCATTCACCTGCAGGGTCAGGTAATAATGCCCGTCGCCCGCCCGCGGCACCTCGATCCGGTTGGCGGTCACCATCTGCGCGCCGCCGGACTGGCGGGCAATATCCGTCCAGAGCCCATAGCCCGCAGCCACACCGACGAAGATCATGCCCCAGGCCAGAAGCCCGCGCAAGGCAGCCCCCATCCGGCCCCGATATTCCACGATCAGCCAGCCCGCGAGGGCGGCAAGAATAAGGCCAAGATAGATAATCCGGCTGATCTGTTCGCTTTCCATCCCCCGAAGTTAGGTGTTGCAACAGCCTGCCGCAAGATGGGCAAAACGTCAGATCAGCCCGGTCCCCTTGACCCCGTCGATCACGAATTGCACGGAAAGGGCCGCCAGCAACATGCCCAGCAACCGGGTAATCACGATGGTGCCGGTGCGGCCCAGCGCGCGTTCGATGGGCGGCGAGGCCAGCAGGAACAGATAGGTCGTCAGCAGCATCGCCAGCATCAGGCCGACAACCACGCCCGTTCCGGCCCAGCTGCTGCCGGTCTGGCCCACCAGCAGGATCATGGTCGCAATGGCGCCCGGTCCGGCAATCAGGGGCGTGGCCAGCGGAAAGACCGACGGGTCATGATCCGGTTCGGCCTGCTGACCCTCGCGGCGCTGGGTGCGGCGTTCGAACAGCATGTCCAGCGCGGTCAGAAACAGCAGCAGGCCCCCGGCAATGCGGAAGGCCGACATCGAAATGCCCACGAAACCCAGGATCGCCTCGCCCGCAATGGCAAACAGCGTCAGCAAAACTGCGGCAATCGTGCAGGCGCGCAGCGCCATGGCGCGGCGTTGCTCCACGCTCATGCCGCGGGTCAGGGCGATGAACATCGGCACCAGACCCGGCGGGTCGATCACCACGAACAGGGTGGCAAAGGCCGTTATCAGAAATCCGGTCTCGATCATGCGGCATCCCTGTTGCGCTGGCCCTATCGTGGCGCGGAACCGGAAATGGCGCAATGCAAAAGGCACCCGAAGCCGCCTTCGGGTGCCTTTGTCATATCTTCGCGCCGATCAGCTGGCGGCTTTGGCCTGCAGCTTGGCCGTGCCGAAGCTGAGGAATCGGCCTTCATCAGCGATGAAGGTCTTTTCGGCAAACGGGGCTTCGTGCGAACCGAAGGGCATCTGCGCCCGCAGCGTCCAGCTGGCGGGCACGCCGAATTCTGCCGCAACCGCCGCGTCGATCACCGGGTTATAGTGCTGCAGGCTGGCGCCCAGACCGGCATCTGCCAGTGCGTTCCAGACCGAAATCTGCGCCATGCCGGCCGAATGTTCCGAAAAAATCGGGAAGTTATCGGCATAAAGCGGAAAGTTTTCCTGCAGGCCCTTCACGGTATCCTGATCTTCATAAAACAGGACCGTGCCTGCACCTGCGGCGAAAGCCTGCATCTTGGCTTCGGTCGGGGCAAAGTTTTCCGCCGGAACGATGGCGCGCAGCGCTTCCGTGGTGATCTGCCACAGCTTGTCGCTGGCTTCCCCAAACAGGATCACGGCGCGCGAAGATTGTGAATTGAACGACGAGGGCGAAAGGCGGATCGCTTCCTTGATCAATGCCTCGATCGCAGCCTGCGACTGCGGCAGGGTCTTGCCCAGCGCATATTGGGTGCGGCGTTTCTTCAGCGAAAGAATGGTGGTGTTGGTCATGGTTGTCTCTGTCGGTTATGCAGTTGCAGCATCAAATGTGATGCTGCAACGCCGCAGGTTCAACCGCACAAAGCTGTGCGAAATCGCAGGTTTGGCGTTCACCCCTGCACCTTGACCAGGCTTTTGCGCCTAACGCGCTTCGGCCAGATCCAGCTTTTCCTGGGCCGCAACCCAAAGCGCTTCTGCCCGGTCCAGACCGTCCATCAGCTCGCCATATTTCTTGTTCCAGGTCTCCAGCTCGCCCTTGCGCCCGTCTTCGTACAGCGCGGGATCCGCCAGCTTCTTGGCCAGCTTGTCGCGCATGTCGTTCAGCTTGGTCAGCCGGTCTTCGCATTTGCGCAGTTCGGCCTTCAGGGCAGAGATTTCATCCCGGCTGGGTTTCTTCACCTTTTCAACGGGTTTCGTCGCTGTCTTCGCAGGTTCGGCCCCGGCCAGAAGTTCTGCCCGATAGCTTTCCAGATCCTTTTCATAGGGCGTGACCGCGCCCCCCTTCACCAGCCACAGCCGGTCGGCCACCAGGCTCAGAAGGTGCATGTCATGGCTGACCAGGATCACGGCGCCGGAATATTCTGTCAGCGCCTCCACCAGCGCCTCGCGGCTTTCGATATCCAGGTGGTTGGTCGGTTCGTCGAGGATCAGCAGATGCGGCGCGTCGATCGTGGCCAGCAGCAGCGACAGCCGCGCCTTCTGTCCGCCAGACAGCCGCTTCACCTCGGTCTCCGCCTGATCCGCCATCAGGCCAAAGCCTGCCAGACGGGCGCGCAGCCGGGGTTGGCCCTCTTCGGGGCGCATCCGCTGCACATGCTGCAGCGGTGTTTCATCCAGATACAGCTCTTCGACCTGATGCTGGGCAAAGAACCCGATGCGCAGCTTGCCATGCCGGGTGAAGGTGCCACCCTCTGCATCAAGTTTGCCCGCCAACAGCTTGGAAAGCGTGGATTTTCCTTCGCCGTTGCGGCCCAGAAGCGCGATGCGGTCATCCTGATCAATGCGCAGGGTCAGCCGCTTCAGCACCGGCGGGCCGCCATAACCCACCGACACGCCATCCAGATTGAGGATCGGCGGCGAAAGCTCTTCGGGTGCGGGGAAGGTGAACACCATCTTGCGCGCTTCTTCCGGCGCGGTGATCGGCGTCAGCTTTTCCAGCATCTTAACGCGCGATTGCGCCTGAACGGCCTTGCTGGCCTTGGCCTTGAAGCGGTCCACGAAACTTTGCAGATGGGCGCGACGCGCCTCTACCTTCTTGGATTCGGCGGCCTGCACGGCGCGGCGTTCTGCCATCTGGCGGGCAAACTGGTCATAGCCGCCCTGCCAATAGGTCAGCTTGCGGCTGTCCAGATGCAGGATGCCCTGCACGGCACGGTTCAGCAGGCCGCGATCATGGCTGATGATCAGCACGGTATGCGGATATTTCTGCAGATAGCTTTCCAGCCACAACGCGCCTTCCAGATCCAGATAGTTGGTCGGTTCGTCCAGCAGCAGGTAATCGGGCTGGGCGAACAGCACGCCCGCCAGGGCAACCCGCATCCGCCAGCCACCCGAGAAATCGGAACAGGGGCGCAGCTGTGCCTCGGCATCAAACCCCAGCCCGCGCAGAATGGCACTGGCCCGGCCCTCGGCGCTCCAGGCGTCGATATCGGCCAGACGGGTCTGGATTTCGCCAATGCGATGCGCATCGGTGGCGGTTTCGGCCTCGGCCATCAGCGCGCTGCGCTCGGTATCGGCGGCCAGCACCGTGTCGATCAGCGAGGTGGAAGACGAAGGCACCTCCTGCGACACGCCGCCGATGCGGGCGCGGGCAGGGATGCTGATATCGCCGCCCTCCAGCGCCAGTTCGCCCCGGATCAGGCGGAACAGCGTGGTCTTGCCTGCGCCGTTGCGCCCGACAAGGCCAACCTTGTGGCCGGTGGGAATGGTGGCCGAGGCCCCTTCAAACAGGGGGCGGCCTTCGACGGAATAGCTGAGATCTGTGATGCGCAACATGATGGCAGAGCCATGCCGCAGCCAGCGCCCGGCGTCAACCGCAGCCAGCGGGGGCCAGCCCCCGCACCCCCGGGGTATTTTTGCCAAGAGGAAGGAGAAAGCGGGTTCTGCGCTTCCTCTTGGCACAAATACCCCGGGGGAGTCGCGCGCACAGCGCGCGGCGGGGGCAGCGCCCCCTCTGCCTGTCATGCCTTTTCAACAGGCATCCCGCATGGTAGGAGGCGCCGTCAATCAAGCGCGGGGGGCCAATTCCCGCGCATTTCGTTATGGAGAGCCTCATGGCCATCGAACGCACCCTGTCGATCATCAAGCCCGACGCCACCAAGCGCAACCTCACCGGCAAGATCGTTGCCAAATTCGAAGAGGCCGGCCTGCGCGTAGTGGCGTCAAAGCGCATCCACCTGTCGCTGGCCCAGGCCGGTGCTTTCTATGCCGAGCATAAAGAGCGCCCCTTCTATGGCGAGCTGACCTCGTTCATGTCGTCGGAGCCGGTGGTGGTTCAGGTTCTGGAAGGCGAAGGCGCCATCCTGAAGAACCGCGAAGTCATGGGCGCGACAAACCCGGCCAATGCCGCCGAAGGCACCATCCGCAAGGAATTTGCCCTGTCGGTTGGCGAAAACTCGGTTCACGGCTCGGATTCGGAAGCCGCTGCTGCCCGCGAGATCGCGTTCTTCTTCTCGGGTCTTGAACTGGTCGGCTGAGCCTTCCGCTCGACCACGCCGAAGAAATCGAGGGCCGCTTCCAGTTCGGAGCGGCCCTTTGTCTTGGCCAGATCCACTGCCGCTTCGGCCTTCAGCGCGTCAAAGCGCAGGCGCAGGGCCTTTTTCTCTTCGCCCTGGCAATCGTTCCAGGGCCGGCCCAGCAGCCCCATCACCAGCACATAATAGCCGATGAAATGCGGCGGCGTGCCGCTGCGCATCAGGGCAAGATAGGCCGCATCGGCCCCCATGGCGCGGAGTTCATCGGCGCTGTGGATGCCTGCACGGGCAAAGGCGGCCTCTGTCGCGGGGCCAAGATTCGGGATCGAGGAAACGGGATCGGGCATTGCGGCGACCTGTGAAATGAACAAGGGCGAGCCTATCGGCTCGCCCCGTCTGTTCCAAGTCTGTCTGTTCCAAGTCTGTTCCCGCGCGTTTCCGCCTGTCAGATCGACGCCCAGTCGCGGATCACCGGGCCGCTGCCCTGCTGCTGGCTGGGTTGGCTGGTCTGGCTCTGCTGCTGGCTCGGCGTGGTGGCGCCGCCCTGCTGGGGCTGCGATTGCGGTTGTGTGGTGGCCATGTCTCTGCTCCGGTTCACTGGCTCAACTTTATTCGTCGGGCGGCGAGGGGCCGCCCCGTCATACCGACGAAGCCAGTCTGGACCCGGATTCGGGCGGACCTGCGGCGCGGGCATGGCGCGGTGGCGGGCAGATATGTCGGAAACCGGAGGCCGACAAGCGGTTTTGTCACAATCGCGTTTCAACTCGGCGTCATCTTGCGCAGGTTTGGCACCGGGGCCACAAAGCCTGTGTTACAAGCAGATGGCGGCGTCAGGCGGGCAGGGTTTCTGCCGGAAAGCCGATCTGTTCCAGCGTCTGCAACAGCAGGGCAGCCGGGGCGCTGCCTTCGACGGTGGCGCGACGGCTGGCGGCATCAAAGCGGATGCCGGTCACGCCCGGCAGGGGCAGCAGCGCAGCTTCGATCGAGGCGCGGCAATGGCCACAGCTCATGTCGGGGATGGAAAGATCGGTCATGGCAAGCTCCTTTGGTTCACGGTTGATATGGGGTTTCCGGCTGCTGGAAGGTCAAGAGGCAGAAACGCCGCTGCATCTTTTTTACCGACAGGGCCGGGCAGGGCTTGACCTTCCGGTGACGGGAAGCCCCATATCCTGCCATGAAAGGAACATTTCATGACCTCTGACGCCAAATCCACGAAAACTGCCCGATTCCGGCTGGAGGGCATGACCTGTGGCTCTTGCGTGGCCCGCGCCGAACGGGTGCTGAAGGCGCAACCGGGGGTGACGGAGGCGAAGGTGAACCTGGCCGATGAAAGCGCCGAGGTGCGCTTTGCGGCGCCGGCGGATGCGGTGGGGCTGGCGGCGGCGCTGGGGAAAGCGGGCTATCCGCCCCGGGAAAAGGTGCTGCAGCTGGCGGTGGAGGGCATGACCTGTGCCAGTTGCACAGGGCGGGTGGAGCGGGTGCTGAAGGCGCAGCCCGGGGTGATCGCGGCCACGGCAAACCTTGCCGCGCGCCGGGCGCAGGTGACGGTCTGGGATGGAACGGGGGCCGAGGCGCTGGCGGCTGCCGTCAGCCGGGCCGGGTTTGCCGCCACGCCGCTGGATCAGGCAGACCCGGATGCGCGTGTCGGCGAACTGTCCTCCCTTCGGCATGATACCCGTCTGGCATCCGTCCTGACATTGCCGGTCTTCATCCTGGAGATGGGCGGGCATCTTGTGCCTGCCTTTCATCACTGGCTGCTGGGGCTGGTATCGCAGCAGGCGCTGTGGCTGGTGCAGTTCGTGCTGGCGACGCTGGTGCTGGCGCTGCCGGGGCGGCGGTTCTTTGCCAAGGGTCTGCCCGCGCTGCGGCGCGGGGCGCCCGACATGAACAGCCTGGTCGCTGTGGGCACGCTGGCGGCCTGGGGCTATTCCACCGTGGCCACCTTTGCGCCCGGCCTGCTGCCTGTCGCGGCGCGGGCGGTGTATTTCGAGGCGGCGGCGGTGATTGTCGTCTTGATCCTGATCGGCCGCCTGCTGGAGGTGCGGGCGCGGGGCCGGGCGGGCGCGGCGATTGCCGGGCTGATCGGCCTGCAGCCGAAAACCGCGCTGGTGGAAACCGAGGGCGGCTTTGCCGAGGCGCCGCTGGCCAGCATCCGCCCCGGGCAGCTGTTGCAGGTGCGGCCCGGCGCGCGTATCCCGCTGGATGGGGTGGTGGAACAGGGCCGGTCGGCGGTGGACGAGGCCATGCTGACGGGCGAGGCGCTGCCGGTGGCCAAGGCGCCGGGCGACCGCGTCACCGGCGGCACGGTGAACGGCACCGGCGCGCTGGTGATGCGGGTGACCGAGGTGGGCCGCGATACCGTGCTGGCGCGGATCGTGGCCATGGTGGAAGAGGCGCAGGGCAGCAAACTGCCGGTGCAGGCTTTGGTGGATCGCATCACCCTGTGGTTCGTGCCGGTGGTGATGGCGCTGGCGGCGCTGACGGTGCTGGTCTGGCTGATCTTCGGGCCGGGGCTGGCCGAGGCGCTGGTGGCGGGGGTTTCGGTGCTGATCATCGCCTGCCCCTGTGCCATGGGGCTGGCCACGCCGGTGTCGATCATGGTGGGCACGGGCCGTGCGGCGGAACTGGGTGTGCTGTTCCGCCGGGGCGAGGCGTTGCAGACGCTGGCCGAGGTGCGGCGCGTGGCGTTTGACAAGACCGGCACCCTGACCGAGGGCCGCCCGGTGCTGACCGATATGGTGCCCCATTCGCCACATCTGCTGCGCATGGCGGCGGCGGTCGAGGCGCAGTCGGAACATCCTTTGGCGCGGGCGGTGGTGCAGGCGGCAGAAGGCGCGGGCTTGCCGCTGCCGGTGGCCACGGATTTTGCCGCCATTCCGGGCCATGGCGCCGAAGCGATGGTCGAGGGGCAGCGCATCACGCTGGGATCGGCGCGGATGTTCCCCGAAGGCGTCGGCCATTGGCAGGCGCAGGCAGATACGCTGGCGGCACAGGGCAAGACGCCGGTGTTTCTGGCGGTGGATGGGCGTCTGATGGGCCTGCTGGCCGTGGCTGACCGGGTGAAGCCCCATGCGGCAGCCGCCGTGGCAGCCTTGCGGGGGCAGGGGCTGGATGTGGCGATGGTGACGGGCGATGCCGCGCGGGTGGCGGCCAAGATCGGCGCCGAACTGGGCATTGCCGAGATCCGGGCCGAGGTGCTGCCGGGCGGCAAGGTCGATGCCGTGGCACAGCTGGGGCCGGGGGTGGCCTTCGTGGGCGATGGCATCAATGATGCCCCGGCGCTGGCGGCGGCAGATGTGGGGGTCGCCATTGGCACCGGCACCGATGTGGCGATTGAAGCCGCCGAGGTGGTGGTGATGGCCGGCGATCCGCTGGCGGTGGCCACGGCCGTTCACATCAGCCGGGCGGTGATGCGCAACATAAGGCAGAACCTGATCTGGGCCTTTGGCTATAATGCCGCGCTGATCCCGGTGGCGGCGGGGGTTCTGGTGCCCTTTGGCGGACCGCAGCTTTCCCCCATGCTGGCGGCGGGGGCCATGGCCCTGTCTTCGGTTTTCGTGCTGACCAATGCGCTGCGGCTGCGGCGCCTGAAAGCGGTGGAGGCGTGAATGAACATCAAGGAGGTGGCGCAGCGCAGCGGCCTGCCCGCAAAGACCATCCGCTATTACGAGGAAATCGGGCTGATCCGCCCCTTGCGGCAGGCCAATGGCTATCGCGCCTTCCGCGACAGCGATCTGCACAAGCTGGCCTTTCTGGGGCGGGCGCGCAGCCTTGGCTTTTCCATCGAGGATTGCCGGGTCTTGCTGCAGCTTTACGAAGACAAGTCGCGCGCCAGCGCCGATGTGAAGCGCATTGCCGAAGATCATCTGACGCAGATCGCGGTCAAGCTGGCAGAGCTTCTGGCGATGCAGCGCACCCTGTCTGATCTGGTGGCCAGCTGTGCGGGCGACGGGCGGCCGGACTGCCCGATCCTGCAGGGCATCGCGCCAAAGGCCTGCGGCTGAGCTCTGGTCTTCCCCGGCGCTGCATGTCAGGCTCTGCGGAAAGACGGGGGAACGGACATGGCGCTGCAGCCGGTATTCGATGGCCATAACGACATCTTGTTGCGGATGCAGGTTGCGCCGGCACGGCGGCAGGCGATCTGGCTGACGGGCGAGGGGCGCGGCCATCTGGATCTGCCGCGGATGCAGGCCGGCGGCTTTGCCGGGGGCATGTTCGCCATCTATGTGCCCAGCCCGATGGACCCGGGGGCACCGGATTACGATGCGATGATGGACAACCCGCCCTACGAGATCGAACTGCCCGCCATGATCCCGCAGCAGCTGGCCCTGCCGGTGGCCGTGCAGATGGCCGGGCATCTGATGTGGATGGAGCGGGCGTCCAACGGCGCCTTTCGCCTGTGCCGCAGCGTGGCAGAGATCGAGGCGGCACAGGCGGCGGGGGCCATCGCCGGTGTGATGCACATGGAAGGCGCAGAGGCGATCGACGACAGCCTGGATGCGCTGCATGTGTTTCATGCGATGGGGCTGCGCTCGCTCGGGCCGGTCTGGTCGCGGCCCACGATCTTTGGCCATGGGGTGCCCTTCCGGTTTCCGGCTACGCCCGATACCGGGCCGGGGCTGACGGATGCGGGCAAGCGGCTGGTGCGGGCCTGTAACGCGCTGAAGATCGTGGTGGATCTGAGCCATGTGAACGAGGCGGGGTTCAACGACATTGCCGCGATCAGTGATGCGCCGCTGGTGGCCACCCATTCCAACGCCCATGCGGTGACGCCATCGACCCGCAACCTGACCGACCGCCAGCTGGATGTGATCCGCGACAGCGGCGGCATGGTGGGGCTGAACTTCGCCACCGTGTTTCTGCGCCCCGATGGCCGCCAGTCACCCGATATGGGATGGGAGCCGGTGCTGCGCCATCTGGATCATCTGATCGGGCGGCTGGGCGAAGATCATGTGGGCTTCGGGTCGGATTTCGATGGCGCCACCGTGCCGCAGGGCATTGGCGATGCCGCGGGCCTGCCGCGGCTGATCGCGGCGCTGGTTGCGCATGGCTATGGGCCCGCGCTGATCGAGAAACTGGCCTGGGGCAACTGGCTGTCGGTGCTGCGGCGCAGCTGGGGTGGCTGAAGCCTAGCCCAGCCAGCCTGCCACCTGATTTGCGCCGCCGGATATATCGCGGCCGATCCCGTCCACCGTATTGCAGGCGGCAAGGGCAAGCATTGCGGCAATCAGCATCAGGGTTTTGCGGGTCATCTTTCTGCCTCAGTCTTTTCTGCTTTGGTCTTTTACTGCGGGGGCTTGCTGCCCCCGCTTGCGTGATCTCAGTTCGCGGCCCACCAGGCCTCGGGCATCCAGCCCGGCCAGTCGCCATAAACTGGGGTATGGGACGGGTGTTTCAACCCCTTGGCATAGGCGAGGCGGGACACGTTGTTATACCAGACCGGCACCACATAACGGCCGGTGGTCAGAATCCGGTCCAGCGCCTGGGTGGCCGCCGTAAACTCTGCCGGATCGCTGGCCATCAGCATGGCGCCGATCATCGCCTCTGCAGCGGGCGAATTGATGCCCGGCCAGTTGCGGGTTCCCGGCTCGGTCACGCCCGCCGCGCCCCAATAGAGGTATTGTTCATTCCCCGGGCTGAGCGACAGGGCGCGGATGTGATGCGTCATGTCGAAGTTATAAGCGTTGGTGCGCTCTTTATACTGCGCATTGTCCACTGTGGTGATCCAGGCTTCGATACCCAGCCGCTTCAACGCCTCGATATAGATGCTGGCGGCCGAAATCATTTCGTCCTGCCCCTGGGTCAGCAGGATTTCAAAGCGGAAGGGCGCGCCGGAGGCGTTTTTCAGAACACCGTCCTGCACCGTCCACCCGGCCTCGGCCAGCAGATTGGTGGCGGCGCGGATGTTCTTGCGGTTGGCCGCCGTGCCATCGCTGACGGGCAGCACATAGCCTTCCAGCGCGCCGGGCAGCAGTTCGGCGGCGAAGGGTTGCAGCAGTTCCTTCACCCGTCCTTCCGCCGGGGCGCCCGGCACCATGCCCAGGACCGAATTGCCGAAATACGAGGTGATGCGCGGCTGTGCCCCGCCGTTCAGCGTCTGGTTCACCAGTTCGAAGTTGAAGGCGTGGATCAAGGCCTCGCGCACCCGCCAATCGGCAAACATCGGTTTGCGGGTGTTGAAGGCAAACCCTTCAATCCCCGAGGGGCGGCCATGCGGGATCTCTTCCTTCACCACATCGCCCGAGGCAACAGCGGGAAAGTTGTAATTGGAATTCCACTTTGCCGGGTTCAGCTCGCGGAAGCTGGAAATGGCGCCGCCTTTGAAGGCCTCGAACAGCGCGGTATCGACACCGTAATATTCAACACGGATCTCATCAAAGTTGTGCAGGCCCTTGTTGAAGGCCAGATCCTTGCCCCACCAGTCAGGATTGCGGCGGAAGGTGATGTGGCGGCCGGGCTCGAAATCCGCCACCGTATAGGGGCCAGAGCCGATCGGGGCGACAAGGGATGATTCGGTAAATTCCTTGCCGGCCCATTGGGCCTTCTGCAGAATCGGGCGCAAACCGAGAATCAGAGGAAGTTCACGGTCTTCCGTGTTGAAGCTGAAGCGGATGCTGCGCGGCCCCGTCACCTCGGCCCGGGCGATCTTGCGCCAGGCGCCGGCATAGCGCGGCTGGCCTTGCGTGCCCAGCGTTTCGAATGACCAGAGCACATCTTCGGGGGTAACGGGGGCGCCGTCGGAAAAGCGCGCCTCGGCCCGCAGGGTGAATTCGACATAGCTGCGCGCCGCATCGGTCTGCACCGACTCCGCCAGCAGACCATAAAGCGTGAAGGGTTCGTCCAGACTGCGGCCCATCAAGGTCTCGACCGTGAAGGGGGTGATCTGGCTGGGAGCATTTCCCTTTACAATGAATGGGTTAAGGCTATCAAATCCACCGGATTCCCCAAAGGTGATGCGCCCGCCCTTGGGGGCATCCGGGTTGGCATAGGGCAGGGCGGTGAAGCCTGCATCCAGGGCGGGTTCGCCATACATGGCGATGGCATGGCGGGGTGAGTCGGCTGACGCTGGGGAAAGAGCGCAGATCAGACCGGCGGCAAGCCCCGCCGCCCGGAATGTTCTGAAAAAAACCTGTTTCATGCGGGGAACAATCCTTCGGCTGCCTGTTTTTCTTGGCCCCGAGACTAAGGCGGCTTTCAAGCCATTTCAAACTTTTAACTTGGATCATGACGCAGAGAGGCGTATAAGAGACTTACTGCTCGATAGGTTTCTTGCCTGTATGAAACCTGCCTCAACGACTTAACGCCGGCTTCGCGCCGGCGTTTTTTTATGCGCAAAGCCCCGGCAGGCCCAGCGAACACTTCTTCGCGCAGAGCGCCGCGTTGCAGAAAGTTTGGGCTGCAATCCGCCTGAGCCGCGCCTATGGTACGGGCGAACAGACAAGCGGAGTGCTGACATGATCCTCAAGGGCAAACGGGCAATCGTCACCGGGTCGAACTCGGGTATTGGTCTTGGTGTGGCGGAAGAGCTTGCCAAGGCCGGGGCAAGCGTCATCATCAACAGCTTCACCGACCGGGAGGAAGATCACGCGCTGGCCGCACGGATCGCGGCCGATCATGGCGTGGAGGTGCGGTATATCGCGGCTGACATGTCCAAGGGCGAAGATTGCCGCGCCCTGGTGGAAAAGGCCGGGGGCTGCGACATTCTGGTGAACAATGCGGGTATCCGGCACGTTGCGCCGGTGGAAGAGTTTCCGGTGGACAAGTGGAACGCCATCATCGCCATCAACCTGTCATCGGCGTTTCATACCTCGGCTGCGGCGCTGCCGGGGATGCGCGCCAAGGGCTGGGGCCGGATCGTCAACATCGCCTCGGCGCATGGGCTGACCGCCTCGCCGTTCAAATCGGCCTATGTGGCGGCCAAGCATGGTGTGGTTGGTTTTTCGAAGACCGTGGCGCTGGAAACGGCAGGCGCGGGCATCACCTGCAATGCCGTCTGCCCGGGCTATGTGCTGACCCCGCTGGTCGAAGCGCAGATCCCGGATCAGATGAAGGTGCATAACATGGACCGTGAAACGGTGATCAAGCAGGTCATGCTGCAACGCCAGCCCTCGGGGCAGTTTGCGACCGTCGAACAGCTGGGGGGCACGGTGGTGTTTCTGTGCAGCCCGGCGGCGGATCAGATCACCGGCACGGCGATCAGCGTCGATGGCGGATGGACGGCATTGTGATGCGGGCGGCGCAAAATTCTTCGAAGAATTTTGCAATTTTCTTTGAAGAAAATTGCTTCTGATGCGCGGCCCAGTTCGCTTGAACCTGGCCCTGCAGGGTGGGGGCGCACATGGCGCCTTCACCTGGGGTGTGCTGGACCGGCTGCTGCAGGAACCGGGGATCGAGATTGCGGGCATCACCGGCACCTCGGCCGGGGCGCTGAATGCGGCGGCGCTGAAAATGGGCCTGCTGCAGGGCGGGCCGGCTGCGGCGCGGGAACGGCTGGATCAGCTGTGGGAGGGCGTCGGGGCGCTGGGGGATCTGCGGGTGTCGCGCTGGCTGAGCATGGCCTTCCCGCTGGGCACGGCGATGGCAGAGGCCGCGGCGGCCAGCCTGCCGATCTCGCCCGCAGGGATCGCGGCGCAGCTTTATACGCCCTACGCCTGGGGGCCGTTCTGGCAGAACCCGCTGGCCGAGATCGTCACCGGCCTCGACTTCACACAGATCTGTGCGGCACAGGGGCCGGACCTGTTTGTTTCGGCCACCAATGTGCGGTCGGGCAAGATCCGGGTGTTTTCGGGGGCGGAAATCTCGCCTGAAACCCTGCTGGCCTCGGCCTGTCTGCCCACGGCCTTTCAGGCGATCGAGCTGCGTGACCCGGCCACGGGACAGCTGGAGGTTTTCTGGGATGGCGGGTTCACCGGCAATCCGGCGCTGTTTCCGCTGTATCAGCCGCATCTGCCCGACGATATCGTGATCGTGTCGATCAACCCGATCCGGCGCGAAGAGATCCCGGTGACGCCGGTGGATATCCAGAACAGGGTCAACGAAATCAGCTTCAACGCGGCGCTGCTGGGCGAATTGCGCGCGGTGAATTTCGTGAAACGGCTGCTGGCGGATGGCCGGATGGCACGGGGCACGATGAAAGATCTGAACATTCATCTGATTTCGGATGATGCGCTGATGAATGAACTGGGCGGTGGCAGCAAGTTGAGCCCGGCGCCTGCGCTGCTGTCGCGGCTGCACGCGGCAGGGCGCGTGGCCTGCGACGCGTTTCTGTCGCAGCACGGCGATTCGCTGGGGCAGCGCAGTTCGGTCGATCTGCGCGGCCTGTTCGGTTAGGCCGCGCCGTCCTTGCTGTTGGGCGAAACCAGCCCCGCCGAGACGATGAGCTTCACCGCATCATCGGCCTTCATGTCGAGGAAGATCACATCTTCCTCGGGCACATAGAGCACGAAGCCCGAGGTCAGCGGCGTCAGCGCCACGAAGACCGCGATCATCTTCTTGTCGGATGGCAGCTTGGCCGCGATCTCGCCTTTGGCGGTTGTGGCGACAAAGCCCACCGCCCAGCAGCCGGGGCGCGGAAATTCCACCAGGCAGGTGCGGTCGAAACTTTTTTCCGATTTGGCAAAGAAGGTTTCGGTGATCTGCTTGAACCCGCCATAGACGGATCGCACAACCGGCATCCTGTCCACCAGCGCCTCGGTCTGGGCGATGACCGACCGGCCGATCAGCCCCTTGGCGATCCAGCCCGCCAGCACGGTGAAGACCAGAAAGACGATGACGCCGACCCCGCGCACCGGGAAATCCGCCTCGGGGCCGATGTAGTATTTCATCAGCTGTTCCGGCTGCCAGGACCAGGGGATCAGCGGCAGGATCCAGCTGTCGATCCAGCCGACCACGGTATAGACAAGGTAGATGGTCAGCCCGATGGGCAGCACCACGACAAGGCCGGTCAGAAAGCTGGCACGCAGACCGGCCAGCAGACCGCGTTTCCGGTGGGTAGGGTGGATCGGGTCTTCCATGGGGCCTCCTGCTTGGCGCCAATCTAGGCACGGCGCCTGCCGCCCGCAATCGCGGGCGGGCAGGGATTGCGATCAGGCCCGCATGGCGGCGATTTCGGTGGCAATCGCAGCGGCCAGACGCGCATTGTTCAGCACCAGCGCGATGTTGGACTGCAGGGACCGCCCATCCGTGAGCGCGAAGATCCGGTCCAGCAGGAAGGGCGTCACCTCTTTGGCGGCGATTCCCGCAGCTTCGGCCTCGGCCAGCGCGGTTTCGATCACCGGGGTGATTTCGGCGCGGGCGATCTCGTCAGCCTCGGGGATCGGGTTTGCCACCAGCTGCCCGCCCGGCAGGCCAAGGCGGCCGCGCATCAGATGGGCGGCGGCGATCTGGGCGGCGCTGTCCATGCGCAGCGGCGCCTTCAGCCCCGAGGAGCGCGACCAGAAGGCCGGAAAATCATCCTGCCCATAGGCGATGACCGGCACGCCCAGGGTTTCCAGCACTTCCAGCGTCTTGGGCAGATCCAGGATGGCCTTGGCACCGGCTGCCACCACTGTGACGGGGGTATGCGCCAGTTCCGGCAGGTCGGCGGAAATGTCGAAAGTGGTTTCGGCCCCGCGATGCACGCCGCCGATGCCGCCGGTGGCAAAGACCGAAATGCCTGCCAATGCGGCGCAGATCATCGTTGCCGCCACCGTGGTGGCCCCCATGCGCCCCATGGCCAGACAGGCGGCCAGATCGGCACGGCTGAGCTTCATCACATGCTGCGCCTGCCCCAGGGCATCCAGCGCCGCATCGGTCAGCCCGATGTGGATCTGGCCATCCATCACCGCGATGGTGGCGGGCACGGCGCCATGGGCGCGCACCTCGGCCTCGACTGCGCGGGCGGTTTCCACGTTCTGCGGAAAGGGCATGCCATGGGTGATGATGGTGGATTCCAGCGCCACGACGGGGCGACCATCGGCGCGGGCCGCGGCCACTTCGGGGGAGAAGTGTCGGCAGCGGCAGCGGTCAGTCACGATCCGATCTCTCCTGAAACATAGATGGCGGCAGCGCGCAGGGCGGCGGCCAGCGCCTGAGCCCGATCCGCGCCGCGGCGTTCGGCAACGATATGCGCTGCCATGAAAGTGTCGCCCGCGCCGGTGATCCGGGTCACCAGAACCTCGGGCGGGGCATCGGTGATGACGCCCGCGCCCTGCTGGCCCGTCGGCGCAGAGCCTGCGCCGCCGTCGGTCACCAGAACGCGGCGCGCCCCGCGGGCCAGCAGGCCCTGCGGCGGCCTCGCGGCGTGTGGCAAAGGCGCGGTGCGGCAGATCAGGCTGGCCTCTTCCAGGTTCACATAAAGCGTGGCGCGCGGATGGGCCAGCAGCGGCAGCAGCCGCTCGGCCTTGCCGGGGCTGGCCGGGGCCACCCGCAGATCGGCGGAGGAAAACAGCGGCGACAGCGCGATATCCGACAGCAGCGCCTCGGTCAGATTGCCATCGAGGGCGATCAGCCCGGCCCAGGCGGCCTCTGCCGTGCCCAGACGGCCATCGGCCAGCGGGCGCAGGATCTTGTCGCCCGCCGCTTCCAGCGAATGGGCATCGGCAATGGCGGCAATCAGCCCGTTCGCCCCCTCGATCGCCATGTAGCGGTCTGTGGGCAGGTCTTCGCTGCGATAGATGTGATCTGTCACCATGCCCATGCGGGCGCAGGCGGCCACCAGCTCATCGCCTTCGGGATCGCGGCCGATGGCGGTCATCAGGCCCGGCACCAGGCCGAATCGGCGCAGGGTCATGGCGATGTTCATCGCCACGCCGCCGGGCAGGCGCGTGATGCGCCCCGGCACGTCAGAACCAAGCCGCATGGCGGCAGGAGAGCGGCCGATGATGTCCCACAGGACCGAGCCGATACAAAGGATATCCGGTGTCATATCCGCCTTTTCGCCCATGCCCGGCCCGCGCGCAAGCGGCGGCTGCGGGATGCCTCCGGCGGGGGTATTTATGCCAAGAGGAAGCGGCAGGGGCTTCCCCTTGGCCCAAATACCCATAAAACAGCGAAAAGCCGCGAAACGCCGGGGCATGTGTCTGGCTGCCCTTGCAATCCACCCGAGGCACGGCTAAAGCGGCGCCACTTCACAGGCGAGGCTTGGGCTTCATGGGGGAGAAATCCTCATGGGTCCGCCGGTTGGGGTCGGGGCATTGCCACGACGCCCTCAAGGCTTCGCCGAGGCGCAAACCGGAAAAGGATAATGGACATGGCGCTCCCCGAGTTTTCCATGCGTCAGCTGCTTGAAGCTGGCGTTCACTACGGCCACCAGACCCAGCGCTGGAACCCGAAGATGGGTGAATACATCTATGGCGACCGCAACGGGATTCACATTCTCGACCTGACGCAGACCGTTCCGATGCTGGATCAGGCTCTGAAAGTCGTGCGCGACACCGTGGCCAAGGGCGGCCGCGTCCTGTTCGTCGGCACCAAGCGTCAGGCTCAGAAGCCGATCGCCGAAGCCGCCGAAAAATGCGCGCAATATTACATGAACCACCGTTGGCTGGGCGGCACGCTCACCAACTGGAAAACCGTGTCGCAATCCATCAACCGTCTGAAACAGATCGACGAGCTGATGGCGCATGGTGCCGAAGGCCTGACCAAGAAAGAGCGTCTGAACATCGAGCGCGAGCAGTCCAAGCTGCAGGCCTCGCTGGGCGGCATCCGTGAAATGGGCGGCCTGCCGGACCTGCTGTTCATCGTGGACGTGGGCAAGGAAGACCTGGCCATCCTCGAAGCCAAGAAGCTGGGCATCCCGGTTGTCGGCATCGTCGACACCAACTGCTCGCCCAAGGGCGTTGACTATGTGATCCCGGGCAACGACGACGCGGCCCGCGCGATCTCGCTGTATTGCGACCTCGTGTCGCGTGCTGCGCTGGACGGCATGTCGGCCCAGATGGGTGCGGCCGGTGTTGACCTTGGTGCGCTGGAAATCGCGCCCGAAGAAGAAGCTGTGGCCGAAGCCTGAGGTTTGCCGGGGCATCCCGGTGATGCCCCGTCGCAATTGCGTTACCCGGTGGGCCTAAAGCCTGCCGGGACCATCTTTTCTGGGAGAAGAGACATGACGATCACCGCAGCGATGGTGAAGGAACTGCGCGAAAGCACCGGCGCAGGCATGATGGACGCCAAGAAGGCGCTGATCGAAGTGAATGGCGACATGGAAGCCGCCGTTGACTGGCTGCGCACCAAGGGCCTGGCGAAAGCCGCCAAGAAGGCCGACCGCGTGGCGGCCGAAGGCCTGGTGGGCGTGGCCGTGTCGGGCGGCAAGGGTGTTGCTGTCGAAGTGAACTCCGAAACCGATTTCGTCGGCAAGAACGGCGATTTCCAGAACCTCGTGCGTGGCATCACCACCGCAGCTCTGGGTGTTTCGGATGTGGACGCGCTGAAAACGGCAGATCTGAACGGCAAGACCGTTTCGGAATCGCTGACCGATGCCATCGCCACCATCGGCGAAAACATGACCCTGCGCCGGATGGCTGCCGTGGAAGGTGACGCTGTCGCCGCCTATATCCACACGGCCGCGGCTGACGGTCTGGGCCGCATCGGTGTGCTGGTCGCGCTGAAAGGTGCCGATAACGGCATCGGCAAGCAGATCGCCATGCATATCGCCGCCACCTCGCCGGTTTCGCTGTCGGAAGCCGACATGGACCCGGTCGTGGTGGAGCGTGAGCTGGCCGTGCAGACCGCCAAGGCGCTGGAAGAAAACGCCGCTTCGGCCAAGCCGAAGCCGGAAGCCGTGATCCAGAACAACATCATCCCGGGCCGGATGAAGAAGTTCTTCGAAGAATCGACGCTGCTGAACCAGAAATTCGTCATCAACCCCGATGTCACCGTGGCGCAAGCTGCGAAAGACGCCGGTGTGGAAGTGGTGGCTTTCGTGCGTATGGCCGTGGGCGAAGGCATCGAAAAAGAGAAAGAGGATTTCGCCGCCGAAGTGGCGAAAGCCCTGCAGGGCTGATCCGGGCAGGGCAGGGCGGTTTTACCCCGCCCTCGCCCCTCCGACAGAACGACAAACGGCGCCCATGTGGCGCCGTTTTTCTTTTGCGAATGGTGGTTTCCATCGGGCTGCAGATCGCATGGCCAAAAAAGAAACGGTGCGATCCTTAGGATCACACCGTTTCCACGCGCCCCAGATTGGGGATGAGAGCGGGGCGCAAATACACTCGGCCAGGAGGCGAACATTATTTCCGCACTGACCGCAACAAACCTTCCAGAGAAGGAACCAAGGGCCTACTTATCGGACCGCTGGCAACTTGCCCCCCTTAGCCGAAGCCACCACTCAAAGGGCAAGGTTGTTTTTTCACATTATTTGACCTTGCGTAAGTGAGGTATTCCTAACCTTTCGTATAGGTTGGCTGGGACAACCCGCTGTTCAAGCCGGCTTGTCGATCCGCGTGAAGATCTGGTTCAGCAAAGTGCCTTTTGCCACAGCCTGGGCCGTGGTTTCCACATCCAGCGCAGCCCGGGCAAGGCGCAGGTGCTTTTCCACCATCGTTGGCGAGATATCCATCAGAACGGCGATATCCTGCGTGGTTTTGCCCTCTGCCACCCATTGCAAGGCCTCGCGCTGGCGGGGCGACAGCGGGCGGCGGCGGGTTTCGAAAGGCAGCTGGCAGATCCGAAGGTGCATCACATGCGCAACGGCCTCGATCCCGGCGCCATGTTCGGCCCAGATCTGATCGACAGCATCATGATCCAGCCCGTCATCCGCGGCCAGCCCCAGCGCGCCCTTTTCGCGCGGCGAGGCTTCGGGAAAGCTGATGGTGATCCCGGCGCGCAGCCCGCGCAGCCCGTTCTGGCGCACCGCCTCGGCATCATCCGCCGTCAGAAGGCCGGCGCGCAGATGATCCTCGACCCAGCGCCAGGTGCAGGTGCCGGAATTTTCGACCGCCCAGCGATACAGCGGCGTGCGGGAAAAGAAACCATCGGCAAAATAGAACTGCTCGTATTCCGGCGGGAAGGTGGTGAGATAGATCACATCATCGGTATGGCCCATCGAATGGGCGTTGCGAAACCGCGTGAAACCGTAATTGACCCGCGAAAAGCCCCGTTCCCGAAACAGGGAAATCGCCTGGTCCCAGACGCCATCAATGGTTGCTGATGTGGCGATCCGGTTCAGGATCGCAAGAATATCCATCAAGGCCTGGCTCCAAACTCATACAAAGACAATAGAATCAACAGGCCGCACCAATGGCCTCAGTTTGGTTCTATTACCGGGGATTGCAGGCAGATGTCGAGCGGATGACAGGCATTGCAGCTATGCAAGCCTGTCATCTTGCCGCAGATCAATGGGCCGCCTTTGACGTGTCGCGCCGGGCCGCATCGTGGCAGGCCTGGGTGACGCCGGGGGCCAGCGCCATCATCGCATCGAACTGCGTCAGAAAGATCTGCCCGGTCAGATCGCGCAGCAGATGCGTGCGGGCCAGCCTGTCCATTACCGGGCCTTTCACTTCGGACAGATGCAGGGTCACACCGCCATCGCGCAGGCGGGCGTTCAGATCCTCCAGCGTTTCCAGGGCGGATGAATCGATGCTGTTCACCGCAGTGCAGATCAGCACGATATGGCGCAGCCCCGGCTGTTCGGCCACAGCGCCCAGAAGACGGTCTTCCAGAAACCGGGCATTGGGGAAATACAGGCTTTCGTCGATGCGGATCGACAGCACATCCGGCGCGGTGATGACCTCGTGCCGGGTGACATTGCGAAAATGCTCGGTTCCCGGAACCTGTCCGACGATGGCCACATGCGGGCGCGAGCTGCGCCACAGATGCAGCCCGATCGACAGGATCACCCCGGCGCTGATCCCGGCTTCGACGCCGACCCCAAGGGTCACAAGAATGGTGGCCAGCATCGCCGCAAAATCGCTGCGGCTATAGTGCCAGGTGCGGCGCAAGGCGCCCAGATCGACCAGGCTGAGCACGGCGACGATGATCGTGGCCGCCAGCGTGGCCTTGGGCAGATGATAGAGCAGGGGCGTCAGCAACAGGGTCGCCAGCGCCATGCCGATGGCGGTGAAGGCGCCCGCCGCGGGCGTTTCGGCCCCGGCGTCGAAATTCACCACGGATCGCGCAAAGCCCCCGGTCACCGGATAGCCGCCCGAAACCGCCGCCCCGATATTCGAGGCACCAAGCGCGATCAGTTCCTGATCCGGGTCGATGCGCTGGCGGCGTTTGGCGGCCAGCGTCTGCGCCACCGATATGGTTTCGACATAGCCCACCAGCGAAATCAGCGCCGCCGGGGCAAAGATGGCGGCCCAGAGATCCGGGTTCATGGGCGGCAGGGTGGGCATCGGCAGGCCGCCGGGAATATCGCCCACCACCGGCACCGTACCGGCCAGCGAGAAGCCCCAGCTTGCCCATGTTGTGGCCGCCACCGCCAGCACGGGCGCGGCACGGCTGAGCGCGCCTGCAAGCCGGTCATTCAGGCCTGCACGACGCAGCAGGGGTTTCAGGCGGCTGCGTGTCCAGAACAGAAAGGCCACCACGGGCAGGCCGATCATCAGCGTCTGCAGGTTTGCACCCGGAAACGCCTGCCAGATGGCCATGGCCAGCTCTGGCAGGGTTTCGCCGCGCACCGAAAGCCCGGCCAGTTGCGGGATCTGTCCGGCGGCGATCAGCAGGCCGGATGCCGTGATGAAGCCGGAAATCACCGGATGGCTGATGAAATTCGCCATGAAGCCCAGCCGCAGCAGACCCATGCCCAACAGCATCAGCCCCGACAGGAAGGCCAGCGCGATGGCGGCGCCCAGATATTCGGCCGTGCCCTGTGCTGCCAGCGGGGCTATGGCCGCCGCCGTCATCAGGCTGACCACCGCCACCGGACCCACCGCCAGGGTGCGCGAGGTGCCGAAGACCGCATAGATCACCAGCGGCGCGATCGAGGCGTACAGCCCGACCTCTGCCGGAAGGCCCGCCAGCAGCGCATAGGCCAGCGATTGCGGGATCAGCATGATCGTCACGATCACGGCGGCCAGCAGATCATTTCCCAGCGCGGCCCGGGTATAATGCGGGCCCCAATCCAGGACAGGCAGGAAACGGCGCATGGCAGGCTCTCCGCGCGCCGGAGGGTCCGGCGCCTCGGATCAAGACCTATCCAACCCTTAGATACATTTCAAGTATTGAATATGTGGAAGGATTATCCCAAAGCCGCTTCTGCAGCGGCACGAATGTTCCGGATATTGGCGCCATAGGGGGAAGGATTACCGACCGAGCCGCCCTTGAACACCGCCGATCCCGCCACCAGAACATCGGCGCCCGCAGCGGCCACCAGCGGCGCGGTTTCCACCGTCACGCCGCCGTCGATCTCGATATGCACCGGGCGGTCACCGATCATCTCGCGCAGGGCGCGCACCTTGGCCACCTGCGAATGGATGAATTTCTGCCCGCCGAACCCGGGGTTCACCGTCATCACGCAGATCAGATCCACCATGTCGATCAGATGGGCCACGGCGTCGATCCCGGTGCCGGGGTTGATGGCCAGACCCGCCTTGATGCCATGGGCGCGGATCGCCTGCAGCGTGCGGTGGATATGCGGCCCGGCCTCCAGATGCGCGGTCAGCACATCGGCACCAGACTGGGCGAAGGCGTCGATATAGGGATCGACGGGGGCAACCATCAGATGCACATCCATCACGCCCTTGATGTGCTTGCGGATCGCCGCGCAGGTGCTTGGCCCGAAAGTGATATTCGGCACGAAGTGGCCATCCATCACATCGACATGCACCCAGTCGCAGCCCTGGGCCTCGATGGCTTCGCATTCGGCGCCGAAATTGGCGAAATCGGCAGAAAGGATCGACGGGGCGATCTTGATGGACCGGGAGAATGTCATGGCTGTGCCTCTGGTCTGGGGATGCCGCTACATGCCCCAGCTGCGGCCACAGGGCAAGAAGCGATGCGAAATCCGGCTCTGCAGAGGCAGTTATATTACATAATCATCATTATCAGATTCAAGCCACCTGACCGGCGGCCCATCCCGAAGACCAGGCCCATTGGAAGTTGTACCCGCCCAGCCAGCCCGTCACATCCACCACCTCGCCGATGAAGAACAGCCCCGGCACATCCTTGGCCTGCATCGTTCTGGCGTCCAGCGCAGCGGTATCCACGCCCCCCAGCGTCACCTCTGCGGTGCGATAGCCTTCGCTGCCCACGGGTGTCAGCGTAAAGCCGTGCACCAGCGCCGCCAGCCGGTCCAGCGCGGCATTGTTCTGATCGGCCAGATTGCCCTGCAGACCCGCTCGTTCCTTCCAGATAGCGCGCCAGCCGGTCCGGCACATGCCGCGCCAGTGCCGTGCGCAGCGCCACGCGGCCATTCTCTTGCCGCAGCCGCCGCAACCCCACCGCCGCATCCTGCCCGCGTGCCAGATCAAGCGCGCATCGCCGTCGCCCCTCGCGCCAGTAGGAGCTGATCTGCAGGATCGCCGGGCCCGACAGGCCGCGATGGGTGAACAGCATCGCCTCGTCAAATCCGGTCCGGCCTGCGCTGGCGCGGCCATCCACCGCCGTGCCCGCCAGAGCCTTCAGCGGTTCCAGCACCTGATCGGCCAGCGTCAGCGGCACCAGCGCCGGCCGGGTTTCCACCAGTGGCAGGCCAAAGCCTTCGGCAATACGATAGCCGATCCCGGTGGCGCCCATCTTGGGAATGGATTTGCCCCCCGTCGCCACGATCACGCTCGCCGCCTGCACCGGGCCCCGGCTGGTGTCCACCCGGAAGCCCTGCTCGGCCCGGGTCACCGCCCCCAGTTCGGTTTCAAGCCACAGCTGGCCGCCCGCCGCCGCCAGATCATCCAGCAGCATGGCGACAATCTGCTTGGCCGACCCGTCACAGAACAGCTGCCCCAGAGTCTTTTCATGCCAGGCGATGCCCGCCGCATCGACCCGGGCGATGAAATCCCATTGGGTGAACCGTTTCAGCGCCGAAAGCGCAAAGCGCGGGTTCTGCGACAGAAAGGCCTCTGCCCGGATATCCAGATTGGTGAAATTGCACCGCCCCCCGCCCGAAATGCGGATCTTCTCGCCCGCCGCGCGGGCATGATCCACCACCAGCACCCGACGGCCGCGCCGCCCTGCCTCGATCGCGGCGAAAAGGCCCGCCGCACCGGCCCCGAGAACGATGATATCCACCTGCATGATCCCGCCTGCTTAGCGGCTGAACCGGCCTCGCCGTCAACCCATGCCCATTCCGCGATGAATTTGCACTTGCACCCTCCGCAGCGCTTGTCTAAACACCGCCGCACGGTTGGGGCGTCGCCAAGTGGTAAGGCATCGGTTTTTGGTACCGACATACCTAGGTTCGAATCCTAGCGCCCCAGCCAAACATCCACGATATCGTTAATCTAGTCTTTCCTTGCACTTGCGCTGCATTGCTTTTCGGGGATTGCCACAAGATGTGCCTCAGGCTCAGAGGCTCACGCCCCCGCGCGTTTCAGCTTTTAGCTAAATGGCCGGGATCATCTTTATAGATCATCCGCATCATCCTGCCGGGCGTGGATCTGCAGCAGGCCGGGATCACCTTCGAGATCCTGCGACGCCCCCTTCGTGTCACACGCCCCTTCGTGGAAACGCCACAGGCCGGGCACAATCGTGCCACATTTGCTGCGCAGGCTGTAGAAGTGTGTGAAAGCAGGTGCTGCCATGATGATGTTCGAAAGCCAAAGCCACAGACTGTCGGATCAGCGCGCCGTTTCTGCCGTTTGTGGCCTGGCGCAAGGCACCCGTATTCTGACGATGCAGGGGGAACTGCCTGTCGAATATCTGACGGCGGGGGATCGCATCATCACCCGCACTGGCCCGCGCAAGCTGCTCTCTGTTGCGATGGTGCAGGCGGATGCGCCGATGATCCGGGTTTCGGCCTCGACCCTCGGGGTGGAACAGCCCGAAGAAGATGTGATCGTCAGCGCCGACAGCCTGCTGCGCGTCACGGACTGGCGGGCGCAGACCCTTGCAGGCCAGCCGCAGGCGATGATTGCCGTGACCCGGCTGGTGGATGGCGAGTTCATCCGGGCCGAGCCTGCGGGCGCCCATCGGCTGTGGCAGCTGGTGCTGGATGGCCCGGCAGTGATCTATGCAGGCGGGCTGGAAATCGGCGTGCAGCCGGTGCTGACCCCGGCCTGACGCAAATTTCTTCGAAGAAATTTGCTGGCCCCGTGCTGGCCCATGTCAGCCCCATACCGGCAAAGCGCAGGATCAAACCCCAGGTCGCCTTTGGGCGGCCTTTTGCTTTGCCGGGGTTCAGACGCCCAGCCCGCGCAGCACCTTCGGCAACTCTTCCGGCAGATCTTCGGCGATCAGCCCGGGGCCGAAGCTGCGGCCACAGGCCGCGTGCAGCCAGACGGCCGTTGCTGCAGCCTCAGGCCCGGCAAAGCTCCGCGCCAGCAGCCCGGCGATGAACCCTGCCAGCACATCCCCCGATCCTGCCGTGGCGAGCCAGGGCGCAGCCTCGTCATAGACAGCACCATGCAGGGCCGCCTGCCCTGCGGCCCCGCAGATCACCGTATCGGCCCCTTTCAGCAGCACGGTGCAGCCCAGCCGCGCCGCCGCCTGCCGGACAACATCCAGCCGCGATGCCGCCGGGCCGGATATGGGGTCAGCCGCCAGATGCGCCGCCAGATCGGGAAACAGCCGCGCAAACTCGCCCCCATGCGGGGTCAGCACGCAGGCCGGATGCAGCGCGCCCATCAGGCCCGGGCTCCGCGCGATCAACGTCAGCGCATCGGCATCCAGCACGATGGGCCTGCCACTGCGCAGTGCCGTCGCCAGCAGAGCCTGCGCGCTGTTCTCCAGCCCCAGCCCCGGCCCAAGGCACAGCGCGGAAATCCGCGGATCTGCCAGAGTTTCGGCCAGCTCTGCCGCATCGCCAACCGGCCGCAGCATCACCGCATCCAGACGCGCGGCGTTTTCTGCCAGCGCGGCGGACGGGCAGCCCAGGGTCACCAACCCTGCCCCGATCCGCAGCGCCGCCCGCGCCGCCAGCCGGGCCGCACCGCCACGCCCCGGCCCGCCCGACAGGACAAGTGCATGACCATGCACATACTTATGCCCGACAGCCGCCTTGCGCAGCGCGGGCACAGCCAGCCTTGCCAGATGATCCGCATCCACCAGCGATACCGCATGGCCGGTTTCTGCCGGGTCCAGCCCGATATCGGCCACCATCAGCGCCCCGCAGATCTGCGGCCCGTCCTGCAGGTAATGCCCCAGTTTGGCGTGGTGAAAGCTCACCGTCAGATCGGCGCGCAACACTACCCCCGCACGACCCGGCGCAACCTGCAGCACCCTGCCCGAATCGGCACAAAGCCCGCTGGGCACATCCACCGCCACGCGATGCCAGCCCGTCTGATCGGGCGCGATCTGCGCCAGTTCGGGCGCAAGGCCCCGCGTCAGCCCGGTTCCGAACAGCGCATCGACCAGCAACCCCGCCTCGGTCTGCCGCAAGCGTGGCAGTTCTGCACAGGGCATTGGCAGCACCGGCCCAAGCTCAAGCCACAGATCGTGGTTCGCCCGGGCATCCGGCGGCAGCCGCGCCGGATCGCCCAGCAGATGCAGATCCACCGTCCAGCCCCGCTGCCGCAACAGCCGCGCCACCACAAAGCCATCGCCGCCATTGTTGCCCGGCCCGCACAGCACGACCGCCCGCTGCGGCCCGCGCGCCAGTGCGGGCCAGTGCCGCCAGATGGCGGCAATCACCCCCTGCCCGGCCCGCTCCATCAGGTCACGCCCGGTTACCCCGCCTGCGCGGATGGCGATGTCTTCGATGGCGCGCATTTGGGCAGCGGTCAGAAGTTCGGTCATTTTTGCAGCTTTAATCGTTCACAAATTGCCTATATGGTGATCGCAATGACTATTTTTTGCGCGACACCTGCCGATTTTCCGTGGAAATCGGCACAGTTGCAAACCTAGCCGATTGTCCAGGCCGCAGGGAAGTGGTCACTGGCTTGCAGACGAGAACTAGCGGGGGAGTCGGTCATGAAGAAGATCGAAGCGATCATCAAGCCGTTCAAGCTGGACGAGGTGAAAGAAGCGCTTCAGGAGGCCGGCATTCAGGGGCTGTCCGTGACCGAGGTCAAGGGCTTCGGTCGCCAGAAAGGCCATACCGAACTCTATCGCGGCGCGGAATATGTCGTGGATTTCCTGCCCAAGGTGAAGATCGAGGTCGTGCTTTCGGATGACATGGTGGATGCCGCCGTGGAAGCCATCGTATCGGCCGCGCGCACCGACAAGATCGGCGACGGCAAGATCTTCATCTCGCCCGTCGAACAGGCGATCCGCATCCGCACCGGCGAAACCGGCGACGACGCGGTCTGATCCCACCCATCCAGACACCGGGCGCACTGTTCCCAGGGCGCCTCGATGAAACACCAACCGAAAGGCAGCATGATGAGCGCAGTAGCTAAAGCTCTGAAACTGATTCAGGACGAGGAAGTCGAATACGTCGACGTCCGCTTTACCGATCCGAAAGGCAAACTTCAGCACGTGACGCTGATTGTCGATCTGGTGGATGAAGACTTCTTCGAAGAAGGCTTCATGTTCGACGGTTCGTCGATCGCCGGCTGGAAGTCCATTGATCAGTCCGACATGAAGCTGATCCCGGATGCCACCTCGGTTTACATCGACCCCTTCTATGCCGAAAAAACCCTCTGCGTGCATTGCGACGTGGTCGAGCCCGACACCAGCGAAGCCTATGACCGCTGCCCGCGCCAGATCGCCAAGAAGGCCGAAGCCTACCTGAAGTCCTCGGGCATCGGCGACACCGCCTATTTCGGCCCCGAAGCCGAATTCTTCATCTTCGACGACGTGCGCTATTCCGTCACGCCGCAGAAGGTGTCCTTCCAGATCGACGCCGAAGCCGCCGCCTGGAACACCGACAAGGAAATCGAAGGGGGCAACCTGGCCCACCGCGCCCCGCACAAGGGCGGCTATTTCCCGGTCAACCCGGTCGACGAAGCGCATGATCTGCGCGGCGAGATGCTGTCGACCATGAAGCGCATGGGCATCAAGGTTGACAAGCACCACCACGAAGTGGCGACCTGCCAGCACGAACTCGGCATGATCTTCGGTGGTCTGGTCGAACAGGCCGACAACATCCAGAAATACAAATACGTCATCCACAACGTCGCGGCCGCCTATGGCAAGACCGTGACCTTCATGCCCAAGCCCATGAAGGGCGACAACGGCTCGGGGATGCATGTGAACATGTCGATCTGGAAAGACGGCAAGCCGCTGTTCGCAGGCGACAAATACGCCGACCTGAGCCAGGAGGCCCTGTATTTCATCGGCGGCATCCTGAAGCACGCCAAGGCGCTGAACGCGCTGACCAACCCCTCGACCAACACCTACAAGCGCCTGATCCCGGGCTTCGAAGCGCCGGTTCTGCGCGCCTTCTCGGCACGCAACCGTTCGGGCTGCGTCCGTATTCCGTGGACGGAATCGCCGAAAGCCAAGCGCGTCGAAGCCCGCTTCCCCGATCCGGCGGCGAACCCCTATCTGGCCTTTGCTGCCCTGCTGATGGCTGGTCTTGACGGCATCAAGAACAAGATCGATCCGGGCCCGGCTTCGGACAAAGACCTGTATGATCTGCCGCCGGAAGAACTGGCCGCAATCCCCACGGTCTGCGGTTCGCTGCGCGAAGCTCTGGAAGAGCTGGAAAAGGACATGGACTTCCTGCTGGCCGGTGGCGTGTTCACCAAGGAACAGCTGGATGCCTATATCGGTCTGAAATGGGAAGAAGTGTATGCCTACGAGCATACGCCGCACCCGGTCGAATATGCGATGTACTACTCCTGCTGATCCTTGCGGATCGGGGAAAAGGGCGCCTTCGGGCGCCCTTTTCTATTGCGCACCACATGCCCGCCGCGCGTTAACCATTTGTTAACGATTGCGGCAGCAAGGGGGCCAACACCGGCAGAATTACCTAGAATTGACCATTTTCCCCCCACCTTGCGAGCACATTCCGGGGCGAATGTAAGGTTAATGAAGTCTGTCGGAGTGTGTAGCCATGCGAGCCTTGCCGAACAGTGTGATTGCCCAGCTGCTGTATGCAGACGAAACCTATCTGAACTTTGCCCGCCTCGTGGGCGAGATCGACCTGCATCTGGCCCGCCATTGCAACGGCAGCCATCGTCTGGGTTGGGACAGCGACGAGGTGGCATGGTTCGATATCGGCAATCGCCGCATCCTGCTGGCCCGGGCCGAACCTGCGCCCGAAGGCTATGCCGCCTGCCTGACCGTGGCGGCAGGCCCTGCCCCCTACGCCCGCTTTGCCCCCAGCGCCGGCTGCATCGCGGCCGATCCGCGCAAGCTTTGCGCCCAGCTGGTTGACAGCATGTTGCGCCACTATCCCACCGATACCATCGTCTGGCAGGAAAGCACCGCGCCGCTGGATGCCGAACTGGTGGATGCGCTGGTGGAACTGGTGCCGCCGCGCGCCGAGCTGGATGAAATCGCCAAGGTCGAACCGGCCCCCGTCGCCGCAGGCAAAGGTGAAACCGCATCGCCCGATATGGACCGGCTGCGCAATATCCGCGCAGCCCTGTATGATCCGTCGGAAGACGACACCCCGCGCGACTCGATCCAGCTGCGGCTGGCCAGCCATGCGATGAACTGCACCCTGCTGGCGGTCAATCTGCCGGTTGGCGCGGCGGTGATGACCTACAGCCTGCTGCGCGGCGAAAACATCGGCCTCAGCGCCCGCGCCATGGCACTGACCGGCGCCGCCATGGTCTTTCTGCAATCGGGGCTGGGAGACCGCGTCAGCGCCCTGCTGTAAGCTCTGCTCCGCCGGGCAACCCCCGGCGGCAGCCCTGCCTAAAGACCGCCAACCTACAGACCTGCAGCCTGCAGCCCGGCACGATCTTCCGGCGCCAGATCCTCCAGCCGCACAAGATAGGTATGGATGGAAAACACCACCGCCCGGCTTTCGGGCAGACGCAGCAGGCATTGCCGCTCGCTCCGCAGATACAGCCGCTGCAGCGGGCGCGGGCGCGGTTCGCCCTCGCGCCGGGGCTGGAACAGCGCCGCATCCTCATAGACCAGCGCATTCATCCGGCACAGCACCTGATCCGGCCGGATCGCATCGAACAGCCGCTGCACCCGCCGCGCCAGATCATCGGTGTAATGATCGACCGGCACATGGATGCGGGTCATTGGCTGGCCCAGCTTCTGCGCCAGCGTCCAGCTGGCCGGAAAGCACAGGATGGCGCCGGTCAGCAGATGTTCATCCCCCATGCGTTCCAGCAGGCACAGATCCTCCTGCACCAGACGCCCGGCGGTGACCAGTGGCTGCGCCCGGTCGATCGGCACGTGGATGCCATCGGGCCGCCGCACCGCCGCAGGGCCGATGTGATACCCCTCGGTCTGCGCCAGACGCGCCAGAACCTTGTCCAACAGCTCTGCCGCGGCCGGACCAGCGCCGGGCAAAAGACCATGCACCAGCGGCAGCTGATCGCGGATGCGGGCATCGCGTTCGGCCATCTGGCCCGCAAAGGCATCATCGACGCGCAGCCAGTCTTCCGGCGCGGCGGGCAGGATCCCGGGCAGGCGCGCGGTGCGCGGGTCCATCCAGGGGGCAAACGGCAGACGGGATTGCAGGATCGGCGGCATCATGCCGCGATCATAGCCGGGGCTTTTCCGGCCTGCCAGAGGCCAGAGGGCCCCACATTGCAGCACCACTCTTGCAGCGCGGCGGCACCTGCCCCATTCTGGCCCCGGATTTGTTCGAGGATCATTGTCATGCGCCGTTCCCTGCTGTTGTCCCTTGCCTGCCTTGCCCTGCTGTCTGCCTGCGGCGGTTCCTCTGGCGGGGGCACGGCGCGACAGGGCAACTGGGCTTCGATGTCAAACCCGGCGGCACGATATTGTGCCGATCTGGGCGGGCGGCTGGAACTGCGGCAAGAACAGGCGGGCGAGGCCGGGTACTGCCACCTGAAAGACGGCAGCGTGGTCGAGGAATGGCAGCTCTACCGGGGCCGCAACAGCCTGTAACGTTACCCGGGCTTATTATGCGGTGCGCCTGCGGCGCAAGAGATCAGCCCGGGCAGCGGCCTGCGCCGCCGCCCGGGCGCCGTGCCTCCGGCGGGGGTATTTGGGCCAAGAGGAACAGGCTTGCGGGTTGAAAGCCGGGGGCGTAGCGGCTAAGGCAGCCCTGCCTGCAACTGCCGCAACGAAAGGCCACGCCGATGATCCCCCGCTATTCCCGCCCCGAAATGGTCGCCATCTGGTCGCCCGAGACCAAGTTCCGCATCTGGTTCGAGATCGAGGCCCATGCCTGCGACGCGCAGGCCGATCTGGGCGTGATCCCGCGGGCCAATGCCGAAGCCGTCTGGCGCGCGAAGGATGTGCACTTCGACGTGGCCCGCATCGACGAGATCGAGGCCGTGACCAAGCATGACGTCATCGCCTTCCTGACCCATCTGGCCGAACATATCGGCGCCGACGACGCGCGCTTCGTGCATCAGGGCATGACCTCGTCGGACGTGCTGGACACCACGTTCAACATCCAGCTGGTGCGCGCCGCCGACCTGCTGCTGGCGGGCATGGACCGGGTGCTGGCCGCGCTGAAAACCCGCGCCCTTGAACACAAGGACACCGTGCGCATCGGGCGCAGCCACGGCATCCATGCCGAACCCACCACCATGGGCCTGACCTTCGCCCGCTTCTACGCCGAAATGGCCCGCAACCGGGACCGTCTGGTGACCGCGCGGGACGAAGTCCGCACCGGCGCCATTTCCGGCGCCGTCGGCACTTTCGCCAACATCGACCCGGCTGTGGAAGAACATGTCTGCGAAAAGCTGGGCCTGACGCCCGAGCCGATCAGCACCCAGGTGATCCCGCGCGACCGGCACGCCATGTTCTTTGCCACCCTGGGCGTGATCGCGAGCATCGAGAACATCGCCATCGAAATCCGCCACATGCAGCGCACCGAGGTGCTGGAGGCCGAGGAGTTCTTCACCCCCGGCCAGAAGGGCTCCTCGGCCATGCCGCACAAGCGCAACCCGGTGCTGACCGAAAACCTGACCGGCCTTGCCCGGCTGGTGCGCATGGCGGTGGTGCCCGCGCTGGAAAACGTGGCGCTGTGGCACGAGCGCGACATCTCGCATTCCTCGGTGGAACGTGCGATCGGCCCCGATACCACGATCACGCTGGATTTCGCGCTGCACCGCCTGGCCGGTGTGGTGGAAAAGCTGGTGATCTATCCCGAAAACATGCTGCGCAACATGAACAAGTTCAAGGGTCTGGTGATGAGCCAGCGCGTGCTGCTGGCGCTGACGCAGGCCGGCGTTTCGCGCGAGGACAGCTATCGCCTGGTGCAGCGCAACGCGATGAAGGTCTGGGAAAAGGGCGCCGATTTCAAGACCGAGCTGCTGGCCGACCCGGAAGTGACCGCCGCGCTGAGCCCGGCCGAGATCGAGGAGAAATTCGACCTGGGCTATCACACCAAACATGTCGACACGATTTTCAAGCGCGTCTTCGGCTGATCTTCACGAAAGGGTGAGCGGAAGGGGCGGAGGAATCCGCCCCTTTTGCATATTTCATGGTACGATGACGGGCATCCAAACCGATGGAGGATGCTGATGAAGACACTGATGCTTCTGGTTTCCCTGGCCGCCACGCTTGCCCCTGCCGCCGTTCTGGCCGCAGGCTGCGCCCATGAGGAAGCCGCCATGAGCTGCGCCGATGGCATGAAGTGGAATCCCGATACCCGCGCCTGCGAAACCATGTCGAGCTAAGGCGCTGTTAACCGGCGCCTGCCACCCTGACCACCAGAGGTGAATCAGGGGATGACATGGCACAGGCACTGGCAAGGGTAGCGCCCGCGCGTCTTCCGGCTGCGGCGGGCATGGTGATTACACGGCTGACCGGGCCGCAGAAGGCCGCAATCATCGTGCGGCTGATGCTGGCCGAAGGCGCGCCCATTCCGCTGGCGAACCTGCCCGAAGCGCTGCAGGCCGAACTGGCGCAGCAGATCGGCGCCATGCGGCTGGTGGATCGGGAGACGTTGCAGGCCGTGGTGGCCGAATTTGCCGGGCAGCTGGAACAGGCGGGCCTGTCCTTTCCTGGCGGCCTTGAAGGCGCGCTGGCCATGATGGACGGGCATATTTCACAGGCCGCCGCCGGACGGCTGCGCCGGATGATGGGCACCCGCCCCGATGCTGACCCCTGGGAGAGAATCGCCGCCCTGCCCTCCGAGGTGCTGGAACCGGTGATTGCCGAAGAAAGCACCGAGATTTCGGCGGTGCTGCTGTCAAAGCTGCCTGCCCCCAAGGCGGCCGAAATCCTGTCGCGCCTGCCCGGCGAAAAGGCCCGGCGCGTGGCTTTTGCGGTGCTGCAGACCGGCAATGTCGATCCGGTTACCGTGCGGCGCATCGGGTTTGCACTGGCCAGCCAGCTGGAGGCGCGGCCCGCCCGCGCCTTTGAAGCGGCGGCCGCGCAACGCGTGGGCGCCATCCTGAATGTCAGCGCCGAAGCCACGCGGGAAACCGTGCTGCAGGGGCTGGATGAAGAGGATGCCGCCTTTGCGGGTGCGGTGCGGCGCGCCATCTTCACCTTCGTGCATCTGCCCCAGCGTCTGGCCCCGCGCGATGTGCCGCGCCTGGTGCGCGCCGTGCCGCAACCCGTGCTTGTCACCGCACTGGCCGGGGCGCAGGGGATGCCAGATCGCGCCGCGGCGGCGGATTTCCTGCTGGCCAACCTGTCGCAGCGCATGGCGCAGGCCCTGCGCGAAGAAATCGCCGAACGTGGCCGGGTCAAGGAAAAAGACGCCGAGGCCGCGATGAACGAAATCATTGCCGCGATCCGCACTCTGGCAGAGGCGGGAGAGGTGCAGCTGAACAGCGGGGAGGAAGACTAGACCCCCCTGAAATTTGATCTTATGGTGAAAAATCTGCAGCCAGACCCGGCCGCTTGCGCCGCATGGCCCCAGCCTGAAAGTTCACCATGCCACAGACGGATACAGGGCGCGGCATCCTGATGATGCTGATTGCCATTGCCACATTCACCTCGATGGATGCGCTGGCCAAGACGCTGATTGCCGAATACCCGGCGCTGCAGGTGGTCTGGGCGCGCTATACCGGGCAGACAGTGATCGTGACGCTGGTGTTCTCTTGCCTGCCGCAGCTGCGCCGCCTGCTGCGCACCCGCTATCCCGGGCTGCAGGCGGCCCGGTCGCTGATGCAGTTCGGGGCGACGGCCTTCTTCTTTGTCAGCCTCGGCTATGTCGGTCTGGCAGAGGCGACGGCGATCACCGATCTGAACCCGGTGCTGATCACGCTGGGGGCGGCGCTGTTTCTGGGGGAAAAGCTGGGCGCCCGGCGGATCTTCGGGGTCTGTGCCGCGCTTTTCGGGGCGCTTGTCATCATTCGCCCCGGCTTTGGCGTGTTTCAGCCCGCCGCCCTGCTGCCCCTGTGCTGCGCCATCTGCTATGCCGGCTTTGCGCTGGCCACCCGCTGGGTCGGGCGTGACGAATCCCCCTCTACCTCGCTGATCTATTCGGCCATGTTCGGCACGCTGGCGACCACCCTCCTGCTGCCTTTCATCTGGCAACCGATTGCCATGGCTGATCTCTGGGGCTTTGTGCTGATCGGCGCGCTGGGCTCGGTGGCGCAGTTCTTCCTGATCCGCGCCTTCACCATTGCCGAAGCCTCGGCCATCGCGCCCTTCGGCTATGTCGGCATCCTGTTTGCCATCGGCTGGGGCATCCTGCTGTTCGACGAATGGCCCGATGGCTGGACGGTGATCGGCGCCCTTGTGATCGCGGGGGCCGGTGTCTATGTCTGGCACCGCGAGACGCGGGTTGCCCGCATCACCTGAGACAGGCTGGCAAAATCAGGCATGGCAAAGACCCCGACCGAAGGCTTTCACCCCGTCCACTGGCTGCAGAACGCCGTTCTGCGCGGGCTGATCGGTGCCTTGCTGCTGTTGCCCTACCGCTGGCGGGTGCCGCTCTGTGGCTGGATCTTCGCGCGGGTCATCGCGCCGCTGGCGGGCTACAATCGCCGCATCCGCGATAACCTGCGCCTGATCTTCCCCGATATGGCGCCCGATGAAATTCGCCGGATGCAGCGCGCCGTGCCCGACAATATCGGCCGTTCGGTGATCGAGATGTATTCCGGCGCCCCGTTCTTTGCCAGGGCCGAAGCGGCCAGCCTGCATGGCCCCGGGCTTGCGGCCATGGCCGAGGCAAAGGCCGCAGGCCGCCCCGTGGTGATGGTGACCGGGCATTTCGGCAATTATCTGGCCAGCCGCGTGGCCCTGCGCGCCCGTGGCTTCGCCGTTGCGGGCCTGTATCGCCCGATGACCAACCGCTATTTCAACGCCCATTATGTGGCCGCCATGGCCCAATCGGGCGAACCCCTGTTCGAACGCGGGCGGCAGGGCATGGCGGCGATGCTGCGCTTTCTGCGGCAGGGCGGCATGATCGGCATCGTGCAGGACCAGCACATGAAACATGCCCCCGTGCTCAGCTTCTTCGGCCATCCGGCGAAAACCGCGCTGTCAGCCGCCGAACTGGCGCTGAAATATGATGCGCTGTTGATCCCGTCCTATGCCACACGCGCGGCCAGCGGGCTGGATTTCGACATTCTGGTGGATGCGCCGATCCCGCAGGGCAGCGCCGAGGCGATGACCCAGGCGCTGAACGACCATCTGGAGGCGCATGTGCGCCGCCACCCCGAACAATGGTTCTGGATTCACAAACGCTGGAAGTAGCCGCGCCTACTGCAGCTCGGCCGCCGCCACGATCTCGGCCGGGCCCTGATGCTGCAGGATCACCACCACCGGCCCGGATCCCGCCAGCGGCAGCGTCAGATCCAGCGGCACATCCCCCGCCCATTCCGCCACCGGCTCCCAGCTGGTGACGATGTTGCGATAGGTCACGGTCCGCCCGGCATTTTCGCCGCGCGCAATCTCGACCGTCTGTTCCGGTTCCAGCCGCACCAGCTGCACCACCATGGGCGGCACCATCGGCAGCGCCCCCGCCTGCCCCGCCGCCCGCACCTGCAAGGCCTCGCCCTGCCGGTTCAGCGTCAGGGTGATGTCGGCGGGCCGGGCCATGGCTTCGGTGATGGCTTGGGCCACCGCCTGCGGATCATTGCCTTCAACCCGCGCCACCCCGTCCACGATCATCTGCGGCGTATAGATGGTGCGGCTTTTCACCGCCCGCGCATAGGCCTTCTGCCGTGCGGTAAAGCGAGGCTGGGCAAAGGCATCTTCCCAGCCGATGTAATCCCAGTAATCCACATGCAGGGCCAGCGGGATGACGCCGGGCTGATTGGCCAGCTCTGCCAGGTATTCATCGGCGGGCGGACAGGACGAACAGCCTTGCGAGGTGTAAAGCTCCACCACCACCGGATTGTCCTGCGCCGATACCGAACAGGCAAATGCCAGCGACAAGCCGCAGGCCGCGCCGAATGTCTTGCGCATCATCGCGTTTCCGATCCCCATGTTTCTTACCCGGTTCTAGTCAAACCGGCTGATTTCTGCCAATCAACGATTTGCGATGGTGCCGCAGGTGGCCCTGCCGTAGCGGCAAGGGGGCAACAGCCCCTGTCGTGGCAAGGCTGAAATCTCTGCTGGATTTTTGGCATACAATTGCATACAAAGGCCGCAGATTCCCTTGCGTGACGCGCCGCAATGCGGCATGACAGGCAGGAAGACCGACCACCGGGGCCATGATCCCGCGCCCTATAATCCGAGCCACAGCCAGGAGGCGACAGATGACCGTCACCGTCGGACACGACAGCAGCAAAACGAGAAAAACCCTGACCGCAGGCGGTCAGACGGTTTCCTACTACTCGATCCCCGCCGCCGAAGCCGCCGGTCTGGGCGAGTTTTCCAAACTTCCCGCCGCGCTGAAAGTGGTGCTGGAAAACATGCTGCGCTTCGAAGACGGCAAGACCGTCACCGTCGATGACATCAAGGCTTTCTCCGACTGGGGCAAGCTGGGTGGCAAGAACCCGATCGAGATCGCCTATCGCCCGGCCCGCGTGCTGATGCAGGATTTCACCGGCGTTCCCGCCGTGGTCGACCTGGCCGCGATGCGCGACGGCATCAAGGCGCTGGGCGGCGATCCGCAGAAGATCAACCCGCTGAACCCGGTCGATCTGGTCATCGACCACTCGGTGATGATCGACGAATTCGGCACGCCGCGCGCCTTCCAGAAGAACGTCGATCTGGAATATGAGCGCAACATGGAGCGCTATGTCTTCCTGAAATGGGGCCAGAAGGCGTTCAACAATTTCCGCGTCGTGCCGCCCGGCACCGGCATCTGCCACCAGGTGAACCTGGAGTATCTGGCGCAGACCGTCTGGACGGACACCGACCAGAACGGCGACATGGTCGCCTATCCCGATACGCTGGTCGGCACCGACAGCCACACCACCATGGTCAACGGCCTGGCCGTGCTGGGCTGGGGCGTCGGCGGGATCGAGGCCGAGGCCGCGATGCTGGGCCAGCCGATCTCGATGCTGATCCCCGAGGTCGTCGGCTTCAAGCTGACCGGCCGCATGATGGAGGGCACCACCGCCACCGACCTCGTGCTGAAGGTCGTCGAGATGCTGCGCAAGAAGGGCGTGGTGGGCAAGTTCGTCGAGTTCTACGGCGCGGGGCCTGGATCACCTGCCGCTGGCCGACCGCGCGACCATCGCCAACATGGCCCCCGAATACGGCGCCACCTGCGGCTTCTTCCCGATCGACAACGAAACCCTGCGCTACCTGCGCAACACCGGCCGCGACGAATCCCGCATCGCGCTGGTCGAGGCCTATGCCAAGGCCAACGGCTTGTGGCGCAAGCGAGGATTACGCCCGATCTACTCACCGCCACCCTGCATCTCGACATGGGCACAGTCGTGCCCGTCGATCTCCGGCCCCAAGCGCCCGCAGGATCACGCTGCCGCTGACCGACGCCGCAGCTCGGCAGTTCTGGCCGATTATCGCGGATGGATGTGACGGGCCGGGGAAATGGCCTCCGAAGGCCGGCCCGGTCGAACCGGCAAGCCGACGGCGCAAACCGTGCGGTCGAAGGCGAAGACGTACAGGCGTCAGCCGACGGTTCGGTGGTGATCGCGGCGATCACCTCCTGCACCAACACCTCGAACCCCTATGTGATGATGGGCGCAGGCCTCGTGGCCCGCAAGGCGCGTGCCCTTGGCCTGACCCGCAAGCCCTGGGTGAAGACCTCGCTGGCCCCCGGGTCGCAGGTGGTCGACGAATATCTGCAGGCCGCCGGCCTTCAGGAAGATCTGGATGCCATCGGCTTCAACCTCGTGGGCTATGGCTGCACCACCTGCATCGGCAACTCGGGCCCGCTGGGCGATCCGGCGATCTCCAAGGCGATCAACGAAAACGATCTGGTTGCCACCGCCGTTCTGTCGGGCAACCGCAACTTCGAAGGCCGCATCTCCCCGGACGTGCGCGCCAACTTCCTGGCCTCGCCGCCGCTGGTCGTGGCCTATGCCATCGCCGGGGATCTGAACATCAACCTGACGAAAGACCCGATCGGGATTTCGAAAGACGGCAAAGAGGTGTTCCTGAAAGACATCTGGCCGACCACGAAAGAAGTGGCCGATCTGGTCGACAGCGTCGTGACGCGCGAGATGTTCCAGGCCAAATACGCCGACGTGTTCAAGGGCGATGAAAAGTGGCAGGGTGTCGAGGTTACCGACAGCGAAACCTACGACTGGCCGCCGACCTCGACCTATATCCAGAACCCGCCCTATTTCCGCGGCATGGCCAAGGGCAAGGGCGTGATCTCGGATATCGAAGGCGCCCGCGTTCTGGCGATCCTCGGTGACATGATCACCACCGACCACATCAGCCCGGCCGGCTCCTTCAAGGCCACCACCCCGGCGGGTCAGTATCTGACCGAACGCCAGGTTCCGGTGCGTGATTTCAACTCCTACGGCTCGCGCCGGGGCAACCACGAAATCATGATGCGCGGCACCTTCGCCAATATCCGCATCAAGAACGAGATGCTGGACGGCGTCGAAGGCGGCTATTCCGTCGGCCCCGATGGCGTGCAGACCTCGATCTATGACGCTTCGATGGCCTATCAGGAACAGGGCACGCCCCTGGTGATCTTCGGCGGCATCGAATATGGCGCCGGTTCCTCGCGTGACTGGGCGGCCAAGGGCACCGCGCTGCTGGGCGTCAAGGCCGTCATCGCAGAGTCGTTCGAACGGATCCACCGCTCCAACCTCGTGGGGATGGGTGTCGTTCCGTTCGAATTCACCGGCGGCGACAATCGCAAGACGCTGGGCCTGAAAGGCGATGAAACCGTTTCCATCGCCGGTCTGGCAGGCGATCTGAAACCGCTGTCGCTGCTGCCCTGCACCATCACCTATGCCGATGGTTCGGTGAAGACGATCCAGATCAAGTGCCGCATCGATACCGCGATCGAGATTGAATATGTCGAAAACGGCGGTGTGCTGCATTACGTCCTGCGCAACCTCGCGCAGGCCTGATCGGCCCGCCCGACAGAAAGGCCCCGGGGAAACCCGGGGCCTTTTGCATTGCGCGGCTTTCTGCCACTTTGCCCTCAACCCATGGCACAGCCTTGGAAAACGCCGCTTTTATACCCTGAGTTTAGTGGACAATCCCGCCCTGCACGCGAAACTTGGCGCATTGCAAACAGGACCGGAGTATTCCCATGGCCCAATCTCATCAGGCCCTTGTCATCCGCAGCGACGGTATGCTGTGCCAATGGAACAGCCAGACCGGGCGCTTTGACGAAATCCGCGATTTCCGCCTGCATGAAACCAGCACCACGCCTGCGATCTTCTTCGACATCGCGCTGGCCCCCAATGGCACGCTTTACGCCGTGGGCGGCAATGCGATCTACCGGCTGGATATGGCAACCGGGCTGGCGGTCAAGGTCCATGACCTGTTCAAGATCGGCAATGCGCTGGACATCCGGCCCGATGGCAGCTTTGTGATCGGCTATGCCAGCCGCGATTACATCGAAATCCTGCGCCCCGGCACTTTCGAAGTGTTGGAACGCTATGAGACCGATCCCGATGCCGGCATCTTCGGCGGCCCCGATTCGGCGGGCGACCTGCAGGTGGTGGGCAACCGCGCCTATCTGACGACCGATGAAGACACGATCCTGGTCTTTGACCTGCGCGATGGCACCATTCTGCAAGAGATCGAGAATGCACAGGCCGGCGCGGCCTATGGCCTGCATTACGATGGCGGGCTGATCGCCTTCATCGGCGATGCTGCCTATCGGCTGGTCGATGGCGAATTTCGCCTGCTGCAGGATTTCGAACTCGACAGCATCATCAACGGGGCAGCCACCCTGCCCAGCTTCACCCGCAGCGGCAATGCCGGGAACAACATTCTGACCGGCAGCTTCTGGAACGACCGCCTGCTGGGCCAGGGCGGTGCCGATACGCTGCGCGGCGGCAATGGCGCCGATACGCTGGAGGGCGGCACGGGCAATGACCGGCTGGAGGGCGGCGCAGGGTTCGATCGGCTGCTGGGCGGCAAGGGGGCTGACCGGCTGCTGGGCGGCGGCGGCAATGACAGCCTGGATGGCGGCGCCGGCAAGGATACGCTGATCGGCGCCGAAGGGGCAGATACGCTGGCCGGTGGTTTCGGGGCCGATCTGCTGACCGGCGGCGCGGGCGCCGACCGCTTTGTGTTCACCGAATCGGGCGGCCGCGACCGCATCACCGATTTCAATGTCGATCTTGACCGGCTGCTGCTCGACCGGGATCTGCTCGATGGGCTGACCAACCCGGACCGCATCCTTGCCGAACATGCGCGTCTGGTGAACGGCGCCGTGGTGCTGGATTTCGGCGATACCATCATCCGTCTGGACGGGCTGACCAGCCTGGACGGGCTGGCCGATGCCATCGGCCTGATCTGACGGCGGCCTGATCTGAACAGCGGGGCGGCGGGTTACTCCGCCGCCTTTGCCAGTTCCGGGCGGATCACCCGATCCAGTTCCTGCTGGGTGATCGGCCCGGGATAGCGGAACCGCACCCGCCCCTCGGCATCGACGATGAAGGTCTCGGGCACGCCATACAGCCCCCAGTCCAGCCCCATGCGCCCCGGATCGGCGCCGATGCTGGCATAGGGGTTGCCAAGTTCGGCCAGAAAGGCCAGCGCCTTTTCCGGCTCGTCCTTGTAGTTCACCCCATGGATCGTCACGCCCTCCGCCGCCAGCGCCTCCAGCTGCGGATGTTCGGCGCGGCAGGGCGCGCACCAGCTGGCCCAGAAATTCACCACCTTCACCCCCGGCGCCTTCAGCACCGCATCGGTCAGCGGCGGCAGATCGCCAAGTGCGGCCACATCAACCTTGGGCACCTCGCGCCCGATGAAGGTAGATGGCAGATCATTCGGGTTTTCCCGCTGCATCCCCAGCCAGAACATCCCCGCCAGCGCCGCAAAGGCCAGCGGCGGCACCGCCATCAACCATTTAGCCATTGCTCTGCCCCATGCTTTGCCCCGCGTTCTGCGCCGCGCTTTTCGCCCGTGCCTCTGCCGCCTGCAGTGCCGCCTTCACCCGGCGCCCGCGCCAGACCGAAACCGCCACCAGCCCCAGCAGCAGGCCGATCGCCACCCCGTAGGACGACAGCACCGCGAAGGCGTATTTCCCCAGATCCGGCATCATGCCAACCGCTCCCGCGCCATCAGAACCGCCAGCCGCCGTGCCCGGATTTCCGTCACCGTGCGATACAGCACCAGCGCCACGAACAGCGCGATGAACCCCAGGATGCACAGGATAAGCGGCTGATAATAGGCCACATCCAGCGGGTCTTTTTCCGCCACTTTCAGGATGGTCGAATCCTGATGCAGCCCCTGATTCCAGAATTTCACCGCATAGCGGCTCAGCACCGCGAAGACCGATCCCACCATGCACAGAACGGCGGTCAGATCGGCGGCGGTATCGGGATTTTCCACCGCCTGCCACAGCGCCATATAGCCCAGATAGAACAGGAACAGGATCAGAAAGGCCGTCAGCCGCGGATCCCATTCCCACCAGGTGCCCCACATCGGCTGGCCCCAGAACGCCCCGGTGGCCAGCGCCACCAGCGTGAACACCATACCCACCGGCGCCGCCGCCTTGGCAGCCAGCGCGCTGACATGATGCCGCCGGATCAGCCAGACCAGACTGGTCACCAGCATCATGCCCCAGACATTCACCGCCATCATCGCGGCAGGCACATGGATGAAGATGATCTTCACCGTGGCCCCCTGCTTGTAGTCATCCGGCGTGAAGAAAAACCCCCAGATCAGCCCCGCACCCAGGCTAAGGGCCGCCACCGCCGCCACCCAGGGCAGCAGGCGTGACGCCGTCTCGGCGAATTTCTTCGGATTGGCATATTCCCAGATCGACATGGGCCCTCGCTAAATCCCGTCATGAGTTCCGGCAAGCGCCATCATGGCCACTCACCGCAGATTGATGCGCAACGCCAGGGCCGAAGCAAAGGGCAAAAGCGCCGCCGCCCCCAAAGTGATGCCCGCCAGCAGCAGCAGCGGCACCTGCACTGCCATGCCCGCCGCGCCGCGCTTCACGATTTCGGCGCCGAAGATCAGCGTCGGCACATACAGCGGCAGCACCAGCAAGGACAGCAGCAACCCGCCCCGTTTCAACCCCACGGTCAGCGCCGCACCAAAGGTGCCGATCACCGAAAGCGCGGGCGTTCCCAGCGCCAAGGATACCACCAGCCAGCCATAGCCCGCCTGCGGCAGCTGCAACAGCACCGCCAGCACTGGCGCGGCCAGCGTCAGCGGCAACCCCGTCACCAGCCAATGCGCCAGCGATTTCACCGCCACCACGCCCTCCAGCGGGATCGGCGCCGTGGCCAGCAGATCGAGCGAGCCATCCTCGAAATCCAGCGCAAAGATCCGGTCCAGGCTCAGCAGGCAGGCCAGCAGCGCCCCCACCCACAGGATGCCCGGCGCGATCTTGGCCAGAATACCGCCCTCCGGCCCCACGCCCAGCGGCACCAGCACCGCCACCAGCAGAAAGAAGGCAAGGCCAAGGCCAAAGCCACCCCCCGCCCGCATCGCCAGCCGCAGGTCACGGATCAGCAGCGCGATCATGCAAAAGCCTCGTCAAAGCCGCGCGCCGTGGCCGGGGCTGCCCCTTGGGCGCGGAAGGGCGTCAGATCCAGAACCTGCGCCTCGGTCAGCCCAAGGTCGATATGCGTGGCCATCAGCGCCGATCCGCCCGCCGCCAGATGCCCGCGCACCACATCGGCAAACAGCGCCACGGATGCGGCATCCAGGCTGACGGTCGGTTCATCCAGCATCCAGACCGGCCGCCCGCTGACCAAGAGCCGCGCCAACCCCAGCCGCCGCTTCTGCCCGGCCGAAAGATTGGCGGCAGGCCGGTCGGCCAAAGCGGCAAGGTTCATCCGCGCCACCGCATCCGTCACGCCCGCCGTGCCATGAATATCGGCCCAGAATTGCAGGTTTTCCGTCACTGTCAGCGTGGCTTTCAGCCCGTCGGCATGGGCAGCATAGGCGATGGCCTCGGGCGGCAGGCCGATCTGGCCGCGCACCGCAGGTTGCAGCCCGGCCAGCGTGCGCAACAAGGTGGTCTTGCCGATGCCATTCGGCCCGCGCAGCACCAGTGCCGCGCCAGACGCCAGCGTGAAGCCCACGCCCTCCAGCACGGTCAGCCCGCCACGCGCCACGGCCAGATCGGAAACCTCGTATGTCATGCGCCCTTGCCTAGCCGATTGCAGCCCTGCCGCAAAGCAAAAGCCGCCGCCTGCGACAAAGGAACAGGGTCACCACCCGCGCCAAATTTCTTGCAAGAAATTTGCAAAAATCTTGCAAGATTTTTGCGCCTCACACCGGCAGCAGCGCCAGCGCGACCCGGCGCCCCTCGCTCAGCAGCACGTTATAGGTGCGGCAGGCGGCGGGCGAAGACATGACCTCCAGCCCGATATCCGCCGCTTCCATCTGCTGGCGCAATGCGGCGGGCGGATGGGCGATATCGGCGCCCATCCCCAGAAAGATCACATCCACCCGGCCAGCCAGCGCCAGCAGCGCCGCCGCATCCTCCAGCCCGCCCCAGCCCCCGGCCTCCCAGGGGGTAATCAGACAGGCCCCCTGCAGCACCTGACCACCGATGCGGAAGAAGCCGGGGCCATAGCCCTCCACCGGCTGGGCTTCGGTATAGGTGATTTCGGTCAGCTGCATGATCCCCTCCTCAGGCGTCGATATTGGCGAATTCGTGATCGCCCTTCGACCGTTCCTTCTTTTCCTTGTCGCCCCGGTCCACGCCCAGCATCAGCACGATGTTCTTCGCCACATACAGCGTCGAATAGGTGCCGATCACCACACCGAACAGCATGGCAAAGACAAAGCCGCGGATCACGTCACCGCCAAAGATGAACAGCGCGGTCAGTGCAAGGAAGGTGGTCGTGGCCGTCATAACCGTGCGTGACAGGGTTTCGTTGGTGGTCAGGTTCATCAGATCGCGCAGCGGCATCTGTTTGTATTTCTGCAGATTTTCGCGCAGCCGGTCAAAGATCACCACCGTGTCGTTGATCGAATAGCCCAGAATGGTCAGCAGCGCCGCCACGATGGTCAGATCGAACTTCAGCTGGAAGATCGAAAACACCCCTACCGTCACCACCACGTCATGCACCAGCGCCGCCACCGAACCGATGGCGAACTGCCATTCAAAGCGCAGCCAGACATAGATCCAGATCCCGGCCGATCCCGCCAGGATCGACAGCAGCGCCTTCCAGATCAGCTCTTGCGAAACCTTGGGCCCCACCGATTCCACCGAAGGAAAGGTGATGGCCGGATCCACGGCCTGCAGCGCGGTCTCCACCTCGGCGATCACCTCGGGCGTCACCGCCTCGGATCCCTCCTGCGGCGCGATGCGCACCATGGCCACATGCTGATCCGCGGCGAAGGTCGGGTCGAACACCTGGGTGATCGACACATCACCCAGCCCCAGCGTATCCAGCGCGGCGCGGTATTCACCCACATCCACCGCCTGGGTGCTTTCGGTGCGGATCGTGGTGCCACCCTTGAAGTCGATCCCGAAATTCAGCCCCAGCACCACCACCGACAGCAGCGAGATCACCACCGCCAGCACCGAGGCGCCAAAGGTGATCCACTGCCATTTGAAGAAGTCGATCTTGGTATGGGTCGGAACCAGTTTCAGACGAAATGCCATGACGCGCTCCTCAGACGATGATGGTCTTCGGGCGACGCCACCCGATATAAGCCGTGATGATCGCCCGCGTCACATAGACAGCCGTGAACATCGAGGTCAGGATACCGATCCCGGTCGTCACGGCAAAGCCGCGCACGGCACCGGCGCCGATCACGAACATGATGATCGCCGTCAGCATCCCTGTCACGTTCGAATCCCAGATGGCCGACAGCGCCTTGTCATAGCCGACGCTGATTGCGGCAGGGGGCGATTTGCCCTCGCGCAACTCCTCGCGGATACGCTCATAGATCAGAACATTGGCATCCACCGCCATGCCCATGGTCAGCACGATGCCCGCAATCCCCGGCAGGGTCAGCGTCGCCCCGATGACCGACAGGATGGCAAAGATCAGCGCGATGTTGATCGCCAGCCCGATGATCGAGAACATCCCGAAGATGCCATAGCTGGCGATCATGTAAACCGCCACCAGCGCCACGGCGACCAGTGCCGCCACCTGTCCGGCTGCCACCGAATCCGCGCCCAGTTCGGGGCCGATGGTGCGTTCTTCCAGAAAGGTCATCTCGGCCGGCAGGGCGCCCGCGCGCAGCAGCACCGCAAGTTCGGTGCTTTCCTCGACACCGAAACTGCCGGTGATGATGCCGCGCCCGCCCGGAATATGGCTCTGGATCACCGGGGCAGAAATCACCTCATTGTCCAGCACGATGGCAAAGGGCTTGCCGATGTTATTGGCGGTGTAATCCCCGAACTTCCGCGCGCCGGTGGTATCGAACTGAAATTCGACCGCCGGGCGGTTGTTCTGGTCAAAGGCGGGCTGCGCATTGGTCAGCTCTTCGCCGGTCACCACCGGGGTTTCCTCGACGATGTAATAGACATTCGCCTGATCCATCGCGGGCAGCAGCAGGTTGCGCGCACCGGGGCTGGCGCCTGCATCCGCCGTCTGGCCCACCACCGGATGGAAGGTCAGCTTGGCGGTGGTGCCGATCAGCGATTTCAGCTCTGCCGCCGAACCGATGCCCGGCACCTGAATCAGGATGCGGTCCTCGCCCTGGCGCTGGATCGTCGGTTCGCGGGTGCCCACCTCATCCACCCGGCGGCGGATGATTTCCAGGCTCTGCTGCATGGTGCGCAGGTCGGTGGCCACACGCTCGGCCTCGGACAGCTGCACCACGATGTCGCTGCCCTCGGCGCGCACCTCGATATCGCTGGAACCGATGCCGGTCAGGCTGACCACCGGGGTTGCCAGCGTCCGCACCTTGGCCAGCGCCGCATCCATCCCCGCCGGGTTGGAAATTGCCACGCGCAGCACGCCATCCACCGAAGGCAGCCGCCGCACATTGCCCACCTGATCGCGCAGGTCGCGCAGGCTGTCGCGCACATCGGGCCAAAGCGCATTGATCCGCGCCTTGTAGACATCCGCCACCTTCACTTCGGCCAGCAGATGCGCCCCGCCCCGCAGGTCAAGCCCCAGCGGCACGATGGCCGACGGCATCCAGTCGGGCCAAAGCGCGCGATCGGCGGCCTGATCGGCAGTGGCCGTGCCACCCGCCGCCGTGATGGCGGCGGCGGCGTCATTGTGTTTTTCCACCCGGTCGTAAAACAGGTTGGGCGCGGCGAAGGCCAAACCAAGGACCACGAGCCCCCAGATCAGCAAGCTCTTCCACAGCGGGGTATCCGTCATATCTGCTTTCCGTTAACGGGCGGAACGGGGATCGTCGCAGCCTCAGGCCGCAACAGCCGGTTCGGTCTTCGACATGACCTGCGCAATGGTGTTGCGCGGGGTCTTCACGGTCACGCCGGGCGCGATTTCCACTTCCAGCACGCCATCGTCATGCACCTTCATGACCTTGCCGATGATGCCGCCTTGCGTCAGCACCTGATCGCCACGGCGCAGCGCCTCGACCATGGCCTTGTGCTCTTTCATCTTCTTCTGCTGCGGCCGGATCAGCAGGAAATACATGATCCCGAAAATCAGGATCAGCGGCACGAAGCTGGTGAAGGCGCTGGCAGCGCCACCGGCGGTCTGGGCGAAGGCGGGGGTCACGAACATGGGGTCGTCCTCTTGTCGTCATCGTCACACCGGTTGACCCGGCAAATTCAGTGGCGCACCCTATCCGCGCGGCCAGGGTAAGGCAAGGCACGCAGCCCCGGCCTTGGCCGCCAGATAAGATCACTTGCCCGCCCGTCCAAGGGCTTGCGGCAAGATTCCTGCCCGGATCGCTGTCCCGACACCGGCCAGACGCCTGCGGGACGCGGGCAGGACAGCAGCCAGACATGTTTTTCCGCCTTTCCGCTTCACGAAGCCCGGCCGATGCTGCATATGGGGGGCACTGTTGAACACCAGGTGAGATCATGCACGACATCCGCGCCATCCGCGAAAACCCCGCAGCCTTCGACGCCGCTCTGGCACGCCGCGGCCTGTCGCCGGTGTCGCCGGATCTGCTGGCGCTGGACGAGGCGCGCCGCGCCCTGATCCATGCCGCCGAAACCGCGCAGGCCGCGCAGAACGCCGCCTCCAAAGAGGTGGGCGCCGCCAAAGCCGCTGGAAACACAGAAGAATTTGAACGCCTGCGCGCGCTGGTGGCCGAAAAGAAGGCCGAAGTGGCGCAGATGAATGCCGCTGCGGGCGACAAGGATGCCGAACTGCGCGACGCGCTGCTGCGCATCCCCAACCTGCCGCATACCGATGCACCCGAAGGCCGGGACGAGGCGGATAATGTCGAAATCCGCCGCTGGGGCAGCCCGCGGGAATTTGACTTCAATCCGAAAGAACACTTTGAAATCAAGGGTGTGCAGCCCGGAATGGATTTCGCCACCGCCGCCAAACTCTCGGGCGCGCGTTTTGTGGTGCTGCGCGGCGCGGTGATCCGCGTGCATCGCGCACTCGCCCAGTTCATGCTGGATACCCATATCGAAGAGCACGGCCTGACCGAAACCTGGACCCCGGTTCTGGTCAAGGAAGAGGCGATGTATGGCACCAACCAGCTGCCGAAATTTGCCGAAGACAGCTATCAGACCACCAATGGCTGGTGGCTGGTGCCCACCTCCGAAGTGACGCTGACCAATACGGTGGCAGGCGATATTCTTGATGAAAATCAACTGCCTGTGCGGATGACTGCCCATACCCAGTGCTTCCGCTCCGAGGCCGGGTCGGCGGGCAAGGATACCACCGGGATGCTGCGCCAGCATCAGTTCGAGAAGGTGGAGATGGTGTCGATCACCACCCCCGAAACCTCGATGGCGGAACATGACCGCATGACCCGCTGCGCCGAGAATATCCTTGAAAAACTGGAGCTTCCCTATCGCACCGTGGTGCTTTGCACCGGCGACATGGGCTTTGGCGCGACGAAAACCCATGATCTGGAGGTCTGGCTGCCCGGCCAGAACACCTACCGCGAGATCAGCTCGGTTTCCGTCTGCGGCGATTTTCAGGCCCGCCGCATGAACGCCCGTTTCCGCCCCGCAAGCGGCGGCAAGCCGGAATTCGTGCATACGCTGAACGGCTCTGGCCTCGCTGTCGGCCGCTGTCTGATCGCGGTGCTGGAAAATGGGCAGCAGGCCGATGGGTCCGTCGATCTGCCCGCAGTGCTGCATCCCTATCTGGGTGGCAAGACCCGGATCGGCGCAGACGGCCACATGGAATAAGAAAAGGGGCCGAAAGGCCCCTTTTTTCAATCCCTTGCGGGGCATTGCTTACGCATCGCCTTAACCGCCCAGGATCACCTTTACGTAATTCTTGGTCTCGGCATAGGGCGGGATGCCGCCGTGCTTTTCCACCGCTTTCGGCCCGGCATTATAGGCGGCCAGCGCGTGGCGCCAGTTACCGAATTTGTTATACATCATGGACAGATAGCGCGCGCCGCCCTCCAGATTTTCATGGGGGCTGTTGATATCCACCCGCAGCAAACGCGCGGTATCGGGCATCAGCTGCGCCAGTCCGGTCGCCCCCTTCGGCGACACGGCACCCGGGTTCCAGCCGCTTTCCTGCTGCACCAGCCGCAGGAACAGATCCTCAGGCACCCCATGCTTGCGCGCGGCGGCCTTCGCCACCTCCAGATATTCACCTTTGTAGCGCCCGGCATAGTTCGGCACGCGGATCGTGCCGCTGTCATCCAGAACCGGGGGCTTCGGCAACAGCCGGGTGGAGCCTGCATATTGCTTGGCCAGACGGCCATCCAGCAGCGAGGTTTGCGATTTGAACAGAAGCGCGCGGGATTTGGTGGAGCCGGACAGCTTCAGCCCCTCTGCCCCGGCGCCGCCTGTGGCCGCCAGAAGCGCGACCAGCGGCAGCATGAAAAATGAACGACGCATACGCATCCCTTCGGCAATCTTCACACCGCGCGACTATAGCCATTCCACGCCGCCCCGCCAGCAGTTTTGCCTGCCAGATCGGCAGATCCGGCAATAACCTGCCCAATCCTGCAGCCGGCGGGAACCTGCCGGTGCCACCCTGCGCTTCCGGCAGGGCTGCGGTGCCGGGGCGGTTGCCCGCAGCCGCAGTGGTGGCTATAGGACTGCGCAACAGTCTATTAACCGTGGTGGGCCATGCTGGCCCAGCCAGAAAGAATCGGGGGCGGCTATGGCAGGTTCGGTCAACAAGGTGATCATCGTCGGCAATCTGGGGCGCGATCCAGAGGTGCGCAGCTTCCAGAATGGCGGCAAGGTGGTGAACCTGCGCATCGCCACCAGTGAAACCTGGCGCGACCGCAACTCGGGCGAGCGCAAGGAACGCACCGAATGGCACAGCGTTGCCATTTTCAGCGAACCGCTGGCCAAGATTGCAGAGCAATATCTGCGTAAAGGATCAAAGGTTTACATCGAAGGCGCGCTGGAAACCCGCAAATGGCAGGATCAATCCGGCCAGGATCGCTATACCACGGAAATCGTGCTGCGCCCCTATCGGGGCGAGCTGACGCTGCTGGATGGCCGCGGCGAAGGCGGTGGCGGTGCGGCGGGTGGTGGCGGCTATGATGCAGGCCCGGGCGATTATGAAGGCAGTGCAGGTGGTTACGGCGGTGGCGCCTCTCCGGCCGCCAGCGGCGGTGGCCGGGGTGGCTATGCCCAGGGCGGCGCAGGCGGTGGCAGCTTTGGCGGTGGCCGGTCTGCGGGTGCGGGCGGCGGCGGGCGCAGCGACATGGATGATGAAATCCCGTTCTGATCCAGCCTGACGGGCGATTTTACTGGGGGTCATGATGGGGCGCAGCCGCGCGGTCGATCTGTTGAAGCTGGCGCTGGCGCTGATGGTGGTGGGCATCCACGCCAGCCCGCTGGCAGGGCTTGGCAATACCGCGCGCCTGATCTCTGCCGAAGGCCTGTTCCGGCTGGGCGTGCCGGTGTTTCTGCTGTTCAACGGCTATTACCTGCAGGGCGCGATTGCGGCGGGCCGGGGCTGGCATTTTGTGAAACGTGCCGCCCTGCTCTATGCGATCTGGATGGTGATCTATATCCCGGTCGCCTGGCCGATCTGGTCTAACGCACCGTGGCGGCAGAAGTTTTTCACGCTGGTGATCGGCTATTGGCACCTGTGGTATCTGTCGGGCTTTGCCCTGGCCGCAGCGGTGGCGGTGCTGCTGGCGCATTGGTCGGCGGCCCGGCTGGCGGTGCTGGCCGGGGCCACGCTGGGGGCGGGCCTTGCGGTGTTCTATGGCATGAGCCTGGGGCTGATCTTCCCCGACCCCGATCTGTTCATGGACCCGCTGCTGCCGCATCGCAATGCGCTGTTCGTCTGCGTGCCGTTCCTGTTGATGGGCCTGCTGATCCGCAGGCTGGATCTGGCCGCACGGCTGCCGCGCGGGGCGGTTCTGGCGCTGGCGGGGCTGGGCGTGCTGCTGGTGATGGCGGAATCGCTGGTTCTGGGCAATTTTGCCCCCATCGGCGTGTCGCATGACACGATGCTGAGCCTGGGGCTGGCGGCGCCGCTGCTGGCGATTGCCGCGCTGCAATGGCCCGGCGCGGTGACGGATCGCACGCTGGGCGATTATGCCAGCGGCATCTATTTCCTGCATGTGGCCTTCTGCGCCTATTCCTACCGCTATACCGATCTGCCCTCGCCGGTGATCTATGTCATCGCGGTGGCGGGGGCTGTGGCGGGCACCTGGGCAATCCGCCGCGCGGGGCTGGAACGGCGGCTGCTGTAACGCGGACAGGACTTGCGGGCACTGGACCTTGGGGGCCACAATCCCTATATAATTGGTCAACTAAAAGCGCGAGATCCAGATGACCGAGCAAACCCTGCCTCTTGAAGGTGCCCCGCTGATCACACCATCGACCACCGATCATCCGCTGTATGACAGTGTGGTGGATGCCTGCCGCACGGTGTTCGACCCCGAAATTCCGGTGAATATCTATGATCTGGGCCTGATCTACACGATCGAGATCTCGGATCAGGGGGATGTGGCGGTCATCATGACGCTGACGGCGCCGGGCTGCCCTGTGGCGGGCGAAATGCCTGGCTGGGTGGAAAATGCGGTGGAATCGCTGCCGGGGGTGAAATCTGTTTCAGTCAAGATGACCTTCGATCCGCCCTGGGGGATGAACATGATGTCAGACGAGGCGCGGCTGGAACTGGGCTTCATGTAAGCCTGCCCGGCCCGGAACGCCCGGTCTTGGAAATCCCTGTGGCGCACCCTAGATATGGGACAAAGGAGTATCTCATGTTCGGAATTCCGGGAAAACAGGCCGTCTCGCTGACCCCCGCCGCTGCGGGGCAGATCCGCCTTCTGATGGATCGGCAGGCCGCACAGGGGCTGCGCATCGGCATCAAGAAGGGCGGCTGTGCCGGCATGGAATACACCATGGATTACGTCTCCGAGGTGAATCCGATGGATGAGGTGGTGGAACAGGATGGCGCAAGGGTGATGATCGCCCCGATGGCGCAGATGTTTCTGTTCGGCACCGAGATCGACTATGAGATTTCGGCGCTGGAAGCCGGGTTCAAGTTCAACAACCCCAATGTGGCCGAGGCCTGCGGCTGCGGCGAATCGATCAAGTTCAAGGATCAGCCCGCGACATAGCACCGCTTCCCTTGACTGCCGCCTGATGGCATAACCCCCGGGTCACAGGCAGGAGGAGAACGGGATGCGCAAACTTGCGGCGGGGAACTGGAAGATGAACGGCACGGCCGGCGATCTGGCCGAGGTGCAGGCGCTGGTTCAGGCGCATCCGGCACCGGGCTGCGAGATGCTGCTGTGCCCCCCCGCCACGCTGATTGCGCGGATGGCCGATCTGGCCCGGGGCACCGCGCTGAGGATCGGCGGGCAGGATTGCCACGCCCGCAGCTCGGGCGCGCATACCGGCGATATTTCGGCGGCCATGCTGCTGGATGCTGGCGCCAGCCATGTCATTCTGGGCCACTCCGAGCGCCGGGCCGATCATGGCGAAAGCGATGATGCCGTCTGCGCCAAGGCCGAAGCGGCGCTGGCTGCCGGTCTGGTGGCGGTGGTCTGCGTGGGCGAGACCGAGGCCGAACGCGATGCAGGCCAGACGCTGGATGTGGTGGGCCGCCAGCTGGCCGGTTCGGTGCCTGCTGGTGCCACAGCGGCCAGCCTGGTGATCGCCTATGAACCCGTCTGGGCCATTGGCACCGGCCGCACCCCCACGCTTGATGAAATTGCCGAGGTGCATCGCTTTCTGCGCGAACGGCTGGTGGCGCGGTTCGGTCAGGCGGCGGGCGGGATGCGGCTGCTCTATGGCGGTTCGGTCAAGCCCTCCAATGCGACAGAGATTTTCGCGGTGCCCCATGTGGATGGTGCACTTGTGGGCGGCGCCAGCCTGAAGGCCGCGGATTTCGGCGCCATCGTTGCGGCGCTGGCGGCGGCATAAGCGACGGTCGGGCGTCGCTTCCGGCACAGCAGCGCCCGTTCCGCCGGGCGAGGGTAACAGGGCGGCCCGCGCGGGGCCGCCCTTTGCATTTCACGCCTGCGCGGCCTGCACAGGCCCCCCCCAACCAGCCTGTGAGTATCGCCCGTGAGCCCGCTGACTGCCAATATCCTGTGCCTGCTGTCGATGGTGGTCTGGGCCATGGGCCTGCCTGCCGCGGGTTTTCTGATCGACGCCATACCGCCCTTGCCGCTGACCGCGCTGCGCATGGGGATCGCGGCGCTGGCGCTGCTGCCGGTCTGGTGGGCCTTTGAAGGCTTTTCCGCCCTGCGGGCCGCGCCTTTGCGGCGTGGGTTGGGCATCGGGGCACTGTTCGGCGCGGCGGGCGGGCTGCTGGTGGCGGCACAGGCGGAAACCGATCCGGTCACGGTGGCGGTGGTTTCGGCCACCATGCCGGTGATCGGCATCGGGCTGGAATGTGCCTTTGACGGGCGCAGGCTGACGGCGCTGGTGCTGGCGGGCGTCGCCCTGTCGCTGGTGGGCGGGCTGATCGCCTATGCCGAGGCGATGGGCGGGCTGCAGATGGGGATCGGCGCGGTCTATGCCGTCAGCTCCATCCTGCTTTATACGCTGGGCTCGCGGCTCAGCGTGACCGGCCTGCCGGGGCTGACACCGCTGGGCCGTTCTGCCCTGACGCTGACCGGGGCGGCGGTGGTCAGCACGGCGGGCGCGCTGATCGCCGGTGCCATGGGCCTGCCCGGCCCGGACTGGGGCGCGCTGGGGGCGACCGAGGCGCTGGCGCTGGCCATCTATGCGCTGCTGGGCATGGCCGCCTGCCAGCTGCTGTGGCTGGCGGCGGTGGGCCATATGGGCATCGGCATGGCGGCGCTGCATATCAATGCGGCGCCTTTCTATGTGATGCTCTGCCTTGTCTTCCTGGGCCAGCCATGGAACTGGATACAGGCTTTCGGCGCGGCCATCGTGGGCATGGGCGTGCTGATCGCGCAATACCGCCCCACGCGGGCGCTTCAGACCGGATGACCATGCAGAGCCTCAGCCAATCGCCGCTTGATCCCGCCTTCGTGCAGAACCCCTACCCGTTCTATCACCGCGCCCGCGCCGCCGGGCCGTTCTTTCGCTGGGCCGATTACGGCGACCGGATCAGCACCGCCAACCATGCCGCCGTCAGCGCCCTGTTCCGCGACCGGCGCCTGGGCCGCGAAATTCCGGCCGAAAAGCGCGGCACCATTCCGCCGCATCTGGCCCCGTTCTACGCGGTCGAGGCCCATTCCATGCTGGAGCTGGAGCCGCCGCGCCATACCCGGCTGCGCGGCCTTGTGCTGCGCGCCTTTACCTCGCGCCGGATTGCCGCGCTGCAGCCGGAAATCACCCAGCTGTGCCATGATCTGGCCGACAGCCTGCCGGATGGCGACTTCGACCTGCTGAAACATTTCGGCCAGCGCCTGCCGGTGATCGTGATCGCCCGGCTGCTGGGCGTGCCCGAAGAGATGGGCGACGATCTGCTGCGCTGGTCCAATGCCATGGTGGGCATGTATCAGGCCGGGCTGACGCGGGCCAAGGAAGATGTGGCGGTGCAGGCCACCGAGGATTTCGTGGCCTTCATGCGCGGCTATATCGACCAGCGCCGCAATACCCCGCGCGATGATCTGATCTCGGCCCTGATTGCGGCCGAACAGGCGGGCGAGAAACTTTCCACCGACGAGCTTATCACCACCTGTATCCTGCTGCTGAATGCCGGGCATGAGGCGACGGTGCACAGCTTTGGCAATGGGGTGAAGACGCTGCTGGAAACCGCCACACCCCCGGCGGCACTGGCCCCCGAGGCCATCGAGGCCACGGTCGAGGAAATCCTGCGCTACGATCCGCCGCTGCATATCTTCACCCGCCATGTCTATGAGGATGTGGAGATCATGGGCACCACCCTGCCGAAAGGCAGCGAGGTGGCGCTGCTGCTGGGCGGGGCCAACCGCGATCCGGCAAGCTGGGATCAGCCGGACCGCTTTGATGCGGCCCGCCCGGTGAAGCCCAATACCAGCTTTGGCGCCGGGGTGCATTTCTGCGTCGGCGCGCCGCTGGCCCGGCTGGAACTGCAGATTGCCCTGCCCATCCTGTTTGCGCGGCTGCCCGGGCTGCGGCTGGCGGAACCCCCGGTCTATGGCAATGTATATCATTTCCACGGGCTGGAACGGCTGATGGTGCGGGCAGACTGAGCCTGCCCCCTTCCTCTTGGTCCAAATACCCTCGGAGGTCGCCGATGGGACGCCATTGGTTCAAGCCCAATCAGGCACGGGGGCAGACGGCCCCCCGCCAAATTCGTTCCACAACGAATTTGCAAATTTCTTCGAAGAAATTTGCGGCGCCCGGCCTTACAGCGGCAGCGCCGTGTTGGATTTGATTTCTTCCATGCTCAGCAGCGCTGTCACATTATGGATCTTCACCTGGCCGATCAGCGCCTGATAGAAGGTGTCATAGGCCCGCGCGTTCTTGACCCGGACCTTCAGGATATAGTCGATGTCGCCTGCCAGCCGGTGTGCTTCCAGCACTTCGGGGCGTTCGCGCAGTGTCTGCAGGAATTTGCGCTGCCAGTCGGCCTCGTGTTCACTGGTGCGGATCAGCACGAAGAAACAGGCCTCCAGCCCCAGCGCCTCGGGGTCCAGGATGGCGGTTTCGCGGGTGATGACGCCGGCCTCTTTCATCCGCCGGATGCGATTCCACACCGGGGTCTTGGAAGATCCCACCTTGCGGGCGATCTCGTCCAGCGATTGCGAGGCATCTTCCTGCAGCAGGGCAAGGATTTTCCGGTCCATTTCATCCAGACGGGCCGACATTCCGATTTTCTCCGCTTTCCGGGAACCCTGTTCCATGCGGCGACACTATCGGAACAAATATCCTTATCTGCAAGGGCATCTGGCGCGAAACTGGGAAAATATCCTATATTCATGTGCAGAAACGCTTGTCCCCGGAGGTTGTCCATGGCCCGCTTCACGCCGAAAGTCGTGACCGCAAACGCGCTGCTTGAAGGCGACGTGATCTATCTGACCGCCGACGACCGCTGGACCCGGCTGCACCACGAGGCCGAGCTGATCGAGGACGAGGCCCATGCCCAGCTGCGGCTGGTGCATGCCATGGCGCAGAAATCCGTTGCGGTGGGCGCCTATCTGGCCGATGCCAAGGCAGGCCCCGACGGGCCGGAACCGACCCATTTCCGCGAGGTGTTCCGCACCCGTGGCCCTTCGAACTATCCCCACGGCAAGCAAGCCGAACTGATCTGAGACGACGCGAGCCGGAGCCAGCACCATGTACAGCTACAATGATTTCGACGAGGCCTTTGTCCGCTCGCGCGTGGCGCAGTTTTCCCAGCAGGTGCACCGCCGGATCGACGGCAGCCTGACCGAGGAAGAGTTCCGCCCGCTGCGGCTGATGAACGGGCTGTATCTGCAGCTGCACGCCTATATGCTGCGCGTGGCCATCCCCTATGGCACGCTGAACCCGCGCCAGATGCGGCAGCTGGCCCATATCGCCCAGACCTTCGACAAGGGCTATGGCCATTTCACCACCCGGCAGAACATCCAGTTCAACTGGCCCAAGCTGCCTGACGTGCCCGCCATTCTGACGGCGCTGGCGGATGTGGAAATGCATGCCATCCAGACCTCGGGCAATTGCGTGCGCAACGTGACCTCGGACCATTTCGCGGCGGCGGCTGCGGATGAGATCGAAGACCCGCGCCCCTATGCCGAGCTGCTGCGCCAGTGGTCGACCGACCACCCGGAGTTCCAGTTCCTGCCGCGCAAGTTCAAGATCGCCATCACCGGCGCGCCGAATGACCGTGCGGTGACCGCCGCCCATGACATCGGGCTGCGCCTTGTGAAGAACGACAAAGGCGAAGTGGGCTTTTCGGTGCTGGTGGGTGGCGGTCTGGGCCGCACGCCGATGATTGGCATGGTGGTGCGGGAGTTCCTGCCGAAGGAAGACCTGCTGCCCTACGTCGAAGCGGTGCTGAGCGTTTACAACACGCTGGGGCGGCGCGACAACAAGTACAAGGCCCGCATCAAGATCACCCTGCATGAAACCGGCAAGGAAGAGATCACCCGCCAGATCGAGGCGCGCTTTGCCCAGCTGCGCCCGCTGTTCGGCGGCCATGATCAGGATCTGCTGGCCGAAATCACCGAAGCCTTCGCGCCGCCTGCCTTCCGCAATGCGCCGGTCGATGCCTATGACGCCTTCTACAAGGCTGATCCGGTGTTCCGCGCCTGGGCCGATACCAATCTGGCGCAGCATCGCAACGAGCAATATGCCATCGTCACCATCAGCCTGAAGGCACATGGGGCGACGCCCGGCGATGCCTCGGCCGATCAGATGCGGGTGATGGCGGATCTGGCCGAACGCTATGGCCATAACGAGCTGCGGATCAGCCACGAACAGAATGTGATCCTGCCGCATATCCACAAGGGCGACCTGCCGGCCGTTCATGCGGCGCTGGTGCAGGCCGGGCTGGGCACCGCCAATGTCGGGCTGATTTCCGATATCATCGCCTGCCCCGGCATGGATTACTGCGCGCTGGCCACCGCCCGCGCCATCCCGGTGGCACAGCAGATCGCCACCCGGTTCGACGAGCTGAAGCTGGAGCATGACATCGGCCCGCTGAAGATCAAGATTTCGGGCTGCATCAATGCCTGCGGGCATCACCATGTCGGCCATATCGGGATTCTGGGGCTGGATCGCGCCGGGGTGGAAAACTACCAGATCACCCTGGGCGGCGATGGCACCGAAACCGCTGTGGTGGGCGAACGCGCCGGCCCCGGCTTTGCCTATGACGAGATCGTGCCCGCCATCGAGCGGATCGTGGGCGCCTATCTGGAACACCGCGAGGCGCCCGAGGAAACCTTCCTCGAAGCCTATCGCCGTCTGGGTCTGGCACCGTTCAAGGCGGCGCTTTACCCTTCGGAAGGGAAAAAGGATGCCGCGTGACACCACGGGGCTGCACCAAGGCCCGGTGGCCGAACGTGTGGCCGCGCTGAACACCCGCTATCGCCACCATGGGGCGACAGCGGTGCTGGAACGCGCGCTGAAAGACCCGGATCTGGGCAAGGTGGCGCTGGTTTCGTCTTTCGGGGCGGAATCGGTGGTGCTGCTGCATCTGGTGTCGGTGATCGCGCCGGAAACCCCGGTGCTGTTCATCGACACGCGGATGCTGTTTCAGGAAACGCTGGATTATCAGCGCGAGCTGGCGGAAAAGCTGGCGCTTTGCGACATCCGCACCATCCGCGCCAATCCGCAGCGGGTGAATTTCGAAGACCCGGATGGCACGCTGCACCAGTTCAACACCGATGCCTGCTGCAACGTGCGCAAGGTGGAGCCGCTGGAACGCGCGCTGAAGGGCTTTGATGGCTGGATCACCGGCCGCAAGCGGTTTCAGGGCGCCACGCGCGAGACGGTGGATTTCTTCGAGGCCGAGGGCGATACCCGGATCAAAGTGAACCCGCTGGCGCATTGGGGCCGCGAAGACCTTGAGGAATATATCGTCAACAACCGGCTGCCGCGGCATCCGCTGGTGGCCAAGGGCTATCCTTCGATCGGTTGCGCCCCCTGCACCAGCCCGGTGAAAGCCGGTGAAGACCCGCGGGCGGGCCGCTGGCGTGGCCAGCAGAAAACCGAATGTGGTATCCATTTCATCAACGGCAAGCCGGTGCGCGGCCCCGTGTCTGACAGCGAGGAGAACGCGGCATGAGCGTGATCGTCACCGATACCGGCTTTACCCCGGTGGCCGACAGCGTGAACCCCGGCCTTGACGCCCGCGAAGGCGCCACGGCGCTGGATCTGGCGCATACCGATGATCCGGCGGTGCTGGAGGGGGCGCTGGAGGGCATTACGCTGATCCGTGTGGCCTTTCCGGCGTTCAGCGATGGCCGCGCCTTCACCATCGGCCGCAGGCTGCGGATGATGGGCTATGCGGGCGAACTGCGCGCCTTTGGCCATGTGATCGCCGATCAATATGCCATGGCGCGCCGCGTGGGCTTTGATGCGGTGGAAATCCCCGATGCGCTCGCCGCCCGCCAGCCGGAAGACCAGTGGGCGTTTCGCGCCGATTGGAAGGCCCATGACTATCAGTCGCGGCTGCGCGCCTGATTCGGCTTTCCCTCAGGCTTTCCCTGACATATTCAGGAACATATATCCAATGACCGAGCAAAAACCCGTGTCCGACACCGCCGCCACCAAAGTGACCCTGCCCGATGCACAAACCGTGACTTCGGTAACGCATTGGACGGATACGCTGTTTTCCTTCCGCGTGTCCCGGCCGCAATCCCTGCGCTTCCGGTCGGGTGAATTTGTCATGATCGGCCTGATGGGCGACAATGGCAAACCCCTGCTGCGCGCCTATTCCATCGCCTCGCCCGCCTGGGATGAAGAGCTGGAGTTCTATTCGATCAAGGTGCCGGATGGCCCGCTGACCTCGAAACTGCAGCATATCCAGCCGGGCCAGCAGATCATCCTGCGCCCCAAACCCGTGGGCACGCTGGTGCATGATGCGCTGCTGCCGGGCAAGCGGGTGTGGTTCCTGGCCACGGGCACCGGCATTGCGCCTTTCGCAAGCCTGATGCGCGAGCCGGAAACCTATGAAAAATATGATGAAGTCATCATGATGCACACCTGCCGCACCGTGGCCGAGCTGGAATATGGCCGGCAGCTGGTGGCAAGCCTGCAGGATGATCCGCTGATCGGCGAGCTGGTGGGCGACAAGCTGAAATACTATCCCACCACCACGCGCGAAGATTTTGCCCATATGGGGCGGATCACCGATAACCTGACCTCGGGCAAGGTGTTTGCCGATCTGGGGATCGCGCCGATGGATGCGGCAACGGATCGCGCCATGGTCTGCGGCAGCCTGGCCTTCAACAAGGATGTGATGGCGGTTCTGGAAGGTTTCGGCCTGCGCGAAGGCGCGAATTCCGATCCGAAGGAATATGTGGTCGAAAAGGCCTTTGTCGGCGAGGGCGTCTGATCGCCCTGCCCCATGGGCAAAAAACCCGGTTCAATGGAAACGCCGCGCAGAGATGTCTGCGCGGCGTTTTGCTTGGGCGGCCTTGGATGGCCCTATCAGTTCTGGGGTGCCAGAGCCGCGCGGACCTGATTGACCGCAGCCTCGATCAGCATGGGGCTTTGCGCCGCACCATCGACGGCGGCATTCAGCGCGGCCTTGACCGAATCATTGAGCGTGGATTCTGCGATCAGCGCCTTGATGCGGACCGGATCGAAATTCGCCGGATCAAGGGCTGCGGCCATATCGCCGCTGAGGCCGGTTGCGGTATCCTGTGCGGCGGTGGCGGCATCGCCAAGCGCGGCGGTGGCCGATTCAAGTGCGGCGGATGCCGCGCCGGTGGCGGCGGTGGCTGCATCGCTGGCGGCATCGGCGGCGGCGCTGGCGGCATTGCCTGCGGTTTCGGCAGCGGCATCAGCGGCGGCAGTGGCAGCCTGCTGGGCGGCGCTGACCGCATCACCCGCGGCATCGGCAGCGGTGGCGGCGGCCTCATTCGCGGCGGCGGTGGCTTCGGCTGCGGTTTCTGCGGCGGTGTTGGCCGCATCGCCGGCGGCAGCGCTGGTTTCAGAGGCGGCATCGGCCGCAGCCTCTGTCGCGCCACTGGCGGCGGCGGCAGCATCGCCAGCCGCTTCGGCGGCAACATCGGCGGCTTCGGTGGCGGTGACAGCCGCCTCCTGCGCGGTTTCCTCGGGCGATTGGCCGAAGAGGTAATAGCCCCCTGCGGCAGCAGCGATGATGACGGCCCCGATGATGACCTTGGTATCCATAGTTCAGACTCCTGCAAGCCTCCGGTTCGACCCGGCGCAGGGCAGAAATGGGGATGCCGGGGCGGCAGCAAAAGGGGCAGACGCCGCGAAACCCGCATATTCGACGCCTGCGTGCCGCCCGGAGCGCCGGAATCAGGCCCCGAACACCGGAATCAGGTTGAAGTACCCGGCCCCGGACACTATTTTGCGCCAGAAGTTCAATGGCAGAAGGATCACAGCCATAGCCCGCAGACCCCACAACGCCCCGCCGCAACGCGAAACGGGCCCCCGCGTCAATGAACGCATCCGCGCACCGGAAATCCGCCTGATCGGTGCCGACGGTGAAAATGTGGGGATCGTGACCCCCTCCCGCGCCATGGTCATGGCGGAAGAGGCAGGGCTCGATCTGGTCGAGATTTCGCCGAATGCGGAGCCGCCGGTCTGCAAGATCATGGACTTCGGCAAGTTCAAATACGAAAACCAGAAGCGTGAGGCCGAGGCGCGCAAGAAGCAGAAGATCATCGAGATCAAGGAAATCAAGTTCCGTCCGGGCACTGATGACCACGATTACGATGTGAAGATGCGCGCCGTGATGAAGTTTCTGGGCGAAGGCGACAAGGTGAAGGTCACCCTGCGCTTCCGGGGCCGCGAGATGGCGCACCAGGATCTGGGGCTGGAACTGCTGAACCGCGTGGCGGCCGATGTGGCCGAAGCCGGCAAGATCGAATCCATGCCGCGGCTGGAAGGCCGCCAGATGGTGATGATGATCGGCCCGAAATAAGGGCTGCGGCAAATTCGTTACGAAACGAATTTGCAAATTTCTTGCTGAAGAAATTTGTGGGGGCCCCAGTGGCCCCCTTTTCTTTGGCCCCCTTTGCCACTCCGCTCAGGGCGCCTCGCGCAGGCGGCCGCGCGCCGGGATTTCCTTCAGCAGCCCGCCCAGCCCCATGCCCGCGATATCTGCGGCCGTTACCGGCAGGCCACAGATCAGCCGTTCCAGCACCCAGTCGGCGCCGTTCAGCGCGGGGGAGCGGGCGCAGCCCGGCAGGCCGATCACCGGCCGCCCGGCCAGATCGCCCAGAAACAGCAGATTGCCCGGATCAACCGGCATTCCGAAGCGGATCAGTCGCCCGCCCGCCGCCTGCAGCGCAGCAGGGCCGACATCCGCCGCATCCGAGGTGGCAGAGGCGGTGAGGATGAAGATCATCTCGGCCTCTGGCCCCAGACCGGCCAGCGCATCGGCCAGCGGCGCGCTGCGGTGGGGCACGATCTGGCGGGGGGCGAGCGTCGCCCCCAGACGGCCCAGCCGCAGGGCCAGCGCCTCGCGCCCCTTGGGGGCTGGTATGTCGCCTGACAGCGCAGTTTCGATCAGCACTGCCCGCGACAGCCGCGGCGGGGCCAGCCGAAGGGCACCCGCAGCATGATGGCAGGCCTCGGCCAGCGCATCTTCGGGCACGGCATAGGCGATGATCTTGACGGTGGCGGCCATGCTGCGGGCGCCCATCCGGGCAAAGGGTGGCAGGGTGGCCAGGGTAATCATCGGATGCACGCTGTTGAGCGCGTGAACCCGCGCGGCATCGGCCAGCAGCAGCCCCGGACCGGCGGCCAGCAGATTGACCCGGCCGGTGCTGGCGGGGGTCAGCGTCAGGCCCTGCCCCGCCGGATCCGGCACAAGGGCTGCGGCAAGGCGGGCGGCGGCCAGATCCTCGCCCAACTCGCCCGGATCGGGGCGGGCCACGATCACCTCGGCCAGACCGGCGGATTGCAGCCGGGCCAGAGCCTGTGGCCCGATCACCGCGCCTTTGGGCAGCGGGCCGTCCGGCGTTTCAACCCGATGGGCCAGCACCGCCCCCAGCGCCTGATCCAGCGGCACAGATCCAAAGCGCATGGCCTATCCTTTCCGCAGAACCCGGGTGATCTGCGCCATGATCGACACGGCGATTTCGGCAGGGCTTTTGGCGCCGATATCCAGCCCCACCGGCGCATGGATGCGGGCGATCTGTTCAGGTGCAACCCCTGCGGCTGCCAGCCGTTCCAGACGTTTGGCATGGGTGCGGGTGGAGCCGAGGCAGCCGAGATAGAAACAGTCAGACCCCAGCGCGATGCGGATCGCCGGATCATCCAGTTTCGGATCATGGGTCAGGGTCACCACCGCCGTGCGGGCATCGGGCGCCAGTGCCGCCAAAGCCTCGTCTGGCCAGCCGTCGAGGATCGGCGTATCGGGAAAGCGCGCGGCAGAGCCGAAGGTTTCGCGCGGGTCGATCAGCGTCACATCATAGCCGCAGGTCCGGGCCATCAGGACGAGCGGTTGGGCTATATGCACGGCGCCAACAATGACCATGCGCAATGCGGGATTGTGGATCGAAACGAACCAATCCTCGGCCATGCCGGTGGCATCGGCGCGCATCCGGGCAGCCACCGTTTCGGCCAGCGGATCGGCCGCCGCTTTCTCCAGCGCATCGGACGGGCCGGATATCAGCCGCCGCTGCCAGCTGGCGAGGTTCACCACATAGGCCAGAGGCTGGCGGCGGGCGCGGGCCATGACCAGATCGGCCAGCATCTGTTCTGGCAGGGCGGCGCCCACGGGTTCCAGCAGAATACGGATGGTGCCACCGCAGGCCAGCCCCACGGTAAAGGCGGTATCATCGCTGACCCCGAAGGTCAGCAGCCGGGGGCGGCCATCCTGCAGCGCCTCTTGTGCCTCGACAATCACCGCGCCCTCGACACAGCCGCCCGAGACAGAGCCCATGATGGCGCCGCCTGCGTCGATCACCAGCTGGCTGCCGGCCTGACGCGGGGCCGAGCCCCAGGTTTCCACCACGGTGGCCAGCACCGCCCCACGGCCTGCGCGGTGCCAGTCCAGCGCCAGTTCCGCAATCCGGTCGTGCTGATGTTCCATGTCGCATCCCCCCTCTGGCAGCCTGACCCGGCGCCGCAGCCGCCGCCATGCGACCAAAGTGTGATAGAGCGGGCCGCGCTGCCATCAAAAAGAAACGCCGCAGGGTGGGAAACCCCGCGGCGTGAAAACGTCAGATGCGCTGCAGGGCGCATATGCGCCGGGCAAACAGGGATGCCCGTCACAAAAAGGTAGCGAGGCCGGGGCCGCGCTACCTTGATCTGCGTCAACCAGGCGTCTGGCAGGCGTCTGGCAGGCGCCGGGCTTATTCGGCCGAGGCGATCTGGTTCATCAGCGGCGAGATCATCCGCACCACGGCGCGGCGGTTGCGCGGCTCGTCGCTGTCGGTGGCGATGCGCAATTCGCCCTCGCCATAGCCCTGCACCACCATGTTTTCCGGCGGGACGCCGAAATATTCGGTCAGCGCCAGCGCCAGGCTTTCGGCCCGACGATCCGACAGTGCCAGGTTCGACACCGCCGAACCCACGGCATCGGTATGGCCTTCGATCAGGAACATCTCTGACCTGTCCTGATCAATCCGGCGCTGCATGAAGGCACCCAGTTCCGAAAGTTTTGCAGCCTCAGAGGGCAGGATGGCGGCAGAGCCGGTTTCGAAGGTGATGCTTTCCACGTCGATGGTGGGCGCCAGAGCGCGCACTTCGGCGTAATCGCGGATCTGTTGCAGGCTGAAGGCGCGGCCCGATTCCTGGCTTTGCGTGCTGTAGAGCGCGGCCCGCAGATCGGCGTCACTGTCAGAGGTGGAAACCACCAGCCCGCCGGGACGCGGACGCGGCAGGGTCGTCAGATCGACGGGTTGGACCTGATCGCTCAGATCGTCGATCAGCAGGGTCTGGGTGCCATCGGGATAGACCAGCGCCCGGCGCAGGGTGCGGCCCGTGGCATCGCGGATGGTGACGATGCGGGTACCATCCTCGCGCAGAACGGTGGTGCGGGTGGACCCGTCCGAGAAGGTTTCGGTCTGCACATCGCTGCCCGGCTGGCGCAGCAGGGTGTCATCGTCTTTCAGCAGGTAATAGGTGCCATCGCCGCGATCCATCACGACGCGGTCGCCGGTGTTCGACACCACCTTGTTGCCGTTGTTCAGAAGCGCACCAACGGCCAGCGCGCCCAGCACCACGAGACCGGCCTTTTCCAGATCCGACAGGCCGCCATCTTTTTTCTTGGCCTTTTCCTTGTTGTCGCGGTCTTTCTTGCGGGCATCGCGATCTTCCGATCCGGCGCGGGTGGTGAATTCCTGCCCCGAGCGGCGCACGTCTTCCTGCGTCACCTTGCGGCGGGTCACCTGCGCATCCTTGGGCGGTGCAGCCGTCAGATCGGCGGCAGCTGCGGCCGGTTTGCGCGGCTTGGCGTTAGTGTCGCCCGCGTTCTTCTGGCCCTGCTTCTGGCCCTGACGCGCCTTGGGGGCGGCATCTTCTTCGTTCAGGATGGTGCTCAGCGCCTCGACGGCCTCTTTCTTCGGCGGCGGAGCGCCCTCCGAGGGTTCCATCACCGGCAGCACGGCAGGCTTGCCCTGGCCGTTGTTGTTACCCTGGCCGTTGTTGTTACCCTGGCCATTGTTGGCCTGAGCCTTGGTGTTGCCCTGGCCATTGCCCGGCTTGGCCGGTGCGGCCTCTGCCTCGGGCTTGGGGGCGGGCTTGTTCTGCTGCTGGCCATCCTTGGCCGCGGGCTGCTGTTTCTTCTGTTGCTGATTGCCCTCGGCGGCGGGCTGCTGTTTCTTCGGCTGGGCGTTGCCCTCGGCGGCGGGCTGCTTTTTCTTCTGTTGCGCGCCATCCTCGGCGGGCTGTTGCTTTTTCTTCTGCTGCTGGTTGCCCTCGGCGGCAGGTTGCTGCTTTTTCTTCTGCTGCGCGCCATCCTCGGCAGGCTGCTGTTTCTTCTTCTGCTGCGCGCCATCCTCGGCGGGCTGCTGTTTCTTCTGGCCCTGCCCGTTCTTCTGCCCCTGCCCGGCCTGTTCGCCGTTCTGGTTCTTCTGCTTTTTCTGACCCTGCGGCGGGCAATCGGCGCCGGTGCCTTCGGGGCAGACGATGGGTGCCTTGGCCGTCTGTGCCACAAGCATCGCAGGGTTGATGCCCGACAATGCGATCGACAGCGCCGTGGTAGAGATGAGAAGCCGCTTCATGCAGGTTCCTTTCATGATTCGCTTGCAGTGCAACGCACAGGCACTGCTCTTGGCTCCCTGATTACCATTTCGGCGCCGATATGCGATAACAGCGGCATGACAAGAGATTTCGGGGGCCTCTGGCAGGTGATTGCCGGACAGGATGCTTGCCAGAGCCCGGGATGGCGTGTAAGGCAACGCTTCCTTCCGCAATACCCATGAACCGGCGCAGGCTCTCGTGGACGGGCCGCGGAAGGCAAATGGCCCGGCCTATGAAATGCGCCTTATGATACGGAGCTTACATGCCGCTTTACGAGCATGTCATGATCGCGCGTCAGGATCTTTCCAACGCGCAGGCCGAAGGTCTCATCGAACATTTCACCGCAGTACTTTCGGATAACGGCGGCAAGGTCGTCGAACACGAGTACTGGGGCGTCAAGACGATGGCCTACAAGATCAACAAGAACCGCAAGGGCCATTATGCCTTCCTGAAATCGGATGCTCCCGCAGCCGCCGTTCAGGAAATGGAGCGCCTGATGCGCCTGCATGATGACGTGATGCGCGTGCTGACCATCAAGGTCGATGTGCATGGCGAAGGCCCGTCGGTCCAGATGCAGAAGCGTGACGAACGCGAGCGTGGCGACCGTGGCGACCGCCCCGAGGGTGGTGAACGCCGTGAGCGCAGCTTCGGCGGCGGCGATCGTCGTCGTTGATCTGACAGGGAAAGGACCACAAAATGGCGAATAAACCCTTCTTCCGCCGCCGCAAGGTTTGCCCCTTCTCGGGCGATAATGCACCGGCGATTGATTACAAAGATGTCCGTCTGCTGCAGCGCTATATCAGCGAGCGCGGCAAGATCGTGCCGTCGCGCATCACCGCAGTCTCGGCCAAGAAGCAGCGTGAACTGGCGCAAGCCATCAAGCGTGCCCGCTTCCTCGCCCTGCTGCCCTATGCCGTGAAATAAGGAGAGACGAACATGCAAGTCATCCTTCTTGAGCGCGTGGCCAAACTGGGCCAGATGGGCGATGTGGTGAAGGTGAAGGACGGCTACGGCCGGAACTTCCTGCTGCCGCAAGGCAAGGCGCTGCGCGCCACCGAAGCCAACATCAAGAGCTTCGAAGCCAAGAAAGCCCAGCTGGAAGTCCAGAATCTGGAAACGAAGAAGGAAGCCGAAGCCGCTGCTACCAAGCTCGACGGCCAGGCTTTCATCATCATCCGGTCGGCTTCGGATTCGGGCGCGCTGTATGGCTCTGTCACCACGCGTGACGCAGCCGATGCAGCCACCGAAGGCGGCTTCACCGTCGGGCGCGGCCAGGTTGTGCTGGATCGCCCGATCAAGGATCTGGGCCTGCACAGCGTGACCGTCGTGCTGCACCCGGAAGTTTCGGTGAAGATCACGCTGAACGTGGCGCGTTCGGCCGAAGAAGCCGAACTGCAGGCTTCGGGCAAATCGATCCGCGATCTGGCAGCCGAGGCGGAAGCCGAAGCCGAGTTCGAGATCGCCGAACTGTTCGACGAAATGGGTTCGGCTGCCGACGACGAGTGATCGTCAGCGACAATCTGGATCTGGAACCGCGCGGGGGCAACCTCGCGCGGTTTTTTCATGTCAGACCATCGGAGACATGATCTCGGTCTCATCCCCCTGCCGCACGGCCGTGTAAAAGCAGGACCGGCGGTTGGTGTGGCAGGCCGGGCCATCCTGCGTGACCTGCAGCAGCAGGCAGTCCCGATCACAATCCAGCCGCAGTTCGACTAGGCGCTGCACATGGCCCGAGGTTTCGCCCTTGGCCCAGAAGGCCTGACGCGAGCGCGACCAATAGGTGACATTGCCGGTGTCCAATGTGCGGGCAATGCTGGCGGCATTCATCCAGGCCATCATCAGAACCTCGCCCGTGGCATGATCCTGCGCGATGGCGGGGATCAGGCCATTGGCATCATAGGTAAGGCTTGCGGGGTCGAAGGTCATCGGGTGTCACCTTTGCAAGGGCTGCGTGGCGGATTATCTATGCGGGGAAGCCGCCGGAGGAAAGCGATGAGCGACAGCGATCTGATCAGACTTTATTCCGAGCGGATTCTGGCACTGGCGGCCGATATCCCGCATCTGGGGCGGCTGCCCGCACCGCAGGGCACGGCGCGCAAACGCTCGCCGCTGTGTGGATCGGTGGTGACGGTGGATGTGGTGCTGCAGGATGGCCGGGTGGCCGCTTTCGCGCAGGATGTGAAGGCCTGTGCGCTGGGCCAGGCGGCAGCGGCGATACTGGGCGCTGTGGCCCCGGGGCGCAGCCGGGCCGAGGTGGAGGCCGCGCGGGTGGCGCTGCGCGCCATGCTGAAGGAGGGCGCCCCCCCGCCTGCCGCGCCGTTTGACGGATTCGAAGTGCTGGTGCCCGCGCGGGAGTACAAGAACCGCCATGCCTCCATCCTGCTGGCGATTGATGCGCTGGCAGAGGCGATGGCGCAGGCGGAGACGGCATAAGCCGGGCCGCGCAAATTTCTTGGAAGAAATTTGCAAATTCGTTTGAACGAATTTGGGGGCGCTCGCGCCCCCGTCGCGCGTGCCGCGCGCCTCCCCCTGAGGGTATTTGGGCCAAGAGGAACAGGATCGGCCGATCGGGGCTGCAGATATGATCGGATGAAAAAAAACCGCCGCGCACCTTTTGGGGTGGCGGCGGCAAGTCGCGTGTCTGTGGGGCATGGCGTCGGGACAGCGACGCAGGCATGGCTTGGGGAAGCGATGCACCCGTAAATCAGACCGCAGGCAGAGCAGAACCGGGTGAGACACCCGGGCAGATCAGAAGCGCAACATGGCGCAGCGCCGGATCAGGGAAGCTGACGCGGCAGTATAACGGTTCAGACAAGGCCAGGCAGGCAGAGCCCGACAAAGAGCATGACGAACAGGGCACAGGTGCCGATCGCATCTTCGATCAACGTATCGGACGAACGGCGCAGAGTTGCTTTGACATCCTTCAGCATCGGTAGCCTCCTGTTGCGTTGTTCTCATATTGTTCTCATGAGAATCACATTCTGTAAAGAACTTTATGAGAACATTTGAGAACAAAGCGGGTTTACTGCTGCAGAAGGAACGCGGGCTGGGCGATGCTGGTTCCCTCAGCCCACGGTGATGAGGCGGATGGCGCGATCCTGATCGAGCAGCCAGAGCAGCAGGCGCACCGCCCGGCCGCGTGGGCTTTGCAGGGCCGGATCTTCGGCCAGCAGGCGGCGGGCATCGCTTTGCGCGATTTCCATCAGGGCGGATTGCCGTTCCAGATCGGCCACGCGAAAGCGTGGCAGGCCGGATTGCGCGGTGCCGATCAGATCACCGGCGCCGCGCATGGCCAGATCTTCTTCGGCAATGCGGAAGCCGTCTTCGGTATCGCGCAGGGTCTGCAACCGGCGTTCGCCGGTTTCGCCCAGCGGCGCCTGATACATCAGCAGGCAGGTGGATTGCGCCGCGCCCCGGCCCACCCGGCCGCGCAGCTGGTGCAGCTGCGCCAGGCCGAAGACCTCGGCCCGTTCCACCACCATGATCGAGGCATTGGGCACGTTCACCCCCACTTCGATCACCGTGGTCGCCACCAGAACTGCGGTTTCCCCGGCCACGAAGCGGGCCATGGCGGCATCCTTTTCCGCCGGGGGCATCTGGCCATGCACCAGCCCGACCCGGTCGCCCAGCGTGGCACGCAGCTGTTGAAAGCGGGCCTCGGCGCTGGCGTAATCCACCAGCTCGCTGTCTTCCACCAGCGGGCAAACCCAATAGGCCTGCCGCCCTTCGGCCACGGCGCGGGCCATATGGGCCACCACCTCGTCGATACGCTGATCCGACACCAGCACGGTTTTCACCGGCTTGCGGCCCGGCGGCTTTTCATCCAGCACCGAAACATCCATATCGCCATAACTGGCCAGCGCCAGGCTGCGCGGGATTGGGGTTGCCGTCATCACCAGAACATCGGCGGCCTGACCCTTGGCGCCAAGTTCCATCCGCTGGGCCACGCCGAAGCGGTGCTGTTCGTCGATCACGGCAAGGCGCAGATCGTGGAAGATCACATCCTTCTGGAACACCGCATGGGTGCCGACGAGGATCACAATCCCGCCGGTGGCCAGCGCCTGAAGTTTGGCGGCACGTTCGGCGCCCTTGTCGCGGCCGGTGAGGATTTCGAGCCGGATCCCGGCGGCGGCGGCCAGGGGGGCGAGGCTTTCCAGATGCTGGCGGGCCAGAATTTCGGTGGGCGCCATCATCACCCCCTGACCGCCGGATTCCACCGCGACCAGCAGCGCCAGAAAGGCCACCAGGGTCTTGCCCGCGCCCACATCGCCTTGCAGCAGCCGGTTCATCCGCAGGTCAGACCCCATATCGGCGGCAATTTCCGCGCTTGCCCGCAGCTGCGCCCCGGTTGGCAAATATGGAAGTGAATCCAGCACTTTCTGGCGCAAAGCTCCGGTTCCGCGTGAACTTTGCCCCTTGCCGCGCCGCAGCTGTTGGCGGGCCAGGCCAAGCGTCACCTGATGGGCGAACAGCTCGTCATAGGCCAGCCGCGCGCGCGCCGGGCGCAGTGGGGGCGAAATCGGCGTGCGCTGCAGGGCGCATGGGCCGCGAGGCATGGCCGCACGCCAGTCAGGCCAGCCCTCGCGCCGCTTCAGCGGGCCGTCGATCCATTCCGGCAGATCAGGCGCGCGGGTCAGGGCCGCGTGCAGCGGCCTTGGCGACCACCTTCTGCGTCACGCCCGCCGCCAGCGGATAGACCGGCTCATATGCCGGGCAGATCGGCCGCCTCTTCGGGGCGCAGCACATGGTCGGGATGCACCATCTGGGCAATGCCGTCGAACAGTTCTACCCGGCCAGAAACCAGCCGCTTCTGCCCGGTGGGCAGCAGCTTCGTCAGGTAATCGGCGCGGGCGTGGAAGAAGACCAGCTGAAATTCCAGCGCCGCATCCCGCACCATAACCCGATAGGGCCGCCCCTTGATGCGGGGCGGCAGATGGTTGCCCACCACCACCTCGACCGTGACCACGCCGGGCGGCAGGATGTCGCGGACCGAATCGCGCCGGGCGCGATCCACCCCGGAATGGGGCAGCAGGAACAGCAGATCCTTCGGCCGTTCCACCCCCAGCGCCGCAAAGGCCTTGGCGGTTTTGGGGCCCACACCCTCCAGCGTTTCCAGATCGGCAAACAGCGGGAACAGGATTTCCGGGCGGCTCATCCGGCCTGATCAGGGCGAGCCAGGCATCCTCGTCAATCGTCAGCACCCCCAGGCGCTGCGGCCTCCTTGGCCTTGGACCCCGCCCCCGGCCCCGCAATCACCAGATCGGTCTTGGCGCTGACCGACCCGGCCACCTTGGCCCCCAAAGCCTCGGCCCGGGCCTTGGCTTCGGCCCGCGTCATCTTTTCCAGCGTGCCGGTAAAGACCACCGTTTTGCCCGCAACCGGACTGTCCGGCCGGGTCTGGCCGCAGCGCGCGACGGCCGTTCCATCCAGCAGCCGGTCAGGCCAGTGCGGTGACCAGCGCCACGCCAGCAGTGCCCACACCGTCGACCGCGCCGTTCCTGCCGGGTTGCGCAAACGCCTGCAATGACAGAGCTTTGCGCCGAAGCATGTCTGCCCAACGCCGTCAATCGCTGTCAGAGTCGGCCCAGATCGCCGTGTCGGCGGTGCACGGCGCGCTGCCTCGAACGCGCGGCCAGTCGTGCCATAATGGCGCGGCCAGCAGCGCGGCCGAGGTCTCACCCGACATGGCGGATGCCAAGGGCAAAGATCAGACGATCCAGCGGAATGGTGCGGCTTTGTCGTCGATTGCGGCAAAAAGCTTGGTCGCCGACCGGTCACCAAAGCCATCGCGATTTTTCAGCTTTTGCAGAGGGTTGGCGGCGTCTCTTGAGCCTGAGGGTAAAGATATCGGCCGGCGTTTTCATCGGCAGACGGGGATCGTGCAAAGAACATCTCGACCTGCTTCGCCCCCAGCCCCTCGATGTCAAAGGCATTGCGGCTGACGAAATGCTTCAGCTCGCTCCACCGCCTGCGCCGGGCAGATCAGGCCCCCGGTGCAGCGGCGCACGGCATCGCCCGCCTCGCGGAGCGCCGGGCTGCCACATTCGGGGCAGGTTTCGGGAAAGCGGAAGGGGCTGGCATCTGCGGGGCGCTGCGCCAGATCGACATCGGCAATCTTCGGGATCACATCGCCCGCGCGGTAGACCTGAACCCAGTCACCCACGCGAATGTCCTTGCCCCCGCGGATCGGGTTGCCCTTCGCATCGCGGCCCGCGATGTAATCTTCGTTGTGCAGGGTGGCATTGCTGACCACCACACCGCCCACCGTGACCGGCTGCAGACGCGCGACCGGGGACAGTGCGCCGGTGCGGCCCACCTGAATGTCGATGCCCAGCAAGCCGCGTCCAGGCCAGTTCGGCGGGGAATTTATGCGCAATGGCCCAGCGGGGCGTGGTGGAGCGAAAGCCGAGGCGGGTTTGCAGGGCAAGGTCGTTCACCTTGTAGACCACGCCGTCGATATCATAGCCGAGCGTGGCGCGCTGCAGCCTCGATCAGCGCGGTAATGGGCGATCAGATCGTCTGCGGCGACTGTCGCAGAGCGCGGTCAGCGGGTTGGTCTGGAAGCCAAGGCCTGCCAGCCGCGTGATGGCCCCCATCTGGGTGTCGGCAAGCGGGTTCGTGACACCTCACCCCAGCTATAGGCGAAAAAGCGCAGCGGACGGGCGGCGGTGATGCGGGCATCCAGCTGGCGCAGCGAACCGGCCGCGGCATTGCGCGGATTGGCAAAGACCTTGTCCCCCGCCGCCTGCTGCCGTTCATTCAGCGCGGCGAAATCGGCATGGCTCATATACACTTCCCCCCGCACCTCCAGCACGGCTGGCGCGCCGGTCAGGCTTTGCGGGATGTCAGAGATGGTGCGGGCATTTTCGGTGACATTCTCGCCGGTTTCACCGTCGCCCCTTGTGGCTGCCTGCACCAGAACCCCGTTTTCATAGCGCAGGGACAGAGAAAGGCCGTCAATCTTGGGCTCTGCGGTGAAGGCCAGATCACCCGCATGGCCCAGATAGCTGCGGATGCGGTCGATGAAATCGGTCACATCCTCGTCGGCAAAGGCGTTTTCAAGGCTGAGCATCCGGATTTCGTGGCGCAGCTTGCCAAAGCCTTCGACCAGCGGTGCCCCCACCTGTTCCGACGGGCTGTCGGCGCGTTTCAGCGCGGGAAAGCGCACCTCGATCGCGGTATTGCGGTGTTTCAGCGCATCATATTCTGCATCGGTAATCTCGGGCGCATCCAGGCCGTGATAGGCCATGTTCGCACGGCCCAGCAGGTTTGCCAGGCGCGCCAGTTCGGCGCGCGCTTCGGTCTCGGTCAGCTGGTCTACTGCGGTCATATCGGCCATCGCATCCTCCATCCCCCGGCCGGATGGCGGCCGCCACGGGCGAAGAGGTATAGCGCCTCAGGCCCCCATGGCAAGACGCCGATCCAGATCGGCGGGCGTCGGATCGCGCAGCACATAGCCACGCCCCCAGACGGTTTCGATATAATTCTGGCCCCCCGTCGCCTCCGCCAGTTTCTTGCGCAGCTTGCATATGAACACATCGATGATTTTCAGTTCGGGTTCATCCATGCCGCCATAGAGATGGTTCAGGAACATCTCTTTGGTCAGGGTGGTGCCCTTGCGCAGGCTGAGAAGCTCCAGCATTTGATATTCCTTGCCGGTCAGATGCACGGTCTTGCCATCCACCTCCACCGATTTGGCATCGAGGTTCACACAGATGCGGCCGGTGCGGATCACCGATTGCGAATGGCCCTTGGACCGGCGGATGATGGCATGGATCCGCGCCACCAGCTCTTCACGGTGAAACGGCTTGGTCATGTAATCGTCGGCGCCGAAACCGAATCCCTTCAGCTTGCTGTCCGTATCATCGGCACCGGACAGGATGAGAATCGGGGTTTCCACCCGGGCCAGACGCAGCTGGCGCAACACCTCATGCCCGCTCATATCCGGCAGGTTGAGATCCAGCAGGATCAGATCGTAATCATAGAGTTTGGCAAGGTCGATCCCGTCTTCGCCCAGATCGGTGCAGAAGACATTCAGATTGGCATGTGTCAGCATCAGTTCGATACTGCGCGATGTGGTCGGGTCGTCCTCCACCAGTAGAATACGCATCACTCATCTCCGCTACGGCGCGTCATTTGCGCTTACCATACTGTCGGGCAATGGTTAACTGCAGGTTACCTTGTCACAGCTGCAAGCCGAAACAATCTAAAGTTGCCGATATTTCTGGATTGCTGTGACCTTGAGCGCCTTTTCCCCATGCTTTTCGACCGCTTCGCGCCAGAGTGCGAATTCTTCCGGCGAAAGATCATAACGTTCCAGCGCCTCGGCCTCGGCGATCAGGCCGTGTTGCACGGCACGGACCACCACCGCCTTGCGGGAGGCCACCCAGCGCGTGGTATCGCCGGGCGGCAGATCGGCGCGCGTCAGCACGCGGCCATCGGGAAGGGTAACCTGGCGGGGGCCGTCAACACGTTTCAGATACATCACAGACCTCATGACCTGCGGCGAGTTTCCGGCAGCGCCCTTAACCGGATGTGAAGCGCGGGGTTGAGACTGCCGGGCATTTTCTTATATTGCAGGGCAAATGCCGCAATGCGGCCTGATTTCCCGGAACACCTGCCATGCTGGATCAACCGCTCAATTCGCTTGGGCTGCCCAAAGCCCCGTCTGACACCCGCGTGGTCGTTGCCATGTCGGGTGGCGTCGACAGTTCGGTGGTGGCCGCCGTGCTGAAGGAAGAAGGCTATGACGTGATCGGCGTCACGCTGCAGCTTTATGACCATGGCGCGGCGCTGGCCAAGAAAGGCGCCTGCTGCGCCGGGCGTGATATCCATGATGCGCGGCGCGTGGCGGAAACCATGGGCTTTCCGCATTATGTGCTGGATTACGAAAACATGTTCCGCGAAGCGGTGATCGAGGAATTCGCGGATGCCTATCTGGCAGGCGCGACCCCGGTGCCCTGCATCCGCTGCAACGAGCGGGTGAAGTTCAAGGATCTGCTGGCGACGGCGAAGGAGCTGGACGCCGATTGCATGGCCACGGGGCATTACATCCAGCGCAAGCTGGGGGCCACCGGGCCAGAGCTGCATTGCGCCGCCGATGCGAACCGCGACCAGAGCTATTTCCTGTTTTCCACCACGCCCGACCAGCTGGATTACCTGCGCTTTCCGCTGGGCCATCTGCAATCCAAGGCGGAAACCCGGGCTTTGGCGGCGAAATACGGGCTGCCGGTGGCCGACAAGCCGGACAGCCAGGACATCTGTTTTGTGCCCAATGGCAATTACGCCTCGGTCATTGAAAAGCTGCGCCCCGGCGCGGCGGAACCGGGCGAGATCGTGGATATGGACGGCCGCGTGGTGGGCGAGCATCGCGGGGTGATCCATTACACTATCGGCCAGCGCCGGGGGCTGGGCATCGGCGGTCTGGGCGATCCGGTTTATGTGGTGCGGCTGGATGCCGATACGCGGCGGGTTGTGGTGGGGCCGAAATCGGCGCTGTCCACGCGGCGTGTGCCGCTGCGCGAGGTGAACTGGCTGGGCGATGCGGCCTTTGACAGCGCGACGGAATGGCATGTGAATGTCAAGGTCCGCTCTACCCGGCCGCCGCGGCCTGCGGTGATCCGGCCGCTTTCCGCGACGGAGGCAGAGGTGGAGCTGCTGGACCCGGAAGATGGCATCAGCGCAGGCCAGGCCTGTGTGTTCTATGCCCCCGAAGGCAGCCGGATTCTGGGCGGCGGCTGGATCTGGCGCGGACGCTGAGCGCCACCTGCGGTTATTGAACGGAGCGCGGCCCGTAGCCGGGCCACGCCAGCCTTTGTCTCAGGCGCAGGGCTGGTGCCCTGCACCTTCGGAGTGCCTCCGGCGGGGGTATTTGGGCCAAGAGGAAATACCGGCCTGCGAAAGAAATACCGGCCTGCGAAAGATCAGAGCGAGGCCAGAACGGAACGGGCGGCGCGCAGGCCCGGCGATTCCCCGCACTTGCCCAGCCGATCCATCGTCAGGCGCATGGCGCTTTGCTGCTGTGCTCGCCGGGGGCCCGGTGCCATGAGCGGCAGCAGGGCCTCTGCGATGGCATCCGCCTGGCAGGCAGGGCCGAGGAATTCGGGGATGGTGCGGGTTTCGGAGACGAGATTGACCAGTGTGACCGTATCAATCCGCGCGGCGCGCTGCATCAGCCAGAAGCTGAGCGGGTGCAGGCGATAGGCGATGACCATCGGGCAATCATTGGCGGCGAGTTCCAGGCTGACCGTGCCCGAAGCGGCCAGCGCCACATCGGCCATGGCAAAGGCGCCGCGTTTGCGGGCCGGATCGGTGATGATCTCGGGCTGCACCGGCCAGTCGGCCGTCAGGTCGCGCACCAGATCGGCCACACCGCGCACCGTCGGCAGTGCCACGCGCAGATCAGGGTGGCGTGCGGTCAGCCGGGCCAGGACATCCCCGATGACAGGGGCAAGCCGCGTCACCTCGCCCCGGCGGGAGCCGGGCAGCGCCAGCAGGAGCGGGCCGGCTCCCGCAAAAGCCGCGCGTTCGGCATCGGATGCCAGGGCTTCGGCCACCACCGGATGACCGACGAAATCGCAGGTCATCCCGGCGGCGGTCATATAGGGGGGTTCAAACGGCAGCAGGGCCAGCACATGGTCGATCACCTGCGCCATTCTTGCCGCCCGCCCGGGCCGCCAGGCCCAGACCGAGGGGGCAACATAATGGATGGTTTTCAGTTCTGGCCGCGCCGCCTTGACCAGCCGCGCCACCCGCAGGCAGAAATCCGGGCTGTCGATGGTGATGAGCGCCTGCGCATCGCTGGCGATCACGGCATCGGCGGTTTCGCGGATGCGGCGTTTCAGGTGGAAATACTTGGGCAGCACTTCGGCAATGCCCATCACCGAAAGCTCTTCCATCGGGAACAGGCTTTCCATGCCTTCGGCCTGCATCAGCGGCCCGGCCACGCCAGCGAAGGAAACCCGGGGCGCCAGCGTCTTCAGCCCCGCCATCAGCGCCGCGCCCAGCCGATCCCCCGAAGGCTCACCGGCGACGAGGAACAGCTTCATGGCTCGCGCGCCCAGAGGAACAGGCCCAGCCTTTCCGCCTCGGCCAACATGGCGGCGCGGTCAAGCAGGATGACGCCGCCCGCCTCGAAGGCGATGCCCGCAAGGCCCGCCGCCTGCACCCGTGCCAGCGTATCGAGGCCGAGGGTGGGCAGGTCGATGCGGAGATCCTGCCCGGGCTTCGGGGCCTTGTAGAACACGCCCCTGGCGCCTTTCGGATTGGGGCGGCGCGCGGTTTGTGCCACCCAATCCAGCATGGCATCGGTGCCCGGCAGCGTTTCCACCGCAAGGCACAGGCCCTGCGATACAACGGCACCCTGCCCCACATCCACCGCGCCCAGAGCCGCCACGATGGCCGCCGCGCGGGCGGTATCGGCACGATCCGCCTCGGACGGGGTGCCCGCCAGAACGCCCGGGCCGGGCACCAGATTGGGAGCCACATCCTGTGCGCCAACGACGGTGAAGCCCAGTTCTTCGAAGATGCCGATCACCGCGCGCAGGGTGGCATCATCGCCCGCCTGCATCGCCGCCAGAAGGCGCGGCACCATCTGCGCGGTGGCCGGATCAAACAGCGAGGGATCAAGCCGCGGGCGGTGAACTGCACCGGCGAAGACCACCTGTTCGACACCGGCCTCGTCCAGGCTGCGCAGGAAGGGCACCAGACGTTCAACCCTGAACACCTGATCCACGGCAAGCCCTTCGGGCAGAAAGCCGTCCAGCGCGCAGACCAGCGGGCTGTTCAGCGTGGCGGCGAGGGCGGCGGGCAGACGGCCCGCGCCTGCGATGATGGCGGTGCGGGTCATTTCGGGGTCAGGAAGCTGCGATCCGAGGCGGAAAGGATGAAATCCGTCATCTCGCGCACATGCAGGCTTTCGGTTTCATCGGCCAGACGGCGGGCGCGATCCAGAAACGACCCCTCGCCCTGCGCCAGCATCTGATAGGCGGCGCGCAGGGCGGTGATTTCCGACCGTTCGACGCCACGACGCTTCAGGCCCACCAGATTCAGCCCGTCGAGCACGCCGCGCGGCCCCTGTACGAGGCCATAGGGCACCACATCATTGGTGACCATGGTAACGGCGCCGATGATGGCGCCACGGCCCACGCGCACCCATTGATGGACGCCCGACAGCCCGCCCACGATGACATCATCGCCGATCTGACAATGGCCCGCGATGGCGGCCTGATTGGCCAGCACGACGCGGTCGCCCAGAATGGCATCATGGCCGACATGGCTGCCGGTCATCATCAGCACATCATCCCCGATCCGGGTGATGCCGCCACCGCCTTCGGTGCCGGTGTTGAGCGTGGCGCCTTCGCGGATCTTGCAGCGTTTGCCGACCTGCAACCGCGTGCGCTCGCCGCGGAACTTCAGATCCTGCGGCACCTCGCCCACCACAGCCCCCGGAAAGATCACCGTGCCCTCACCCACCTCGGTCCAGCCGGTGACAATGCCATGCGGCTTGACCACCACACCGGCGCCCAGCGTTACCTCGGGGCCGATGACGGCAAAGGGGCCGATTTCGCAGCCGGGGCCGATCTGGGCGCCCGGTTCGACAACGGCCATGGGGTGGATGCGGGTTTCGGTCATGGGTCAGGCCTTCGGCAGATCGAACATGGCGGTAAAGGCGGCCTCGCAGGCCAGTTCATCCCCCACCATGGCGCGGCCTTCGAACTTCCACACCCGGCCACCGCTGCGCAGCGCCTTCACATGCAGTTCCAGCACATCACCCGGCACCACCTTGCGGCGGAATTTCACGCCATCGACGCCCATGAAATAGACCTTGGCGTTCTTGTCCACCAGATCCATCGACAGGCCGACAAGGATGCCAGAGGTCTGCGCCATGGCCTCGATGATCATCACGCCCGGAAACACGGGTTCCTGCGGGAAATGCCCGGTGAACTGCGGTTCGTTCATGGTGATGCATTTGATCCCGACGCAGGACTGATTCAGATGCACATCGCGCACCTTGTCGACCAGCAGAAAGGGATAGCGGTGCGGGATGATCCGCTGGATCAGGGCAATATCAGCCGAAAGCGGCGCAGAGGTGGGCTCTGTCATCAATCTCTCCTCAGGGGCCGGCAGATGCGCGGCGCTTGGTCTATCAGGGTGCGGGGACGGGTTCTGCCGCATCGGGGGCAGAACGCGTGACAGCGGCACCGGTTTCCAGGCTGCTGCCATCGCCCAGCACGGCGTCGATGCGGGTCACGGCACGTTCGGTGATATCAATGGCATCCAGCGAAAGCACAATGCCCGATTTATCCAGCAGGGCCACGGCGCCGATTTCGCCCATCAGATCGGCCAGCACCGGCAGGGCGGTTTCGAAGAACCTCTGACGGTCTTCCTCGGCCTGACGTTTCAGGGCGCGGCCCTTGGCATCCTGCGCGGCGCGGATGCCTTCGACCTTGGTATCGAAGGCTTCGGCCAGGGTGCGGAACTCTTCGGGAGGCAAGGTCTTGCGCCGGTCTGTCAGCGCCCGCTCTTCCGCCTCCAGCGCGGCTTCGATCCGGCGGTTTTCATCCTGCAGGGCCGCGCTGGCCGCCGAGGTGCGCGCCTGCATCGCCATGCCAAAGGCCGTGCGGGCAAACAGCTGATCCGGCTGGATGGTGGCGATCTGGCTGCGCACCTCCCGCGGGGGGGCGGGGGGTGCGGCCGTGCCGGTCTGTGCCTGCGCAGGCACAGCCGGGACCAGACCGCCCAGAAGGGCAGCCATGGCCACGGCCAGACCCTGTTCGCGGCGCGCCATCGTCAGAACGTCGTCGAAACCGTCAGGTCGAACACCTGCTCGCGGTCGTAATCTTCCTTGGCCAGCGCCTTGGCGAAGTTGAAGCGCAGCGGGCCGATGGGTGTATCCCAGAACAGCGAGATGCCGATGGAAGACCGCAGATGGAAATCATCATCGACGGTATCATAACCGGCCGGCCAATCCAGTTTCCAGACCGAGCCGAAATCGGCAAAGATACCGCCGTTGATGCCATATTCCTCGGGCAGACCGATGGGGAAATCGGCCTCGAACCGGGCGACGGCAAACATGGTGCCCCCCAGGGCATCGCCACTGCGGGCAATCGGATCCCGCGGACCGATGCCAAGCGCCTCGAACCCGCGGATCTTGCCGCCGCCAAAGTAACGGTCGGTGACGCGGCTTTTCTCGTCGCCCAGCATATGCAGCGCGCCGCCTTCGAAAATGGCGCGGACAGTCACGTCCTCGTTCCAGATCCGGCTTTCGGCCAGCGCCAGAACCGAGGTGGTGACGCTTTCCACATCGCCGCCAAGACCGGCATAATCCACCCCGAAGCGCAGCAGGACGCCGCCTTTGGGGTTCAGCCCGGTCACGCGGCTGTCATAGCTGTAGGTGGCGCCCACACCGGAATACATCAGCGCGCCCCGGTCGGCATCATCCTGGATGATCGGGGACGAGGGCAGCTTGTCATCCGGATCGGTGAAATCACCGTCTTCGTTTTCATCCAGACCGGCATAAACGCTGGTGATCTTGGACTGTTTGAGGAAATACCGCAGTTCGACGCGGCCCTGTTCGCTAACCGGAAACTCGATGGCCGGAACGATGCCGATCGTCCGGGTGTTATAGGTGGCCGAGTCGTTGTTCGCCGGATTGTAATAGGCGTTGAACTTGAACCGCAGGTCACGCCCCAGGAAGGCCGGCTCGACAAAGGTGATGGAACTGTTGGCATCATCGCTGGTGGTGGCGACGTTGATGCCCACCGTCTGGCCCCGGCCCAGAAAGTTGTTTTCCGTCAGCCCGACGCTGACGCCGATGCCGGAGGAGACGCCATAGCTTGCCCCGAAAGACAAAGACCCGGTGGGCTGTTCTTCCACATCGACATTGACCACAACCTGATCGGCGCCGCTGCCCGGCTGCGTGTTCACCTGCGCATCGCCGAAATAGCCCAGAGCGCGGATGCGTTCGGCCGACTGGCGGATTTCACGCGGGTTGAAGGGGTCGCCTTCGACCGTGCGGAACTGACGGCGGACCACCTGATCGAGCGTGGTCGTGTTGCCTTCGATGTCGATCCGTTCGACGAAGACCTTCTTGCCGCGCACCAGCGCGAAGGTGATATCCAGCATCCGCCCGGCCTCATCGCGGGTGATGCGGGGATCAACCGTCACGAAATCCAGGCCTTTTTTCAGCGCCAGCGTTTCCAGACGGGTGATGTTGTTATCAACCTCGGCCGGAGAATAGACATTGCCGGATTTCAGGCGGAGCGCAGCCTGAAACTCTGCCGCATCCAGGCCTTCGATCTCGCTGATTGCCGCGATATCGCCAAAGCGGAACTGCTGGCCTTCCTGCACGGTGAAGGTGATGAACACCCCGTCACGTTCGCGCGCCACCTGCGCCGAAGCATCCAGGATCTGCACATCAACATAGCCGCGCGACTGGTAGAAATCGCGCAGCAGCTGTTTGTCCACCTCAAGCCGGGCGGGATCGAGCGTATCGGCCTTGATAAGCTGGCGCAGGAAGCCCGCCTGCTTGGTTTCCAAGACCTGCCGCAGCCGCCGGTCGCTGAAGGCGCGGTTGCCGACGAAGGACAGCCGTTCAACCTCGACCACCTTGCCTTCCGCAATTTCGAACACCAGATCCACACGGTTGTCACTGCGACGGATCACCTTTGGCGTCACCGTGGCGGCCAGACGGCCCTGCGCGCGATAGCCTTCGGCGATGGTGGCGGCATCCTGTTCAGCCATAGCGGGCGAATAGGCGCGGCGCGATTTCGACTGCACGAAGGTAGAAAGCTGTTCATCCTTGATCCGCGCATTGCCCTCGAAGGACACGGCATTGATCATCGGATATTCCTTGACGCTGATCACAAGGCGGTTGCCCTGCGGCGCAATCGCCACCTCTTCGAACAGGCCCGCGTTCTGCAGCTTCTGGTAGGCATCATTCAGCTGGGCCGCCGTGATCGTATCGCCCCGCCCGATTCCCGCGAATTTGAGAATGGTGGCCGCATCGACCCGCTCATTCCCTTCGATGGTCACCTGGGAAAAACTGTAGCTTTGCGCCAGGGCGACGGGCACAGCCACGGCCGTAACCCCCGCTGCCGCAAGAAAGACCGTGATGGCGGCACTGCGCATCAGATAGGCCTTGCGCTTGCCCCGCACCGAATCTTGCACCGTGCTTTTGCAACCTGCCCGCGCCATAGCCGATCCTGCCCTGTAAACTCTTCCGACCCTGACTAGCCGGATTGATCCGGCTTGTCAAAACTCTCGACCGCTAGGATTTGGGGGGTCGGCAAAGTTTCATACAAACCCTGTCCGCCCTTCAGGCAAGAGCCTGAAAGGCGGGCAGAGCGTGGATCACCGCGGGAGCAGAGTTGTGCCGAGAAACGCCCCGGCCAGCAGGCCGACGACAATCGTGCCGAGCGTAAACAGCCAGTCCCAGTTGAGACCGACAAGATAGGTCAGCCCGCGATAACCTTTGAGCACAGTTTGCATGGCATCACCTCATCACAGGATGCCATTGATCTAGCCAGAGATTGCGGCGCGATTGGGGCGCAAAACGGGCCGGTTTGCGCCGGCCTGCCCCGGTTCCCTGCCCGCCCCGGTTCCCTGCCTGCCCCGGTTCAGGGGCAGAACAGGTCGTTCGTAAGGGCGAAGGCCATCAGCGAAAGCAGCAGCGACAGGCCCACACCCATCAGCACCCGCAGCGCGCGGTCAGACGGCGGGCTGCCGGTCACGGCCTCCCAGGCGTGGAACACCAGATGGCCACCATCCAGCACCGGGATCGGGAACAGGTTCATCAGCCCAACCGCCGTGGACAGCATCGCCACGAACCAGATGAAGGTCACGATCCCCTGCGAGGCGGCAGCGCCCGAGGTTTCGGCAATGCCCAATGGCCCCTGAAGATTGCAGGACGAAATCGCCCCGGTGATCATGTGCCACAGCCCCGACAGCGAGGTGGAGATGACAGACCCCACCTGCCCCACCGCCAGCCACAGCCCCTCGACCGGGCCGGGGGTGCGGGTTTCGGGGGTGAAGACCAGCCCGCCGGTCAGCCCGACCAGCCAGCGGGTTTCAAACCCGCCTTGCGGCAGCGGCAGATCGGCGCGCTTCGGGCTCATCGTCAGTTCGGTCTGCACCCCATCGCGCAGCAGGGTCAGCGTGACGGGGTTGCCATCGGATTCACCGATGATGCTGCGCATTTCATCGAAGCTGGCGATGGCGCGGCCGTCGATGGCCAGAATGTAATCGCCCGGCCGCATCCCGGCATCAGAGGCCGCAGACATCGGCTGCACCGCATCCACATAGGGCGGATAGGGATAGGGGCCTGTCACCTCCATCGTGGACCCTGCGCGTTCCACGGCATAAAGCGTGGTGGCGGCAGGGGCCAGATCGCGGGTTGCCGTGAAGAAGGAAGCCAGATCAGGCGTGGCCTGACCATCCACCGCCACAATGCGATCCCCGGGTTGCAGGCCCTGCGCGGCCTGCGGCACCGGCTTGACCTCACCCACCACCGGCAGATCGGTGGCAATGCCGTTGATCCAGAAGAACCCGGCGAAGACCAGAATGGACAAGGCGAAGTTGAACACCGGCCCCGCGGCAACCGTGGCCGCCCGCGCCCAGAGCGGGGCGCCGTGCATACTGCGCCGCCGGTCGCCTGCGGGCATGTTCGCCATCACCGCCGCATCCTTGCCAGAGGCCGCGTCGCTGTCGCCCAGAAAGCGCACATAGCCGCCGAAGGGCAAGGCCGCCACCTGCCAGCGGGTGCCACGCCGGTCGACCCGGCTGAACAGCACCGGGCCAAAGCCCAGCGAAAACACCTCGGCATGGATGCCGGTCCAGCGGCCCACGATGTAATGGCCATATTCGTGCACCGCCACGATGACGGACAGCGCGGCCACAAAGGCGATCAGGGTGAAGGCAAGATTCCCGAACGACGGGACAAGACCGATGATATCCAAACTTCCACCCTTCGAAAAATCACGCAGCGCCGTTCAGGCGTGCCACCAGCCGCCCGGCCACCTGCCGCGCGTCTGCATCCATCCTGGCCACATCCTCCAGACAGGTCGGGGCGATTTGAAGGCCGGACCCGCGCGAAAGCACGGCAAGCGTTTCTTCCACGAGGCCAGCCATATCGGCAAATCCGATCGCGCCGCCAATGAAATGATCGAGAGCGATTTCTTTCGCCGCATTGAACGCCGCCCCGGCCTGCCCCCCGGTCTGCATCACCTCGCGCGCAAGGCGCAGCGCCGGATAGCGCCGTTCATCCGGGGCGCGGAAGGTCAGCTGTGCCAGCGCCGCGAAATCCAGCCGCGCCACCGGCAGCGCGGCGCGGTCTGGCCAGTTCAGCGCATAGCCGATGGCATGGCGCATGTCGGCCGCGCCCAGATGCGCCATGATCGCGCCATCGCGATATCCCACCATCGAATGGATGATGCTTTCGGGGTGGATGATGACCTCGATCTGATCGGGGGCCACGCCGAAATATTCGCGCGTCTCGATCACCTCCAGCGCCTTGTTGAACATCGAGGCCGAATCGATGGTGATCCTTTGCCCCATGGCCCAGTTGGGATGGGCCAGCGCATCCTTGACCGTGGCGGTCTGCAGACGTTCCAGCGGCCAGTCGCGCAGCGCCCCGCCCGAGGCTGTCAGCACGATGCGTTCGACCGCCGCGATATCCTCGCCCACCAAAGCCTGAAAGATCGCGCTGTGTTCGCTGTCCACCGGCAGGATGCGGGCGCCCTGGGCTGCGGCCTCGGCCATCAGCAGCGGGCCTGCGGTCACCAGGCTTTCCTTGTTGGCCAGCGCCAAAGTGCCACCATGGCGCAGCGCCCGGAACCCCGGCGCAAGGCCTGCAGCGCCGACGATGGCCGACATCACCCAATCGGCCGGACGATCCGCCGCCTCGAGCAGCGCGGCAGTGCCACCAGCCGCCTGCACGCCGCTGCCCGCCAGAGCGTCGCGCAGGGCGGGCAGGCAATCGTCATGTGCGGTCACCGTGATTTCGGCGCGCAGGTCGCGCGCCATTTCGGCCAGCCGCGCCACATTGCGCCCGCCGGTCAGTGCCACCACGCGGAAGGCATCTGCCCCACCCTGATGGCGCAGGATATCCACCGTGCTTTCACCGATAGATCCAGTGGCGCCAAAAATCGAAATCCGCCGCATGGATCAGGCCCCCACCGGCAGCCCGCCCGCATGGGCCAGCAGCACCACCAGAACCACGGCGCCGGACAGGGCATCGAACCTGTCCAGAACGCCGCCATGGCCGGGAATCAGGCTGGAACTGTCTTTCACACCGGCCCGCCGCTTCATCGCACTTTCCGCGATATCGCCCAGCTGGCCTGCCAGCGCCACAAGCGGCGAAATCCAGACCAGCCCGCCCTCGCCATGGCCCGCCATCACGAAGGCCGCCCCGACGGCAGCGGCACCGATCCAGCCCGCAATGGTGCCGGACCAGGTTTTCTTGGGGCTGACCTTCGGCCAGAATTTCGGCCCACCGATCAGGCGCCCGGCAAAATACCCCAGCACATCCGAGGTGACGACGACCGCCACCATCCAGAGGATGATCGAAATCCCGAAGCCGTTGCGCAGGGTGATAAGCCCATAGCCGGTTGCCATCAGGAAAACGGCATAGATCACGAAAATCGCGCGGTCCCGCCTGGGGCGGATCGCCCCCGCCAGGCCCGGCACCAGCAGCAAAACCAGCGCCGCGGGCGAGGGATGCGCATGAACCCCGGCAAGCACAACGCCCGCAAGAAGGCCCAGGCCGATGGCAGGCAGGCTGCCCGGCAGGCTGGTCATGCGCGACAGCTCCCAGACCATCAGCCCGGTCACCACCACCACCAGGACCGCGAAGGGCCAGCCTCCCCACCAGATTTCCACCGCCCCCAGCGCCAGCATGGCAACCGCCGAGACGAATCGGCGCGGCAGATCGTTCAAGCGCAGCGCGGCCCCGCCGCTCATGCGCCCGTCACCCCGCCAAAACGCCGTTCACGATTGCCGAACCGACCCACCACCCGCGTGAGTTCATCCGGCGTGAAATCGGGCCAGAGCGTTTCGGTGAATTCATATTCGGCATAGGCCGCCTGCCAGGGCAGGAAATTGGATGTGCGCGTCTCGCCGCTGGTGCGGATCACCAGATCGGGATCGGGCAAGGTGGCCGTATCCAGATAACCGGAAATCGTGGCATCGGTGATCTGGGCCGGATCAAGCTGCCCCTCCGCCACGGCCTGCGCCATGCGGCGGGTGGCGCGCAGGATCTCGTCCCGGCCGCCATAGTTGATCGCCACTGTCAGATTGAGCCGGGTATAGGGCGCGGTCCGCTCTTCGATGCCGGCCATCAGCCGCTGCAGTTTCGGGTCCAGCCGCGAGCGATCACCGATGAAGCGCATCCGCACCGATTCGGCCGCCAGCCGGTCGGCCTCGCGCTCGATATAGCGGGCAAAGATCGCCATCAGGCCCAGCACCTCTTCGGTGGAGCGTTTCCAGTTTTCGGTGGAAAAGGCATAGATCGTCAGCCAGCGGATGCCCAGATCCGGGGCGCAGCGCACGATCTCCTTCACCCGCTCGGCGCCCTTGCGGTGGCCGACCAGACGGGGCCAGCCCCGATTGGTCGCCCAGCGGCCGTTGCCATCCATGATGATGGCAACATGATCCACCACCTTGCCGGTTCCGGCGCGGGCAGCGGTTGTCGAAGGCGTGTCGCTGGCGGCCAAATGCTGCCCCTTTGCGGCTGAGGGAAAACGCAAGACCTTAGACCTGCATGATTTCCTGTTGTTTGGATTCCAGCGCCTTGTCCACCTGCGCGATCGCCTTGTCGGTCAGATCCTGAACTTCTTCCGACCACATCTTCTGATCGTCTTCGCCCATGCCTGCGGTCTTGGCCTTCTTGATCTGATCCATCCCGTCGCGGCGGACGTTGCGGATGGCGACCTTGGCGCTTTCGGCATATTGCGCGGCGACCTTGGCCAGCTCCTTGCGGCGCTGTTCGTTCAGTTCGGGGATCGGCAGCCGGATCAGCGGGCCATCGGCAATGGGGTTGATGCCGATACCGCTTTCGCGGATCGCCTTTTCAACCTTGGAAATCATGCCCTTGTCCCAGACGTTGATCACCACCATGCGGGGTTCCGGCACGTTGACGGTGCCCAGCTGGTTGATGGGGGTCATCTGGCCATAGGCATCGACCTGGATCGGATCGAGGATCTGTGCCGAGGCGCGGCCCGTGCGGAGCGAGGCGAATTCCATCTTCAGCGCGTTCATGGCGCCGTCCATCCGGCGTTGAATGGCATCAAGGTCGATTTCGAGATCGTCAGACATGCGGTCCTCATCGGTTCGGCGCGGCGGGCTTTGCCGCTCTATAACAGCAGGCCGCGCGCATGGGTATAGGGGGCAAGGCGGCAAGGCCGCCCCAGATCATGACAGGCGGCTGGCGCCGCGCGATTTTCCGCTCAGCCCGAAACGGTGGTGTAGGTGCCCTGCCCGGCCAGGATGCCACGGAAGCCGCCGGGTTCATCCAGCGAGAAGACGATGATCGGCAGATCGTTGTCACGGGCCAGCGCAATGGCGCTGGCATCCATCACGCCCAGATGCTTGGCCAGACATTCATCATAGCTGACGGTTTCATAGCGCTTGGCATCGGGGTTCTTCTTGGGATCCTTGTCATAAACCCCATCGACCTTGGTGCCTTTGAAGATCGCCTCGCAGGCCATTTCATTGGCGCGCAGGGTGGCGGCGGTATCGGTGGTGAAATAGGGGTTGCCGGTGCCTGCGGCAAAGATGCAGACCCGCTTTTTCTCGAGGTGGCGCACGGCGCGGCGGCGGATATAGGGCTCGCAGACCTGATCCATCGGGATGGCGCTGATGACGCGGGTGAAGACGCCCAGCTGTTCCAGTGCCGATTGCATGGCCAGCGCGTTCATGACGGTGGCCAGCATTCCCATGTAATCGGCGGTGGTGCGTTCCATCCCCTGCGCCGATCCGGCCAGACCGCGGAAGATATTGCCGCCGCCGATCACCATGCAGACCTCGACCCCCATGTCGCGCACCGATTTCACCTCTTGCGCGATGCGGGCCACGGTCGGCGGATGCAGGCCATAGCCCTGATCGCCCATCAGCGCCTCGCCCGAGATCTTCAGCATCACACGGCTGTATTTGAGCGGGGGGTATGCGGTTTCGGCGGTCATCGGGTTGATCCCTGGCTATTGTTGCTGTGGCATTTCGTGGTTTCGCTGGCCGGCAAAATGTCGGAAAACGCGGCAAGGTTCAACCGTAGATGCGGGCACAGATGCGGGACAACCAGCAGCGGGGGCCAGCCCCCGCACCCCCGGGATATTTTTGCCAAGATAAAGGAGCATCCGTGAACGAGCTGCTGGCAGGGCTTTCGGCGCAACAGCCGGTGCTGATTGCAGGGCCCACGGCCGCGGGCAAATCGGCGCTGGCGCTGGAGATCGTGGCGCGGCAGGGCGGCGTGATCGTCAATGCCGATGCGTTACAGGTTTATGGCTGCTGGCGGGTGCTGACGGCGCGGCCATCGGCGGAGGAGGAGGCGCGGGCGCCGCACCGGCTTTATGGGCATGTGGCGCGGGATCAGGAATATTCGGTGGGCATCTGGCTGCGGGAAGTGGCGGCGCTGCTGGCGGAAGGGATGCGGCCGGTGATCGTGGGCGGGACGGGGCTGTATTTCATGGCCCTGACCGAGGGGCTGGCCGCAATACCGCCGGTGCCGCCCGAGGTGCGGGCAGCGGGCGATGCGCTGCGGCAGGCCGATCCGGGCGCGATGGTGGCGGCACTGGATGCGGCGACGGCAGCGAAGACGGATCTGAAGAACCTTGCCCGGGTGCAGCGGGCCTGGGAGGTGCTGCAGGCAACCGGGCGCGGGCTGGCAAGCTGGCAGGCCGATACGCCGGCCCCTTTGCTGCCGCGCAGCCGGGCGGCGGCTTTTGTCTTTCGCCCCGGGGTGGACTGGCTGAACGAGCGGATCGACCGACGGTTCGACCTGATGATGGGCCAGGGCGCGCTGGCCGAAGTGCAGGCGGAGCTGCCATTCTGGGCGCCGATGCGGCCATCGGCACGGGCCATCGGCGCGCCGGAGCTGGTGGCACATCTGCGCGGCGAAATGGGGCTGGATCAGGCGGTGGAGGCCGCAAAGCTCGCCTCGCGGCAGTACGCCAAGCGCCAGCGCACCTGGTTTCGCAGCCGGATGCAGGACTGGCAGCCGGTTCTGCTGCCGTAAGGGGCAGAACCGGCACCGATATCGGACCGGCGCGAGTCATTTTTGCAACGCCGCGCGAAAGTCGGGCCTGTGCCGCAATTTTGCTTGGGGCATCCACCAGAGCCTGATTATCTGAACGCCAGCCCCAAGCCGGACAGCCAAGACCCACCATGGAAGACCTTACGCCGATGTCCCTGCCCCGCCTTGTCGCCATTCCCCGTCTTGCCGCCGGGGGCCGCTGGCGGGTGGAGGCGATGCGCGCCTATTCGGAACCGCTGATGCTGTGGTTCACCAAGGGTCAGGGCCGGATCACGCTGGCCGGGCAGACCCGGGGCTATACCACCAACAATGCCATCTTCATTCCGCCCGGCGTGATGCACGGGTTCGAAGTGGGGCAGCAGGTCTTTGGCACGGCTGTCTTCTTTGGCCGCAATACCGCGCTGACCTTGCCTGCCGAACCCCACCACCTGCGCATCCGCGAGACCTTTGTGGCGCAAGAGCTGAACATCACGCTGGATGCCATCCAGCGCGAGATGGACAGCACCCATCCCGGCCATGATCGCGCAGCCGCCCATCATCTGGGGCTGCTGTCCGTCTGGCTGGAACGGCAGATCGCCCGCGCCGCGCCAGACCAGCCGAAACCCGATGCGGCCCGGCGTCTGGTGGCACGCTATACCATGCTGCTGGAGCAGGAGTTCCGCTCTGGCATGGGGGTGGCCGATTTCGCGGCGAAGCTGGGCGTCACGCCGACCCATCTGACACGCTGCTGCAAGCAGGCCTGCAGCCGCCCGGCCTCGGCCCTGCTGCATGACCGGCTGATCTTTGAAGCCCGCCGCCTGCTGAGCGAAACGGATCTGGCGGTGAATGTGATCGCGGGCAACCTGGGCTTCACCTCGGCCGCCTATTTCACCCGTGCCTTCCAGCACCAGACGGGAAAATCCCCCACCGCCTTTCGTCGCACCAGATAGGCTGATCTGCCCGAATCCGACATGACCAACCGCAACTGCCGGAGATTTCTGGCAGTTTTTTCATGCCTTCGGTTGAAAGCCGCAGAAAAATGTCGCAAACAGACCTCATCCTGCCGAAACCCGGCGTTGACGGTTAGCGCAAAACAAGGCGCAATGGTCTTACAGATAATCGTTGCGGCACCGGCCCCGGTTTCGATCTCCGCGGCTTTCGCGCACCGTCATAAAAACGCCACAGACCTGTCAGGGAGCCCAAGATGACGAAGACGATCCACAACCTGCACCCCGCCGCCCCGGCCTATGCCGAGGAAGTGCGCGCAGGCACGATGAGCCGCCGCGAATTTCTGGCCCGCAGCACCGCACTGGGTGTGTCTGCCGTGGCAGCCTATGGCCTGCTGGGGCTTGAGGCGCCCGCCATGGCGCAGGATACCCCGGTGGCCGGTGGCACCCTGCGGATGCAGATGTTCACCAAGGCGCTGAAAGACCCGCGCACCGCCGACTGGTCCGAGATTGCCAATGTCACCCGGGGCTGGCTGGAATATCTGGTCGAATACAATAATGACGGGTCGATCCGCGGGATGCTGCTGGAAAGCTGGTCCACCAATGAGGATGCGACGGAATATACCCTGAATGTCCGCAAGGGCGTGAAGTGGAACAATGGTGACGATTTCACCGCAGAAGATGTGGCCCATAATATCACCCGCTGGTGTGATGCAGGCGTCGAGGGCAACTCGATGGCCGGGCGCATGGGCGGTCTGGTCGATCCGGACAAGAAGGCGCTGAAAGACGGCGCCATGATCGTGGTGGACAGCCACACCATCAAGCTGGTGCTGCCTGCCCCCGATATCACCCTGATCGCCAACCTGGCGGATTATCCGGGCGCCGTGGTGCATAAATCCTATGACAATGGCGATCCGACCCAGACGCCGGGCACCGGCCCCTTCCTGCCGGAATCGGTGGAAATCGGGGTGAAGGTGGTGCTGGTGAAGAACACCGCCCATACTTGGTGGGGCACCGAAGTCTATGGCGGCCCGTATCTGGACCGGATCGAATATATCGACCTTGGCACCGATCCTGCCGCTGTTGTGGCCGCCGCCGAGGCTGATGAAATCGACGCCACCTATCAGACCACCGGCGAATTCGTCGATATCCTCGACGGGCTGGGCTGGTCGAAATCCGAAGCGGTCACCGCCGCCACTCTGGCTGTGCGCTTCCATCAGGCTGCCGAAGAATACAAGGATGCCGCCGTGCGCCGCGCGCTGGTGCAGGCTGTCGACAATGCCGTGGTTCTGGAACTGGGGTACAACAATCAGGGCACCGTGGCCGAAAACCACCATGTCTGCCCGATCCACCCGGAATATTTTGAACTGCCGCCCCTGAAGGTGGATCCCGCTGCCGCCAAGGCCGCGATCGAAGCTGCCGGCATGGCCGATCACGAGTTTGAGCTGATCTCGCTGGATGATGGCTGGCAGGCTGCGACCTGTGATGCCGTGGCCGCCCAGATCCGCGATGCCGGGATCAAGATCAAGCGCACCGTTCTGCCGGGGTCGACCTTCTGGAACGACTGGCTGAAATACCCGTTCTCGGCCACCGAATGGAACATGCGCCCGCTGGGCGTGCAGGTTCTGGCTTTGGCCTATCGCTCGGGTGAAGCCTGGAACGAGGCGGCTTTTGCCAATGCCGAATTCGATGCAGCCCTTGCCGAGGCCATGTCTGTCGCGGATGCCGAAAAGCGCCGCGCGGTGATGGAGAAGGTGGAAAAGATCATGCAGGACGAAGGCGTGATGGTGCAGCCCTACTGGCGCTCGCTCTACCGTCACACCAGCGAAAAGGTGAAGGGGGCGGATCAGCACGCCACCTTTGAACATCACCACTACAAGTGGTGGATGACCGCCTGATCGCCCGATCCGCTGCAGAGGCAGGGGCGGCCCCATGGGGGCCGCCCTCCCCTAATTATTGCCGAAGGATGATCGCCACAGATGCTGCGTTTCCTTGGCCGACGCATTGCCACCATGGCTTTGACGGCACTTTGCCTCACCTTCGTGGTGTTCTGGCTGACCAACCTGCCGCCCAATCTTGAAAAAGTGGCCAAATCCGAGGCCGGAAGCCGGATCAGCGATGCCGAAGTGGCCAGCTGGCTGGAGAAATACGGCTATTCCCGCCCGGTCTTCTCCCGCTATGGCGAATGGCTGGGCGTGGTGCCCGGCCATGTGGCCGAGGGCGCGAATGGCCCCGAGGGGCGCTGCATCCTGCGCGGCACCGATCCCGCCGCCGCGCCGCGCTATTGCGGTATCCTGCAGGGCTATTGGGGCTGGTCCAATGTGTTCAAGGAGCCTGTGGGCAAGATCCTGGCCACCCGGCTGGGCCTGACCGGATGGCTGATGTTCTGGGTGATGGCGGTGATGGTGCCCGCTTCGCTGCTGATCGGGGTTCTGGCCGGGATGCGCGAAGGATCAAAGCTCGATCGCTCGCTGTCCACCGTGTCAATCGCCACCACCGCCACGCCTGAATATGTGTCAGGCGTGATCCTTGTCACCATTTTCGCCTCTTCCGTGACGGGGCTGAAATGGTTCAAGGGCACCGCCACCGGCGCCATGGACGAGATCACCTTTGAAAACTTCTTTCTGCCGGTGATGACCATTGCGCTGTACGGCATCGGCTATATCGCCCGGATGACCCGCGCCTCGATGGCCGAGGTGATGACCCAGCAATATATCCGCACAGCCCGGCTGAAAGGCGTGCGCTTCCGCGACGTGGTGATCCGCCACGCGCTGCGCAATGCGCTGATCGCGCCCTTCACCGTCATCATGCTGCAGTTCCCCTGGCTGCTGAACGGCGTGGTGATCGTGGAAACCCTGTTCAACTACAAGGGCTTCGGCTGGACGCTGGTGCAGGCCGCCGGCAATAACGACATCGACATGCTGCTGGGCTGTTCGGTGGTGGCGGTGCTGGTCGTGCTGATAACCCAGCTGATCTCCGATCTGGGCTACGCCTGGCTCAACCCCCGTATCCGGCTGTCGTGAGGCGATGATGGACGCACTTTCCTGGCCTGCCATCCTTGCCGCCATGGCCCTGCAGCTGCTGCCGGTCTGGGTGGCCCTGGGGCTGGTTTTCACCGTATCCCGCGTTTATCGCCGCCGCCTTGGCCTTTACGGGCGGCTGTTTGACAGCCCGATCGGCATGACGGGCTTTGCCATCGTGATGTTCTGGGTCTTTACCGCGATCTTCGCGCCCATGATCATCACCCATGATCCGCTGGCGCAGCTGTCCGGCATGAAGAACGCCCTGCCGGGCAGCGCCCTGAAATCCGGCGCAGATACGCTGTTCCCGCACTACCTGCTGGGCGGTGATGCGCTGGCGCGCGACGTGTTCTCGCGCATGGTGATGGGGGCGCGCGACGTGCTGGCCATCGCCCCGGCCGCCACGGCCTTTGCCTTCATGGTGGGCATCACCCTGGGCCTGCCCGCAGGCTATATCGGCGGCAGGCTGGATACCCTGCTGTCCTTCGTGTCGAACCTTGTGCTGGCCTTTCCGGTGATCCTGCTGTTCTACCTGCTGGTCACGCCGGAAATCCAGAACACCGGCCCGCTGATCGCAGGCTGGCGCGCCTCGATCCCGAATGTGATGGCGGCCGTGCTGTTCGGCTTTCCGATCCTGTTCCTCTGCATCCTGTGGAATTCGCGTTTCTTTACCGATCCGCGGCGGCGCAACATCTATATCGGCATCACCCTTGCGCTGGGTCTCTGGGTCTATGCGGGGCTTGCCTTCAATGCCGATCCGACCGGCATCTGGGCGATGGAGCCCAACCTGCTGAACGTCTTCGTCTCGGTGGTCTTCGTCAACGCACCGACCGTGTTCCGCATCGTGCGCGGTCTGACCATGGATCTGAAATCGCGCGATTACGTTGCCGCCGGCCAGACGCGCGGCGAAGGCCCGTGGTATATCATGCTGTGGGAAATCCTGCCGAATGCGCGCGGGCCGCTGATCGTCGATTTCTGCCTGCGCATCGGCTATACCACCATCCTTCTGGGCACGCTCGGCTTCTTCGGCCTCGGCGTTTCGCCCGAAAGCCCCGACTGGGGATCGACGATCAACGCTGGCCGCCGCCTGCTGTCGGTCTTCCCGCATCCCGCCGTGGTGCCCGCCCTTGCCCTGATGAGCCTCGTCCTCGGCCTCAACCTGCTGGCCGATGGCCTGCGCGAAGAAAGCCTGAAGGATTGATCCTTCCCGTTGTTGAAATATCCCCGGGGGTCCGGGGGCAGGCAGCCCCCGGTCCTCCCCAGCCAGCCAGAGAGACGCCATGCCAGACTGGACCCCGGATCAGCCCATCCTGGAAATCGAAAATCTCTCGATCTCCTTCTTTACCCGCACCCGTGAAATTCCGGCGGTGATGGATTTCTCCTGCCGGGTCATGGCGGGCGAGGCGATGGGGCTGGTGGGCGAATCCGGCTGCGGCAAATCCACCGTGGCGCTGGCGGTGATGCGCGATCTGGGCAAGACCGGGCGCATTGTCGGGGGCAGTATCCGCTTCAAGGGCCGCGATCTGACCACGATGGGCGAAGACGGGCTGCGCCATATCCGTGGCTCGGAAATCGCGATGATCTATCAAGAGCCGATGGCATCGCTGAACCCGGCGATGACCATCGGTGCCCAGCTGGCCGAAGTGCCGATGATCCATCAGCGCATGGGGCGCGCCCAGGCCCTGGCGCTGGCCAGGCAGATCGTGGCGGATGTGCGCCTGCCCGACCCGGACCGCATCCTGAAAAGCTATCCGCACCAGCTGTCAGGTGGGCAGCAGCAGCGGATCGTCATCGCCATGGCGCTGATGTCGAAACCGGCGCTGCTGATCCTGGATGAACCCACCACCGCGCTGGATGTGACGGTCGAGGCAGGCATCGTCGATCTGGTGCGCGATCTGGGCGAAAAATACGGCACCTCGATGCTGTTCATCAGCCATAATCTTGGTCTGGTGCTGGAGGTCTGCGACCGCATCACCGTCATGTATTCCGGCGAGGCGGTGGAAACCGGCGCCGTGGCCGAGGTGTTCGATCATATGCGCCACCCCTATACCCAGGCGCTGTTCCGCTCGATCCCGCTGCCGGGGGCCGACAAGAACGCGAGCCCGCTGGTGGCCATTCCGGGCAACTTTCCGCTGCCGCATGAACGGCCGCCGGGCTGCAATTTCGGGCCGCGCTGCGATCATTTCGCGCAAGGGCGCTGCGATGCGGCCGAAATCGCCATGCGCCCAGTCATCGGGCGTGACCGCCATGACAGCCGCTGTCTGCGCTTTGAAGAGATCGACTGGAATACCCCGCCCAAGGCCATGAAACGCCATGCAAAAACTCCGGTGGGCGAGGTTGTCCTGCGCATGGAGGATCTGCAGAAATACTACGAGGTTTCGGGCGGTGGCGTCTTCGGCGGCGGCCCGGCCAAGGTGGTGAAGGCGAATGAAACGCTCAGCTTCGAGGCGCGCGAGGGCGAGACGCTGGCGATTGTGGGGGAATCGGGCTGCGGCAAATCCACCTTCGCCAAGGTGTTGATGGGGCTGGAAACCGCAACCAGCGGCAAGATCATGCTTTACGACCGGGATATCCAGAACACGCCCATCGAAAAGCGCAATGTCGATACGGTTTCCGGCGTGCAGATGGTGTTCCAGAACCCGTTCGACACGCTCAACCCCTCGATGAGCGTGGGGCGGCAGATCATCCGCGCGCTGGAAATCTTTGGCATCGGCGCCTCGGATGCGGAGCGCAGCAACCGGATGCTGGAACTGCTGGATCTGGTGAAACTGCCGCGCGCCTTTGCCGACCGGATGCCACGGCAGCTGTCCGGCGGGCAGAAACAGCGGGTGGGCATCGCGCGGGCCTTTGCCGGGGGCGCCAAGATCGTGGTCGCGGATGAGCCCGTTTCGGCGCTGGATGTCAGCGTGCAGGCGGCCGTGACCGATCTGCTGATGGATATCCAGCGCGAGAATGGCACCACCCTGCTGTTCATCAGCCATGATCTGTCGATCGTGCGCTATCTGTCAGACCGGGTGATGGTGATGTATCTGGGGCATGTGGTGGAAATGGGCAGCACCGATCAGGTGTTTTCACCGCCCTACCACCCCTATACCGAGGCGCTGCTGTCGGCGGTGCCGATTGCCGACACGCGGGTGAAGAAAAAACGCATCGTACTGGAGGGTGATATTCCATCCGCGATGAACCCGCCGCCCGGCTGCCCGTTCCAGACGCGCTGCCGCTGGAAGGGCCAGGTGCCGGGGGGATTGTGTGAAAGCGAGGTGCCGCCGGTGCGCCAGCTGGCAGGCGGACATCAGATCAAGTGCCACCTGCCCGATGATGTGCTGGCGCAGATGGAGCCTGTGATCCAGATCGCGGCGGAGTGAGGCAAAAGTTTTCGAAAACTTTTGCAAATTTCTTCGAAGAAATTTGCCCCCAGAATGAAAACGCCCGCCAGACCGGCGGGCGTTGCGTCATTTCTTGTCCAGATGCTTGCGCAGCCGCGAGGGCGTGCCCCAGTTCTTCTTGTCGCGGAACGGGTTCTGGTTGCCCTGCCCGCGGAAGGTGACGCGGATCGGCGTGCCCGGCATGTCGAAATGGTCGCGCAACCCGTTCACCAGATAGCGGCGATAGCTTTCGGGCATCAGGTCCGGGTGCGAACACATCACCACAAAACCCGGCGGCCGGGTCTTCACCTGGGTCATGTAGCGCAGCTTGATCCGCTTGCCGCCCGGGGCCGGCGGCGGGTGCGCCTCGGTCATGGCGCCCAGCCAGCTGTTCAGCCGCGCCGTGGTGATGCGGCGGTTCCAGACATCATGCGCCTTCAGGATGGCGGCATTCAGACGATCCAGCCCCCGTCCGGTCTTGGCCGAAACCGTAACCAGCGGTGCGCCGCGCAGCTGCGGCAGCAGGCGGTCGAACATCTCTTTCAGTTCGGCCAGCTTGTCCTGCTTTTCGTCTTCCAGATCCCATTTGTTGACCGCCACCACAACGGCGCGGCCCTCTGTCTCGGCATAATCTGCGATGCGCAGATCCTGCTGTTCAAACGGGATTTCCACATCCAGCAGAACCACAACCACTTCGGCAAAGCGCACCGCGCGCAGGCCATCAGAGACCGACAGCTTTTCCAGCTTGTCGTTGATCTTGGCCTTCTTGCGCATCCCCGCCGTATCGAAGATCCGGGTCGGCGTGCCAAGCCAGTTGGTGCGCAGCGAGATGGCGTCACGGGTGATCCCGGCCTCGGGGCCCGTCAGCAGGCGATCTTCGCCGATGATCTTGTTGATCAGCGTCGATTTTCCGGCATTGGGCCGCCCGATGACGGCGATCTGCAGCGGGTGTTTTTCCGTAGGCTTGTGGGCGTTTTCGTCGGCTTCGACATCCGCCTCATCCTCTGGCACATCCACATCGGTGATGGGCGCATCGGCGGCGGCGCGTTCTTCGAACTGGGCGCCGATCGGGCGCAGGATGTGGTACAGATCATCCATGCCTTCGCCATGTTCGGCAGACATGCGCACGGGCTCGCCCAGGCCCAGGCTCCAGGCTTCGATGGCGCCACCATCGCCTGCCTTGCCTTCGGCCTTGTTCACGCCCACGATCACATGCGCATTCTTGCGGCGCAGAATATCGGCAAAGACCTCGTCCGAGGGGGTCACCCCCACGCGGCCGTCGATCAGGAACAGGCAGATATCGGCCATTTCTACGGCGCGCTCGGTCAGCCGCCGCATCCGGCCCTGCAGGCTGTCATCGGTGACTTCTTCAAGCCCTGCGGTGTCGATCACCGTAAAGCGCATGTCGAACAGCTTTGCGTCGCCTTCGCGCAGGTCACGGGTTACCCCCGGCTGGTCATCGACCAGTGCAAGTTTCTTGCCGACAAGGCGGTTGAACAGCGTCGATTTTCCCACATTGGGGCGTCCGACAATGGCGAGTGTAAAGGTCATCATGCCCTCCGGGGGCCGTCACTTCAGGTCAAGCCTGTGGCGATACATGGTTTTGCGCTTAACGGAAAGCGTGAAGTTGGCCGTTGCCGCCGACCACGAACAGCATCCCGCCCGCAAGGGCCGGCAAGGTGGCAGCCCCGCCCGGAACTTCGGCCGAGCCGACAAGCGTGCCATCCACCGGCGAGAACAGCCGCAGCAGCCCGTCCCCCGAAACAACGGCAATCCGCCCGCCAGCCAGAACCGGCCCGAAATGCGCGGTGACAGCCTTGCGTTTCTTCGGCTTGTCGGTGTCGAAATAGGGCATGTCCACCGCCCAGACCAGCGCACCGGTTGACGCATCCAGCCGCACAAGCTGTGCCTGATCGTTGACCATGAAGACCGAACCACCCACCGGCAGCATCGGCCCCAGCGCGCCTTCCGGCGCCGTCCACAGCGTTTCGCCGGTGCTGGCAGACAGGGCATAGCTGCGCCCCGCGGCATTGCCCGCAAAGACGGTGCTACCGGAAACCACCGGATCGCCGGTCAGTTCGGTGATGCCCGCATAGGCCCGGCCCAGGCGTTGCCCCACGATGCGCGCGCGCCATTGTTCCAGCCCGCCGGAACGCGAGGTCGCGATCACTTCGCCCGCAGGGGTCGGGAACAGCACCGCAGTATCCGATACTGCCGGGGCAGAGGCGCCGATCATGCCGATGGCCCCCGCCGCGCCCGGCACTGTCCAGCGGACCTTGCCATCTGCCGCAGCCACGGCCCAGCCAGACCCGTCACGCCCGACGATATAGACGGTGTCACCTTCGACCGCAGGGGCGCCGGTAACCGCCGCGCCAAGCCGCTGGCGCCATTGCACCGCACCGCTGGCAGGATCAACCGCGATCAGCTCGCCATAGCCGGTGGCGACGAACAGCCGCCCCGCGCCAAAGCCCAGACCACCGCCCGAAACCTCGCTCGCACGATCGCCCGGCGGGGTCAGATCGGCGGTCCACAGCGGTGCCCCGTTCAACGCAGTGGCCTGCAGGCCCGCCAGCGCATCCAGGGTGAAGATCCGCCCGCCCGCAACAACGGGGGCGGCAGAGATGCGGTTGCGCTTGCTGTTGCCCTGCCCGATAGAGGCCGACCACAGCAGCTGCGGCGCGGCCGACAGGCTGCCATGTGGCGGCAGATGGCGGGCGTTACCTGCGCGCATCGGCCAATCGGCATTGGCAACCGCCCCCGGCAGCGCAATCGGCACTGCGGTGCGGATCACCTGCGCAGAAGGATCGGTCGGGCGCGGATTGGCCTCAGACGGCAGGCTGGCTTCCAGCGGGGTGCGCGTGCCAAAGCGTTCGCCCGGAAGGATGACCTCCTTCTCGCAGGCGGCCAGAAGGGCCAGAAGGGCGGTGCCGGCAAGGGCAGTTTTCAGCAGAGACACAGTTCGCTCCCCCGTCTGTTGCGGATCGGCAGGGCGTCAGCCCTGCTTCGGCTCGCCCCCGAGGGCAACAATCATCTGCGCGGCCCGGCTGCGCAAGCCCCCGGCCGCTTCCTGATCTTCCATCAAGGCCTGCAGGGCTGCAATCGCCTCTGACGCCTTGCCTTCTTCGGCCAGCAGATAGGCCAGCTGTTCGGCCGCAAGGGTCCGGTACGGGCGCCCGGCTTCGGCCATCGGCGCCAGCGCGGCACGGCGGTCTGCCAGCGGCATATCGGCGCCCGCCACCATGACCCGGCGCAGCTGCGCCAGATCGCGCCACAACAACGGCAGGGTGGCATCGGCAGCCACCTTGTCCAGCGCGGCAAGCGACGCGGCCTTGTCTTCCGTCGGATCAGAGGCCAGCAGCAGGTTCAGCACCGCCACCCGTTCCCCCGAAGTGCTGATGCCTGCCAGCGCGGCGCGGCGGGCCTCGGGCGTTTCGGCGGACAGGCCGGCCATCAGCGCATCGCCAAAGGCCTGCGCCTCGGCTTCGGCCTGGGCCTTGCGCCATTCGTTGAAGGCGGCGCCCCCGACGATCACCACCACCAGAAGGATGCCGATCCAGCCATAGCGGCGCAGCATCAGGAACAGCCGGTCGCGGCGCACCTCTTCGGTGACCTCGTCGATGAAACTGTCGGGGTTGCTCAAGGGTATCTCCCAGTTCTTTGCGCCTGTCTTACACGCAAGGCGCGGCCCTTGCCAAGCCCGCAGCGGTTCAGGCGGCCTCGGCCTCGTCGGCTTCGGCGGCCTGCCGCGCCCACATGGCGGCATAGCGCCCGCCCCGGGCCAGCAGCGTCTCGTGATCGCCCTCTTCCACCACCTGCCCGGCTTCCAGCACCACGATGCGATCCGCATCGGCAATGGTGGAAAGCCGGTGCGCAATGGTGATGACCGTGCGGCCCTGCCCCATTTCGCGAAGGCTCTGCTGGATATCGGCTTCGGTCTGGGTATCCAGCGCCGAGGTCGCCTCGTCCAGCAGCAGGATCGGCGGGTTTTTCAGCAAGGTCCGGGCGATGCCCACGCGCTGCTTTTCGCCGCCCGACAGTTTCAGCCCGCGTTCGCCCACCGTGGTGGCATAGCCATCCGGCAGCGACAGGATGAAATCATGGATCTTCGCGGCCTTCGCCGCCGCCTCCACCTCGGCCTGCCCGGCTTCGGGGCGACCATAGGCGATGTTGTAATAGATGGTGTCGTTGAACAGCACCGTATCCTGCGGCACCACGCCGATCTGGCCATGCAGGCTGTCCTGCGTGACATCCCGGATATCCTGCCCGTCGATCTTCACCGCGCCGCCGGTCACATCATAGAACCGGAACAGCAGCCGCCCCACGGTGGATTTGCCGGAACCCGACGGGCCAACCAGCGCGACGGTCTGCCCGGCCGGCACATCAATCGTGACACCTTTCAGGATCTGGCGTTCCGCATCATAGGCGAACCGCACATCCTCGAACCGCACATGGCCCCCGCTCACCTGCAAGGCGCGGGCACCCGGCTTGTCATTGATCTCGGCCGGTTGCAGCAGCAGGCCGAACATCTGGCCCATATCCACCAGCGCTTGCCGGATTTCGCGGTAGACCGTGCCCAGAAAGTTCAGTGGCATGGTGATCTGGATCATATAGGCATTGACCATGACAAAATCGCCCACGGTCAGCTGCCCCGCCTGCACGCCCCTGGCGGCCATCACCATCACCGCCACCAGACCGGCCGTAATCAGGAAGGCCTGCCCGGCGTTCAGGAAAGACAGCGACTGGCCGGTTTTCACCGCCGCAACCTCATACCCCTCCATCGCCTTGTCATAGCGGGCGGCTTCGCGGTTGGCCGCGCCGAAATAACGCACGGTTTCAAAATTCAGCAGGCTGTCGATGGCCTTCTGGTTGGCATCGGTATCCTGATCGTTCATCTGCCGCCGGATCGCCACGCGCCATTCCGTGACCTTGAAGGTGAAGGCCACATAAAGCGTGATCGTCACCAGAACGACCGCCATATACTGCCAGCCGAACATCACCGCAAAGATGCCCGCCACCAGCGCAAGTTCCAGGATCAGCGGCCCGATGGAAAACAGCATGAAGCGCAGCAGGAAATCCACGCCCTTCACACCGCGTTCGATGATGCGCGACAGCCCGCCGGTCTTGCGGGTGATGTGATAGCGCAGGGAAAGCCTGTGGATATGGGTAAAGGTTTCCAGCGCCAGCTTGCGCAGGGCCCGCTGCCCCACCCGCACGAAAACCGCATCGCGCAATTCGCCAAAGGCCACGGCGCCAAGACGGGCCAGACCATAGGCCACGGTCAGCGCCACGGCAGTCAGCCCCATCAGCATCGCCCCGTCGGGCGCATCGCCCGCCAGCCCGTCCACCGCCGCCTTGTAGAAAAACGGCGTCGAGACAGAGACGATCTTGGCCGCCACCAGCATCAACAGCGCAATCACCACACGCCGCTTCACCCAGGTCTCACCATCGGGCCAGAGATACGGCAGGATACGGCGGATCGTCACCAGACCGGAGGTGCTGGGCGGCTCGTCAGCTGGGGCGGCAGGCGGGGTATTGTTCGTGGGGCGGCGCATCGGGGGTTCCTTGCCCCCTTCGGCATTGATTGCCGGGCGGGGCTGGGTTAAGACTGTTAATTCAACTGTTCATGAGTAGTTGAAGGATGGAAAGAAGTAAAGTCCTCGCAAGCCTTTCGGCGCTGGCCAATGAAGACCGGCTGGATCTGGTGCGCCTTCTGGTGCCGCGGGGTTCAGAGGGCATGGCGGCAGGCGATATCGGCCGGGCGCTTGGCCTTTCGGCTTCGCGTCTGTCCTTTCATCTGTCGGTGCTGGAACAGGCCGGGCTTGTCACCTCGCGCAGGGTGTCGCGCAATGTGATCTATGCCACCGATCTGGCCGGGATCGGCGGGGCGATTTCCTACCTGCTGGCGGATTGCTGCATGGATCACCCCGAGGTGCTGGCCTGCTGCGGGGCCAGCGCGCGGCACGCCCTCCACCTTGTGGCAGAGGGCGACAGATCGCCACGGCTTGCAGATCCGGGCTTTACTGACCGGAGCGTTACTGGCCGGGAATCGTGAACACCTGACCGGGATAGATCAGATCCGGGTCACGGATCTGGTCGCGGTTGGCATCATAGACCTTCACATACAGCACGCCGTCCCCGAACCTTTCGCGCGCGATCTGCCAAAGGGTAAAGCCGGGCTGGACGGTGATGTTCACCGGGCCATCCGGCACGGCAAGGGCAGCCGCCGGGGGCGGTGCGGGCACGCCTGCATCGGTCAGCGGCGGGGCGGCTGCCGGGCTTGCCACCACGGCCTGCGGCTTCATCACCGCCGCCAGTGCCTCCAGCGACTCGCGCTGGAACGGCGTTTCAAAGCGCGAGGTGACGGCGCCGGTGCCATCCACCTGATCGGCGCGCAGGCTGTAAAGCCCGGGCAGAACGCCGCGCAAGGTACTGACCCAGGCGCCACTTTCCGTCACCCCGGCCTCGCCGCGCAGGGCGTTGTTCAGATACAGCCGGACGGTCGCGCCGGGCGCCCCAAGGCCAGACAGCTGCACGCCACCATCCGGCGTATAGGTGATTGCGGCGATGCTGACAGACCCGCCCGGCAGCGCATTGGCCGATTGCAGCACCCGGGCGCCACTGTCGCTCAGCAGGATGGCGGTCGGGGCGGCAGGTTCGGCCACAGGCTCTGCGGGCACGGCCGGATCAACCGGGGCTGCATCGGCCACAACGGCGGGCGCCGGGGCGATCGGTTCCAGCACCACGGTTTCGGTCGATCCAAGCGCAAGCCCGCCTGCAATCTGCGACAGGCTGAGGATGCGCGGCGCATCCGACGGCGGCAGATCGAACATGGCCACGAAATCACCCCGGTCATTGGCGCGTGCCTGAACGGTTGCAGCCCCATCCACCAACACGCTGACCTCGGACCCCGGCTCAGCCTGCCCGGCCACCAGCGCTTCGCCCTGCGGCGTGATCCGCACGGTGCTGAACACGGGCGGCTGCGGCATTGCGGGTTCGGCAGGCACAGCCTCGGCAGGGCTGTCGCCCTCGGGCAGATCCGTTGCACTCCGGGTAGCCGTCTCATCGGTGGCAGAGGGCGCTTCCGCGACCGGCTCTGCCGCCGCAACATCAGGTTCCGGCACTGCAGGCGCAGCCGGTTCGGCGGCGGCCACCGATGGTTCCGGGGCAGATGGCGCTTCCGGCACCCCGGCCAGCGGCGCCGGAGCCGATTCGGGCTGTGCTGCCACGACATCCTCAGAAATCTCCGGGGCAGGACGCTGGGTATACCACAGCAGCCCCCCCAGCAGAGCCACGGCAAGCACCACCAACCCCGTCAGCGCGCCAGTTCCCGTTCCGCCGTTTCCGGCGCCTTTGTCAGCCATCCCCAGAACTCCTTCCCGGTGCTTTTGCCGCACCGGCTTCCTTTCGCCCAGAAACCCCGATACACCCCGAAAAGGCAACTGTTTTCAGGACATGCGATGACAACGCTCCGCTCCGTATGTGTTTTCTGTGGCTCTCGTCCCGGCGCCCGCCCGGCCTATGCGCAAGCCGCCCGCGAAACCGGCACCATGCTGGCAACCGAAGGGTGGCGTCTGGTCTATGGTGCGGGTGATGTGGGGCTGATGGGCGATACCGCCCGCGCTGCCATGGCGGCAGGTGGCAAGACCATGGGGGTCATCCCCACCCATCTGATGCCGCATGAAAAGGGCAAGCGCGATCTGACCCAGCTGGTCATCACCGAGGATATGCACGAACGCAAGAAGGTGATGTTCATGAACTGCGATGCCATCGTGGTTCTGCCCGGTGGCGGCGGCACGCTGGATGAATTTTTCGAGGTGGTGACCTGGGCAATGATCGGCCTGCACCGCAAGCCGATCTTCCTGCTGAACACCGAAAACTACTGGGATCCGCTGATGGCCCTGTGCCGCCATGTGGTGGCCGAAGATTTCGCCTCTGCCAGCCTGCTCGCCCAGTTCCGCCCGGTGGCCGAGGTGGCAGAGCTGCGCGACGCCTTGCGCAGCGCGCTGGCCTGACGGGGGCCTGACGCGGCACGGCACATTCCCGGCCCGCATCCGCTGCGGGCCGGAACGGTATTGAAAGATCAGGCTGCCAGCACCCTTTGCACCGCATCGGCGATTTTCGGCAGGGGCTGCGATATCAGATTGCGGTCCAGTTCCGCCACGACGCGCCCGGCCACCGCATCGCAGCGCGCGGCGCGAAAGGCGCCCAGAACCTGCGGCGCGGCCACGATCACCAGCGCGTCAAACCGACCATCGCGCGCCGCCGTGCCCAGCCGGGCCGCCAAATCGCGGATCATCCGCTCGCCAGCCAGACGCGGCAGATCGGCCTCTTCCAGGGCAGACCGCTGGCCGGGCCCCGGATCGGGCATCCGGCCTGGGCGATCCGTCGCTTCGGCCACCTCGGCGGCAATTTCGTCAATCCGCCGCAACTCCGGGGCCATGGCAGGGCCTGCGTTTTCCAGCACGATCGCGCGGCCCTGATCGGCCACCACGACCCAGGCGCCCTTCGGAAGAAATGCCATTCTGCTCTCCTTTTTCTGGTGTCACAGATCAGAGATGGCGCCCCCTGTGCGCCCGGCCAAGGGCCTGGGCCAGATCGCATCCCCCCCCGGCAAGCCCCCGCCCATTGCAGGCATCTTGCCCGCGGCATCCCGCTGATACACCAAAGAAAAAGGCCTGCCAGGTTTCCCCGGCAGGCCCTTCTGTCGCTTGGCGGCGATCAGATCACAGCTTGGCAGCAACCGCTTCCCAGTTCACCAGCTTTTCCAGGAAGTTGGTCAGATAGGCCGGGCGCTTGTTGCGGAAATCGATGTAGTAGGAATGTTCCCACACGTCGCAGCCCAGCAGCGCGGTCTGGCCAAAGCACAGCGGGTTCACGCCGTTTTCGGTCTTGGTCACCTTCAGCGCGCCGTCGGCATCCTTCACCAGCCAGGCCCAGCCCGAACCAAACTGGCCCGCACCGGCGGCGGCGAAATCTTCCTTGAACTTGGCGACAGATCCGAAAGCCTCGGTCAGCGCCTTTTCCAGATCGCCCGGCATCTTCTTGTCTTCGCCCGGCCCCATCACTTCCCAGAACAGGTTGTGGTTCCAGTGCTGCGAGGCATTGTTGAAGATGCCGTTCTGGGCCACGGCGCCTGCCGCATAGGTGCCCTTGACGATCTCTTCCAGCGATTTCGATTCCCACTCGGTCCCGGCAATCAGCTTGTTGCCATTGTCGACATAGGCCTTGTGGTGCAGGTCGTGGTGGTATTCCAGCGTCTCTTTCGACATGCCAAGCGATGCCAGCGCATCATGGGCATAGGGCAGATCGGGAAGGGTGAAAGCCATGGTCTCTCTCCTGTTCGGGATGGTCCTTTGGTGCCCAATAAGATGCCGGAGGCCGGCAAGGTCAAGGGGCTGCGGGGAAATTCCCGAGAATTCCGCTCGGTTCCGCCTGCGCGCCCCTTCCCCCTCCTCCCTGGGCCAAATACCCTCAGGGGGGAGGTGCCGGAACGGCACCGGGGGCGCCCCCCCCTCTACATGCGCCATCAAGGGCTGGCGTCAGAACAATTCGCTGCCCGATTGCGCCGAATGGGTCAGCAGCCCCATCACATAGCCCGCCACTGAACGGAAGCAGACCAAGGTATAGCCGCCCTCGCCTTGCCAGAAGGCACCTGCCACCTGTGCAATGCGCGTCCGGCGGATCTCTCCCGGTTCCAGCGCCGCCAGATCGGCCGGGGCCAGCTTCTGCAGCACGTCATCCGCGCGGTCGCCCTCGATGCGGAACACCGCGCGGGCATCGGATACATCGACCGCGAGGTGGTGCTGCCCGGCCAGCCGGGCCGCCAGCACGGCCAGCACGGCCTTCACCTCGGCATAGGGCACGACCAGCAGATATTCGTCCGGGCTCATCCAGGCGGCGGTATTGCCGCCCGACTCTGTCACCCGGCGCGGGTCTGGCAGGGCGCAGCCCGTGGCGGCCTGCACCGCCTCGGCCAGGCCGGGCAGGCCCGGCTTGGCGCGCAGGGTAATCATCCCCAGCGGGCCGATTTCGCGGATACGGGCGAAGCCATCGAAGTGTGCGCCATTCAAGGCGCTGACAACCTTAGACATTCTGCTTCTCCCCTTCCTTGTCGTAGAACACCGGATCCACGATCTTGACCTGCATGGTCGATCCGTCAAGGCGGGTCATCTCGATCACCTCGCCCAGACGCGACAGCCCGCCCTTCACCAGACCCATGGCAATGCCCTTGTTCAGCGTGGGCGAGAAATAGGTGGAGGTCACGCGACCCTGCACATTCCTTTGCCCATTGGCATTCACCCCCGGCGCCGGCGCATAGGCGCCATCCTGGATCACCGATCCGTCCAACGTTTCCAGACCGACCAGCTTCCAGCGGTCCGGGCTGGCCAGATAGGGGCGTTCCTGCCCGCGCTTGCCCAGGTAATCGGCCTTCTTCTTCGAAATCGCCCAGCCGAGGTTCAGATCCTGCGGGATCACCGTGCCATCGGTTTCGTCACCGATCATGATGAAGCCCTTTTCGGCGCGCAGGACGTGCAGCCCTTCGGTGCCATAGGGCATCATGCCAAACTCGGCCCCCGCTGCCACCAGCGCATCCCAGAAAGCCAGCCCTGCGATCGCGGGCACGGCGATTTCATAGGACAGCTCGCCCGAGAACGAGATGCGGTAAACCCGCGCGTTGAACCCGCCAAGGGTGCCATCCGCCCATTGCATGAAGGGCAGCGTTTCTTTCGACACATCCATGCCGCCCAGCTTTTCCAGCACCTTGCGGGCCTTGGGGCCGACAACGGCGATCTGGGCATATTGCTCGGTCACATTGGCGGTATAGACCTGCCAATCCCACCATTCGCATTGCAGCCAGTCTTCCATCCAGGCGTGGATGCGATCCGCCCCGCCCGAGGTGGTGTGGCACAGCCAGGTATCCTCGTCGATGCGCGCCACCACGCCGTCATCCGACAGGAAGCCCTGTTCGTTGCACATCAGGCCATAGCGGCACTTGCCCACCGGCAGCGTGCTCATGACATTGGTATAAAGCATGTCGAGGAAGCGGCCCGCATCCGGCCCCTTGACGATGATCTTGCCCAGGGTCGAGGCATCCAGAAGGCCCACATTGTTGCGGGTGTTCAGCACCTCGCGGTGCACGGCCTGTTCATGGGTTTCGCCGGGGCGCGGATAGCAATAGGGGCGCTGCCACAGACCGACGGGTTCCATATAGGCGCGCTGCGCCAGATGCCAGTCGTGCATCGGCGTGCGGCGCAGCGGCTGGAAGATCTCGCCCCGCGCCTCGCCCGCCAGCGCACCCAGGGTGACCGGCGTATAGGGCGGGCGGAAAGTGGTGGTGCCAACCTGCGGGATCGGGGCCGACAGGCTGTCGGCAAGAACCGCAAGGCCGTTGATGTTGCTGAGTTTCCCCTGATCGGTGGCCATGCCCAGCGTGGTATAGCGCTTGGTATGTTCGACCGAAGTATAGCCCTCGCGCGCCGCCAGCTGCACGTCGGAGACCTTCACATCATTCTGGTAATCCAGCCACATCTTCATGCGCAGATCAATCGGCGCGCCCTGCGGCATCACCCAGACAGGTTCCATGGCTGCCTCGGAAGGGGCAGTGGCAACCGGCGCATCCGTGCCGCCCACGGCGGCCGTGGCATCGGCCAGTACGTCCCCAGCCAGCAGTACGCCCGAAGCGGCGCCCGCAGTGACCACCAGCGCCGAACCATCATGGTTCAGCGGCGGGCGGGCCTTGTCGGGGGCGAACTGCGCCTGCGCGTCGTCCCACAGCAGCTTTCCGCCGCAATGGCTCCACAGATGCACGACCGGCGACCAGCCGCCCGACATGGCGACGGCATCGCAGGCGATCTCTTCCAGCACGGCGCCCTGGCCTGCCTGATTGCAGATCGCAACGCCGGTGACGCGCTTTCCACCCTTCACCTTGGCGATGGCGCGGCCCGCCTCGACCCGGATACCCAGGGCGCGGGCGCGGGCGGGCAGATCGCCCGTCACGCTGGCCCGGGCATCCAGGATCACCGGAACCTCCAGCCCCGCCTCTTTCAGCGCGATGGCCGTGCGATAGGCATCATCATTGTTGGTGACAACCACGGTGCGGTCACCCGGCGCCACGGCCCAGTTGATGACATAGTCACGCACCGCCCCTGCCAGCATCACGCCGGGAATATCATTGCCCGCAAAGGACAGTGGCCGCTCGATGGCGCCGGTGGCCGCCACGATCTGCCCGGCCCGAATGCGCCACAGCCGGTGGCGCGGCTGTCCGTCGCCCGGCAGGTGGTCGGCCACCTTTTCATCGGCCAGAACATAGCCATGGTCATAAGACCCCGCCGCCATGCAGCGCAGGCGCAAAGTCACGTTTTCCATCTGCGACAGCGCAGCGACCGTCGCCTGAACCCAGGCCTCGGCCGGCTGGCCCTCGATCTCCGCCCCGTCGACGACAGCGCGGCCGCCCCAATGCGCGGTCTGTTCCATCAGCCAGATCCGCTTGCCCGCCTTGGCCGCGGTCAGAGCCGCCTGAAGGCCGGCAATGCCGCCACCGACGATCAGCATGTCGCAGAAGGCATAGGCCTGTTCGTAACGGTCGGCGTCGCGGTCTTTCGGCACCTTGCCCAGACCCGCCGACTGGCGGATGATCGGCTCAAAGACATGCTTCCATGCCGCGCGCGGATGGATGAAGGTCTTGTAATAGAACCCGGCCGGCAGGAAGCGGGCGACATAGTTGTTGGCCACGCCAATGTCGAATTCCAGGCTGGGGAAATGGTTCTGCGAGGTGCAGGTGAGGCCGTCGAACAGCTCAGTGGTGGTGGTGCGCTGGTTCGGCTCGAACCGGCCACCCTGCCCCATGTTCACCAGCGCGTTCGGCTCTTCGGCGCCCGAGGCGACGATGCCGCGCGGGCGGTGATACTTGAAGCTGCGCCCGACCAGCATCTGGTCATTGGCCAGCAGCGCGGCAGCGAGCGTATCGCCCTTGAAGCCGCGCATCCGCTTGCCGTTGAAGGTGAATTCCTGCGCGGCGGTCCGGTCGATCAGACGGCCGCCCTTGGAAAGACGGGTGCTCATTTGTAACCCTTCCAGTCGGGGCGCTTGGCCATGATCTTTGCCACGATATCGGCGGGCGGTTCGGTGCTCTGCGCCGGATAGGTGCCAAACACCTCCAGCGTGGCGGTGCAGCGCGCGGCCAGGAACCACTTGCCGCAGCCATAGGCATGGCGCCAGCGTTCGAAATGCACGCCCTTGGGGTTCTTGCGGGCGAACATGTAATTCTCGAAATCCTCATCCGAGGAGCCGGGGCCGAACCGCTTCAGATGCGCCTCGCCACCGGGAGAAAGTTCGGTTTCCTCGGCCTTCACGCCGCAGTAGGGGCATTCAAGGATCAGCATTGTTGCCACCCATTATTTGACATTGCCGGTAAACCGAGAGAGGAAACCAAGCATCGTGCCTGCGCTGATCACTAGCGTCGGTGCGAATGCGCAACGGCCAGATACCTCTATCATTGGAATCTGCTCGTGAGGCCGAGCTTCACGAAGCCAAGATCCGCGAAGGCACCATGAAGGACAGAGAATCGGAGTTTCGTCGCCTTCTGCCGCCCGACGAAGACCCGCTTCATATTTCTACTGATAGCTTGGCGAAACCTGAAGTGGTCGCCGCCCGGGAGAAACTTCGAGAGGCCCATATAAAATGGGATCACAGTTTTCGGCCGCCAGTGAAATTGAGGACGAACTTTTTGAATGGCCTGAAGAGCAACATTAATGCGCCACCCCGGCGGCCACCGACTCGTCGATGAACTGGCCTTCGCGGAAGCGCCACATGTTGAAGGCCTCAGCCAGGGGCCCTGGTTCGCCCTTGGCCATCAGCTCGGCCATGGCCCAGCCAGAACCGGGGATCGCCTTGAAGCCGCCGGTGCCCCAGCCGCAGTTGATGAAGCAGTTGCCCAAGGGGGTTTTGGAGATGATGGGCGAGCGGTCGCCGGTCATATCCACGATACCGCCCCATTGCCGCAGCATCTTCAGCCGCGAGATCATCGGGAAGGTTTCGACCAGGGCGCGCAGCGTTTCCTCGATATGGTGGAACGCTGCCGCGCTGGGTGAAGTTGTTGAACCCGTCGGTGCCGCCGCCGATCACCATCTCGCCCTTGTCGGATTGCGACATATAGCCGTGCACGGTATTGGCCATCACCACCACATCCATGCAGGGCTTGATCGGTTCCGACACCAGTGCCTGCAGCGCGAGGCTTTCCACCGGCAGGCGGAAGCCCGCCATATCGGCCACCTGGCCGGAATGGCCCGCAACGACGATGCCGAGCTTTTTCGTGCCGATGAAGCCCTTGGTGGTTTCCACCCCGGTCACCTGGCCATTGGCCTGCCGCACGCCGGTCACTTCGCATTGCTGGATGATGTCCATCCCCATCGCGCTGCAGGCCCGGGCATAGCCCCAGGCCACGGCATCATGCCGCGCCGTGCCGCCCCGCGGCTGATACAGCGCGCCCAGAACCGGATAGCGCGGGCCGTCGATATTGATGATCGGCACCAGCTCTTTCACCTTTTCCGGGCCAATCCATTCGGTCTTCACGCCCTGCAGGTTGTTGGCATGGACAGTGCGCAGATAGCCGCGCACCTCGTGATGGGTCTGCGCCAGCATCAGCAACCCGCGCGGGCTGAACATCACGTTGTAGTTCAGATCCTGGCTGAGGTTTTCATACAGGCTCAGCGCCTTGTCATAGATCGCGGCCGAGGGATCCTGCAGATAGTTCGACCGGATGATGGTCGTATTCCGCCCGGTGTTGCCGCCGCCCAGCCAGCCTTTTTCGATGATGGCGACATTGGTGATGCCGAAATTCTTGCCCAGGTAATAGGCCGTGGCAAGACCGTGGCCGCCTGCCCCTATGATGATGGCATCATAGGCGGCTTTCGGCGCGGGCGAGCGCCACGCCTTTTCCCATCCCTGATGATAGCGCAGCGCCTCGCGGGCAATGGCAAAGACCGAATAGCGTTTCATGGGTTGTCCAGCTCCCGTTCGGGTATGACATCTAGATGCCTTGCGCTTCAAAATGTTCCGCCAAGAGAAGCGGCACAATGGGGAAAATTGCGACATCGGTGGATCGCAGCGCCGTGATGCCGGCCAAAGGTGCGACGCCAAGCCTCTTTTGCCGGGCAGCCAGAGCCGTTACATGGGGCACAACAGGGATGCAGGGGTTGGCGGCATGGTGGTTTTCTGGCTCACGGCGGGGGCGTTGTTTCTGGGATCGGCGCTGGCGCTGATCTTCGGCTTTCGTCAGGGGCGCCGGGTCGAGGCACCGGCCGTGCAGGATCTGCAGGTTTACCGCGATCAACTGGCCGAGATCGAGCGCGACATGGCGCGCGGCGTCATCGCGGCAGAAGAGGCAGCCCGCCTGCGCACCGAAGTATCACGCCGGATTCTGGAGGCAGACCGGGCCATGCAGGTCGTGACCTCGGGCGAGGCGCGCGGCCCGGGCGGGGCCTTCGTCGTGGGCGCGATCCTGGCGGTGATGGCGGGCGGGGTTGCGGTCTATGCGCAGCTTGGCGTGCCGGGCTATCCCGACATGCCGCTGGCGCAGCGCCATGCCATGGCAGAAGAGCTGCACGCCAATCGCCCCGGTCAGGCCGCAGCCGAGGCCGAGGCACCGGAAACCGAACAGAAAGAAGGGGTTGACCCGGAATTTCTGCAGCTGATGGAAAAGCTGCGCAGCGCCGTGGCAGGCCGCCCCGCCGATCTGGAGGGGCAGAAACTGCTGGCGCAGAACGAGGCGCGTCTGGGCCGTTTCCGTGCCGCCCACGCCGCCCAGGCCGAGGTGATCCGCCTGAGCGGCGATGCTGCCACCGCTGCCGATTACGCCAGCCTTGGGGAATTGCTGATCTTTGCCGCAGGCGGCTATGTTTCCCCCGAGGCCGAGGCGGCGCTGGTCCGCGCGCTGGATCTGGACCCGAAGAATGGCACCGCCCGCTATTATGCCGGTCTGATGTTTGCACAGCTGGCCCGGCCCGACCGGGCCTTCACCTTCTGGCGCGGGCTGCTGGCCGAATCACAGCCTGATGACCCTTGGGTGGCGCCGATCCGGGCGCAGATCGAGGAAATCGCATCCCTTGCGGGCGAGAAATACCAGTTGCCGCCCGTCGGTGGTTTGCGCGGGCCGGATGCTGCCGCATTGGATGCCGCAGGCGAAATGTCGCCCGAAGACCGGACTGCGATGATCGAAGGCATGGTGGCCAATCTGAACAACCGGCTGGCCACGGAAGGTGGCAGTGCCGAGGAATGGGCACAGCTGTTGCGCGCCCTGGGCGTGCTGGAACGGCGCGATCAGGCCTCTGCCATCTGGATCGAGGCGCAGGGCCGCTTTGCCAGCCGCCCGGCAGATCTGGAAATCATCCGGGGCGCGGCGCAGGCCGCAGGCGTGGCCGGGGTGACCGAATGATCTTCGAAGACGCCATCGCATTTGCCGCCACCCTGCCCCGGATGCAGCCTATCGCAGGCCTTGATCTGGGCACCAAGACGATTGGCGTGGCGGTATCGGATCTGATGTGCGGCGTGGCGACCCCGCTGCTGACCATCCGCCGCGAGAAATTCACCCAGGATGCCGAGCAGCTTCTGAAACTGGTGGCAGAGCGGCGGATTGCCGCGCTGGTGCTGGGCCTGCCGCGCAACATGGATGGCAGCGAAGGCCCGCGGGCGCAATCCACCCGCGCCTTTGCCCGCAACCTGCTGCGCCTGCACCCGCTGCCGATCCTGCTGTGGGACGAACGTTTGTCCACCGTGGCTGCCGAACGCGCGCTGCTGGAGGCGGATACGTCCCGAAAGCGTCGCGCCGAGGTGATCGACCATGTGGCCGCCGGGTTTATCCTGCAAGGTGCGCTGGATCGTCTGGCGCATATCCGCCGGGAGGCCGCGCGTGAATGACGACATCTGGAAACGGGCCGAGATCGAAAGCCCGTGTGTGAAGCTCTGCACCGTGCACCCGGTCGAAGGGCTGTGCATCGGCTGCCTGCGCACCGTGCAGGAAATCGGTGCCTGGTCGCAAATGACGCCCGAGGCACGGCGCGCAGTGATGGCAGACCTGCCGGGCCGCAGGCCACGCCTGCAAAAGCGGCGTGGCGGGCGCATGGGGCGGATGGAAGGCTAGCTGTTCAGTCCCGGCATCTGGTGGATCGGAGTTAGGATGAATCGCTCTGGCTGTAATGTCCAGATTTTGCAGATGTATTCGTAGGGCGTGAAGCCGTTCAGGGTCTTCAGTCTGCGGGCGAAGTTGTAGGCTGCGAGGAAATCGGCGAGGTGTGTTCGCAACTGGCCATGGCTGTCGTAGTGGAAGCGTTTCACAGTCGCCTCCTTGATGGTTCGGTTCATCCGCTCGACCTGACCATTCGTCCAGGGTTGGTTGGGCTTGGTCATCCGGTGCTCGATCCCGTTGGCTTCGCAGATCATGCCAAAGCGCATCGGCCGGGAAGTGATGGTGTTGGGGTTCCCGGGCCGCTCGGCGAACTGGATGCCATTGTCGGTCAATATGGTATGGACCTGATAGGGCACGGCTTCGAGCCTGTGCTGCAGGAGCTCACAAGCCATCTTTCTGTCAGCAGTTGCAACGAGTTGAGCGACGGCGAACTTATATGTGCGGTCGATGCCGACGAACAGGTAAAGCTTGCCCGCGGCAGTCTGCACCTCGGCGATGTCGATGTGGAAGAAGCCGATGGCGTAGTGCTTGAACTTCTGGCGCCTGGGCTTGTCGCCCCCGACATCCGGCAGACGCGAGATGCCGTGTCGTTGTAGACAGCGATGCAGGGCTGACCGCGTCAAATGCGGAATAGACGGCTGCAGGGCATAGAGGCAGTCGTCCAGCGGCAGGAGCCTGTGGCGCCGGAACGCGACGATTGCGGCTTCCTCGGCTTCGGTCAAAACCGTGGAGCGCGGTTCCCTCGGCCCGGTCTTCCTATCCTCGACTGTCGCGCGCTTGCGCCACTTCGCCACCGTCTTGGGGTTGATGCCCAATTCCCGGCTCAGCTCCGCGCGCGAAGCTTGCGATCATTCGGGCCAGCCCTCGAACCGATGGCGGGCAGGCCCTCATGATTGCTGCTCTGACGGCGTGCGTGGTCGTGGCGTGCATTCCGTCTCACCCAGCAGCTTCGACAGCGCCGCGCCGCAGTCCGGGCAGCGTGCCCGAGCCCGGAAAACCTTGGGTCTTTCTTCGGCTATCGACAGTTCCGGGAGCTGCGGAACGACCGCCTCCTTGCAGCGCATGCAGTGAAAGAAGCCGCGCGCCAGTCCGGTGCGCGTTGCCTGGCGGATCTTGTGGAACCGGATCAGTTCGGCGCCGCGGAAGACGTAGGGCTGGGCACCGTCAGAGGGGCGCAAGCCCTGCCGCACCCAGTTCGATACGGTGTTCCGGCTGACTGCGAAAAGCTCCATGACGCCTTCGACCAGATAGACGTGATGAGCCTTCGGCCGGACCTTGGTGTACGAACGGCTCATTCCCGCACCTGCGACAGGGCCTTGCGCTGCTGTTCGAATGCGAGGAGATCCTGCAAATCCCACCTGGTCGTGCCGGAACCCAGACGGACGGGTGCCGGGAAGCCGTTCCGGGCCTCCTTGGCCCATCTCCAGATCGCCAGTTTCGACGCTGCGTAACGCCGCGCCACCTCATCGACCGACAGGAAGAGAGAGCCGCCACGGGGGGTGACGCTGACCGCCTCTTGCGCGGCAAGCGCCAGCGCATCCGCGGTATTGCGGCTCGCCGCAGGCTGGCTGGCGGCCTTGGCGCCCTTCTTGCGGGGCTTCTTGCGCGTGGTGGCGTGCGCGCGGAGCTGAGGGGGCGCTTTCGTGAGCGCCGCCGACTTGGAATTGCATGCGGAATTCTGGAACAGGTCAAGCTGTTCGTCGTCACAGGACATGGGGCTACCCTTCGCTGGGTGTAGCCCTTGGCATCCTGCGGCCAGGCTTGGTTGCGATCAGAAGTCAGAGCGGATCATCGACATGGTGAATCGGTGATCCTGTATGAGGCAGCATGCACTAGATTGGTGCGCGTCCACAACCCTCAGATCCACCAAACAAGAAATGTGGGGCTCAATGTGGGGCCATGGGAGTTGCCCTCAGTGATCTTTATTAAAATCAATATGTTATATGAGAGTGTGGCGGACAGAGAGGGATTCGAACCCTCGAGACGGTTCCCCGCCTACACACTTTCCAGGCGTGCGCCTTCGACCACTCGGCCACCTGTCCGTTGCTGCGGTTTAGACTGAACGCCCACAGGGATGCAAGGGGCGATCTGCATCGGTTTCAGGCAAATTGCGAAACTTTCGCAGTGCGGTGCTGACAAGCAGATACCGGGCGCAGAGCGTGCACTGCGGATGCGCGATCAGGCAGCCGCAATGGCTTTCCGGCGGCCTGCGCGGCGCAAATGATCAGCCACATCCGGCATGTAGCCGCTTTCAATCAGCCGCAGGCTGGCACAGCGCCGCACAGCCACACCGGCACAGAATGACATTTCCACCAGATCGCCCGCAGCAACCCGCTCCTGCCCGTTGCCAGCCCCCGGCCCATCGAAATGGGCAAGATCGCGGCCATCCGAGCACAAGACAATTGCCTGGCCGGTGCGCTGGCAGGTCCAGATCACGACACCCAGCATCCTTGCGTCTCCGTTCCTCAAGCCTCTGCCCCAAATTCGGGATCATCCGCCCCTTTCTCGTATTTATGCACAGCTACACCGTGACCGCATTCAGATTTCAGCGTCAGGCGGATGGACAAAGGCGCGATTTTGTTACAGGTCTGACGCTAATCAGCGTCAAACCCGCCCTGTCAAACGGCCGCCAAAAGGAAGGGACATGGTGAAAGCACATCTGTCACCCACCGAGGCCCGCGCCATCTTTGGCCGCAACCTGCGGGAACTTTGCGCAGGTGCCGCGCCTGTCTCGGCGATCTGCGCCGAAATCGGCATCAACCGCACGCAGTTCAACCGCTATCTGGCGGGAGAGGCCTTCCCGCGGCCCGATATTCTGGCGCGGATCTGCACCCATTTCGCGGTGGATGCCCGTATCCTGCTGGAACCGCTGGAGGATCTGCGCCGCGCCCTGCCCGACCGCTTCATGACGGAAATGCGCGACAAGCTGCTGATCGGCCCATCCCGCGCCGTCGACCCAGAGGTTCTGCCCGATGGGATGTACAGGTTCTGGCGCAGCTCTTTCATGTTCAGCGGCAAGATCGTTACCAATCTGGCGCTGATCCGCACCACCGATGACGTGACGCTGTTCAAGGGATTTGAAGAAAACATCCTGGCCAAACAGGAAAACCCGCAGGCCCGCCGCTTTCCCCGCGTGCCCTATTTTGGCCTGGTGCGGCAGCATCGGGATGGCGTGTCCGTCTATTGCCAGGATCGGCAGAGCCAGTCGAACATCAGCTTTTTCGAATTCGGGCTGGAGGGGAACATGCGCTTTTCCCCCGGATTTTCGCTGCTTCTGCGGCGGCGGATCGACGGGATGAACCGCATCACCTCGGCCGTGCTGGAACGGCTGCCTGCCGATCCCGCGCTGTGGCGCAGCATCGTGCGGCAGGATTCGCTGCATGATCTTTCGGTGGCCCCGCCCATCGTGCAGCGCGCGCTGCAACGCATCCCGGACGGGCTGTGACGCGGGTTCGCGTCAATCCACCCTCTGACGCGGAACAGCGTCAATCCACCAGCGACAGGCTGACCCTGCGGTTCTGGCGGCCCTTCTTTTCGATCTTGCCGATTTCCACCCGGCCGATTTCGGCCGTGCGCGCCACATGGGTGCCACCACAGGGCTGCAGGTCGATCTGATCTGCTCCCTGCCCGATCCGCACCAGACGGATACGGCCCTGCCCCATCGGCGGCATCACCGACATGGTTTTCACCAGCCCCGGATTCGCCAGCAGGGCCTCGTCGGTGATCCATTCCTCGGTCACCGGCAAGTCACGGTCGATCAGGCGATTGAGCGCCTCTGTCAGCGCGGCCACATCGGCGGGCGGTTCCGGCATGTCGAAATCCAGCCGCCCCCGATCACTGCCGATCTGCCCACCGGTCACCGGCAGCGGAATCACGACCGACAGCAGATGCAGTGCCGTATGAACCCGCATGTGGCGGTGACGCCGCTCCCAATCCAGATGCTGCTGCACCAGCGCCCCCACGGGCGGCAGCTCTTGGGGCGCGCCAGGGACCAGCGCGATCTGGCCATCCTCCGCCTTCACTGCGGTGGCGATATCCAGCACGCCGCCAGACCAGACCAGACGCCCGCTATCGCCGGGCTGCCCGCCCGCCGTGGCATAGAACAGCGTCGCATCCAGCAGCACGCCCCCCTCTGCGGTATGGCCAACCACCCGGCCCGGCGCATCGCGCAGATAGGCATCGTCACGAAACAGCGGTCGGGTCGGCTGCATCATCATCTTTCCGTTTCATCATCAAGGGGATGGCCGCTGATATCCAGAACCGCGCCCTGCCCGGCCGGTTTATCGGCAAGACTGGCCCTGCCCGCCTTTTCCCCCGGATCACGCAGCACGGCCATGGCTTCGGCCACCGCCTCGGGGTTGCGCAGCCAGATGTCGCGCTGCGAAAACGGCATCGAGATATCTTCGGCGCGGAAGCGTTCGACAATCTGGTGATTTACCTCGGTCCGCACCGACAGCGAAGAGTTCACATCGCGGATGATCATGCGGATCTCGAAATTCAGCGCATCCGCACCCAGCCCCATGAAGAACACCGAGGGTGGCGGGTCCAGAAGGGCCAGCGGCTGCGCCTCAGCAATCTCTTTCAGCACGCGGATCACCTTGCGGGTATCGCTGCCGTAATCCACCCCGACAGGAATGATAACCCGCCCTGTCAGGCTGAACCTTGTCCAGTTGGTCACCTGCTGGCTGACAAGATCGGCATTCGGCACGATCACATCGCTGCGGTCAAAGGTCTGGATCCGGGTTGACCGGACAGAGATGCTTTTGACGGTGCCGGTAACGCCTCCCACCTCGATCCAGTCACCCTCGCTCACCGGGCGTTCGATCAGCAGGATGATGCCGGAAACAAAGTTCTGCACGATGTTCTGCAGACCAAAACCGATCCCGACCGACAGCGCCGACGCGACGATGGCCAGCCCTGACAGATCAATCCCCGCCGCCGAAAAGGCAATCAGCGCGGCAAGAAAGATCCCGACATAGCCGGTGCCCGAAATCACCGCATTGCGCCCGCCCTGATCCAGCTTGGTCTTGGGCAGGATCGAGCTTTTCAGCGCGCCCTGAAACAGCCGCGTGACCGTATAACCGATGGCGAACAGCACCAGGAAATACAGGAAGTTCGAAGGCGCGATCCGCGTGCCCCCGATCTGGAACCCTTCGGTGAAGCGGTTCCACATCTCGCCCAGATCCTCGATCCGGGCGCCCCAGATCAGCGCGAACAGCGGCAGCGATCCCAGCGTCAGCATGAAGCCCGCCAGGACCGGCAGCAGGCCCTGCCCCTGTTCGTCGGTGTCGGCGCGCACGATGGCGCGGTAGATATCGCTGATCAGCTGCACCAGCACCAGCAGCAGCCCGGCCAGCCCCAGCGACCCCGCCGCCGGAAACACCAGCGCATTGGCCGCCGAAGTATAGCCCACCACCGCCAGCAGCGGCCCCACCACGGCAATGGCAATCAGCAGCTTGCCCAGGCTGCGCAGCACATAGTTGCGGAACGTGCTGGCATCTTCGGAATCGGCCGCGCCCTTGGCAATATGGCGGTTCAGCAGATGCCCCACCCGCCACAGCAGCGCCGCCATCAGCAGGACCAGCGGCAGGCTCAGGATCGGCACGGCCTCTTCCGCCACCTGGGTGACCGGGATCAGGCTGACACGCAGCTCCTCCAGCGCCAGAACGGCGCCGATCAGCGCGGTGTGAAACCGCCCCTCGGCACAATGCTGTGCATCCAGTGACAGCGGCCCGGCCTCGCAATTGCCTTTGGGAAACACCCGCCCGGCCAGCCACAGGGCGGCAAAGAAGGTAAAGCCGGCGCTGGGCAGCGTCATGACGAAATCGCGGGAAATGCCATGCGTCATCTCGGTCAGCATCAGCCCGACCGACATCATGATCATGCCGGCCGTCGGGACGACAATCATCCCCAGCGAGGCAATGAACGAAAACACCTGACGCCAGCGCGCCGTCGGATCAGAGGTCTGAAGCCATTGCGAAAACCGCTCGATCCAGCTGCGCCCGCGCCAGATCAGCACAAAGGCCAGCGCGAACAGCACACCGATCACCGGCAGGGCGTCGATCATCTCGCTGCGTTTTTCCGGCCGGTTCCAGTTATGCGACACCTCGGCATAGACCCGCAATGCCGTGGCGCTCAGGGTTTGCCCCGCATGGGCCCAGTTCGCCGGATTGGCAGGCGTCGGCCACAACTTCAACAGCTGTGCAGCCTGACGCTCGCGCAGTTCGGTATCAATTTCCCCGATCAGGCCGCCCGCCCGGCGATAGGCTTCTTCTGCGGCGCGCCGCGGCGCCTCCAGCCGCGCCAGCTGTTCGGCCAGGGCGGCACGGCGGCTGGAAATCTCTTCGGGTTCGGTGGCGCCTTCGGCCGGCGGCTCGCCCAAGGCAGCGATCTGTTCGCGCAGGCTGGTGATGCGGCTTGCGTTCAGGCTCTGCGCCTCTTGCAGCCGGGTGCGCCATTCGGCCAGCTGGCCGCGCAGCAGTTCCAGCCCGTTATCCGAGGCAGTGCCCCCCGCCAGCACCGTTTCGGCACGGCCGGCCATCTGCTCCCAGGCGGCATAGTCGATGTCGCCGGTATCCACGCCACTGGAAATCGACTTGGACCCGGTCGAGGTGCCCGCTGTCTTGCTTTTGGTCAGGGCTGGCTGCGGGGCGGCCGGTGCAGGGGCCGCAGTCGGCGCCGTGATCTCGGCGGCGGGCGGCGTTTGTGCAGGGGCGGTCTGCGCCCAGACAGGCGTCGACACAGCAAGGCACAGCGCGGCCATTAGGCCGCGCAACAGGGAAACAGAACGTATCATGCGTCGGTATAAACTTCCAGGATATCCTGCGGCGCGCGATCCAGCCATTCCGGCACCGGCAGCCCCTTTTCCTTCAGGAAAGCCGGGTTGAACAGCTTGGACTGATAGCGCGTGCCGTAATCGCACAGCACCGTGACGATGGTATGACCCGGCCCCATTTCGCGCGCCATCCGAATGGCGCCCGCGATATTGATCCCCGAAGATCCGCCAAGGCACAGCCCCTCATCCTGCAACAGGTCGAACACGATCGGCAGCGCTTCGGCATCCGGGATGCGATAGCTGAAATCGGGGGTAAAGCCTTCCAGGTTGGCGGTGATCCGCCCCTGCCCGATGCCTTCGGTGATCGAATTGCCGGGCGAGTCCAGCTTGCCAGTGGTATAGAAGCTGTGCAGCGCCGCACCTTCAGGATCGGCCAGACCGATCTTCACGCCCTTGGGCTGCAGCGCCAGCCCCACGCCTGCCAAGGTGCCGCCCGACCCCACCGCGCAGATGAAGCCATCCACCTTTCCATCGGTCTGTTCCCAGATTTCCGGGCCGGTGGTCTCGATATGGGCCTGACGGTTGGCCACATTGTCGAACTGATTGGCCCAGATCGCGCCATTGGGCTCCGTGCGTGCCAGCTCTTCCGCCAGACGGCCGGAATAGCGCACATAATTGTTGGGGTTCTTGTAGGGTGCCGCCGGCACCTGAACCAGCTCTGCGCCCGCAAGGCGCAGCATGTCCTTCTTTTCCTGGCTCTGGGTTTCCGGGATCACGATCACCGTCTTGAACCCCATCGAGGCCCCCACCAGCGCCAGCCCGATGCCGGTATTGCCGGCCGTGCCTTCGACAATCGTGCCGCCGGGCTTCAACAGGCCTTTTTCCACCGCATCCTTGATGATGTACAGCGCCGCGCGGTCTTTCACCGACTGGCCGGGGTTCATGAACTCGGCCTTGCCCAGAATCTCGCAGCCCGTCAACGCGCTGGCGGCTTTCAGCCGGATGAGGGGGGTCTTGCCGATTGACTGGGCCAGATCGCTGTACACGCGCATGGGGGCATCCTTTTTTCCGTGCCTCTAGGTGTATGGTCAGCACGGGCGGAACTCAAGGACCACAGCGCCCAAGGAACGGGCAACCGGCAAGGTAGGAACGCTTTCCCAAACGTTACCCCTTGGTTTTGGAGAGAAAATCCGGGAAGATCACGCTTAGGAGGAGAAGTTTTCGTATATTGGGCAACTTTTCTTACCACTTTCCCAAAAACTGCTGTAATAGCGCCGCCAGAGCGCCTTTGAAACAAGGGGGGAATAACCTGATGGGAAGCTTGCTCGCGGTCTCCGCAGGGATTGACCGCATCAATGAACTGATCGGCAGGGCGGTGGCCTGGCTGATTTTCCTGGCTGTCATCATCAGCGCCACCAATGCCGTGGTGCGCAAGGTGTTCAGCGTTTCGTCGAACTCATGGCTTGAATTGCAATGGTATCTGTTCGGCGCGGCCTTCCTTCTGGCGGCAGCCTATACGCTGAAACAGAACGAACATGTCCGTATCGACATCGTCTATGGCCTCTGGCCGCGCCGGGTGCAGCACTGGATCGACCTGCTGGGTCACCTGCTGTTCCTGATGCCCTTCGTGACGCTGATGATCTGGTACTTTGTGCCCTATGTCAGCCGTTCGTTCCTGTCGGGCGAAGTGTCCACCAACTCTGGCGGGCTCATCATCTGGCCCGCCAAAGCCTTGCTGCTGATCGGCTTCTCGCTGCTGTGGTTTCAGGGCATTTCGGAAATCATCAAGAAAATCGCCGTCATGCGCGGCGATATGCCGGACCCCACACCCTTCGTTTCCGCCCATGAAGCGGCCGAACTTGAAGGCAAGGCGCTGACCGAGGAGCTTTCCAAATGATGGAATTCATCGCGCTGAACCTTGCCCCGATCATGTTCGCCTCGCTGGTGATCTTTCTGCTGATCGGCTACCCGGTGGCTTTTGCGCTGGCCGCCAATGGCTTGCTGTTCTTCCTGATCGGGGTAGAACTGGCACCGCTGTCGAATGGCGTCATAACCCTCGACTGGCCGCTGCTGAACACCATGCCCAGCAGGCTCTGGGGCGTCCTGTCAAACGAAACCCTGCTGGCCATCCCCTTCTTCACCTTCATGGGAATCGTGCTGGAACGGTCGGGCATGGCCGAAGACCTGCTGGATACGATTGGTCAGCTTTTCGGGCCAATTCGCGGTGGCCTGGCCTATGCCGTCATCATCGTGGGGGCGCTGCTGGCGGCCACCACCGGCGTCGTGGCCGCATCGGTGATCGCCATGGGCCTGATCTCGCTGCCGATCATGCTGCGCTATGGCTATGACCGGCGGATCGCCTCTGGCGTGATTGCCGCATCGGGCACCCTGGCGCAGATCATTCCGCCCAGCCTTGTGCTGATCGTTCTGGCAGACCAGCTGGGCCGTTCGGTGGGCGACATGTACGCAGGTGCCATGATCCCAGGCCTGATCCTCACCGGGCTTTACATGAGCTATGTGCTGCTCATGTCGATCATCAAGCCGAACTCCATGCCCGCCCTGCCACTGGAGGCCCGCACGCTGGGGCATGGCGTCACCTCGCTCATGGTGGCACTGGCAGGCTGCATGGCCATCGGCTACGGCGCGCATGTCCTGCTGGCCCCGACCCATGGCGCCAATGCCGATATCCTTGGCGCATCCTTGGGCATCATCACCATCTATGTGGCGGCGATTGCCGACAAGGCGCTGAAAACCGGGATCATGTCGCGTCTGGCACAGCAAGTCATCATCGTGCTGATCCCGCCACTGGCGCTGATCTTCCTGGTTCTGGGCACCATCTTCCTCGGCATTGCGACGCCGACCGAAGGGGGCGCAATGGGGGCCGTGGGCGCCATGCTTCTGGCCGCCATGAAGGGCCGCCTCAACATGGGGGTCATCACCCAGGCGCTGGCCTCGACCACGCGGCTGTCGGCCTTCGTGATGTTCATCCTGCTGGGCGCCCGCGTCTTCTCGCTGACCTTCTATGGCGTGAACGGGCATCTGTGGGTCGAACATCTGCTGACCTCGCTGCCGGGCGGCGAAACCGGCTTCCTGATCGTGGTGTCGATCCTGGTCTTCCTGCTGGCCTTCTTCCTCGACTTCTTCGAGCTGGCCTTCATCATCGTGCCGCTGCTGGTTGCCCCGGCCGAGGCACTGGGGATCGACCTGATCTGGCTGGGCATCATCCTGGGTGTGAACATGCAGACTTCGTTCATGCACCCGCCCTTCGGCTTTGCGCTGTTCTTCCTGCGCTCTGTCGCGCCCAAGGTGCCGTTCATCGACAAGGTGACCGGCAAGAAAACCGATCCGGTCACCACCGGGCAGATCTACTGGGGGGCGGTGCCCTTCGTGGTGATCCAGCTGGTGATGGTGGCGCTGGTGATCTCCTTCCCGCAGATGGTGATGCACTACAAGGGCACGCCGGTCGATACGTCGAATGTGACGATCACCCTGCCCACCATGCCCTCGCTGGGGGGCGGTGGACTGGGCCAGCCGGGTGGCCTCGGGCAACCGGGCGGCCTGGGTCAGCCAGGGGGGCTGGGTCAACCGAGCGGCCTCGGTGCCCCGGCCATCGGGCAGCCCCCGGGCCTTGCCCCCACAGCCCCTGCCGTTCCGGCTCCGGGTCAGCCCACGCTGGGCGCACCGGCCATCGGCGGCGCACCGGCCCCATCGAACTGATCACCATCACAGGTGATCCGGACAGGGCGGCCCCTAGGGGCCGCCCTTTTCCATGGGCAAGACCTGCAAACCAATGCCATGCGCAAAAAGAAAAACCCCCGGCAGCAAGCTGCCGGGGGTCAATCTGCGCAGTAAAATCAGGGGCTTACAGTTTGCCCGCGTTCTGCTGCATCATCATGAACGTGTCATAATTGTATTCGGCAATCTGCGCCCAGGTGTAGTTCTCCGAGCGGAACGCCTTGATCGAACCCCAGATCTTCGCGAAAGCCGGGTTGGAGGCCTCCATCTCGGCGTAAACCTCGTTCGCCGCTTCGAAGCAGGCGCTCAGGATCTCGGCCGAGAAGGGACGCAGCTGCGCGCCATTCGCCACCAGCGATTTGATCGCAGTCGGGTTCTTGAAGTCGTATTTCTGCAGCATGTCGGCATCGACACCCTGGCAAAGCGACCGCAGCAGCGATTGATAGGCGGGCGGCAGGGCCTCATAGGCGGCTTTGTTGAACATGAAGTGGACGGTCGGCCCACCTTCCCACCAGCCGGGATAGTAGTAATAGGGCGCGACCTTGTAGAAGCCGAGCTTTTCGTCGTCATAGGGGCCAACCCATTCGGCGCCGTCGATCGTGCCTTTTTCCAGCGACGGATAGATATCGCCACCGGCGATCTGCTGCGGCACCACGCCCAGCTTCTCCATCACCTTGCCGGCAAAGCCGCCGACACGCATCTTCAGGCCCTGCATATCGGCCACGGTGTTGATTTCCTTACGGAACCAGCCACCCATCTGCACGCCGGTATTGCCGCCCGGCAGCGCGAAGATGTTATGCTGCGCCAGGAATTCGTTATACAGGTCGATGCCGCCGCCATGGTACTGCCAGGCGTTCATCCCGCGAGCCGACAGCGAGAAAGGCACGGCTGCCGCAACGGCCCAAGTCGGATCCTTGCCCCAGTAATAGTAACCCACCGTATGGCAGGCCTCGATATTGCCGGCGGTCACCTCATCGGCGGCCTGCAGGCCGGGCACCAGTTCGCCGGCCGGAAAGACCTGAATGGTGAAATTGCCATCGGTCGCCGCAGCCAGACGCTCCGACAGGACGGTGGCCGCACCGAAGATCGTATCAAGCGATTTCGGGAACGATGATGTCAGACGCCAGGTAACTTTGGGTGCGGTCTGCGCGATGACGGGCGCGGCCAGCGTGGTGGCAGCCGCAGCCCCCGCCCCGCCAATGGCCGCTTTCGTCAGAAAAGAACGACGATCCATGGAACTCCTCCCTAGGTGAAAGAACTTTTACGGTCGTGTCGTGGGGGCAGCATTATCTGCCGCTCCTCCCGACAGGTGCCGAGACGTTGGCATGGCAAACCACGTCTGTCCAGTAGGGAAAACCGCGCAACCGCTTATTCCGCAAAGTAAATTGCCAGACCAGCGACCCCTTGCCGCACAGGCACCGGGCACCCGCTTGCGCCTGCCCGCACAATGGGCAGACGCCTGCGCAGCAGGCGCCCGGTCAGCCCGCGCGCCGCACCAGAAGCTTGTCGATCCGGCGCCCGTCAAGGTCCACGACCTCGATCCGCCAGCCATCCAGATCAACCGCCTCGCCGGTCTGCGGCAGGCTGCCCATGGTATCAATCACCAGCCCCGCAACCGTTTCAAAATCGCGGTCGGCGCGCAAGGTCAGGCCCAGCCGGTCGGCAAATTCATCAACCGGCATCCAGCCCGCCACCAGCAGCGAGCCGTCTTCCCGCTCCACCACCTTCGGTTCATCCTCGATGGCATCGGCAAAGCCGCCGGTGATCGCCTCCAGAACATCCATCGGGGTGATGATGCCTTCGAAATGTCCATATTCATCATAGACCAGCACCATATGCGCCGGGGCAGACCGCAGCGCCTCGATCACATCCAGCGCGCCCATGCCGTCGCGCACCACCGGCGCGTCGATCAGCAGGCTGCGCACCTCCACCCCGCCGCGCTGCGCCGTTGATCCCAGAAAATCCCGGGCATGAAGCACACCGATCACATTATCCGGCTCTCCCTCGCGCACGGCCATGCGCGAATGGCGGCTGTCGCGAAAGCGGCGGATGATGGTCTGCGGCGTGTCGCTGACATCCACGGTATCCACCTCGTGGCGCGGCGTCATCAACCCGCGCGCCGTGCGATCCGCGATCCGCATCACGCCTGCGATCATTTCGGTTTCGGCCTTGTCCATCACCCCGGCGCTTTCTGCCTCCGAGATCACAAGCCGCACCTCCTCATCGCTCATCGACGCTTCGGAAACCCCTGATTGCCCCAGCAGACGCAGCAGGATTCGCCCCGAACGCTCCAGCAGCCAGACCAGCGGCGCACCGATGCGCGCGATCCACAGCATCACCGGCGCCACTTTCGCAGCCACAGCCTCGGGTGCCCGCAGCGCAATCTGTTTCGGCACCAGTTCACCCACGATCAGCGACAGATAGGTAATGGCCACAACCACCGAACCCACCCCCAGCGTATGGGCGACAGACGGCGAAAGCCCGGACTCCAGCAGCATATCCGCCAGCCGTGCACCCAGCGTGGCGCCGGAAAACGCGCCCGAAAGCACCCCGACCAGCGTGATGCCGATCTGCACGGATGACAGAAAGCGCCCCGGCTCTTCCGTAAGCCTTATGGCCACCGCAGCCCCGCGCGAGCCCCGCTCGGCCAGAACCTTCAGCCGCGCGGTGCGCGCCGAAACAATGGCCAGCTCGGACATTGCCAGACCTCCGTTCACCAGGGTGAGCAGGAAGACGACAGCGATTTCGAGATACATTGGCTCTGATACGGGTAACGCCGGGCCGGGCCGACAGGAATTCGCAGGATATGGCTGACCCGCAACCTTTACCAGAGGCCTGTTGAAATAGTTTGGCCCGGTTCAGCCCTGCGCAACCGGCGTCCAGATCACATCGTCGATCCGGGCGGCATGGGTCGCCAGCATCACCAGCCGGTCAAACCCCATGGCAATGCCGCAGGCCGGTGGTATCAGCGCCAAGGCTGCCAGAAAATCCTCGTCCAGCGGATAGGTTTCGCCGTAAACCCTTTGCTTTTCAATCATTTCCGCCTCGAACCTACGGCGCTGCTCGGCGGGGTCGGTCAATTCGCCAAAGCCGTTCGCCAGTTCCACACCGCAGGCGTAGATCTCAAACCGCTCTGCCACACGGCCATCATCGGGCGCACGCCGCGCCAGCGCCGCTTCGGCAGCGGGATAGCGGTCCAGAATGGTGGGGCGGCCATGGCCCAGATGCGGTTCCACCTTTTCCACCAGAACCCGGCTCAGCAGATCAGACCAGGTATCATCCGCCGCCCGCCGGATGCCCACCCGATCCATCTGCGCCGCAAGCGCGCCGGTATCCGGCACGCCGTCGCGGTCAATCGTCGCCAGCAGGTCGATCCCGGCATGGCGTTCAAAGGCCTCTGCCACCGAAACCCGCTCTGGCACAGCAAAGGGATCGCACAGCCGCCCACGGAACGACAGTTGATCTACTTTCGCAGCTTCGGCGGACAAGCCGATGAAATCACTGCAGTCCTGCATAAGAACCGTATAATCTTCTCCCACGCGATACCATTCCAGCATGGTGAATTCCGGGCTGTGCAGCGCTCCTCTTTCGCGGTTGCGCCAGACATGGGAAAAAGCGGCGATCCGCTGTTCCCCCGCCGCCAGCAGCTTTTTCATCGCAAATTCCGGCGAGGTATGCAGATACATCCGCCGCCCCAGGCCATCATTGCCGATCGCCTCTGTCCCGAACCCGTGCAGATGCGCCTCGTTGCCGGGCGAGACCTGCAGCGCCGCCGGGTCCACCTCGATGAAATCCCGTGCCGCCAGCCAGCCCCGGATCGCGGCCTGAATCCGGTTGCGTGCCAGCAGCGCGGGGCGGCGGCCCTCATGCACCGCGGGCTTCCACCAGGGCGTCACGTCGGATCGGGTCATTTCATCCCTCTTTTGGCTGGAAATCAGGCGCGCGACCAGCTAAGAGCGGCGCGATTGCGCTTCCTAGGCTGCCCCGGGCGGTCTGGCAAGCACTGGCACAGTTCAAGGATACCCCCCGTGGTCAAAGTCATCGCCTCCAGCCTTCGCAAGGGCAATGTCGTCGATATCGACGGCCGCCTTTACGCCATCCTCTCGGCCGAAAACATCCACCCCGGCAAGGGCACCCCGGTGACTCAGGTCGACATGCGCCGCATCTCGGACGGCGTGAAAGTGTCGGAACGCTGGCGGACGACCGAACAGGTCGAACGCGCCCATGTGGATGAATACGAATACGACTACCTCTATGAAGATGGCGAAGGCTTCCACTTCATGGAACCGCAGACCTATGACCAGATCGTGGTGTCCTCTGACGTGATCGGCGACAACAAGGTCTATCTGCAGGAAGGCATGCGCTGCTGGGTCAAAACCTTTGACGGCGCGGCCATTGCCATCGAATTCCCGCAGAAGATCGTGGTCGAGATTTCCGAGACCGAGCCGGTGGTCAAGGGGCAGACGGCCTCCTCCTCCTACAAACCCGCCATGACCGACAGCGGCCTGCGCGTGATGGTTCCGGCCCATATCGGTGCGGGTACCCGGATCGTCATCAACACCGAAGACAACAGCTACGTCGAACGCTCGAAAGAGTGATCGTTTCAGCCTGACAGACGAAAGGTCCGGCCCTGTGCCGGGCCTTTTGCATGGCGGCAGCCGATTGCGTCATGCCGCGTCGCGGATGCTGCAGCATTGCCGCCGCCCTGTGGTCATCTGCGGCAGATAGCCAGCTGCGGATCGCCCCCATGACAGCCCTGACCCGTTCACCCCTTGCGGGGATCCTGTTTCTGGTGGCGGGGATCGCCATGTTTGCGGTGCAGGATCTGATCATCAAACAGCTGTCGGCCACCTATCCGCTCAGCCAGGCGATGGTGATCCGCAGCCTGGTGGCCATGCCGCTGATCTATGGCCTTGTGCTGGCATCCGGCGATGCGCGGCGGATCTTCGCGCCGGGCTGGGGCTGGCTTGTGCTGCGCGGGGTCATCCTGTTCCTGTGCTATGCCAGCTACTATGTCGCCATGGCCGCGCTGCCGTTGGCCACTACAGTTGCGCTTTACTTCTCGGCACCGCTGATGATCGTGGCCCTGTCGGTCATCGTGCTGGGCGACCGGGTCAGCCTGCCCCGCTGGGCAGCCGTGGCGGTGGGCTTTGGCGGCGTGCTGCTGATGCTGCGCCCGGGATCGACACTGTTCGACTGGGCGGCTGTGCTGCCGGTGCTGTCGGGCCTGTGCTATGCCGTGTCGATGGTGCTCGCACGGCTGCAGGGCAGCCGCCATTCGGCCGCCGTGCTGGCCTTTCACGGCAATCTGGTATTCCTCGGCGGGGCCATCGCCCTCGCCACATTGCTGCGCCCGGACTCGGCGGGCAGCGTCAGCCATGCGGGCCTTGCCTTTCTTACCCGCGCCTGGGTGATGCCGCTATGGCAGGATCTGGCCCTGCTGGGCTTTTGCGGGGTGATTGCCGCCATGGGCCTGACCCTGCTGAACGAAGCCTATCGAATCGCCCCCTCGGCCACGGTGGCGCCGTTTGAATATACCGCCCTGCTGTGGGGCGTGATCTATGGCTGGGCCTTCTGGGGCGATTGGCCGGATACCATCGGCTGGACCGGGATCTGCATCATCGTGGGCGCCGGGCTGTTCCTGCTGCGGCGCGATCCGGCCACACAGCGGGCGTAATGCAAAAGGGCCGCACCTTGTGGCACGGCCCCCTTTTCGGACTGTAACAGAGATCAGATCTCGTCCAGCGCCTCGATGGCTTTCTGCAGGTCGTCTTTCGAGACTTCCTTTTCGGTCACATTGGCACCGGCCACGATGAAATCAACGACCTTGTCTTCGAAGATCGGTGCGCGCAGCTGCTGCTGCATCTGCGGGTTCTTCTGCACGAATTCAAAGAACGCGCGTTCCTGGCCCGGATACTGGCGGGCGGCGGTCAGCACGGCCTGGGTCATTTCGGCATCGGTCACCTGAACGTCGGCCTTGCGGCCCACTTCGGCCAGCAGCAGGCCCAGACGCACGCGGCGTTCGGCCAGCGACTTGTGCTCTTCGGTCGGTTCCACGGCGCCATGATTGTGGTCATGCACATCCGGGTTTTCTTCGTGCCACAGCTGATGCGCGATCTGCGCCGCTTCGGCTTCCACCAGCTTGGCCGGCAGGTCGAATTTCACCAGCGCATCCAGCTGATCCAGCAGGGCGCGCTTCAGCACGGCGCGCGAGGCGCCCTTGTATTCGGCTTCCAGACGCTCTGCGATCTGGGCCTTGAGGCCAGCCAGATCTTCGGCGCCGAATTTCTTGGCCAGCTCGTCATCCAGCTCGGCCGCTTTCGGGGCCTTCACAGCATGGACCTTGCACTTGAACACGGCTTCCTTGCCGGCCAGATGCGCCGCGCCATAGGCTTCGGGGAAGTTCACTTTCACTTCCACTTCGTCATCGGCCTTGGCACCGACCAGCTGTTCCTCGAACCCCGGAATGAAGGAGTTGGAGCCCAGAACCAGCGGATATTCCTCGCCCTTGCCGCCCTCAAAGGCGACATCGTCGATGAAGCCTTCAAAGTCGATCACAACCTGATCGCCGTCCTTGGCCTTGGAGCCCTTCTTGCGGTCTTCGAACGACTTGGCGGTTTCGGCGAGGTTGTTCAGCGCCTCTTCCACGGCCGATTCTTCGGCCTTCACCACCAGACGGTCCAGCGTCACGGCAGAAGCGTCAACATCCGGGATCGGCGGCAGGGCTTCGTAGGTCATTTCGACCACGACATCCTGGCCTTCTTTCCACTCTTCGCCGCCCACCATCTTCACTTCGGGCTGCAGCGCCGGGCGGTCGCCCGAGGCGTCGAAATGCTCTTTCATCGCGCCATCAATGGCGTCCTGCATGGCATCACCCATCAGGCGCTGGCCGTATTGCTTGCGCAGCATGGCCAGCGGCACCTTGCCCTTGCGGAAGCCCTTCATCTCGATCTCGGGCTGTGCCTCGACCAGCTTTTCCTGGACTTTTGCTTCCAGTTCCTTCGCGGTCACCGTGATGGTGTAGCCGCGCTTCAGACCTTCGTTCAGGGTCTCGGTGACCTGCATGAGTGTTTTCGTCCTTCTTACATATCTGGTGCGGGTCAGGGGGGCACAGCCCCTCCACGCCAAAAGACGCCGGAAGCGTTGTAAGACGCTCCGCCCCGTTGGCGGCGCTTCTAACCAAGAAATACACGGGATGGAAGTGAAAAGGGATGCACAGGCCGGGCCTGCGCTGCGGCCCGCCACCCCTTGCGAGATCCTGCGCCACAGCGTTGACCCGCAGCGCCGCAACGGATAATTGAACGGCTGTGCGGGTGTGGTGGAACGGTAGACACAGTTGGTTTAGGTCCAACCGCCGCAAGGCTTGGGGGTTCGAGTCCCTTCACCCGCACCATTCCATTCGGGAATCCTGAACCCAAACAATCTGCAGCGGATCCTGTTTGGTGGATCCAGGCTTTCCGGCCGAGGACGACCCGGCAATGGGTTCGTGAAACAGAAACAACAGCCGCCGCAATCCACGCCCCCGTGCTGGGGACGGCCCCTGCCATATTCCGCGCCCAAGCCCATAGCAATGTTTCAACCCGCGCCCCGGTGCCGGGGGCGATCTGCTGCAACGTGGCAAATCACGCCCGGATTTCCAGTTTCGCCCCACGCCCCCGTACCGAGGGCGACGCCTGCAGCAGATCAAGGCGCAGTCCATCGTCAAGTTTCGACCCACGCCCCCGTAAACAATTCCATCCAACCCGGTTTCCGCCCGCCAACCCTTTGGAAAATCGACATCAACCCCCGCCTCGATCAGGCTGGTGGCGATCAGGCGGCAGGGCGTGCCGGCCTGCAGCCGCGCCCGCACATCTGCCAGAATACGGCGGCGATGCACCGGATATTGCCGGGTGGTCAGATGCACCATGCCCTCCAGCCCTGCCCCCTGCGCCGCCTGAAACAGCTCCAGCGCATGTCTGCGGCTGTTCACGATCACCATGCCCTGCGGCGTGTCGCGCAAGGCGGCGATCAGCGCCTCATCCTCCATCGCCCCAGCCCGCAGGATCCGCGTCCGGCGCAGGCGGCGGGCCAGCCCGGCCGGATCGGGGGCCAGTTCGCGCCCTTCCAGCGGCAGGCCGCCGTGCTGCAACTGGCGGCTGTCGAAGGCGGGCTGGGTTGCCGTGCATAGAACCACGCTGCATCCGTAATGCGTGGCCAGCGTGTCGATCATCCGCAGGGTCGGCATCAGCAGTTCACGCGGCAGGCTTTGCGCCTCGTCCAGCACGATCACCGAACCGGCGATATTATGCAGCTTGCGGCAACGCGAGGGGCGGGCGGCGAACAGGCTTTCAAACAGCTGCACATTGGTGGTGACAACCAGAGGCGCCGCCCAATCCTCCATCGCCAGCCGCGCCTTGTCGCGCCCCGATTGGCCGGGCTTTTCGGTGTCGATGGCGGAATGATGTTCCAGAACGATATCGCCAAACAGGCTGCGAAAGATCGCGGCCGTCTGGTCGATGATGGATGTATAGGGAATGGCGTAGATGATCCGCCGATGCCCGTGCAGCGCCGCATGATCCAGTGCAAAACCCAGCGATGCCAGGGTCTTGCCGCCCCCCGTCGGCACGGTCAGCGTGAACAGCCCCGGCGGCAGGCTGGCGCGGCTGCGGATATGGGCCAGAACCTCGGCCCGCAGAGTGTTCAGCGCGCCCGCACCCGGCAATCCGGCCATATGGGCATCGAAGACATCCCGCAGCCCGGGCAGAATATCCGGCAGCTCAGGCCAGCTGCGGTCGGTATCGCGCCCTTCCAGGCGGTTGTAGAACAGCTCGGTATCGCGGAAATCGGCATCCACCAGGCAGGAAAAGATCATCCGCCCTGCCACCGAAAGGTCAAACCCGCATTGCTGGCCCTGCCGCATCCGCGCCAGCAGTTCCGGCAGCAGGGGCGCAAAATCCACCTGCACCGCAGCGGTGATCCCGGGCGCGATGGGATCGCTGAACTGGTCGATCCGGCGCTCCATGCTGCCATCCACCCCGCGCGCATCGGGCAGACCGGCGTGATGGCCCAGGATCGCATAGGCCAGCACTTCCGCCGCCACGCGTTCAGCCCCTTTGGCCCGATCCAGCAAAAGCCTGGCCCCGGCGGTTGAATGATCGACACTGCGCGCATCCCCGGCAAGGCGGCGCTGAAACGCAGGATCATGCTTGCCGAAATCATGCAGCGCCCCGGCCAGCCGGGCCAGGGCCGCAAGCCCGATCGGCCCGCCCCGCGCAGCCGCCAGATCCGCCACACCTTGCAGATGGTCTGCCAGCCCCTGCCAATCCGCATGATTTCCGGGCGTGCCGGAATGGGCAAATGGTCCCTCAGCCATAATCGTTCTCGTCAAAGCTGTGTGTGAAATTCAGATGCACCCATAAGGACGCATCCGAAAACCTGTGTCAAACCGAGTTTCCAACCCGGCCAGCACCAGTGGCAGCGCGCCCATGGCACCCACCAATCCGTCTCTGGCCAAACCTGTGGCCAAACCTCTCGCAAGCCGGCGCCACCGCGCCTGAAAAATCACCCCGCCCCCCGGCACCGGCATTTTGCCCGGCAGCCCTGCCCGTCAGCACTGGAAGTCATGACGGGTCACTGTTAACGCAATCATCTTCGCGCCCTCCCCGCGCCGCGTCTGCAAGGTCTGCCTCCCATGTCGTCTTCCGCTTCTGCAAAACCATCCCCCGCCCCCAATGCAACACTGGCCATTCTGGCACTGGCGCTGGGGGCTTTTGCCATCGGCACCTCAGAATTTGCCGCCATGGGCCTGCTGCCCTGGTATGCCGCCGATCTGGGCGTGACCGAACCCATGGCGGGCCATGTGGTCAGCGCCTATGCCCTTGGCGTCGTGGTCGGGGCGCCTCTGACCTCGATCCTGGGCGCGCGCCTGCCGCGGCGGCGCTATCTGGCGGCGCTGATCGCCATCTATGGCGTGATGAACATCCTCGCCTCAATCCTGCCGGGCTACAGCACGCTGGTCGGCGCCCGGTTTCTGGCCGGGCTGCCGCATGGCGGCTTTCTGGGGGTGGCCATGCTGTTTGCCGCCGATGCCCTGCCCCGCGAACAGCGCGCCAAAGGCGTGACCCATGTGCTGCTGGGGCTGACGGTCGCCAATATCATCGGCGTGCCCCTGGCACAGCTGCTGGGCCAGGGGCTGGGCTGGCGCTGGGGCTTTGGCCTGCCGGGTGTTCTGGCGCTGGCGGCGGCCCTGCTGATCCTGCGTCTGGCGCCGCGCGTGGGCGTCGATCCCAATGCCAATCCGATGGCAGAGCTGCGCGCCCTGCGCAATCCGGCGGTGGCGGCCACCCTGATGGTGGGTGCCATCGGCTTCGGCGGGCTGTTCGCCGTCTATTCCTTCCTGTCTGCCGCCATGCTGGCCACCACGCAGCCGCCGGTCTGGGCGGTGACGGTGGCGCTGTCTGCCTTCGGCATCGGCGGCACGCTGGGCAGCATCCTGGCCGCGCGGCTGACCATCCGGCTGGGCAATTTCGGCGCGGCACTGGCGCTGATGCTGTTCATGATCGTGACACAGGGCTTTGCGGCGCTGGCGGTCGGCAGCTGGACGCTGATGATCCTGTCTTCCTTCCTGCTGGGCCTTGGCTCGGGCATGGTGGTGCCGCTGCAGACCCAGCTGATGGATGTCGCAGGCAAGGCGCAATCCATGGCTGCCGCCATGAACCATGCCGCCTTCAATGCCGCCAATGCGCTTGGCCCCTGGGTTGCGGGCATGGCGCTGGCGGCGGGCTGGGGCTGGCGGTCCTCTGGCCTTGTGGGGATCGCGCTGTCACTGGCGGGGCTTGTCGCCCTTGGCCTTGCCTGGCGCCAGCACCGCAACGCAGGCTGATTGCAAAAGGGGGCAACCCGGCTGCCCCCTTTTCTTCTCCGGTGGCTTCCCGCGCTCAGCGGCCGCGCAAGGCATCTTCCAGCAGTGCCAGCACCTTGTCCGAGGGCACATCCGCCGCCACGAAAGCCGCACCGATCCCCCGGGCCAGAATGAAGCGCAGCTGGCCATCCACCACTTTCTTGTCCTGCCCCATCAGCGCCAGCAGCGCCGCCGCATCCGGCAGATCGCCGGGAATATCGGCCAGATCGACCTTCATGCCCATGGCCCGCAGATGCGCCCGCACCCGGCTTGGCGCCTCCTGGCTGCACAGGCCCAGCCGCTGCGACAGTTCGAACGCCAGTGCACAGCCGATCGCCACCCCCTCGCCATGCAGCAGCCGGTCACCAAATCCGGTGGCCTTTTCCAGCGCATGACAGAAGGTATGGCCCAGGTTCAGCAGGGCGCGGTCGCCCTCTTCGGTTTCATCCCGCGCCACGATTTCGGCCTTCATCTCCACCGACCGGCGCACGGCATATTGCCGCTTCACCGCATCGCGGGCCAGATCGGGGCCGTTGATCTCCAGCCAGTCAAAGAACGCGGCATCGCCCAGAAGGCCGTATTTCACCACCTCGCCATAGCCCGCCAGAAAATCCCGCGCGGGCAGGCTGTCCAGCACATCGATATCGGCCAGCACCAGCGCCGGCTGATGAAAGGCCCCGACCAGGTTCTTGCCCTGCGGCGTGTTGATCCCGGTCTTGCCGCCCACCGAACTGTCCACCTGCGCCAGCAGCGTGGTCGGGATCTGCACGAAGCGCACGCCCCGCCGCAGCACGGCGGCGGCAAAGCCCACCAGATCGCCGATCACCCCGCCGCCAAAGGCCAGGACGACATCCTTGCGCTCGACCTTCTGCTCCAGCAGCCATTCCACCGTGCGCGCGAACTCGGGCCAGCCCTTGGTGCCCTCACCCGGCGGCAGCGCAAGGCTGGTCATCGCAATGCCCGCCGCCGCCAGCGCGCGCCTCCAGTGCCGGCCAGATGCAGGGCGGCCACGGTTTCATCCGTCACCACCGCCACCCGCTTGCGGCGCAGGAGCGGCGCGATTTCCGCCCCCGCCCGGTGCAGCAGGCCCGGCCCGATGTGCACCTCGTAAGACCGGGCGCCAAGCGCCACCGGAACCACATCCATCACGTCATCCCGTCAACTCCTTTCCAGACACGTCGGGCCGCGTCCGCAGCGCCTCGATCACCCGCTGCGCCATCAACTCGATCGACAGATCAGGCTCGGCATCCACCGTCACATCGGCCAAAGCATAATGGGGCACCCGCGCCTCATGCAGCTGGCGCAGCGTTTCGCGCGGGTTGGCGGTGCGCAACAAGGGCCGCGTCGTCTTGTGCCGCACCCGCTGCCACAGCAGATCCAGATCCGCCCGCAGCCACACCGACACGCCGGTCGCCCCGATGATGTTGCGGTTCAGATCCGACAGAAACGCCCCTCCGCCCGTGGACAGGATGCAGGGCTGCCCCTTCACCAGACGCGACAGAACCTCGGTTTCGCGGGCACGAAAGAACGGCTCGCCGTCGCGTTCAAAGATTTCGGCAATGCTGCGGCTGGCGGCCTTCACGATTTCTTCGTCGGAATCGCGGAAGGGCACCCCCAGCATACGCGCCAGCGCGGTGCCCACGGCGGTCTTGCCCGCCCCCATCATGCCCACCAGCGCAACCGTCTTTTTCAGCTGACCGCTCACCCAAGCACTCTCCCGGCCTTGTGGCGGGCGGCAAAGCACTGCCGCCTGCGCAAACTTTTGTCCCTGAATGACGTGAAGTTGCAGCGATTGCCATATATAATCGAACCGAAAATCCGCGTCAGGGCTTGGCTTTCCGGGCCTGACCCGGCAACAACGGGCAAAGCCGCAGGAACAGGAGGCACTCATGGGCCGTATCATCAAACTTCTTTTCGTGCTGGCGGTGATCGGCTTCATCGGGCTGACGGCCTATGCCTATCTGGCCGATCTGCGCCCCGATCAGGCCGATGTTTCCCGCCCGGTGAGCCTGGATGGCAACTGACCCCCGCCTGAGGCGGGCCGTTCTTCTGGGCTGTCTGCTCTGCGCGGCGGGCCCTGCTGCCGCGCAGCAACCGCTGTCCGCCATCGACTGGCTGTCGCAATCGGTGGCAGAGCCTGTGGCGGCCGCCGGGCCGATTCCCAGCTCGACGCCCAATCCCCGGCCCGATCCCGATCAGCCCGCCGTCGCCAGCAGCGCGCAACCCGGCGCAGTAACCGTCACCGTGCTGGGCGCCGCCTCGCCCGACGGTCTGGGCCTGCTGCCGCCCGGCCAGACCGGCCTGCCGCCCGCGCTCTGGGGGCTGAGCCGGACAGAGGATATCGCCCGCGCCATCACCGCCGAACGCGCGGCCCTGCTGCCCGCCCTGCGCGGCCTGTTCCTGACCCTGCTGCTGGCCGAAACCGATCCGCCGGTGGATAGCGGCGGCCGCGGCCAGCTGCTGATGGCCCGTATCGACAAGCTGCTGGATATGGGCGCGCTGGATCAGGCCGCAGCCCTTGTCGATCTCAGCGGGATGCCCAGCCCCGAACTGTTCCGCCGCAGCTTTGACATCGCGCTCCTGACCGGGCAGGAAGATGCCGCCTGCACCCGGATGCAGGCCTCGGCCAATCTGGCCCCCACGCTGGCGGCGCGCATCTTCTGCCTGGCCCGCGCGGGCGACTGGAACGCCGCCGCGCTGACGCTGAACACCTCCCGCGCGCTGGGTCGGGTGGAGGGCACCGAAGATCAGCTGCTGTCGCGCTTTCTGGATGCCGAACTGGCCGAAGATTCGCCGCCGCTTCCCCCACCCGACCGCCCGACCCCGCTGGTCTGGCGCATGTATGAGGCGATTGGCGAACCGCTCAACACCCAGCATCTGCCGCTGGCCTTTGCCCATGCCGAACTGCGCCCGCAGGCCGGATGGAAAGCCCAGGTCGAAGCCGCCGAACGGCTGGCACGCGCCGGGGCGGTGACCCCCAACCTGCTGCTGGGGCTTTACACCGAACGCGATGCCGCCGCCTCGGGCGGGGTCTGGGACAGGGTCGATCTGTTCCAGCGGTTTGACCGCGCGCTGACGCTGGGCGAACCACAGGCGATTGCCGATGCCCTGCCCCCGGTCTGGCAGGCCATGTCCGGCAACGAGCTGGAAAGCGTCTTTGCCGAACTTTTTGGTGAAAAGCTGGCGGGGCTGGAACTGCCGCCCCCGGCCGACGGGTTGGCCCTGCGCATCGGCCTTCTGTCGCCGGGCTTTGAACGGGTTGCCCGCCAGCGTCTGGCCCGTGGCCCGGCCTCTGATCTGCAGGAAGAATTCCTGCTGGGGCTGGCCACCGGCCACATCACCGGCCTGACCCCGCCCGACAGCATGGCGCGCGGCGTCAGCCCGGCCTTCCTCGCCCCTACGCTCGATCCCGCCGCCGAAACCATGCTGCAAGAGCGCCGCGTGGGCGAGGCATTGCTGCTGGCGATGGATGCGGTGGATCGGGGCGTGCGCGGCGATCCGCGCGGCGTGGCCGAAGGCCTGTCGCTGCTGCGCCGTCTGGGGCTGGAAGATGTGGCCCGCCGCACCGCGCTGGAACTGCTGCTGCTGGAACGGCGGGGCTAGGCCGTGCCTGACGCCCTGATGGAACGCTGGATTTCCACCTTCCTCGATGCCCAGGCGGCGGAACGCGACGCCGCGCGCAACACGCGGCTGGCCTATGGCCGCGACCTGCTGGATTTCGCGGGCTGGCTGGCCCATCGCGGCCGCGATTTCCTGACGGCAGACCGGCAGGCGGTGGAAGATTACCTGATCTCCTGCGAGGCAGAAGGGCTGTCCAAGGCCACCCGCGCCCGCAGGCTTTCGGCCATCCGGCAGCTCTATCGCTTTGCGCATGAAGAAAACTGGCGTGCAGACAATCCGGCGCTGCGGCTCAAGGGGCCGGGGCTCGACAAGCGCCTGCCGCAGGTTCTGACGCATGACGAGGTGGATCGCCTGCTGGAGGCCGCGCGCGACAAGGGCCGCTCGCTGGATGATCAGATCCGCAACCGCGCCCTGCTGGAACTGCTTTATGCCACCGGCCTGCGCGTATCAGAACTGGTGGAAATGCCGGTGGCGGCGGTGCGCGGCAATCCACAGATGATTCTGGTGCGCGGCAAGGGCGGCAAGGAGCGCATGGTGCCGCTGTCACAGCCCGCCCGCGAGGCGCTGGCAGATTGGCTCGACCGCCGCGACCGCCTGGAAGAGCTGGAGCGTCAGTCAGGCCATCCCCCCTCGCGCCACCTGTTCCCCAGCCGCGGCGCATCGGGGCACCTGACGCGCAACCATTTCTATGTTCTCATCAAACAGATCGCGGTTCTGGCCGGCGTTTCTCCCGCCAAGGTCACGCCGCACACCCTGCGCCATGCCTTTGCCACGCATCTGCTGGCCGGCGGCGCCGATCTGCGGGTGATCCAGACGCTTCTGGGCCATGCCGATGTCGCCACAACCGAAATCTATACCCATGTTCTTGATGGCCACCTGAAATCCCTGGTGCTAGATCACCATCCGCTCGCCAGCAGAAAGCCCAAGGAATGACCCCTGAAACCGCGCCGCTGTTTGATACCTCTGCCCTGTTGACCATGGCGGCCATTGCCGCCCTGCTGGTCCTTTCGGCCTTCTTCTCCGGCTCGGAAACCGCGCTCACCGCCGCCTCGCGCGCCAAGCTGAAATCGCAGGCCGACAAGGGCAGCACCGGCGCAAGCGCCGCCATGCAGGTGACAGAAGACAGCGAACGCATGATCGGCGCCCTGCTTCTGGGCAACAACATCGTCAATATCCTGTCAGCGGCGCTGGCCACTTCGCTGTTTACCCGGCTGCTGGGGGATGGCGGCGTGGCCACTGCGACCATCGTGATGACGGTCCTGGTGCTGATCTTTGGCGAGGTGCTGCCCAAGACCTTGTCGATCATCCACCCCGAGGCCGTGGCCTCGCGCGTGTCGCCGGTGATCCGTGTGCTGATCGTGGTCTTTTCGCCGGTGGTGGCCGTGGTGCGGCTGTTGGTGCGCGCCTTGCTGGGGCTGTTCGGCCTGCGCGCCGATCCCGGCGGGCGGATGCTGGCCATGCGCGAAGAAATCGTCGGCGCCATCTCCTTGGGCCACAGCGAAGGCGCGGTGGAAAAGGAAGACCGCGACCGCCTGCTGGGCGCGCTGCATCTGGCCGACCGCACGGTGGAAGAGGTGATGCTGCACCGCCGTGACATCGAAATGGTCGATGCCGATCAGCCGCCCGAGGCGATTCTGGCGCAGGTTCTGGGCTCGCCCCATACCCGCCTGCCGGTGTTCCGCGATGATGCCGAAAACATCATCGGCGTCATCCATGCCAAGGATCTGCTGCGCGAGGTAGAGCGGCTGATGCGCAATTCCGAAGGTCCGGTGGGCAGCTTTGCCGGGCTGGATGTGATGAAAGTGGCGATGAAGGCCTATTTCGTGCCCGAAACCACCACGCTTGATGAACAGATGCGCGAATTCCTGAAACGCCGCACCCATTTCGCGCTGGTGGTCGATGAATATGGCTCGCTTCAGGGGCTTATCACGCTTGAAGACATCATCGAGGAAATCGTGGGCGATATCACCGACGAATTCGATGTGGTCCACAAGGAAAGCGGGCTGAAGGCCGATCCGAAGACCGGCAATTACCTGGTCGAAGGCTCTATGACGATCCGCGACCTGAACCGCGCCATGGATTGGCAGCTGCCGGATGAAGAGGCGAATACGATCGCAGGCCTCGTGATCCACGAAGCGCAGATGATCCCGAACGAAGGCCAGGTGTTCAGCTTCCATGGCTTCCGCTTCGAAGTGGCCGCCCGACGCGAAAACCGGATTGCCAAGCTGAAGATCCGCCGCCTGTAGGCGGCGGGCGGCCCCTGATGATGGCTCAGATGATGGCGATGTGATCGGCCAGCCCGTCCAGGCTGGTCACACCCACCAGGGTCACCCGGTCATTGCCGCCAAAATCGAACACCACGCCATCGCCGGTGATCTGCGCAAAGCTGTTCACCACATCCTGCGCAGACTTTCCGCCCGACCACAGATTGTCATCGAACTGCAACTTGTCGCCCTGGCCTGCGTTGAAATCGGTGATCCGGTCACGCGCAAAGCCGTTGGAGAACACAAAAGTATCCGGCCCGCCACCGCCGGTCAGCCGGTCATAGCCACCGCCGCCGATCAGCGTATCGCCTCCCGCGCCCCCCACCAGCGTATCCCCGGCATTGCCGCCCATCAGCCGGTCATTGCCATTGCCGCCCAGCAGCCGGTCATGGCCGCCCAGACCCGCCAGCACATCATTGCCGCCGCCGCCGATCAGCACATTCTTGCCGGAATTCCCGGTCAGCGTATTGGCTGCACCACTGCCCGTCAGATCGATGTCGCCGACGCCAAGCGCGGTGACATTGCGGATCGCCCCGCCCCACAGCGTGACATCGCCCGATACCTTCAGCAGATTGCCGTTGACCACATCCACCTTCACATTGCCATCGGTCAGATCGACGCCCAGCCGGGTCTCCTGTCCATTGGCGGTGATGGTCAGGCCAACCTCGGTGCCGGCAATGCCCTCCAGCGCATAGCCGCCCGCCTCGGTCGTCACGGTCGAAGATCCGCCCAGCAGCGCCATGGTCACGCCAGACTGGCCTTCCCCCAGCGAATAGAACTTGTCACGGTTGCTGTCGCCATAGGCCACGCCCGTCACATAAGCCACGGTCGGGCGATAGGCGAAATTCTGCACCTCCACCGACACGTCATAGCTTTGGTAATATCCGCTCACCACACCGATGCCGATTTCGCGGTGCTGCTCTTCCATCAGTTCCGGCCGGTGGCTGGAGCTGCGCATCAGCTGCGCGTGATGCGCCTCGATGATCTGGGCTTCCGACATGCCTGCGTAAGACATCAGCGACAGGTTTTCCCCCCAGCCGCTGCCGCCACCGAAAGACGGATAGCCCGCCCATTCGATCCGGTCTCCGGCGCGGCTGCCACCAACGCCGGTATGCGAAAACGTATCCGTATCCAGAATCCACTGGCCATGCGATTCGGTTGCCCCGTCCAGCGCCTGATGCGGCGCCAGAACCTGCTTGGCCGCATTGGAAATGGTGCCGGCCGCAATCCCGTCATTCAGGCCGATCCCAAAGCGTTTGGCCTCTGCCACAGGGTTCAACCGCGCCCGGTTGACCAGTTCGATTGCGTATTGTTCCGCTGCAGAGATCGCCATACCCGTTCCTTGGTCCGTTTCGCACATCATGCTCGCGGTCGGGTCTACCGGATATCGGTGCAGCAATTGAGGCATGAATGGGATCAAATCGGGCAGCCACGCTCAAAATGGCGTGACTGCCGCGCGTGGGTCTAGCGGCGGCGGAACAGGCTGCCCAGAACACCGCGCACCAGGGCCTGCCCCGCCTTGCTGCCGATCTGGCGCGCAAAACTTTTCGCAAAGGCGTCTGTCACACTGTCAGACCGGCTGCTGGTTTTCGGGCGCGGGGCAGGTTTCGGCGCGGCGGGTTTTGTCTCGCCGCCATAGCGCCGCCCGCGCGAAAACTCGCGCTCGCCCACCTCACGCTCGCCAGCCCCGGCTTCGGCAGCTTCGGCCTGCTCCACCCGGGCCTGCAGCTTTTCATAGGCCGAAACCCGGTCGATCAGCGTCTCATACTTGTCGGCCAGCGGCGATGCCGCCACCAGCGCGCGGCGCTGCTCTGGCGCAATCGGCCCAAGCTGTGAAGCGGGCGGCCGGATCAGCGTCCGCTCCACCACACCGGGCACGCCCTTTGCCTCCAGGAAAGAGGTCACCGCCTCGCCCGTGCCCACATCGCGGATCGCATCTTCGGTGCTGAAGCGCGGATTGGGGCGATAGGTATCGGCGGCCAGCCGCAGATCCTTCTGATCGCGCGCCGTAAAGGCCCGCAGCGCGTGCTGCACCCGGTTGCCCAGCTGGCCCAGAATATCCTCGGGCACATCGCCTGGGTTCTGGGTCACGAAATACACCCCCACCCCCTTCGACCGGATCAGCCGCGCCACCTGTTCCACCTTGTCGATCAGCGCCTTGGGCGCATCATCAAACAACAGATGCGCCTCGTCGAAAAAGAACACCAGCTTCGGCTTGTCCGGGTCGCCCACCTCGGGCAGCTCTTCGAACAGTTCCGACAGCAGCCACAACAGGAAAGTGGCATACAGCCGGGGCGATTGCATCAGCTTGTCCGCCGCCAGAATGTTCACCCGGCCCCGCCCGCCCTCGCTCAGCATCAGATCCGCCAGCGAAAGCGCCGGTTCCCCGAACAGCCGCGCCGCGCCCTGATTCTCCAGCACCATCAGCCGCCGCTGAATCGCCCCGATGGATGTGGTGGACACCAGACCATAGCGGGTGGAAACCTCGCGCGCATGTTCGCCCAAAAAGGTCAGCACCGCCTGCAGATCCTTCAGATCCAGCAGCGCCAGCCCCTCGTCATCGGCCAGCTTGAAGGCCACGTTCAGCACGCCCTCCTGCGGCTCTGTCAGCTCCATCATCCGTGACAGCAGCAAGGGCCCCATCTCCGATACCGTGGTGCGGATCGGATGGCCCTGCTCCCCGAAAATGTCCCAGAACGTCACCGGGCAGGCGCCATAGACCAGATCCAGGCCGATGGTCTCTGCCCGTGCCGCAAAGGCCGCGTGCAGCTTGCCTTCCGCCGATCCCGGCAGGCCCAGCCCGGCCAGATCACCCTTCACATCCGACAGAAACACCGGCACGCCCGCCGCCGAAAACCCCTCGGCCAGCACCTGCAGCGTCACGGTTTTCCCGGTGCCGGTCGCCCCCGCAACCAGCCCGTGCCGATTGCCATATTTCAGCAACAGCTGCTGCGGCAGGCCATAGCTCGGGCCACCGCCCCCCACAAAGATCGAAGCCGCGTCCATTGGCACCCCCATTCGGTTCTGCCCGCAGAATACAGCCTTCGCCGCAGGCCGCCAGCCCCGGCCGCCACCCGAAGCCCCGCGCCATAGCGCAGTTTCATGACGAAAATATTGTTGACCTGCGCGGCCCTTCGCCTTAGCGTCAGCCCCAATGAAGTCGGCCAGTCCGACAGGGAGCATAATATGAAAAGGGTCGCGGCAACGTGGCCCTTTTTTATTGCGCCAACGGCCCCCCGGCATCCGGCAACCCGCCGCCGGTTTTCTGCATCGCAGCTTTTTCGGACTGACTTCATACCGGCCCCATGTTAAGGGGCGGCATTATCATTCGAGGACACGTCGCAATGTCGATCACCGACTTCACCCGCCCCCTCGCCCTCGTGCTCGCCCTCGGGCTGGGTTCTGCCGCCGTCGCGCAGGATACCGCAGCCCCCGCCACGCCCGAAGCCCCTGCCACCCCGGCAACGCCTGCGCCCGCTGCACCGGCAGCCCCCGCAGCACCGGCCATTCCGCCGTCAGAACCCACCGGCCCCGGCTCGCTCTATCTCAAGGCCACGCATGGCGACTGGCAGCTGCGCTGCGTGAAGGCCGAACAGGGCGAAGACCCCTGCCAGCTGTATCAGCTGCTGCAAGACCAGCAGGGCAATTCGGTGTCCGAAATCGCCCTCTTCCCGCTGCCCGCAGGCCAGCAGGCCGTGGCCGGCGCCACCATCATCACCCCGCTGGAAACCCTGCTGACGGAAAATGTCATCCTGCAGGTCGATGCGCAGCAGCCCAAAACCTACCCCTTCACCTGGTGTGACCGGGGCGGTTGCGTGGCCCGCGTGGGCTTCACCGCAGAAGAGCTGGCAGGCCTGAAAAAGGGCGCCAAGATCACCATGCTGATCTCGCCCGTCGTGGCCCCCACCGAAAAGGTGACGCTGACCGTCTCGCTGAAAGGCTTCACCGCAGGCTTTGATGCCATGCCGGTTCCGGCCCAGTAACCGCTGCACAGATCAAAAAGCCGCCGAATCCCCCCGGATTCGGCGGCTTTTCCTATCGCCCACCGGTCAGGGCGCCCGGCGCAAAGCCAGAACCGCGTTCATGCCGCCAAAGGCAAAGGCATTCGAAAGCACCACATCCACCCGCGCCTGCCGGGCCACATTGGGCACCACATCCAGCGCACATTCCGGATCGGGTTCTTCATAGCCGATGGTCGGCGCAATCACCCCGTCGCGCAGCGCCATGATACAGGCCAGCAGCTCCACCGCGCCCGTCCCGCCGATCAGATGCCCATGCATGGATTTGGTCGAAGACATCATCAGCCGGTCGGCATGATGGCCAAAGACATCGGCCACCGCCGCACATTCCGTCTTGTCATTCGCGGCCGTGCCGGTGCCATGGGCGTTGATGTAGCCCACATCCTCGGGGTTCAGCCCACCATCCTTCAGCGCCCCGGCAATCGCCCGCGCCGCCCCCTGTTTCGAGGGCATCACGATATCCGACGCATCCGAGGTCATGGCGAATCCCACCACCTCGGCCAGAATCTCGGCGCCCCGCCGCGCGGCCTGTTCATATTCCTCGAAGACGAAGACCGCCGCGCCTTCGCCCTGCACCATGCCGTTGCGCGTCAGGCTGAACGGGCGGCAGGCGTCTTTCGACATCACGCGCAATCCCTCCCAGGCCTTGATCCCGCCAAAGCACAGCATGGATTCCGATCCGCCCGCCAGCATCGCCCGGCACATGCCAGACCGCACCATGTGAAAGGCCATGCCCATGGCATGGTTGGAACTGGCGCAGGCGGTGGCCACGGTGAAGCTCGGCCCTTTCAGGTTGAACTCCATCGACACATGGGCGGCGCCTGCGTTGTTCATCAGCTTGGGCACGACAAAGGGGTGAACGCGGTTCTTCCCCTCTTCATAGACCGTGCGGTAATTGTCATCCCAGGTGTTCACACCCCCCGCGGCCGTGCCCAGCACCACCCCGGTTTCATAGCCCAGATGACCATCGAAATTCAGCCCCGCCTGCGCCACGGCCTGACGCGCCGCCAGCAGGGTGAACTGCGTGAATTTATCATACAGAACAATCTGTTGCCGGTTGAAGTTCGCTTCCGGGTTCCAGTCATGCACCTGCCCGCCGATGCGGATCAACAGCCGCTCGCGGTCGCGGATCTCCAGATCCGTGATGCCGCAGCGGCCTTCGGCAAAGGCCGCCAGCGTGCCCGGCACGTCATGGGCCAGCGCGTTGATCGTGCCCGCGCCGGTAATCACCACACGCTTCATGCGGCGCGCCCGGCCACAAGCCCTTCTACCGCCGCGACAATCGCCGCAACCGAGGAGATATCGAAATCCGATTGATCCGGCGCATTGGCGTTGAACGGCACCGAAATATCGAAGGCCTCTTCGATGGCAAAGATGCTCTCTACCAGGCCAAGGCTGTCAAGCCCCAGATCTTCCAGCGAATCTTCCATCCGCACATCGGATACATCCATCACCGCCTGTTCGGCCAGAATGGCAATGACCCGGTCTTTTACTGTCTGTGTCATAGAAACCCCCTAGTCCCCTTGCAGGGAAGTCTTGGCGTCATCTCACAGTTTTGAAACAAGTTTCTGAAGCTCTGCCACCGTCGCTGCCAGACGGGGCAGACGCCGCAGCGCCTTGTTGATCTCCATCTGCGTTTCCATCTTCACGGCGGGATTGCCCAGGATGGTGCGGCCTGCGGGCACATTGCTGAAAATCTTGGTGCCGCCGCCCGCGATCACATCATCCCCGATGAAGATATTGTCGCTCACGCCCACCTGGCCTGCCAGAACGACCCGGTTGCCGATCCGCGTCGATCCGGCCACGCCGACTTGTCCGCACAGCAGGCAATCGCGCCCGACCTGCACATTGTGCCCCAGCTGCACCAGATTGTCGATCTTGGTGCCCGACCCCACGCTGGTATCGCGGATGGTGCCGCGGTCGATCGTGGCATTGGCGCCCACCTCGACATCATCGCCCAGCGTGACAGAGCCAAGCGAATGGATGCGCGTCCAGCTTTGCTGCCGGATTTCCTCGCGTTGTCCAAGGGTTGTGCGGATTTCTTCAACCCCGCTCTGCTGCGGCGTCACGAAAGAAAAGCCGTCGCCGCCGATGCTGGCGCCCGGCTGGCAGATGAACCGATCCCCGATGGTCACGCCCGGCCCGATCCGCGCGCCCTGCAGGATCAGCGCGTCAGCACCAATGGTTGCGCCCTCGGCAATGCTCACATGGCTGGCGATCCGCGCGCCCGGCCCGATCCGCACGCCGGCGCCGATCACCACAAACGGGCCGATGGCCGCGCCTGCGCCGATCTCGGCCGTGGAATCCACCACCGCCATCGGATGCAGCCCCGGCGCGATCTGCGGCCCCGGATCCATCATCCGCGACAGGCCCGCCATCGCCAGCCGCGACCGTGGCGCAAAGATCACCGCCTCCAGCCCCAGTGCCTGCCAATCGGCGCCGGGCCAGACCACCGCAGCCCGCGCGCCCCCGGCGGCAAGACCTTCAGCATATTTCGGGTCCATCGCCAAAGCCAGATCCTCTGGCCCCGCCGCCTGCGGTTCTGCCGCGCGGCGGATGACGATATCAACATTCCCGGCAGCTTCTGCGCCAAGAGCAGTGGCAATCTCGCGGATCGTATGGGCCATGGCATCCTCGCTTGCGGGATGCAGTGTCATCCCGCAGTTGATTTAACCCTGCTGGCCGCCCGGCGCCACCCCGGCGTCAAGCAGCGCGTCATAGATCAGCGCATCCCGGCCATAGACATCGGGGCGATAGTTCATCTGCCCCTTCGCCCCCGGATAGGCGGTGAAATACACCAGATGCACCGGCACATGCTGTTTCAGCTGGATCGCCTGTTCTACCCCGGTCTTCAGCGTTTTCTGAAACAGCCCTTCCGGGTCTGCCTCTTGGGCCGCCAGCAGCGCATAGGCAAATTCAAAGGGCTGGCCCAGCCGCACACAGCCATGGCTGAAGGCGCGCACTTCGCGATCGAACAAGGATTTCGAAGGCGTATCATGCAGATAGATGTTCCACTCATTCGGGAACATGAACTTCACCAGACCCAGCGCATTGGCATCCGACGGCGGCTGCCGCATCGAAAACGGGAAATTGGCGGCGGTATATTTGCCGAAATTGATCTTGCCCCTGTCGATGACGCGGCCCTTGCTGTCGACGATCTTCAGATGCCCCGCCGCATTGGGGTTCTTTTTCATCAGCGGCAGGTATTCCTTGGTGGTGATCGACCGCGGCACCGACCAGCTGGGGTTCACCACCATATATTCGATTTCATCCGAAAATTCGGGGGTGCGCTGTTCCATCGCCACCTTGCCCACGACAGAGCGGGTGGCAAAGGTTTCCTTGCCATCATCGATGATGCGCGCCGAAAAATCGGTCAGGTTCACCCAGACATGGCGGCGGCCCCGGTCGATGTTGATCCAGCGCTCCCGCTCCATCGCGACGAGGATGGATTTCAGCCGCTCTTCCGGGGGGATGTTGATTTCGTTCAGGGTGCTTTGCGTCAGCACCCCATCAGGTTCAAGCCCATGCGCAAGTTGCAGCTGCTGCACGGCTTTCTGGATCTCGCCATCATAGCTGCGGGTGACAGAGCGGCGCAGATAGCCCATGGCCACCAGCCGGTCACGCAGCGCCACCACGGCATCGCCACTGGCACCGGGTTTCAGCGGTGCGGCCAGCGCCGGGCCCCAGCCGCCTTTGCGGATCTGCGCCTGCAGATCCAGCCGGGCTTTCATCAGCTGAGCATAGGCCGGGGCCACCGGGGCCAGACCGGCCAGAAAATCGGCAAGATCCGGGCGGGTGATGCTGGCCAGAATTTCGGCATCAGCCAGGCGCGGCAGGCTGCGCACGATGGTCTTGTCGACCTTCGATGGCGTCAGGATGCCAGAGTGCAGATCGTTCACAAAGGCCAGATAAGCGCGGGTCATCCGCACTTCCAGCCGCCCGCGATCACCTTCGGTGCTGGCCGCGCGAAAGGCATCGGCCAGCGCCACCGCATCATAGCGCTGCACCGGCAGGCCGTGATCGGCCGCCCGCGCAAAGGCCTGCAGCACGATGCCGCGCCGTTCAGCCTGATCCGCCCCCGTCCAGACCGGAGCATAGCTGTTGTTGGCATAGAAGGCCGCGACCACATCATGTTCCACAGCCGCCGCCGCAACAGACCGGCTGAACGGCCCGGTATCGGCCTGGGCGGGCACAGCCAGAAAACAGGTCAGCGCAAGGGCAAAGGCGGGCAGAACAGCAGAACGAACAGCAAACGCGGCGGACATGGCAACCTCGGCTTGGATCTGGAAAAACCTTCGGAGATTTCCGCCGCCCTGTCCATTCACATGATGCAGGGATGAGGCAATTTGGGCACAAGTCAGGGGCTGAAATGTCACCATTCAGCAACAGATCAGGAGTTAGCCATTTGGTTCCCGGAGTTGGCACGAATTTAGCAATTATTCGCCTATCGCTGGCCTAATGGGCCGGTGCGACGAAAACTGCGCTTCTGTTGTGATTCCTCCTGTGCCATACAATGAGGGCACTTGGGGAAAGTGGCAGAAACCGCAGATACATGCGGTAGAAGACCGAAGGACAGGCTCACTCATGACCAATCTGACGCAAACCGTCTTTTCACGGCGCGGACTTCTGGGTGCGTTCGCGGCGACTGCGGTTGTTGCAGCCCCCACCTATTCAAATGCGTTCGGCCTGCTGCGCGGTGCGGGCGATGTGCGGCGGGTCCGCATGTATTCTGGCCGGACTGGCGAAAGCCTGGATACGATCTACTGGATCGAAGGCAAGTACATCAAGGAAGTGTTGAAGGAAATCAACTACTTCATGCGCGACTGGCGCAATGACCAGACCGAAACCATGGACCCGCGCACCGTGGATATCATGGCGGCCTCGCATCGGCTGCTGGATGTGTCGGAACCCTATATGCTGCTGTCGGGCTATCGCAGCCCGCAGACCAATGCCATGCTGCGGTCGAAATCGCGGGGCGTGGCGAAACATTCGCTGCATATGGTGGGCCAGGCGGCTGACCTGCGGCTGAAATCGCGGTCGGTGGGCCAGATGGCCCGCGCGGCAGAGGCCTGCGCCTCGGGCGGGGTTGGCCGGTACTCGGGATCGAATTTCGTGCATATGGATTGCGGCCCGGTGCGCCACTGGGGCGGCTGAGCCGGACGGATCTGCAGAAGCAAAAAGGGCGCCATTTCTGGCGCCCTTTTGTTTTGGCCGGGCTTCACCCCCGTCTGCCCTGTGTCTGGCGGGCGTAGGCCTTGCGTCCCGCATCCGTCCCGACAGGCGGGGCGCGCGGAATCAGTCTTCCGACGCCTCTTGCGCCTCGACGGCGCGACGGCGGAAGCCCATCGCGACCACGAATTTCTCCGAACTGTCCGATCGGCTGGCCGGCGGTTTCACATTCGCCACCTTGGTGAAGTTGCGCTTCAGCATGGTGTTCATTTCCGCTTCGGCGCCACCGGCCAGAACCTTGGCCACGAAGGTGCCGCCCTCTTCCAGCACGTCAAAGGCGAAGGCCAGCGCCGCCTCGACCAGCGCGACGATGCGCAGGTGATCGGTGCCCTTGTGACCCGAGGCCGAGGCGGCCATGTCGCTCATCACCACATCGGCGGGGCCGCCCAGCCAGCCCTTCACCAGCTCATCAGCTTCATCCGACAGGAAATCCAGCTGGTGGATGGTGGCGCCGGAAATCGGCTCCACCTCCTGCAGGTCAACGCCCAGAACGGTGCCCACGGGTTTGCGCGGATTCTGCCCCAGCGCATTGACGCGGGTAACGGCCACCTGACACCAGCCGCCCGGCGCACAGCCCAGATCGACCACACGCGAGCCGGGCTTCAGAAAGCCATAGCGATCATCCAGTTCCAGAATCTTGTAGGCCGCGCGGCCGCGATAGCCCTCTTTCTTGGCGCGCACCACGTAAGGATCGTTCAGCTGCCGTTCCAGCCAGAGCGTCGAGGACAGCTTGCGCCCCTTGGCGGTTTTCACCCGAACGCGCAGATCGCGCTGGCCCCGGCCAGAGGTGTTCTTGGGCGGCGTTGTCATGTGTATGGTCCATCTTCCAGAACGCCATCGGCGCTCATCTGGGCATAAAGCAGCCCCTCGCGCAGCCCCCGGTCGGCCACCGACAGCCGGTCGGTGGGCCAGATCCGCATCAGCGCCTGCAGGATCGCCGCACCCGACATGATCAGCGCATGGCGGTCGCGCCCGATGCGCGGGTCGGTGCGGCGGCCTTCGGGGCCAAGGGAAAGGTAATCGCGGATCACGCTGTCGATCTGGTCAGAGGTCATGCGCAGCCCGTCCACCTTGGTCCGGTCATAGCGGCGCAGGCCCAGAAAGCTGGCGGCCACCGTGGTCACCGTGCCGGAGGTGCCGATGATCTGGAACCCCGCGCGCGGGTTTTCGGCATTATAGGGGCTGAAAGAGGCGAGGTTTTCTTCGAAGAACCAGCTCATCAGCGCAAAGCGGGCGGCGTCATCCTCGACATCGGCGAACTGGTCCTTCAGCGTGGCCACCCCCAGCGGCACGGAAATCCAGTCCACCACCCGCGCCGCGGGCCCGTCGCCTTTGGGCGTCGAAGCCGGAATGCAGCCGCATGATGGATTGCGGGCGATCTTCGGGCGGCACGCCGGACAGATCGATCCAGACCAGTTCGGTCGAGCCGCCGCCGATATCCACCACCAGCAGCTGTTCGGTGCGTTTCGACACCAGCGGCGCGCAAGAGATGACGGCCAGCCGCGCCTCTTCTTCCGGGGGGATGATTTCCACCGTCAGCCCGGTTTCCCGGCGGATCTGGCGCATGAAATCGCGCGCATTGCGGGCGCGTCGGCAGGCCTCTGTGGCCACAAGCCGCATCCGGTGAACGCCATGCTTTTCGATCTTCTTGTGGCAGATGCGCAAAGCCTGGATCGTGCGCCCCATCGAGGCACGCGACAACCGGCCCGAGGCTTCCAGCCCCGCGCCAAGCTGGACAGTTTTCGAAAAGCTGTCCACGACCTGAAACTGACTGCCCTTCGGCTGGGCAATCAGCATCCGGCAACTGTTGGTGCCCAGATCAAGCGCCGCATAAAGCTGCGCGCCCTGACCGGGCACTGGCGAGGGGGCTGACGGTTCGACCGCAGGCGCCGCAACGGGACGGCGTCTCGACCGCTGCGGGATCGCGTCCGCCCCTCGGGGACGCTCGGGCGTCATGATCGCCCTCCATACTGTGGTTGACGTCAAGGTAGACCCGCTTCGCGCGCATCGTGGCAAGCGCTGCGATCGGCTATGGGCCGGTCGTCAAGGCTCGGCTCATGACTGCATGAATAATTCCAGAAGACGGACGTCGTCGCCGCGGCTCGCGCACTCCTGCTGATCTGCAGACGATATCGGGCGCGGGTCGCATCCGCGCTGCGACATGTCGAAAACCGACATCGGTTGTCGCAGAGCGGGCGACTATGAACGGGATCAGCAGACAGAGGGGAATCACCGATGCCGGAAGTCACCATCGTCTACTGGCGCGACATCCCGGCCCAGGTCATCGTGGGCAAGGGGCGGCGGGGAGCCAAGGTGCAACTGACCGAACGGTTCGAACAGGCGATCGACCGCTGCGCCATGAAGATCGGCGCCAAGGATGCCGACGCCTATCTGGCCGAATGGCGCAAGGCCCCCCCGTTCGAGGTGGAGGGCGAGCAGGAGGCGGTGGCCAAGGCCGAAGCCGCCCGTCTGGAAGCCGAATATGACACCGCGCGCATCTGAAGGCGCTGATCGACGCACGAAGGCTGGGCCAGAGCCTGACCCGCTGCCCTGCAACCTGAAGGAGACGCGCATGGCCCTGTTCAATTTCCGCCGCGAAACCGCCGCCACCGCAGAGCCAGCGCCGAGACTCGAGGCCTTTCTGCAGGGCTATTCGATCGAGGTGATGCCGCGCACCGCCGAAAAGGTCGAAGATTTCCGCGCCCTCCTGCCCAAGGGCACACGCGTCTATATCGCCCATATCGAGGGCACGCCCATTGAAGATATGGTGGCCACCGCCAAGCGCTGGCGGGGGAAGGCTTTGACGTGATGCCGCATTTCCCGGCGCGCATCATCCCGGACAAGGCGACGCTGATCGACTGGGTCGCGCGCTATCGGGGCGAGGCGGGCGTGAAGCAGGCGCTGCTGCTGGGCGGTGGGGTCAACACGCCGGCGGGGGAATATGACAGCTCGATGCAACTGATCGAGACCGGGCTGTTTGGCGGGTTCGAACGGCTGCATGTGGCGGGCCATCCCGGAAGGCAACAAGCGACATCGACACGGACGGCGGCGACCGCGTGGTGATGGAGGCGCTGCGGTGGAAGCAGGCGTTTGCCGAGCGCACCGATGCGCAAGATGGCGATTGCCACCCAGTTCTGCTTTGAGGCGCAGCCGGTGATCGCCTGGGTCAACCGCCTGCAAGCCGAAGGCATCAAGCTGCCCGTCCATATCGGCGTGGCGGGCCCGGCCAAATTGCAGACCCTGATCAAATTCGCCATTGCCTGCGGCGTCGGCCCATCGCTGCGGGTGCTGCAAAAGCGCGCGATGGATGTGACCAAGCTGCTGCTGCCCTATGAGCCGACCGAGTTCGTGGCGGAACTGGCGGCGCACAAGGCGGCAAACCCGGCTTTCGGCATCGAACAGGTGCATTTCTTCCCGCTGGGCGGCATCAAGACCAATGCCGAATGGGCCACCGACCATGGCGGCGCCGCTGGCGTGCCCGCCATGCGCATGCAAAGGTTAAGACCATGACCCGGACCGTCATCGAATCGAAAACCAAAACCGTCATCATCGGCTTTGACGAGCCCTTTTGCGTGATCGGCGAGCGCATCAACCCCACCGGCCGCAAGAAGCTGGCGGCCGAGCTGGAGGCGGGGAATTTTGACACCGTCATCCGCGATGCGCTGGAACAGGTGGCCTGCGGGGCCACGGTGCTGGACGTGAATTCGGGCGCGGTCTTCACCAATATGATGGCCACCGATCCGCGCTATGCCGACAACAACTTTGTCGAGCCGCCGCTGATGAAGGCGCTGATCGAGATCATGCAGCAGACGGTGGATGTGCCGCTGTGCATCGACAGTTCGGTTCCGGGCGCGCTGGAGGCCGGGCTGATGGCCTGCGAAGGCCGCCCGCTGCTGAATTCGGTAACGGGCGAGGAAGACCGGCTGGAGCTGGTGCTGCCGCTGGTGAAAAAATACAACGTGCCGGTGGTGGCGATTTCCAACGACGATACCGGCATTTCGCCAAGACCCGGATGTGCGCTTTGCCGTGGCGAAAAAGATCGTCGAACGCGCCGCCGATTTCGGCATTCCGGCGCATGACATCGTGGTCGACCCGCTGGTGATGCCGGTGGGCGCGATGGCGACGGCGGGGCAGCAGGTGTTTGCGCTGGTGCGCCGCCTGCGCGAGGAGCTGGGCGTGAACACCACCTGCGGCGCGTCGAACATCTCGTTCGGCCTGCCGCACCGCCACGGGATCAACGCGGCCTTCCTGCCGATGGCGATTGGCGCGGGCATGACCAGCGCGATCATGAACCCGGTGCGCCAGCAGGAGATGGAGGCGATCCGCGCCGCCAACCTGTTGATGAACCACGATCCGAACGGCGGCGAATGGATCCGCTTTGCCAAGGTGCTGGAACAGACGGCAACGGGGATCAGCTTTTCCGAAGCATCGGCGGCTGCATCGGCGGCCACCAGCGGGCGCCGCGGTGGGCGGCGCGCCCGCGGCTGAGGCTGGGACAGAAGATCGGGCCGATATGAAGACAGGGGCGGATCACCCGCCCCTGTTTGCGTTTTGGGCTTGATGTCGCGGTTGCGGCGTTACTTGGCCGTGGCGCGCAGCATCCAGGCGGATTTTTCGTGGAAGGCACAGCGCGCGGTCAGCAGATCGGCGGTGACCGGATCATTGCCCTTTTCCGCAACCTCGATCACATCGCGCAGGCGCTTGGCGATGGCCTCGTGATCGGCGGCCAGATCGGCCACCATATCCTGCGCCGAGGGCAGTTTGGACGCGTCTTCAACGACCGAACCCTTGATGATATCGGCCAGCTGCCAGGGCGCCAGATAGCCCAGGGCGCGGATGCGTTCGGCCACCACATCGGCGGCCTTGAACAGATCGTTGTACTGGCCTTCGGTCAGAACATGGATCGAATGGAACAGCGGACCTTCGACGTTCCAGTGATAGGCATGGGTCTTGAACATCAGCCGGTAGGTATCGGCCAGCGCCTGTGTCAGACCATCGGCAATGTTCGGCACATTGGATACGCCGGTTTCAACCTTGTCGGCTTTCGGGACGGTGTTCAGAACCTTGTTCATGGCAAATCTCCTGTAGGACGAGCGTTCCGGCGGGGGCTCCAGGGGTGGAGGCCCGCGTGATCTGCCCTGTCAACGGTCAGGGTCGCTTTGCGGTTCCCTCGGGCGCGGCATCGGGGGCGGGCTTGCGCCGCCCGCGATGCAGGATCAGCACCGGCAGCGACAGCGCCAGCAGCACCGCCGCCAGCGGCAGCGAGAACAGAAAGCCGAAACGCGCATAGCCCGCCGCCCCGATCACCCCGCCCAGAACGAAGGCCCCGACCAGCCGCAGCAGGATCACCAGCTTGCGCCGGTCGATCGCGGTGCCGATGCGGGCGGCAATGGCGGGCGCCAGCCGGTGGAACAGGCCGCGCCCCAGCTCGATGCCGATATCTGTCACCATGCCGGTGGCATGGGTGGTGCGGATGCGGGCATTGGAGATCTTGGTGATGGTGGCATTCTGCATCCCCATGATGAAGCACAGGCAGCACAGCGACCAGATCTGCCACAGCAGGCCGGTGCCCAGCCCGCCCCCGGCAAAGGCCAGCATGAACAGGCCCTGCACCGCCAGCGGCCAGGCATATTGCCGCCGCCGGTCTGCCGCCCGTGCCCAGTTGATAAGGATGGTGCTGAAGGCCGCCCCGCTGACAAAGGCACCGATGGCGAGCAGGCTGGTGCCCATGGCGGCCAGGTTCCACAGCACCAGTTCATCCGCGAGATGCGACAGATAGCCGGTCATATGCGAGGTGTAAGAGCCAAGCGCGAAGAACCCGCCCGCATTGGCCGCCCCGGCAATGGCGGCCAGCGCGGTTGCCAGGCGCAGATCGGCCCTTTCGCTGCGGCGCAGGGTGGCCAGCGCCGTGGCCGCCCCCATCCGTCGCAACAGCCGTCTGCGCCAGCGGACCATCGCGGTCAGACCGGCAGCGCCCGTTCCACCAGACGGGCAAAGAAGCTCGCGCCCACCGGCGCGGCCTCGTCGTTGAAATCATAGGCGGGATGGTGCAGCCCCGCCCCCGGCCCGGTGCCCATGAACAGATAGGCGCCCGGCCGGGCCTCCAGCATATAGCTGAAATCCTCTGATCCCATTTCGCGCGGGGAATCGGCCTGAACGGCGGCCTCGCCCGAAACCTCGGCGGCCACTTCGGCGGCGAAACTGGCCTGTGCCGGGTGATTGACCGTGGCCGGATAACCCCAGTCGTAATCGACCCGGGCGGTCACGCCAAAGGCCGCGGCATGGCCTTCGACGATTTCGAAGAACCGCCGTTTCAGCAGCTTGCGCACCTCGGGGTTGAAACAGCGGATGGTGGCGCAGAACATCGCCTCTTCCGGGATGATGTTGCTGGCGGTGCCCGCGTGGATCTGCGTGACCGAGATCACCACCTCGTCCAGCGCATAGACATTGCGGGTGATGATGGTCTGCACCGCCTGCACCATGGCCACCACCGCCACGATGGGATCGACACATTCATGCGGCGTGGCACCATGGCCGCCCTTGCCGGTGACATAGACGAAGGCGGTATCGACCGAGGCCATCAGCGCACCGCTGTTGGTGTGGAAATGGCCGAAGGGCACGCCGGGGGCATTGTGGATGCCGTAAACCTCGTGGATGCCGAAGCGATCCATCACGCCTTCCTGCACCATCACCTGCCCGCCGCCGCCATCTTCTTCGGCCGGCTGGAACAACAGCGCCACGCGGCCGTTGAAGCGGCGGGTCTCGGCCAGGTATTTCGCGGCGCCCAGCAGCATGGTCACATGGCCGTCATGGCCGCAGGCATGCATCTTGCCGGGCACGGTCGAGGCGTATTCGGCCCCCGTCAGCTCGGCAATCGGCAGGGCATCCATATCGGCGCGCAGCCCGATGGTCGGCCCGTCGCCCTGGCCGTTGATGATGGCGACGATGCCGGTTTTCGCAATGCCTTCATGCAGTTCATCCACCCCGATCTCGCGCAGGCGGGCGGCGATGAAGGCGGCGGTTTCATGACATTCGAACTCCAGTTCCGGGTTCTGGTGCAGATGCCTGCGCCATCCCTTCATCTCCTCGGCAAAGTCGGCGATGCGGTTCAGGACGGGCATGATGGTGGACTCCGGGGGGTTTCGGTTCTACCTCCTCAGGGAAACCGAAAACCGGAGCCGCCGCAATGCCCCAACGTCCTCTTCCCCGCGCCGAAAGCGATGCGCTTGTGCATGACGCAACGGCAGGCATGGATCGCCTGCTGGAGATCATGGCCCGCCTGCGCGCCCCGGATGGCTGCCCCTGGGATATCGAGCAGACCTTTGCCACCATCGCCCCCTATACGCTGGAAGAGGCGCATGAGGTGGCCGATGCCATCGAACGCGAAGCCTGGGACGAGCTGAAGGGCGAGCTGGGCGACCTGCTGCTGCAATCGGTTTTCCACGCCAAGATCGCCGAGGAACAGGGGCTGTTCGGCTTTGATGATATCGTGGCGGCCATCAGCGACAAGATGGTGGCGCGCCATCCGCATGTCTTTGGCGATGAACAGCGCGCGACAAACCGGCCGAGCAGCAGACGCGTCGACTGGGAGGCGATGAAGGCCGCCGAACGCGCGGCCAAAAAGGAAACGCGCACGCTGGACGGGGTGGCGGTCGCCCTGCCCGCGCTGACCCGCGCGGTCAAGCTGCAGAAACGCGCCGCCCGCGTGGGGTTCGACTGGCCGACCACCCATGAGGTGATCGACAAGATCGTGGAGGAAGCCCGCGAGCTGGAAGAGGCCCGCAGCACCAAGGCCCCCGAAGATGTGGCCGAGGAATTCGGCGATCTGCTGTTTGTGATGGCCAATCTGGCGCGCCATCTGGATGTGGACCCGGAAGCCGCCCTGCGCGCGGCCAATGCCAAATTCACCCGCCGCTTCAACCGGATCGAGGACTGGCTGGCCGAACAGGGCCGCAAGCCCGCCGATTCGGATCTGGCGGAAATGGATGCCCTGTGGGATCGGGCCAAAGCCGAAGACAAGGATCGCAGCCTCGCCCGCCGCCCCGCCTGACGGCCTGCCCTTCCTCTTGGCAAAAATACCCATGCGACAGCGCCATCTGGCCCGGCCGCATGGGGGCAGCACAGGCGGAAATACCCGATTGTTTCACTCTGCCATTGACCAAAGGGAATTTGTCGGCTCTATGGGCCGCATAAAATCTGACGAAAGAGGTCAAGAATGAAGCGCGCCCTTCTCGCCCTGGTGCTGGGCACCACAGCCCTCCCTGCTTTCGCCGAAGAGGTGAACATCTATTCGCATCGCCAGCCCGAGCTGATCCAGCCGCTGATGGATGCCTTCACCGCTGAAACCGGCATTACCACCAATGTGGCCTTTGTCGACAAGGGCATGGTGGAACGTCTGGTGGCCGAAGGCGACCGTTCGCCCGCCGATCTGGTGCTGACGGTGGATATCGCCCGGCTGACGCAGATCGTGGATGCGGGCGTGACGCAGGCCGTGCAATCGGATGTGCTGGACGCCAATATTCCCGCCGAATTCCGTGATGCGAACGACCAGTGGTTCGGCCTGACCGCGCGGGCGCGCATCGTCTATGCCAGCAAGGACCGCGTCGCTGATGGCGAAGTGACCACCTATGAAGATCTGGCCGATCCGAAATGGAAGGGCCGCATCTGCACCCGTTCGGGCACCAATGATTACAATGTCGCGCTGCTGTCGGCCTATATCGCCCATCATGGCGCGGAAGCTGCAAAGACCTGGGCCGAAGGGCTGAAGGCCAATCTGGCGCGCAAACCCGATGGCGGCGACCGCGATCAGGTTAAAGCCATCTGGGCGGGCGAATGTGACATCTCGCTGGGCAACACCTATTACATGGGCCAGATGCTCGATCCCGGAACAGAAGGCCTGGGCCGACAGCGTGCGCATCGTCTTCCCGACCTTCGAGGGCGCGGGCACCCACATGAACGTTTCGGGCGTGGCGATGACCAAATCCGCCCCGAACAAGGATGCGGCGCTGAAGCTGATGGAATGGCTGTCCTCGGATGCGGCGCAGAAGATCTATGCCGAAACCAACCATGAATTCCCGGTGAAGCCGGGCGTCGCCCGGTCGGAACTGGTGGCAAGCTGGGGCGAGTTCACCCCCGACACCCTGCCGCTGACCGATGTTTCGGGGCACCGGGCCGAGGCGCTGAAGATCATGGAAGAGGTCAACTTCGACGGCTGACCCTCACCCGTTCAGGGGATTGCCAGAACGAATCGGGCAGGCACTTCGGTGTCTGCCCGATTTTTTTAATTTTTTAACTATACAGTCAGGAATCAGACGGATAGGAATTCGGGCGCGCGATCTCCGTTAACCTTTTGTTAACCTATTGCGCGATGCAGGCAGGCGCCCACCGGATCAGATGCTCCGCGCAGCACATGTCTGCAGAACTGCAGCCACAGGAGCCCGCCATGACCCATGCCCCCCGCAAGATCATCATCGACACCGATCCGGGGCAGGATGATGCCGTGGCGATCCTGCTTGCGCTGGCCAGCCCCGAAGATCTGACCGTTCTGGGCATCACCGCCGTGGCAGGGAATGTGCCGCTGCCGCTGACGGCGAAGAATGCGCGCATCATCTGCGAACTGGCAGGCAAGCCGGAAACGCTGGTCTTTGCGGGCTGCGACCGGCCGCTGAAGCGCAAGCTGGTCACCGCCGAGCATGTGCATGGCAAGACCGGGCTGGACGGGCCGCAGCTGGCCGATCCGGTGATGCCGCTGCAGGCGCAGCATGGGGTCGATTTCATCATCGACACCCTGCGCCGCGAACCGGCGCATACGGTGACGCTCTGCCCGCTGGGGCCGCTGACCAATATCGCCGAGGCTTTTCGCCGCGCGCCCGATATCATCGGCACGGGTGCAGCAGATCGTGCTGATGGGCGGCGCCTATTTCGAGGTGGGCAACATCACCCCGGCGGCCGAGTTCAACATCTATGTCGATCCCGAAGCGGCAGAAATCGTGTTCCGCTCGGGCGTGCCGCTGGTGGTGATGCCGCTGGATGTGACGCACAAGGCGCTGACCACCCGCGCCCGGATCGAGGCCTTCCGCGCCATGGGCACCGAACCCGGCCGCATGGTGGCGGAATGGACCGATTTCTTCGAACGGTTCGACATGCAGAAATACGGCAGCGAGGGCGCGCCGCTGCATGACCCCTGCGTGATCGCCTATCTGATCCGCCCCGATCTGTTCACCGGCCGGCATATCAATGTGGAGATCGAAACCCAGTCGGAACTGACACTGGGCATGACCGTGGCCGATTGGTGGGGCGTGACCGACCGGCCCGCCAATGCGCTGTTCATCGGCAATCTGGATGCGGCCGGGTTCTATGCCCTGCTGACAGAGCGCATCGCGCGGCTGTAGCGCCGCCCGCCGGGCCGGGGGCAATTTTCTTCGAAGAAAATTGCGCCTCAGCCCATCGATCAGCCCATCGGCAGGATCACGGTGAAGGTGCTGCCCTTGCCCTTTTCGCTGGTGATCCGCAGCCGGCCGCGATGGCGGTTGACGATGTGTTTCACGATGGCCAGCCCCAGCCCGGTGCCGCCCTTTTCGCGCGAGCGGTGGGTATCCACGCGGTAGAACCGCTCGGTCAGGCGCGGCAGGTGGATCGGGTCGATCCCTTCGCCCCGATCGGCCACGTCGACCTCGATACAGGGGCCTTTCAGCCCCGGCACATCGGTGATGCGGCGCAGCGATACTGTCACCAGCTTGCCCGGCGCGCCGTATTTCACGGCGTTTTCCACCAGATTGTGAAACACCTGTGTCAGCTGATCGGCATCGGCGCGCAGCGGCACCGGCACTTCGGCCCCGGCGCAGCTTCAGGGCCACGGCCATCTCTACCGCGGTTTTCGGCCACCGGGCGCTAGGTGGCCACGCCCGAGCAGGCCCGCGCCAGATCCACCGTGCCGGTGGGGCGCTGCCGCTCCTCGGCCTCGACCCGGCTGAGCGACAGCAGGTCGCGCACCAGCCGCGCCATCCGCCCCGCCTCGCGCGCCATGATCGTCAGGAACCGTTCGCGCGCCACCGGATCATCCTTGGCGTGGCCCCTCGCAGGGTTTCGATGAAGCCCAGCAGTGCGGTCAGCGGCGTGCGCAACTCGTGGCTGACATTGGCCACGAAATCGCGGCGCAGCTGGCCGATCAGCTCTTGCTCGGTGATATCGACAAAGGTGCAATAAGCGCCGCCTTCGGGTGCAGGCGCCACCGTCACCCGCCAGACCTGTTCCGCCGTGGCGGGCGATACCGCATAGCGCACCTCGCGCAGCGGGCCGCCCCGTCCCACATCCTCGATCGCCTCGACCAGCGCGGGCTGGCGCAGCACCAGCGCGAAATGCCGCCCGATGGCCGCCGCCCCCACAACCGCAAGGCCAAGCGCATTGGCATGGGCCAGCTTCCAGTCGGCATCGACATGGATCATCGGCAGCGGCACTGCCGTGAAGATCGCTGCGCGTTCCATGGTCTGCATCTGGCTGTTCCCTTGCTGCCGGTCCGGTCTGCTACACCATGACAGGTAACAGGGATGCAACAGCCAAGGCACAGCCACGCGACCGGGGGTGGTGCGCAACCCCATGAAAAAGGCGCGCGAGGTTTCCCCCGCGCGCCCTTGTCCTGCCCCTGTCGGGGCGGATTACATCGCCACGCGGCGCTGTGCCTCGCGCCGCGCCGTCAGCTCTTCGGCCACCAGGAACGCCAGTTCCAGCGATTGCGAGGCGTTCAGGCGCGGATCAACCAGGCGGTGTGATAGCGATCCGACAGATCCTCGTCGGTTACGGCGCGCAGGCCGCCCGTGCATTCCGTCACATCCTTGCCGGTCATTTCGAAATGCACGCCGCCCGGGATGGTGCCCTCGGCCTTGTGGATGCCGAAGAACTCCCGCACTTCGCGCAGCACCGAATCGAAGGGCCGCGTCTTGTAGCCCGACGAAGACTTGATCGTATTGCCGTGCATCGGATCGCAGGACCAGACGACATTCGCCCCCTCTTCCTGCACCGCCTTGATCAGACGCGGCAGGTGATCACGCTAAACCCAAACCCCAAACCCCAAACCCCAAACCCCAAACCCCTGAGTTTAACAAACCGTGTTGAGCATATTGTCTCACTTTTCCGAAAGTATACATTGTTGAATGAAGGACAGAAAAAGTTACCGCTTGACGCAAAAGCTATCGGGTTAGAGCTTGGGCTTTCCCCGCATCAAATTCCCGCTTGCTGAGCAATTATTTGCTAAAGCTAGAGATGGAATTGAGGGCCCTGCGAAATCGTGTGCAAGACATACCGCCTGGCTTGAACTCGAGATCGCAGATCTCAAAGAAGAATTGATCAACCACAACAAACAGGATTGAATCAATGCTCCTCTACTCAGAGATGAAAGAACAAATCAGCAGGTTGAAAATGGACTTGGATTCTGTGGTAAATTTTACCAAGCTGTGATATGAAGGAAATGCCGGTACCTATTATCTGCGGTGACGGCTATCGATGCACAAAGTGAAAGATATGCCAATATTAAGGTTCCGTTTGCCGGAAAATACACCGGGACGATCGTCAAGGAAGTACCACACGGCTCGGGACACATTGTTTCAAGAGAACAGACAATAGCACCAAAAGCACCGAAATCCGAACGATTCCACGAAAACTGGTTGTCTGAATTTTACCTGGGCCGACCCATCGGTCGAGTATTTGGCATGGACACCATCGGCAATAGTGTTCAGTTTCTGCAACTAGGGGGTAAACACCAAGGAGTATGAAATCGCATCTTTCTCTGATGGAGGGAAAGCATACGTTTGTGTAGACATGACTAAAACTGGAGTTTGCGTTCAAGTTGTGCCAAGTGCTAAATCAGAAACAACCATGCCTTATGGTGATCTCCATACCGGCTTGAGGATCACGATTCAAAAACCTGATCAACAAGGTTCGTTCTTTAAGAATACATTTGGAGCAATTATTGTCGATGAGATAGAAGGCGGCATATCGAAGAAAAACTGGCGCTACATCCTGGACCCAGCGTCCACATAATGCCCGAACTACCCAAACACAAGTATGACCCTATGAAAATCCTCGAACAGAACCAACTGCGCGCCGAATGGAGGAGATCCTGCACCAAAGTGGCCTCAAGAAGAGCATGCAGTAACTCCACTTAGCAGTTTGTGCCCGTTGGCCACTCTAGTCCGCTCACCCAGCCATGGGGTTTGGGGTTTGGGGTTTGGGGTTGGGGTTTGGGGTTTGGGCTGTCTATTCCACAAGGGCATGGGCCACCTGCCCACGGACTGCGCTCCCGACGTCCGTAGCCGGTCCTACCGGATCGAAGCCGAGGCGCGGATTGAGGCGGGGTCGAGGGGGTGCTCATCGCTCACGGCGACGCCACCTGCGGCTACAGTCTCTACCTGGCCGGGGGACGGTTGCGGCACACCCTGAACATCGGCGGACAGAAGGCGACCCTGGTCTCTGACCGGGAGGTCTCTCCGGGCCACCGGCGGCTGGGGGTGCGGGTCAAGCAGGGCGATGGCCGGACCATCACCCTGCTGATCGACGGGGAGCCGGCCGGGGAGATGCAAGACGCACCTCGGCTTCGCCACGCTGATCTCGTGGTCGGGCCTGGACATCGGTCGCGACCGCGGCAGCCCCGTGGCCGACTACGCGGCGCCGTTCGAGTTCACGGGGGCTCTGCGCCGGGTCACCGTGACCATGGGCGATGATCAGGAGTTGGACGGCGAGGCGGTGGGGCAGGCGGAGATGGCGCGGCGGTAGTCCTCGCCGCCGCGCCTGTTTTTTGGGCGTCGCTGCATTCTCTCTGCTCAATGCGGCGAAACCGGTTGATCTATGGCCCCGGTTCGCCAGCGGTGGAAGCGCCGGATGAAGGTTGTGATCATAGACCCCGACGAGGCGCGGGCCGCCTTGGTGGCGGAGGGGCTGGCGGACGTCGTTCCGTTGGAGGTGCGCCGCGCTTCGAGCTTCGAGGCGATCGAGGGCGAACTGCCGTCTTTCGCGCCCGATGTCATCGTGATCGCCTGCGACAGCCCCGACCGGGACACCCTGGAAAGCCTGCGCGAGGCCACCACCGACAACCCCAGGCCCGTGGTGATGTTCGTGGACCGCTCCACACCGGGCCTCGCCGAGGCGGCGGTCGAGGCGGGGGTGGCGGCCTATGTGGTGGACGGCCTGTCCGCGGGCCGGGTGCGGTCGGTGCTGGAGGTGGCCATGAGCCGGTTCGGCCTGATGCAGAAGCTGCGCGAGGATCTGGACAAGGCCAAGGCCGATCTCGCCTCCCGCAAGGCGGTGGAACGAGGCCAAGGGGCTGCTCATGAAGGAGCGGGGGATCGACGAGGACCAGGCCTATCGCCTGCTGCGCAAGCTCGCGATGGACACCGGGCGGCCCATCGGGGCGGTGGCCACCGATCTCCTGACCTTCGCCGGCGTGCTTAAGGGAGATCGGCCATGAGCCTGGAGCGGACCGAGCTTCGGCTGGGCTTCATCGCGTTGAACGATTGCGCGCCCCTGGTGATCGCCCGGGAGAAGGGTTTCTTCGAGGCCGAGGGGCTGTCGGTGGACCTGTCGCGCGAGGCGTCCTGGGCCAATATCCGCGACAAGGTGGCGATGGGGGCTCTGGACGGCGCCCATATGTTGGGTCCCATGCCCCTGGCGGTTCGCCTGGGGGTGTGCGGCGAGCCGGCGAAGATGATCGCGCCCATGTCGCTGAACCTGAACGGCAGTGCATCACCGTTTCCACGGCCCTGGGCGACGCGCATGCGGGCCGCCGATCCGGAGGGCATGTCGGCCCGCCCGAGAACGGCGCGACCCCTGGCCAAGGTGATCGCCGCGCGGAAGGCGCAGGGGGCCCTGCTGACCTTCGCTGTGGTCTTCCCGTTCTCGGTGCACAATTACGAGCTCCGCTACTGGTTGGCAGAGGCGGGGATCGACCCGGATCGAGATCTGCGGGTGGTGGTCACACCACCGGCGCGGATGACCGCGCGGCTCACGGCGGGCGACCTGGATGGGTTCTGCGTCGGCGCGCCTTGGAACGCCCAGGCGGTGGCCGACGGCCGGGGCGAGATCATGGCCTATGCCGCGGAACTGTGGCGGGTGGGCCCGGACAAGGTGTTCGGGGTCACCGAGGCGGTGGCCGACGCCAACCCGAACACCTTGGGCGCCGTGCTGCGGTCGCTGCTGCGGGCGGCGGCGTGGTGCGATGCGCCGGGCCATCGGGCCGAACTGGCCGCGATCCTGTCTCATCCTCGCTACGTGGACGCCCCGGAAGAGGTGGTGGCCCGCTCGCTGACCGGCGCGCCGCCCTATGCGCCGGGGGAGGCGGGGCCGGACGACCAGGACTACATCATCTACCATCGCTACGCGGCAAACTTCCCGTGGCGCAGCCACGCAGTCTGGTATCCTGACCCAGATGCTGCGCTGGGGCCAGATACCCGCGGACACCGACATGGCCGCCGTCGCCGAGGGCGGTCTATCGGCCGATCTGTTCCGGGCGGCCGCCGGGGGTCCTGGGGGCGCCGGCGCCGCTGGTGGACGAGAAGGTGGAGGGGCTGCACGCCTCGCCGTGGACCCTGGACGAGGCCACGGCCCCGATCCCCATGGCCCCCGACCTGTTTTTCGACGGCGGACGGTTCGACGCGGCCCAGCCGGAACGCTATGCGGCCGGGTTCGAGATCGGCCGATTCCGCGGCTGAAGCCGTCCGCACGCCTATTCCTTGTGCGGTGCAGCGCGAGCAGTCGCACAACCAGCGTGCAGAATGCCCCAATAGACCGGCGTAACGGGGGTATCGGTCCTTTCACAGTTGCGGAATGAGAGGCGGCGTGGCGACCTGACATGGACATCGCGGGGCAAAGGCGTCCCGTGACAGGTCCGAGAGGACCGCGGCGGCCGATGGCCGCCGATGATGAGACAACGACGTCCGCGCGAGGCTCCGGCCTCCGCGGGCGTCTTTTTTGGCCTGAGGGGGGATAGCATGGCCAGTATCATGAAGGGCGGGCTGCCCACCGGCGCCGCATTGCTCTTGAGCGGCGGGGCGCACGCCCGGACGCTGCCCGAAGCCATCGCGGCCGGGAAACCCATCTTCGAGGTGCGCCCGCGCTACGAGGCTGTCGACCAGGCCAACCTGGCCCGCGAGGCCCAGAGCCTTCACCGTCCGCACCCGGCTCGGTTGGGAGACCGGCGCCTGGCGCGACATGAAGGAGCTGATCGAGTTCGAGGACGTCCGCCAAATCGGCGACGAGGATTACAATTCCGGGATCAACGGCAAGACGCTGTACCCGGTGGTCGGCGATCCCGACGTGACCGAGCTGAACCGGCTGCAGGTGACCTGGACGCCCAGCAGGTGTTCTCCGCGACCCTTGGCCGGCAGCGGATCAACCTGGACGACCAGAGGTTCATCGGCGCGGTGGCCTGGCGGCAGGACGAGCAGACCTTCGACGCCGCCAGGGCCGACGCCACCCTGGGCAAGCTGAAGGTGACGGCGGCCTACATCGGTCACGTCAACCGCGCGGTCGCCGAGGCCGCGGACTGGGACGCCGAGACCTGGCTGGTGAACGCCACCCTGCCGGTGACCCCGGCCTTCACGCCCCAGGCCTTCGTCTACGCCCTGGACTTCGACAACGCCGCGGCCAGCTCCAACATCACCTGGGGCGTTCGGGCGACCGGAAAGTGGAAGGCCGGCGATGTCGCCCTGGCCTATGCCGGCAGTCTGGCCCGGCAATCCGACCACGGGGAAATCCGGCCAAGTTCGACCTGGATTATCGCCGAGGCGGAGATCTCGGCGACCTACAAGATCGCCACGGTGAAGGCGGCCTACAGATCCCTTGAGGGCAACGGCCTCAGGGGGCTTCGCCACACCCTGGCCACCTTGCACGCCTTTCAGGGTTGGGCCGACGCGTTCCTGGTGACGCCGGTCAATGGGATCGACGACACCAACCTGACCCTGGTGCTCAAGCCGAAGCTGGGGGCGATGCCGGTGGAGCTGACCGCCGCTACCACAGCTTCGAAACCGAACGGACCGGCGCGGACCTGGGGGACGAGATCAACCTCGCCGCCTCGGTCACGGTCACCAAGCGCCTGACCGCCCTCGTCAAATACGCCGACTACGACGGCGTCACCGGTGTTCCGAGCCGCACGAAGGTGTGGATCGGTCTCGAATTCAAGCTCTGAGGACCTGACATGACACAGAAGCTTCCCGAGCCGCCGTCTCCGCTACCGGCGCCGCGGCCTCGGCCGGCGCCCTCGCCCTGGCCGCCTGCGGGCGCAAGTCCGAGAGCACGGCCGCCTCGGCCGAGGGCAAGAGCGCCCTCCCGGCCGGCGCCTTCGCCGACGGCAAGGGACCGGAGGTGAGCGAAGACCGCCAAGATCCCGGCTTCATCGCGCTCACCGACTGCTCGCCCCTGATCATCGCCAAGGAGCGGGGTCTGCGCTTGTCGTAACTA
>JAXHOJ010000061.1:0-235029 GCA_034519525.1 Gemmobacter sp. | reverse complement strand
TTGGGGTTACGTATTGCTGATCTGCTCTGGCTGGCCGACCGCGTGCTGGCCCGCGCCTTTGGCCAGCCGGTGTTGATGCCACCCGAAGTTCTGGCCCGGCTGGCCGGGCATGGCTGGCCCGGCAATCTGCGCGAACTGTCAAACCTGTCGGCCAGCCTTGCCGCCACCTGCCCTGCTGCCGTTCTGTCACCCGAGGATCTGCCACAGGGCCTGCTTGGTGGGCCCCGCATCCCCGGGCAATCGGCAGGCGGCGCCGCCCTTCTGGCGCAGATGCTGCGCGAAACCGGCGGCAATATCTCTGAAACCGCGCGGCGTATGGGGGTGGATCGCACCACGGTTCACCGCCAGCTGCGCCGTTACGGCATGGCGAGACCCGGATAGGCCAGCAATCCCGGCAGATCGGCAAAGCGACCAAAGGCAAACCGATGCGGGATTTCCGCAACCGGGGTCTTGCGATAGCCTTCGGTGAACAGCGCAAAAGGCACAGCCGCGCGAACGGCGGTTTCGGCATCCACCTCGCTGTCACCCACATAAAGCACGGGCGGACCCAGGGCCGCAAAGGCCGCAAGCAGCGGTGCCGGATCGGGCTTTTTCTCTGCCAGACTGTCGCCGCCGATCACCACGCCAAAGTGCCGCGCAAGATCCAGCGCCCGCAGGATTTCGCGCGTCGGGGCCAGCGCCTTGTTGGTGCAAAGGCCCAGTGCAAAACCCGCTTCTGCCAACGCCTCCAGCGCCGCCACGGCACCGGGATAGGGGCGTGTCAGCGCCGCCGGGCTGGCGAGGTAATGGTGAAACATCGCCTGAACCATCCCGGCCTCGCGCGCGGCGGGCAGGCCCCGTGCCTGTCGCGCCTGCTGTATCAGGCTGGGGATACCATGGCCGATGAATCGCATGGTTTCGGCCAGTGTCACCGGATCGGCGCCTTCGGCCCGCAGCACATGGTTCAGCGCCACATGCAGATCGGGCGCGCTGTCGATCAGCGTGCCATCCAGATCAAAGACAATCGCCCCGCGCATCACATCAGCCCCTTCAATCCGCCCAGATCGGAAAACTCGGCCACCACGCGGGCAGCACCGCCGAAATCCTCGCCCGCCGTATAGGCCGAGGGCGAGATGATGCAGGCAAGCCCCGCCGCCTGCGCGGCCAACAGCCCGTTGCGGCTGTCTTCCAGTGCCACGGCCTGCTGCGGCGCAAGGCCCAGCTGCGCCAGCGCCAGCATATAGACATCGGGCGCCGGTTTCTTGGCCGCCACCGCGTCACCCGCCGCGATCACGTCGAACAGCTCCGCCGCCGCCCGGCCGAAACAGGCGCGGCACAAGGCTTCGACATTCGGGGCGCTGGTGGTGGTCGCCACCGCCAGCCGCAGCCCCGCCGCCCGCGCTTCGGCGATCAGACCGGCGATGCCGGGCCGGAGCCTCAGGCCCCCCGCCGCCATCAACGCGGCATATCGCGCGGTTTTCGCCCCATGCAGCGCCGCAATGTCGATGCGGGCCGGATCACCGCCCTGTTCCACCAAGAAGCGCGTGATCCGCTCCTTGCCGCCGGTGGTGCGCAGCAGGCGGCGATAGTCTTCGCGCGTCCAGTGCCAGCCAAGGCCCTGTGCCGCAAAGGTTTCGTTGAAGGCGCGGCGGTGCAGTTCCTCGGTTTCCGCCAGCGTGCCATCGACATCGAAGATCAGCGCTCTAAGCAACCGCCGCCTCCGCCGCTGCCCGGATCGCCCGGATATTGGCGCCATAGGGCGCCGGATCGGCGACCGATCCGCCCCGGAACACCGCCGAGCCCGCCACCAGCACATCCGCCCCCGCCGCCGCGACAAGGGGCGCGGTGACCGGATCAACCCCGCCGTCGATCTGGATATGCACCGGCCTGTCACCGATCATCTGGCGCAGGGCATGCACCTTGGCCGTCATGTCGATGAACTTCTGCCCGCCGAACCCGGGGTTCACCGTCATCACGCAGACCAGATCGCAGAGATCAAGCAGATGGGCCGCGCTTTCCGCAGGCGTGCCAGGGTTCAGCGCCAGCCCCGCCTTCATACCCGCACCCCGGATGGCCTGCAGCGTGCGGTGGATATGCGGCCCGGCCTCCAGATGCGCGGTCAGCACATCGGCCCCCGCCCGGGCGAAAGCCTCGATATAGGGATCGACGGGCGCGATCATCACATGCACATCCATCACCGTTGTCACATGGCGGCGAAAGGCCGCCACGGCGGGCGGGCCGAAGGTGATGTTGGGCACGAAATGGCCATCCATCACATCGACATGCACCCAATCGGCCCCCTGCGCCTCGATCGCCTGAATTTCGCGGCCGAAATCGGCGAAATCGGCAGACAGGATCGAGGGGGCAATCTTTATGCTGCGGTCAAAAGTCATGGCCAGCCCCCTATATCGTGCCGCTGCGATAGCGTTTCGCCATCTGATCCAGCGGGATCACCCTGATCTTTCCGGCCTGCCCGGCGGCACCAAAGGCCTCCAGCCGGTCGCGGCACAGGTCGCGCATGGCATCCATCGCCGGTTTCAGGAATTTGCGGGGGTCGAATTCGCGCGGGTTGCTGGCGGCGATGCGGCGGAACTGGCCTGCCATCGCCATGCGGCAATCGGTGTCGATGTTCACCTTGCGCACGCCATGGCGGATGCCGCGCACGATTTCCTCGACCGGCACGCCAAAGGTTTGCGGCATCTCGCCGCCATGGGCGTTGATGATATCCTGCAACTCCTGCGGCACGGAACTGGAGCCATGCATCACCAGATGGGTGTTGGGCAGGCGCGCATGGATCGCCTCGATCACGCCCATGGCCAGAATTTCGCCATCAGGTTTGCGGCTGAACTTGTAGGCGCCATGCGAGGTGCCACAGGCGATGGCCAGCGCATCGACTCCGGTGCGCGCCACGAAATCCACCGCCTGATCCGGGTCGGTCAGCAGCTGGCTGTGATCCAGCGCGCCTTCGGCGCCATGGCCATCCTCGGCCTCGCCCTGCCCGGTTTCCAGGCTGCCCAGCACGCCCAGCTCGCCCTCGACACTGGCACCCACCCAATGCGCCATGGTGGCGACGCGGGCGGTGATCGCCACGTTATAATCATAGCTTGCGGGCGTCTTCGCATCGGCCTCAAGGCTGCCGTCCATCATCACGCTGGTGAATCCGTGGCGGATGGCGGTCAGGCAGGTGGCTTCGTCATTGCCATGGTCCTGGTGCATACAAAGCGGGATATCCGGATAGATCGCCGCCAGCGCCTCGATCATCTTCGACAGCATGATGTCATTGGCATAGCTGCGCGCCCCGCGCGAGGCCTGGATGATGACCGGCGCCTCCACGGCCCTTGCCGCCTCCATGATGGCAAGGCCCTGTTCCATGTTGTTGATATTGAAGGCCGGAACGCCATAGCCCTGTTCGGCGGCATGATCCAGCAGCTGGCGGAGGGTGATGAGTGCCATGTCTGTTCCCCTTTTTTCAGATGAGTTTTCCCATGGCGACGGCGGTATCTGCCATGCGGTTGGAAAAGCCCCATTCGTTGTCATACCAGCTGAGGACGGAGACGAAGGTGCCGTCCATCACCTTGGTCTGATCCATGTGGAAGACCGATGAATGGGGATCGTGGTTGAAATCGGCGCTGACGTTCTTGAACTCGGTATAGCCCAGGATGCCCTTCAGCGGGCCGTCGGCGGCGGCCTTGATGGCGGCATTCACCTCGGCCACGGTGGTTTCGCGCTTTGCGATGAACTTCAGATCCACGACCGAGACATTGGGGGTGGGCACGCGGATGGCGAAGCCGTCCATCCTGCCCTTCAGTTCCGGCAGCACCAGACCCACGGCCTTGGCGGCGCCGGTCGAGGTGGGGATCATGCTCAGCGCCGCGGCGCGGCCGCGATAGAGATCCTTGTGCATCGTATCCAGCGTCGGCTGGTCGCCGGTATAGCTGTGGATCGTGGTCATCATGCCCTTTTCGATGCCGATCACATCGTTCAGCACCTTGGCCACCGGGCTGAGGCAGTTGGTGGTGCAGCTGGCATTCGACACCACGATGTCATCGGCGGTCAGCGTGTGATGGTTCACGCCGTAAACGATGGTCTTGTCGGCGCCGTCGCCGGGGGCCGAGATCAGCACGCGCTTCGATCCGTTTTCCAGATGGGCGGCGCATTTTTCCTTGCTGGTGAAGATGCCGGTGCATTCCATCACCACATCCACATCGCCCCAGGGCAGATCGGCCGGATTGCGCAGCGCGGTCACCCGCATCGGGCCGCGGCCCGCATCGATCCAGTCTGCGCCGGTCGTCACCGTGCCGGGGAAGCGGCCATGCACCGAGTCAAACCGCAGCAGATGGGCATTGGTTTCCACAGGGCCAAGATCGTTGATCGCGACAACCTCGATATCGGTGCGACCCGATTCGATGATGCCCCGCAGAACGTTGCGGCCGATGCGGCCAAAGCCATTGATGGCGACTTTCACGGTCATTCTTCTGTCCTGTCTGAGGGTTGGACGTGATCGCGCAGGGCCTGGGCCACGGCGGCAGCGGTGATGCCGAACTGCGCGTAAAGCTGCGCTGCGGGGGCCGAGGCGCCAAAGCCTGTCATGCCGATGAAGGCATCCTCGGGCCGCAGCAGCAGATCCCATCCCTGGCGGATCGCGGCTTCCACGCCGACGCGCGGGGCGGTGCCCAGAACGGCGGCGCGGTAATCGGCGGGCTGGGCCGCGAACAGCTCGAAGCTCGGGGCCGATACCACGGTGACGCGCAGCCCTTCGGCAGCCAGCTGTTCGGCGGCCTGCACGGCAATCTCCACCTCGGATCCGGTGGCGATCAGCGTCGCCTGCCGGTCGGCGGCATCGCGCAGGATATAGGCGCCCCGCGCCGTCAGGTTTACATCGGCCATCTGCCGCAGCACGAGCAGGTTCTGGCGGCTGAGCGCGAGGAAGGTGGGGGTGGTGGTTGTGGCCAGCGCGATCTCCCAGGCCTCGGCGGTTTCCACCGCATCGGCGGGGCGGATCACGGTCAGGTTGGGCATGGCGCGCATGGCGGCCAGATGTTCCACCGGCTGATGCGTCGGGCCATCTTCGCCCAGGCCGATGCTGTCATGCGTCATCACATGCACCACTGGCACGCCCATCAGCGCCCCCAGCCGGATCGCCGGGCGGCTGTAATCGGCGAAGGCCATGAAGGTGCCGCCATAGGGGCGGAACAGCCCGTACAGCGCGATGCCGTTCATCGCCGCCGCCATGCCATGTTCGCGGATGCCGTAATGGATATAGCTGCCTGAGAAATCATCCCGGGTGACGGATTTCTGCCCTTTTGACCGGGTGAGGTTCGATCCGGTCAGATCGGCCGAACCGCCGATGGTGAAGGGCAGCGCCACATTCACCACATTTAGCGCCAGTTCGCTGGCCTTGCGGGTGGCGATCTTCGGGCGGTCGGCCAGCAGCTGCGCCTTGTGCGCTGCCATCGCCCCGGCCAGCGGCGCCGGATCGCGGGCCTGCTGTGCCACGAAGGCGGCGCGGTGCGGCGAGGTGGCCAGCACCGACCGCCAGGCGCGATGCGCGTCAGAGCCACGGCGGGCAACACGACCCCAGGCCAGATGCACCGCTTCGGGGATTTCGAACGGCGCATGTGGCCAGCCCAGAAAGGCACGGGCAGCGGCGATCTCATCCGCCCCCAGCGGCGCGCCATGCACATCATGGCCGCCCTGCTTGTTCGGCGCGCCATAGCCGATCACCGTGCGGCAGGCGATCAGGCTGGGGCGCGGATCGGCCTGTGCGGTGGCAATGGCATCGGCGATTTCCGTGGTATTGTGCCCGTCGCAGGCCAGCACATGCCATCCGGCAGCGGCAAAGCGCGCCATCTGGTCGGTCGAGGTGGACAGGTCGGTATCGCCGTCGATGGTGATGCGGTTGTCATCCCACAGCACCACCAGCCGTGACAGACGCAGATGCCCCGCAAGGTCGATGGCTTCATGGCTGATCCCCTCCATCAGGCAGCCGTCCCCGGCCATCACCCAGGTCCAATGGTCAATCAGGTCGGGAAAGCGCGCATGGGCCAGCCGTTCGGCCAGTGCCATGCCAACGGCGGTGGCGATGCCCTGCCCCAGCGGCCCGGTGGTCACCTCGATCCCCTGGGCATGGCCATATTCCGGGTGGCCCGCCGTGCGGCTGCCCAGCTGGCGGAAGGCGCGGATCTGATCCATCCCCATGTCGGGATAGCCCAGCAGATGATGGATCGCATAAAGCAGCATGGAGCCATGCCCGGCCGACAGCACGAAACGGTCGCGGTTGGGCCAGTCATGCGCGGCGGGATCCAGCGTGACAAAGCGGTTGAACAGCACCGCCGCCACATCGGCCATGCCCATCGGCATACCCGGATGGCCGGAATTGGCGGCCTGCACCGCATCCATCGCAAGGGCGCGCAGGGCATGCGCCATCAACCGCTCGTCGGCGGGGATCGTGGGGGCATTCATGGGGCTTGCTCCTCAGGCGCGCAGCTTGCGCGCGGTGGATACCAGGCGTTCGATCAGCGGGGTCAGGATCAGCTGCATCGCCAGATCCTGCTTGTTGCCGGGAATGACGATGGAATTGGCCCGGCTCATCCATGATCCGTGGATCATCGAGGTCAGATAGGGAAAATCTATGCCACGCGGATTGCGGAAGCGGATCACCACAAGGCTTTCATCCGGTGTGGGAATCCAGCGTGCGATGAACGGGTTCGAGGTGTCGACCATCGGCACGCGCTGAAAGTTGATGTCGGTTTCGGTGAACTGCGGGCAGATGCAATGCACATAGGCGTGCATCCGGCGCAGGATCGTATCGGTCACCGCTTCGGTGGAATAGCCGCGCGCCGCGCGGTCACGGTGAATCTTCTGTGTCCATTCCAGATTGATGACCGGCACCACCCCGATCTTCAGATCGGCCAGCGCGGGCAGATTGACCTCGTCATTCACCACCGATCCGTGCAGACCTTCGTAGAACAGCAGGTCCGATCCATCGGCAAAGGGCGCCCAGCCGGTGAATTCGCCGGGCGGCACGCCATGACGCTCGGCCTCGGCTGCGTCATGCACATAATGCCGGGTGCGGCCCTTTCCCGTTTCGCCATAGTCGCGGAACACCCGCTCCAGCTCGGCCAGTTCATTGGCCTCATAGGAGAAATGCGAGAAGGTCTGGTTGCCCTCCTCCTGGCGCTTTGCCAGTTCCGCGCGCATTTCGCTGCGGTTGTAGCGGTGGAAGGCGTCGCCCTCGATGGAAACGGCCGAAATGCCTTCGCGGCGGAAGATCTGGTCAAACGTGGCCTTCACGGTCGAGGTGCCGGCACCCGAAGACCCGGTGACAGATATGATGGGGTATTTCTTGCTCATGATGTCAGACCCTGAAGAGACCGCGCTTGTTGAACAGGGCCGAGGTCTCCTGTTCCGGCAGGTCGTGATAGGTGGCCACACGCGCCACCTTGTTGGCACTGCCAAACACAAAGGGGCAGCGGGCGTGCAGGCTTTCGGGCAGGCGGTCCAGAATGGGGTCTTGCCCATCCGTGGCGCGACCCCCGGCCTGTTCGATCAGAAAGGCGATGGGCGCACATTCATAGGTCAGCCGCAGGCGGCCTTGCTCGTACCCCGCCCGATTGTCGCGCGGATACAGAAAGATGCCCCCGCGGGCGAGGATGCGATGGGTTTCCGCCACCAAAGAGGCAATCCAGCGCATGTTGAAATTGCGCCCGGCAGGCCCTTCGATGCCGGCAATCCGATCATCCACATAGGCGCGGATCGGCGCGGGCCAGTGGCGGTAGTTCGAGGCATTGATGGCAAATTCACCGGATTCCGCCGGGATCTGCGCAACCTTTCCCAGAAACCGGAACTGGCGGCTGTCCGGGTCCAGCACATATTTCAGCACACCTGCGCCATAGCTGATCATCAGGCAGCATTGCGGGCCATAGATCGCATAGCCCGCCGCCAGCAGATTGCGCCCGGGCTGCAAGAAACTGGTCTCTGCCGTTGCGCCTGCAGGATAGATGCCGAAGATCGTGCCCACCGATACATTGGTGTCGATGTTCGATGATCCATCCAGCGGATCAATCGCCAGTGCAAGCCGCCCCTCGGGGGTCATCAGAACGGCGCGTTCCTGTTCCTCGGATGCGTAGAACCGCAGGGCAGAGCCGGACAGGGCCGACATGAAGGCATCATCCGCAATGACATCCAGCGCCTTCTGGCTGTCGCCATCGCTGTTCGTGCCCTGCATGTCGGCGAGGTTTTCATCAATACCGCCGCGCTGGATGCGGCGGGACAGATCCGCCGCCACGGCGGCAATGCGGGACATGACATCCGCAAGTTCGGGATCTGTTCCCAGGGGTGTTCCGTGCAAGGCGCTTCGCATGATGCTCCTCCATCCGCGTTGCTGATGGGAAAGACTTGCGCAGGAAGCGCATTAAATGAAATATTATTATCTGTTATCTGAATTCAGGAAAATCTAATGCTGCGCCTTGATGCCCTGACGTTAAAGCAGTTGCGCGCCCTGCAAGTGGTTGTGGCGGAACGCAGCCTGACCGGCGCGGCACGGGTGCTGAACCAGACCACGCCCGCAATTCACAGCCAGATCAAGAACCTGGAAACCGCAGTGGGCTATCCGGTCCTGCAAAAGGACGGCACGGAAGGCGGGTTCGTGCCCACATTGCAGGGGGCCGAGATGCTGGCCGCCGCAGACCGGATCGAGGCGGTTTTGTCGCAGGCGGCGCGGCGGATGGCGGCGCTGCAGGCGGGGCGGACGGGCCATGTGGCGCTGGGGGTGGTGTCGACCGCGAAATATTTCGCGCCGGGGCTGGTGCGCCGCCTGATGGATGCCTGCCCGGAAATCGAGGTGGAGTTGCGCGTCGGCAACCGCGAAACGGTGATCGACTGGCTGGCGCGGGGTGCGGTGGATCTGGCGGTGATGGGACGCCCGCCGCGACAGCCGCAGGTGCAGGCCCGCCCGGTGGGGCCACATCCGCATGGCATCGTCTTGCCCCCAGGCCATGCGCTGGCGGGGCCTGACGGGTTCGATCCGGCAGGGCTGATGCAGGAAACCTTCATCAGCCGCGAAGAGGGTTCGGGCACCCGCATCCTGATGGAACGGTTTCTGGACCGGCTGGCCGAAGGTCATCCCCTGCGGATGATCCAGATGGATTCGAACGAAACCATCAAACAGGCGGTGATCGCCGGGCTGGGCATCGCCTTCCTGTCGCTGCATACGGTGGGCGAGGAACTGGCCACAGGGCGGCTGGTGCTGCTGCGGGGGCCGGGCCTGCCCGCCATGCGGCACTGGTATCTGGTGACACCCCAGCTGCACCCCGCCACACCCGCCGCCGCGCGGATCGCGGCGGCCATCGACGCGATGAACGGCGCCTTTCTGCCCGCAGCCCCCGCCGTCAGCGGGTAAGGGCGGCGTAAAGCTGCGGCAGGCGTTCGGGCAGGCGTTCCACCCGGTCCAGCACCATCAGGTTGCGCGGGCCGAACATGGCACGGCCATAGCTGTCGGCCCGTGGGTCCAGCGACAGGCAGAACGGCGTCACCCCCTGCCGCACCGCCGCCGCCACAGCTTCGCGCGTGTCGTGGCGCAGATAGAACGGATCGCGGATGTCGATATCGGCGGGTTCACCATCCGTCAGCACGATCATCAGCTTGCGCGCCGCGCGCAGCCGCCCCAGATGCGCGCTGGCATGGCGGATCGCCGCCCCCATCCGGGTGGACAGCCGCCCCTCGGCGCCCATCAGCCGCGCCTTGGCCAGATCGGCCCAGGGCTGATCGAAATCCTTGAACCGGCTGTAGAACACCTGCGCCCGGCCATCGGAACAGAAGCCATGCAGCGCGAAACGGTCGCCCACCCGGTGGATCGCCTCGGCCAACAGCAGGGTGGCGGCGCGGGTCAGCTCCAGCACCGTCTGGCCGTTCGGTGCGGGGTCATTGGTGGATTCCGACAGGTCCAGCAGCACCAGCACCGCCGTATCGCGCTGGCGGCGCAGGTGGCGCATCATCACCCTTGGGTCAGGCTGGCGCCCCATGCGCAGGTCGATGGCGGCGGCAATGGCGGCGTTCAGATCCAGATCGTCGCCGTCCTCCAGCCTGCGAATGCGCTGGGTGCCCTGCGGGCGCATGGCATCCAGCAGATGGCGCAGCCGGTCGGTGGTGCGGCGGTTGTCCTGCAGGATGCGGTCGGCCAGCGCCGGATCGCCCAGCCGGGGGCGGCGATCCAGCACCGTGGCCCAGGCCGGGCGCATCCTCTGGATCGTATGGTCAAATTCGTCATAAAGCACCGGCGGCGCCAGCGGTTCGCGCCCCTCGCGGGCATTGAAGCTGCGGCCGTCGTCATCAAAGAATTCCGCAGACTGCACCCAGATTTCCTGCGCATCCTCGCCCGCCGTTTCCACCTCTACCTCGTTCACCATTTCCGAAACGGAGACGTAGCGGCGCAGTTGGTCCGGCGGCGGGGCGCTGCCGAACGCCAGCTCTTCATAATCCCACAGCAGGCGGTTGTCGCAGCGATAGGGGCAAGAGGGGCGGTCACCATGCGCCGAAAACGGCTGGCCTTGCAGGCGTTGCGCCAGCTCCAGCCCCAGTGCCTGCACGGCGGCGGGGATGCCCATGTCCAGCGCGGCAAAGCGGGGCAGAAGCCAGGCGCAGACCGCATCTTCGGCGGGCCTGTCGGGCAGCAGCAGCGCCCGGGCGATGCGGTCGAACTGCCCGGCCATGCCGCCTGCAGTGGCACCATGGAACCGCGCCCAGAGATCGCGCAGGCGCGGAAAGCGGGCGATGGCCAAGGCCTCGGCCCGGGCATCCTCGATCAGGCCGATGCAGGCCATCTGCAGTGCATTCAGCCCCTCGGCCTGAAACGGGGCACGGAGTACCGTCAGATGCGCCGCCAGATGTGCCACCTGGGCGCGGTAGAGATCGAGCGCGGGCAGGCCCTGCCAGTCGTCCAGCGCATCGGGCAGATGCAGGGCATGGGCTTCGAAGAACGGGCGCAGACCGGCGCGGGATTCGAAATCGCCCGCCGTGGGCTGCATCGCGAAATCCCGCCCCCAGAGCGCGCGCAGATACATGCCCAGCCGCCGCTGCACATCGACGAACAGCACCCCCTTGCGTTCGCGCTGCAGCACGGCGCGGGAATCGTCGGAGGCCAGCGCGAAATAGCGGTCCAGTTCCGGGTAATCGGTGCGATGGGCATCGGCGCCCCAGTCGGCCCAGCGCCGCAGGCCGCCCAGGGTCAGCACATCCAGCAGTTCGGTCAGATGATCCAGCATCGGGCGCAGGGCGCGTGGGGCACGGCCCAGCAGATGCGACAGAAAGGCCAGCCAGGCGCGGAACAGTGCCGGATCGCCCAGCCTGCGCGCCGCCAGCGGGGCGGTGTCCAGAATACGGGCGATCACCGCGCCCGAGGTGCGCGAGGCGAAACCGGCACAGGCCTGCGCCAGATCGGGCAGGATATCCTCGCCCAGATCGCGCGCCACCTGCGGCGCCGCAGAGATCCAGCCCAGCGCCACGGCATCGCCGCGGCCCAGTTGATGCAGGGCCGACAGGCCGCGCAGCCAGGTATCGAGCCCGCGCGGCGAAAGCCGCCGCCGCGCCTCGGGCAGGGCCGCCCGCAGCGCGGCCAGAACGGCAGGCGGCAGATCGGCGGCCAGCGTTACATGATCGGGGGCCAGATGATCGGGCGGCAGCGCCGCCGGATCGGCAGCGGGGTCAGAAAAAGGTCTGGACAGCGGCATCAAGTGCATCCCGCATATCCGGGTCATCGGTAATCGGGCGCACCAGCGCCATGGTGCAGGCAGGCCCCGGCGCCACGCCCTGGGCGATCAGGCCGCCCGCATGGATCAGCATCCGGGTTGAAATTCCCTCGTCCAGCCCGTGGCCCTTGAGGTTGCGCGCCCGGCCTGCGATCTGCACCAGCTTGGCCGCCGTCGCCAGATCCACCCCGGTTTCATGGGCGACGATTTCGGTTTCTACCTCGGGCGCGGGCCAGGTGAAATCCAGCGCGCCGAAGCGCTGTTTGGTGGATTGCTTCAGATCCTTCATCAGGGACTGGTAGCCGGGGTTATAGCTGATGACGAGGCTGAAATCGGGATGCGCCCTCAGCAGCTCGCCCTTCTTTTCCAGCGGCAGAACCCGGCGGTTGTCCGTCAGCGGGTGGATGGCCACCGTGGTGTCCTGACGCGCCTCCACCACCTCGTCCAGATAGCAGATGGCGCCGTGGCGGGCGGCAAAGGCCAGCGGCCCGTCCTGCCAGCGGGTGCCCGTGGCATCAAGCAGGAAGCGCCCGACCAGATCCGAGGCGGTCATATCCTCGTTGCAGGCCACGGTCACCAGCGGGCGGCCCAGCCGCCAGGCCATATGTTCCACAAAGCGCGTCTTGCCGCAGCCGGTGGGGCCTTTCAGCATCACCGGCATCCGCGCCGCATAGGCCGCAGAAAACAGTCCCACCTCGTCGCCCACCGGGCGATACCAGGGCTCTGCCGCGATGCGGTGCTGATCCATCATGTCTTTCATCGGTGCCCCCTGACCGCAATCGCGGCCCGCCGGAGAGAGGACGGCGGGCCGCCTTCCCCCCTTCTCAGACCGGTGCGCCCCGGAAGACGACCATGTTGGCCCCCTGAGACTGGGTGAAGTTGTTGTAGCCCAGAAGGCGCACATGATTGCCCGGATTGGCGGCATGGCAGGCCTCAAGCTCGGCCATGATGGCATCGACATCGGTTTCGCCGAACATCGGCAGCTTCCACATGTACCAGTAGTTCGACCCGGCGAACTGCGGCTCGGTATGTTCGATGCCGGGGTTCCAGCCGTTTTTCACGATCCATGCGACCTGCGCGCGGATGTCTTCGGGGGTCATCGGCGGCAGATAGGAAAAGGTGCCCATCTTGCGGCTGGCGGGATCGGACAGGCGCGAGTGATAGTCCTGGACGGTGTTCATGGCGGTGTTCCTTGTGGCGGACCCGGGCGGGGGCGCTGCCCCCGCACCCCCGGGATATTTGGACCAAGATGAAGGGGATCAGCGGTGCTGCAGATCGAGCTTGTCGACGGTATCGAATTCGAACTTGATCTCTTTCCAGGTTTCCATGGCGATCTTCAGTTCGGGGCTGTGGCGGGCAGCCTTCATCAGGATATCCTTACCCTCGCGTTCGATCTGGCGGCCTTCGTTGCGGGCCTGCACGCAGGCCTCCAGCGCCACGCGGTTGGCGGCGGCGCCTGCGGCATTGCCCCAGGGGTGGCCCAGGGTGCCGCCGCCGAACTGCAGCACCGAGTCATTTCCGAAGATCGCCACCAGCGCCGGCATGTGCCAGACATGGATCCCGCCCGAAGCCACCGGAAAGACGCCCGGCATCGAGCCCCAGTCCTGATCGAAGAAGATGCCGCGGGCGCGGTCTTCCTTGACGAACCTGTCGCGCATGAGGTCGATCCAGCCCAGAGTCGCCGCGCGGTCGCCTTCCAGCTTGCCCACCACCGTACCGGAATGAAGATGATCGCCGCCCAGCAGCCGCAGGAGTTTGGCCAGCACGCGGAAGTTAATGCCGTGATTGGGGTTGCGGTCGATCACGGCATGCATGGCGCGGTGAACATGCAGCAACATGCCATTGTCACGGCACCATTTCGACAGCGAGTTATGCGCGGCCCAGCCGAGCGTGATGTAATCCGACATGATGATCGGGGTTTTCAGCTCCTTGGCATATTCGGCGCGCTTGAACATCTCTTCGATGGTGGGCGCGGTGACGTTCATGTAGTGGCCCTTGCGCTCGCCCGTCTCGGCCTCGGATTTGACGATGGCCTCCTGGCAGAAATCGAACCGGTCGCGCCAGCGCATGAAGGGCTGCGAGTTCACATTCTCGTCGTCCTTGGTGAAATCCAGCCCGCCGCGCAGACATTCATAAACGGCGCGGCCATAATTCTTGGCCGAAAGGCCCAGCTTGGGCTTGATGGTGCAGCCCAGCAGCGGACGGCCGTATTTATCCATCTTGTCGCGCTCGACATGGATGCCATGCGGCGGGCCGAAGCAGGTTTTCACGAACCAGATCGGGAAGCGCACATCCTCCAGCCGCAGTGACCGCACGGCCTTGAAGCCGAACACGTTGCCCACCAGCGAGGTGAAGACATTGACGACCGAGCCTTCCTCGAACAGATCGGCCGGATAGGCGATGAAGGCGTAGAAGGCATCGTCATGGCCCGGCACATCCTCGATCCGGTAGGCGCGGCCCTTGTAGTGATCGAGATCGGTCAGCAGGTCGGTCCATACCGTCGTCCAGGTGCCGGTGGAACTTTCGGCGGCTACGGCGGCGGCGGCCTCTTCGCGCGGGACGCCCGCCTGCGGGATGACCTTGAACACCGCCAGAATATCTGTGTCCTTCACCGCATAATCGGGCTCCCAATAGGTGGAGCGATAGTCTTTCACACCCGCATCGTATCTTTTCTTGGGCTCTGCGTTCATGCCTTGGTCTCCTCCCCGGCGCGGCGTTGGCCCCGGACGGACCGGGAATGGACAGAGGTTAGCCCGCGAGATGAATACAGAAAAATTGTTAGTTTTTAGAGAGTGAATAACCTATGATCTATTCATGAAATACAGCTTGCGGCAGATGCAGATCTTTGACGAAGTGGCGCGCAGCCTGTCCTATACCCGTGCGGCCGAAACCCTGAACCTAACACAACCCGCTGTTTTCGCACAGGTAAAGCAGCTGGAAGATCAGGTTGGCACGGCGCTGATCGAACGGCTGGGGCGCAGGCTCTATCTGACAGATGCCGGGGCTGCCGTGCGGGATGCCGCAGCCGAGGTGCTGGCCGAGATCGCCCGGATGGAGATGCGGCTGGCCGATCTGGGCGGGCTGGCGCGGGGCAAGCTGCGGGTCGCTGCGGTTTCCACAGCCGAATACACGGTGCCCGCCCGGATCGGCGCCTTCACGGCTGCGCATCCGGGAATCGAGGTGGAGCTGACGGTTGGCAACCGTCAGGAACTGCTGGAACGCTTTGCCCGCAACGCCGATGACCTTTACATCCTTGGCACCCCGCCCGAGGGGCTGGATGCGGTCACAGAGGTTTACGCCGAAAACCCCCTGGTCCTCGTTGCCGCGCCGGGCCACGCACTGGCATCTGAGCCACAGATCGCGGCGGCGCGGGTTGCGGCGCTGCCCTTCCTGATGCGCGAACAGGGATCAGGCACGCGGATTGCGACAGAAAGGTTCTTTGCCGAACGCGGCCTGAATGTGACGGCGCGCATGGAACTGGGCTCGAACGAGGCGATCAAGCAGGGCGTCATGGCCGGGCTGGGGCTGGCCGTCCTGTCGCGCAGCACATTGGAGATGGAGTTGCGGCATGGTGCGCTGCTGTTGCTGGATGTGCAGGGCTTTCCCCTGCCCCGGCACTGGCATGTGGCCTATCCGGCAGGCAAACGGCTTTCGGTGGCGGCAAAGGCGTTTCTGGCGACATTGCGCAAGCCATCGCTTGTTGGCAGCGCGGCACAGAGAGGATAATCAGCGCCGGACGGTCCCTGACTCGCAGGGCGGCCCGCCCCGGACAAAGCCAAGGAGGCTCTGATGCAGCAATATCACGAGGCATTGAGAACCATCCTGACGCAGGGCGAACCTTCGACCGATCGCACCGGCACCGGCACCATCGCTTATTTCGGGATGCAGAGCCGCTATCCGCTGGCCGATGGCTTTCCGCTGGTTACCACCAAGAAGCTGCATCTGCGGTCGATCATCCATGAATTGCTGTGGTTCCTGTCGGGCGAGACGAATATCGGCTATCTGCGCCAGAACAAGGTGACGATCTGGGATGAATGGGCCGATGAAAACGGCGATCTCGGCCCGGTCTATGGCGCGCAATGGCGCGACTTTCCGGCGCTGGAACCGGCAGAGGGCGGGATGTATCACCGCCGCGGTGTCGATCAGATCGCCGAGCTGGTGGCCAATATCAAAGCCAACCCCGACAGCCGCCGCCTGATCGTTTCGGCCTGGAACCCCGGCGAGATCGGGCAGATGGCGCTGCCGCCCTGCCATACCATGTGGCAGGTCAGGGTTCTGAACGGGCGGCTGCATCTGCAGCTTTATCAGCGGTCGGCCGACATGTTTCTGGGCGTGCCGTTCAACATCGCATCCTACGCGCTGCTGCAGCACATGCTGGCGCATGTGACCGGGCTGGAGCCTGGCGATTTCGTGCATACGCTGGGCGATGCCCATATCTATTCCAACCATATGGATCAGGTTGCGCTGCAGCTGTCGCGCGCGCCCAAGCCGCTGCCGCAGCTGCGCATCACCCGGCAGGTTCCCTCGATCTTCGATTTCCGGTTCGAGGATTTCGAGATCACGGGCTATGATCCCGATCCCGCAATTTCGGCGCCGGTGGCGGTGTAAGGCATGATTACCCTGATCGTCGCCCGCGCGCGCAACGGCGCCATTGGCCGGGGCAATACCATTCCCTGGCACGCGCCCGAAGACCTGAAGTTCTTTCAGCGCGAAACCTCGGGCGCGGCCATCATCATGGGCCGCAACACCTGGGACAGCCTGCCGGTGAAACCGCTGAAGGGGCGGCTCAATCTGATCGTTTCATCGCGCCCCATCGCGGAAGAGAACGTCCAGCCCAGCCTGGATGCCGCATTGGTCGAGGCCGAGCGGCAGGGCCATCGGCGCATCTATGGCATCGGCGGCGCGCGGATCTATGCGGCGCTGCTGCCGCTGGCCCACCGGCTGCTGGTCACCGAAGTGGCCCTGGATGTGCCGGATGCCGATGTGTTCTTTCCGGAATTTTCGGGCGATGACTGGCAGCGCATCGGCACCAGCCTTCTGCGCGCAGACGGGCCACGCTGCGAACTGGGCGAGTGGCTGCGCCGCCGCTGATCGCGGCAGCACCGCCACGCGCGGGGCAAATCACCGGGCCGCGATTGGGGCGCGATTGACTTGCGCGCCAACTGGGCCGAAACTCTGCCCAAACAAAAACGACAAACGGGCAGTTCCGATGAAGATCAGATGGGCTCTGGCAGCGATGCTGCTGGTTTCGGCTTGTGGTGGCAATCCGTGGGTCGAAGATGACGGCGGCGGTGATGGTGATGATGGCGATGTTCCGGCAGAAATCGCCAAAGACCTGCGCGCCGTGACCTATTCCCCGGCCGATGGCGGCAAGCTGACGGTGGATATGGATGGTCTTGTGGGTTCTGGCCAGGAAGTGACCTTCCTGCGTGCCGCAGCGCTGGATGTGGGCGATTACGAAGCCTACCGTTACCAGGAAAACGGTTTGCAGCGGTCCTATCTGGCGCTGGTCTCGCAGAATGCGCGCAAGAACCTGCAGGTTGTCGGCGTGTCTGACGGTTCGCAGTTCAACCGCAACTTTGGCGGGGCGAACTATACCCGGCTGGATGTCTACAAGGCGCCTGACGTATCGGGCGGCGGTGACGCCGGGCAGTTCAGCTATGCGGGCACCTATGCGGGCATCTTTGCCACCGGCAACGCCACGAACCCAGCCCTGCCGTCCGGCCTGAGCGCGAATTCCACCTATCGCGTCGAGGGCGATATGGTGATGACGGCCAATTTCGCCAACAGCCTTGTCGAAGGTGGTGTCGACAACCGCTGGCTGCTGGACAGCAAGGGCAATGCCATCGACTTCAATGAAGATGGTGAAATTGATGACGCAGACAAGCTGCCTGCCATCGCCTTTCCGGAAATGGAAATCACCGAAGACGGCACCTTCCTTGGCACGGTGGAAATCGGCACCGGATCGCCGCAGGCCGGATCAGAGGTCGGCAATGTCGGTGGTCTGTTTGGCGGCAATGGCGCCACCGATGTGGCGGGTGCCATCGTGATCAACCCGCTGGGGCAGGATTCCGAAACCGAGATCGGCATCTTCAACCTGCCCCGCTGCGGCACCCAGGGCGATTCCCCCATCTGCGACAACCGGTGATGCGCGGCCTGCGGGCGGCCCTGTTGGCGGCCCTGCTGTCGGCAGGGCCGCTTGCGGCTGAAAGCCTGGATCTGACACCCGATGCGGCCATCGAACTGGCACAGCGGGCCTATCTGGGTGGCAATGTGACGCTGGCCCATGCCGTGGCGTTCCGGCTGCACGAAGCGGGCGTCGATGACCCACGGCTGCCGCTGCTGCTGTCGGCCACCCATACCGCGCTTGGCCGCCCTGTCGAGGGGCGGCGCTGGGGGGCAAGGGCCTGGGCGGCGGCGCGGCAGGAACCCGATGCCCTGCGCTATGAAATTGCCCGCCACACCGCCGCCGCCGCCTTTCGCGCCGACGAACTGACCCGCGCGCAATTCTGGCTGCGCCGCGCCGCCGATCTGGCGCCGGGGCCTGCAGAGCGCACGGCAACCTTGCAGGATTTCGGCCGGTTGCGGCAGCAGAACCCGCTGTCGGCACAATTGCGGCTGTCTGTCACCCCCTCTGACAATCTGAATGGCGGTGCTGGCTCCGGCGCGCTGATGGTCGACGAATATTATCTGGGCGAGCAAACCGGCATGGCCCTGGCGCTGGAGGGCCTGCGCAGTGTGGCCGACCTGCGGCTGCAATGGCGCCTGCCGCCCGATGCTGGCGGCCAGACCAGTTTCGACGCCCGGCTTTATGGCGCGTTTTACAGCCTGACCGACAAGACCAAGGCCGAAACCGGCGTCGGCTCGGGCGCGGCGCTGAATTCCACGATGGCCGAAGCCGGGGTGACCCGTGCCCTGCGCTTTGGCGACCGCCCGCTGAACCTGTCAGCCGCAGCGGGGCAAAGCTGGGATTCGGGCGAAGTGGCCGGGCCGCATCTGCGGCTTGCCGCGCGGCTGCCCTTTGGTGCCCCGGCAGCAGGGCTTGCCGCCGGGATCAGCCAGGAACGGCAATGGCGCGACGATGGCATGACCACGGCGCTGCAGTTCAGCCTGTCGGGCAGTCAGGCCCTGGCCGATCTGGGCCGTCTTGGCTGGTCGCTGGCGCTGCGTGACGTGCAGGCGGGATTTGTGAACAACACCTATCGCAGCGCCACCGCCGAAATCAGCTTTGACGCCGCCCGCAGCCTTGGCCCGGTGCGGCTTGGCGCCTCGGCCTTCGTGGGGGTGCGGGATTATCCCGATTACCGGCTTGGCCCGATCACCGTGGTGGACGGGCGCGAGGATGACAGGTTCGGCCTGTCGCTGGACATGACCTTCGAATCCCTGGGCGTGATGGGCTATGCCCCAAGCCTGTCGATCAGCAGCGAAAGATCGCTGTCGAACATCAGCCGCTTCGACACGCGCAGCCTGGAAATCGGCCTGGGTATCGTGACGGTTTTCTGAGCGGCGCAGCAGCCTGCCCCTCGCCTTTGTCGCCCGGATGCCTATGTTCAGCGCAGCAAAAGGAGACGCGCAATGAGCATCCGCTATCTGCACACCATGGTCCGCGTGCTGGATCTGGAAAAATCCATGGCCTTCTGGCGCCTGCTGGGGCTGGAAGAAACCCGGCGTATCGACAACGAAGGGGGCCGGTTCAGCCTGGTCTTCATGGCGCCCCCCGGTCAACCGGATTGCCCGGTCGAACTGACCTGGAACTGGGATGGCGACGAGGGTCTGCCTTCGGACAGCCGCCATTTCGGCCATCTGGCCTATGCGGTGGATGATATCTATGCCACCTGCACATTCCTGCAAGACAATGGCGTGACCATCAACCGCCCGCCGCGCGACGGTCACATGGCCTTTGTCCGCTCGCCTGACAATGTATCGGTGGAACTGCTGCAGAAGGGTGCGGCGCTGCCCCCGGCAGAGCCTTGGCTGTCGATGCCGAACACCGGCCATTGGTAAGCGGCGACGGCAGGGGGCGCTCGCGCCCCCTCTGGCCTGCGGCCATTCACCCCCTGAGGATATTTTGACAACGGGAAGGGGAAAGCCTTGTGCGGACCCTTGTGCTGCGCGCCCCGGCGCGGCAGGGATGGGGCATGAAAGAACGCGCATTTCTGAATGTCGAGGCGTCGCTGACCGGGCGGCGCTGGGTGGGCCCGGAGCCGGAGGCGGCGCGGATGGCCGAAGCCATGGTGCAGGCGACGCGGCTGCCGCTACCGCTGGCACAGGTGCTGGTGGCGCGGGGGGTGCGGCCAGAGGATGCGGCGGGCTATCTGGCCCCTGCCCTGCGCGACCTGCTGCCCGATCCGATGGTGCTGCGCGACATGGGGCCTGCGGCGGATCGGTTCCTGAAAGCGGCCAAAAGCGGCGAGCGGATCGCAGTCTTTGCCGATTACGATGTGGATGGCGGATCTTCTGCCGCGCTGCTGCTGGTCTGGCTGCGGGCCATGGGGCGGCAGGCGACGCTCTATATCCCCGACCGCATCGACGAGGGCTATGGCCCCAATGTGCCCGCCATGCAGGCGCTGGCGGCGGCGCATGATCTGATCATCTGCGTCGATTGCGGCACGCTGAGCCATGAGCCGATCGCAGCCGCGAAGGGCTGCGATGTGGTGGTGCTGGATCACCATCTGGGCAGCGAAACCCTGCCCCCGGCGCTGGCCGTGGTGAACCCCAACCGGCAGGACGAGGACGGCAGCCTGGCCCATCTTTGCGCCGCATCGGTAGTGTTCCTGATGCTGGTGGAGGCCAACCGGCGGCTGCGGCTGGACGGCGTGCAGGGGCCGGATCTGATGGCGCTGCTGGATCTGGTGGCGCTGGCCACCGTGGCCGATGTGGCGCCATTGCTGGGCGTGAACCGTGCCTTCGTGCGGCAGGGGCTGAAAGTGATGGCGCGGCGCGAGCGGGTGGGGCTGCGCGCCCTGGCCGATGTGGCGCGGATGGATACGGCGCCGACGCCCTATGCCCTGGGCTTCCTGCTGGGGCCGCGGGTCAATGCCGGGGGGCGCATCGGTCAGGCCGATCTGGGCGCCCGCCTTCTGGCCACCGCCGATGAATCAGAGGCTGCGGCCCTGGCCCAGCGGCTGGACCAGCTGAACACCGAACGGCGCGACATCGAGGCCGCCGTGCGTGCCGCCGCTTTGGCGCAGGCCGAGGCGCGGGGGCTGGATGGGCCGCTGGTCTGGGCGGCGGGCGACGGCTGGCACCCCGGCGTGGTGGGCATCGTGGCGGCGCGGCTGAAAGAGGCGACCGGCCGCCCCGCCGTGGTGATCGGGCTGGAAGGTGGCATCGGCAAGGGGTCGGCCCGGTCGGTGACGGGGGTGGATCTGGGGGCGGCGGTGCAGCGGGTGGCGGCCGAAGGGCTGCTGCTGAAGGGCGGCGGGCACAAGATGGCGGCGGGCCTGACCGTGGCGCGGGACCAGCTGGAACCGGCGATGGCGCGGCTGGCCGAACTGCTGGCGCGGCAGGGCGCGGGCAGCGGCGGCGCCGCCGATCTGCGGCTGGACGGCTTGCTGGCCCCGGCAGGCGCCACCATGGCGCTGGTGGAACAGCTGGAAGAGGCGGGCCCCTATGGCGCCGCCTCGCCCGCGCCGCGCTTTGCCTTTGCCGATTGCGCGGTGCAGGGCCGCCGCATCGGGGAATCGCATCTGCGGCTGAGCTTTGGTGACGGGATGGGCGCCAAGCTGGAGGCGATCTGCTTTGGCGCCTTCGACGGCCCGCTGGGCCCCGCGCTGGAAAACCCCGGCCATCAGCGCTTCCATCTGGCCGGGCGGCTGGAGATCAACAGCTATGGCGGGCGCAGCAAGGTGCAGCTGCGGCTGGAGGATGCGGCAAGCGCCTGACGCCAAACGTTTTTCAGGGGTACTGCATTTTTTCTCTTGCGCGCGTCATCGGGCCGACATAGAAGGCCCCCACCAACCGCGGCCCGTTCGTCTATCGGTTAGGACACCAGGTTTTCAACCTGGGAAGAGGGGTTCGACTCCCCTACGGGCTGCCAATACATCCATATAAATTGTTGACTTCACTCAATAATTCGCAAGGTGGAACATCTCTACCCACAATCTACCCATGACAAAATGACCCTAGAAAGCGGCCCTTCGGGCGCTGCGACAGGCTGGAAATGATCACGCGAACGTGACCACCCCAAGATCATTCTGGCTGTTTTTCGATCTGCGGCGGCGGTGGATACGGCCCCGTTCCCTGCGAAGGTGCATAGGGTTGAATTACGATAGGCCGACGACCGCTTAGCACGTCAATCAGACCCTTTCGCGCAAGCTTCTGTTCCCAATCGTCGTCATGCCAGCCCTGAGGGATATAGTTGCCTTCAAAAATATCCATCTGTTCAACTTTGAATTTCAGAACCTTAGCGATTTCTGAAATAAGCTTTGTCAGCATCGTTTCCCGCTTCTTTAGGAAGTTCGACTGGACAGCTTCTTCGGCATTTGACGGGAACGGTTCGCTAAGATTCTTTAGATACTCTTTCCATGCACGAATGACCGATTCGTCATTCGCAAACTCGATTTCGATTAGGTTCAACGCTTCAACATGGTCGAAGTGAACAGGCATTTTCCGGGTTCGCATCAACGTTCGGAAAATGTCCATGCGTCGCCCTTGGATTTCCTTCCGATCATCCGACATGCGGGTGATCCATACCGCGACGACTGGTCCGACGACTGCGGCCAATGCGGTTGCGACCGCAAGCCATTCGCCCCCGCTCATTGCAGGTTCCGAAGCTTCTTAAAAATTGCATTGACTGGGCCGAGCGGTGTTTGAACTGGCACGGGCTGGCCGTTAGCGAAGTTTTCCGCCAAATCGGCTTTGATTGTTTGGCTGTAGGGCGACGGCAAAGTTTGGCCCGTAACGAGGGTTGTTCCTGCAGGCACGGTCAACGTTACTTCAATAGAAATTCCGCCGGAGCCACCGACAGAGAATTTGCCGTCGTAAACGCCGCCGGTCCCATCAGCGCCAGTAACGATACCATCTTTGATAACTAGAACGGCGTGGCCGAAGCCCGCGACGCCCGTGTAATAGACAGCGTAGAAGCCTTCCATGTGCGAACCCCGTCACGATTGCGTTATACAACATCATGTGGGAACCAACCCGACGCAATCAAGACCTTGCTTCGGCTATCACTACGAAAAAAGCCGCGCCCGAAAGCGCGACAGTTGTTCCGACCTTCACTTCGGGAATTATTCGGCGAACGCGGCTGCGGGCATGCCCACAAGAGCCGCGTCGGGGTCGATACCCGCAGCGGTGAAGGCTTGGCGGGTGGTGGCCCCTGCGGCGACCCGCAGCATGGCAGCAGCCGGGAAATCGGGCCGTCCTGTGATCCGAACTGCTAGTGCACCCCCAAACCAAAAAGCCGGACCCACCGGCCCGGCCCTCTTGCTCACTCCGCCTCTACCGCCGAGGGGGGCCCCATTCTGCCCATGAAATCAATGTCGCGCACCGTCAGCACGCCGCTGGTGATGAAGGCCACCAGGCCGACCCAGATCACGAAGGTCACCCCGGTCGTGATCCAGGCCTTGCGGCCCACCCGGTAATCGGAAGGTGCGGATTTCGGGGTGCCGGGCACCACGACGCCCGCATCCTGCTGCGAACTGAACCGGATCGGCAGCACGATGAAGAACACCATGAACCAGGTCACGGCAAACAGGATCAGGGCGGCGGTAATGGTCATTGGTCAGACTTGCTCCAGTTCAACAAGGCAGCCGTTGAAATCCTTGGGATGCAGGAACAGCACTGGCTTGCCATGCGCCCCGATCTTGGGGTTGCCATCGAGCCCAGCACGCGGGCTCCCGGTAGCTGCTCAGGTGGTCACGGGCGGCCAGGATATCTTCCACCTCATAGCAGATGTGATGGATGCCGCCGGCCGGGTTCTTTTCCAGAAACCCCGTGATGGGCGAGTTTTCCCCCAGCGGATACAGCAGCTCCACCTTGGTATTCGGCAGGTCGATGAACACCACGGTCACCCCATGGGCGGGTTCGTGCGTGGGCGCGGTTCACCTCTGGCGCCCAGCGCGTGGCGATATTGGTCGGCGGCGGCCGTCCAGGTCGGGGACGGCGATTGCCACATGGTTCAGGCGTCCGATCATTGCTGCGCTCTCCTCTCGCATTGCGGTCTGTGGGGCGGGCCATGCCCCTGCCCGGCTTATGCGGCGCGGCGCGGCATGGTGCAAGCGACGGCTGGTCGCAGACAGCGGTTTACCCGATTTTAGGGCCTTTGTGATCGGATGCCAGAGCCTGCCGAAAGGAAATGCCATGCCGCTGTCAGTGCCTGCCTTTTCGCCGCCCGCCCTGCGCGGCACGGATCTGCCGCTGCAGGGGCTGACCCTGCTTGCCGTCGAAGACAGCCGCCTCACCTGCGAGGTGTTGCGCCTGATGTGCCAGCGCAGCGGCGCCCGGTTGCGGCGGGCAGACGGGCTGGCAGCGGCGCGGGTGCATCTGCGCCGATACCGGCCGGATGTGGTGCTGATCGACCTGGGCCTGCCGGATGGGCGGGGTGAAGATCTGATGGCCGATCTGGCGGCCCGCCCCGGCCATCCCCCCATCATCGGCATGAGCGGGATGGGCCATGACGGCCTGCCGGCCGGGGCGGATGCCTTTCTGCACAAGCCGCTGCCGGGTCTGGCGATGCTGAGCGCGCCCTGTGGAAGGGGGGCGCCGCTTTGCCTGCAATGGGCAAAACCGCCCGGCCGCCGCCAGCTGATCCGCTGGCCCTGCAAGATGATCTGCGGCAGGCCGCCCGGATGCTGGACCAGCGGGATGGCCGGTTTGTGGCGGAATTTGTGCTGGGTCTGGCCCGCAGCACCGAAGATCCCACCCTGGCCTCTGCCGCGGCAGATCTGGCGGCGCGGGGGCGGGGTATGGCCCGGTTGCGGCAGATGATTGCCAGCCGCCTGTCTGCCATGGGGGATGGCGTCGTGCCGCCTCAGCCGGGGGTGCAGGCGCCGTAAACCATCATCTCGTCATCGCCGCTGCCATGCAGCAGCATCGCCTCATCCCCCTTGGTCCACCAGACGAAGGGCTGCGCCGGATCCGTGCTGACATAGCGCGCACCCGATCCGCTGGCAGCCGTTTCAAACACCAGTTGCCGCCCTTCAAAGGCCAGAACGGCAAAGCTGCGCGCCTCCACATTCAGATAGCTGGCCTGCAGCCGGGCGCCCCGGTCACACTGATAGGCCTGCGTGGTGATCCCCACATCCGCCTGCGCCACAAGCGGCACCGCCATCAGCAGGCACAGAACCGGAAGAAACCGCATGACATGATCCTTTCTTGGTCTGGCGGCGGCCCCTGCGCCGGGCATCGGCCACCAGGTCTTTGCCCCCATCCGAACCGCGCCCAAGCCCCCGCTCACAGCGCGGGATCGCTGCCTGCCCGCACCAGGCCGGTCAGATCCGCCAGCCTTTCGCGCTGCATCCCCTGCGCATCGAAATTCGACGGGGCAAGCCAGGCCCGGAAGGCCTCGTGCAGGCCCGGCCATTCGCTGTCGATCACCGAAAACCACGCGCTGTCACGGTTGCGGCCTTTCTGGATCATGTGCTGGCGAAACACCCCTTCGAAACTGAAGCCGAGCCTTTGGGCCGCCCGCCGCGATGGCAGGTTCAGCGCATTGCACTTCCATTCATACCGGCGATAGCCCGCGGCAAAGGCCCAGCCCATCATCAGCGCCATGGCCTCGGTTGCGGCAGGGGTCTTCTGCAACTCCGGGGAAAGGCAGATATGCCCCACCTCGATCACGCCATTGGCCGGATCTATCCGCAGGAAAGAGGCCACGCCGCCACAATGGCCACTGGCCAGATCGCGCAGCGCAAAGAACACCGGATCGCGGCTGCCCTCCCGCTCTTTCACCCAGCGGTGATAGGCCGGGGCGCCGTGAAACGGGCCATAGGGCATGTAATCCCACAGCGCGTCATCCCCGGCAAAGGCGCGGTACAGATCGGCGGCATGGGCATCGGCCACAAGCGGTTCAAGCAGGATGTGGCGGCCTTCCAGCACAATGCCCGCCGGATGGTCGGGCGTTGCAAAATCCGTGACTTCCGGCCCGATCTCATTCTGCGCCATGCCTGTCTCCTGCTGGTCAGGCCAAAGGTTAGGCGGCACCACCGCCCGGCGCAATGGGGCGTGTTACAACAGGATGCGCGGGTCATCCCCCATATCCAGCCCCGGAAACACCGCGCCTTCCAGCACCGCGCGATCCAGACCATAGAGCCCGCGCATCGCCCAGGCCGCCCAGCTGCGCACATCGGATGTGGGCATCAGGTCGCGCCGGTCATACAGATCGGCCTCGGCCAGCCCCGGCCAGCGGCCATAGATCTGGCCGCCACGCAGCGCACCCCCCGCCAGCAGCATGGCCCCGCCCGTGCCGTGATCGGTGCCCTGGGTGCCATTCTCGGCCACGGTGCGGCCGAATTCCGTCATCGCCACCACCAATGTCTTGCCCCAGACAGGGCCAAGCCCCGCCTGCACCTGCAGCACCAGCCGCGCCAGCTTTTCCAGATTGCCGCCCAGCACACCTTTCTGCCCGCGATGGGTATCCCACCCAGCCAGCGAAAAGGCGGCGATGCGGGCCTCCGCCTGCAAACGATCCGCCGCAAATCCAGCCAGCTGGTCGACATCGGCAAAGCGTTTCGCGGCGGCAGGTTTGTCGGCGGGCTTGGGTGCGGCGGCCATCCCACCCCGCTCTGCCCCACTCATCTGCTGCGCCGCGCGGTCCAGATCAAGCGCGGCGGCCAGTTCCATCGCCTCTTGCGCGGCATCGCGGAACAAGGGATCGCCGTGATAGACGCTTTCCAGCAGCAACCGGCTTTGCGCCGAAAGCTGCAACCGCACCTCTGGCGTCCAGCTGCGCGCGGGGGCGGCGCCTGCCAGCAGCGGCAACGCCTCGCGCCCGATGGCATAGGCGGTTTCGGCCTGCAGCCCCGGCACCGCCTGCAACATGCGGTTCAGCCAGCCGTCGCGCACCTCGGGCACCGGCACGTCCAGCCCTGTGCCCGCCTCCAGGATATCCTGCCCGTCGAAATGGCTGCGCTTGTTGCGATAGGGGGTGGAGGTGGCATGAACAAAGCCCAGCTCGCCCGCCTGCCACAGCGGCATCAGCGCGCCCAGCTTGCCATGCAGGGCAAAGCGGTTGTCCAGCGGCAGAGCCTCACCCTGACGCGCCAGATTGGGGCGGTAACGCGCGAAATCCGGCTCGGCCAGCGGCTGCACCGCATCCAGCCCGTCCATCGCGCCGCGCAGGATCACCACCACCAGCCGGTGATCGCCCAGAGTGCGCGCGCCCTGCGCCAGTGTCACCGTCGTCAGCAAAGGATGCGCGGCCGCAGAACAGCCCAGCACAGCAGCCCCGCGCAGAAACAGCCTCCGGTTCAGCATGGCCTCTCCTTTCGCGCGCTCAGCGCCGGTTGAATTCGGGCGCGGCCAGTACAAGCCCCACGCCTTCGGCCACGGATTCCGATCGGGCCACCGCCGCCCGCAGCGCAGGCCCGGCCAAAGACCCCAGCGCCTGCTGCGCAAAGCGGCGCGGATCGGGCAGATCATCGCCCAGCAAAACCCCCGGCGCCGCCATGGCCCAGGCGATCCGCCCGGCAAGCCCCTGCGGCGTCACCCAATCCGCCAGCGGTTCGGGCCAGCCATCCGGGCCACGCGGCGCCCCAAAGGGCTGCGCCATCAGGGCAAGCGGGGCCGAAATCACCCGGTTGAACAGCTTGGGCGACATCTCAACCAGTGCAGCCCCCGGAACGCCAAGCGCCCGCAGCCCCGCAATGATGAATTCCACCGGCTGCCGCGCCTTGCGCATCGGCGCGGCCTGCGCCGCCGGGCTTTGCAACAGCACGGCATACACCGGCATCAACCCGGTATCTTCCGCCAGATAGGCCTGCGCCATACGCCTGACCAATGCCGGATCGGGATCATCCTGCAGGAAATGCACCGCCAGCTTGCGCGCCAGATGCTCGGCGGTTTCCGATCTGCGGGCCAGATCGTCCAGCACCGCATGGATCGGCGCCAGCCCCGGCCCGTCATAGCTGCGCCCCAGCACCTGTTCCGCCCCCGGCTCGGCCCGCTGCGGGCGAAACACCATCCCCTTGCCCGGGGCGTAGATCACCCCTGTCAGCAGCTCGGCCAATTGCCGCACATCGGCCTGCGCATAGCCGGAGCCGACGCCGAGCGTGTGCAGTTCGATCAGTTCACGCGCCAGGTTTTCGTTCAGCCCGCCGCCCTTGCGCCCCACCGGGGAATTCGGCCCGACCGAGGCGCCCTGATCCAGATAAGACAGCATCGCGGGATGCAGGGCCGCCGCGCGCAGCATATCGATGAAACGCCCGGTCACATGCGGACGAATGGCATGATCGGTCATGATGCCGGGCAGGCCCTCGCCCGTCCGCCCGCGCGACACGGCGGTGAAATGATCGGCCCAGAACCAGCACAGCCTTTCGCGCAGGCCATCGGGCGAGTCCAGCGCGCGGGCAAGAACATGGCGCTGCATCTGCCCGGCCTCCAGCGTGATGCCGCGCAGAGCCTGCTGATAGGTTTTGCGCAGATCCTCGTCTTTCGGGCTGTCCCGCAGGCCCTTGCGCATGGCCACAGCCGCATCCATCCGGGCAAAAACCCCGGCCTCTGGCAGAGCAGGCCACAGGGCCAGCCCGGCATCGGCCTGTGCCAGCCGCACAAGCCTGTCCTGCACCGTCTCGGGCTGACCTCCGCCATGCGGCAGACCATATCCGAAACGGAAGGCCAGAATATCTGCGGGATCTGCCATGCAAGGCTCCACTGGGCGGCACAGAGACAATATAGCCCTTGCGCCCCGCCCTGTAACCCCGCGCGCCCTCAGGCCCCGCGCATCAGGCGGGCCTTCGCCCAAATGTCAGAAGCGGAAGCCATGCGGGTAATCATGCAGCCCGTCAAAATCGGCCTTGCCGATCTCCAGCCCTTCGCGGCGCAACACGGCAAAGGCCATGGCGGCATGGAACATGAAATTGGGCATCCCGAACAGATGCAGGAAATCGGCGCCGCTCTGCTCCAGCTCGGCAAAGCCTGCGCGGTGGCGGATGATCCGGGTCTCTGCCCCGTCGAAATCCGCAGGCGACAGGGCCGCCAACCCCTGCCGGACCGCCACGATGCGACGGCCGAGGCCGATCCTGTCCATCCCGTGATCGGCATCGGCGGGCACGGCGCGCCCGGCCAGCGGGCAGGCCACACGCAGCACGAAGCCTGCCGCCGTGGCCACCTGCTGCGCCGCACTGAACATGTCAGGCACCAGCCGGGCCTGCAACACCTGCTCGCGCCCGGCGGTCTGATCCACCAGCCGGGCCAGCTGCAGAAGGTAATGGTCGAACACCGGCACCGAAGCAGCATAAAGGGCGGTCACAAGCGCTTCCTCCGGTTCGGGTGCCCGCCCCCACCCCGGGGACAGGCAAATTTCTTCGAAGAAATTTGCGCCGCGCGTCGCTCAGGCGTCTTTCGGCACCACGCGCAGCCGCAACTCACGCAGCTGTTCGTTCATCGGTTCCGACGGGGCGCCCATCAGCAGGTCTTCGGCGCGCTGGTTCATCGGGAACATGATGACTTCGCGGATATTCGCCTCATCGGCCAGCAGCATCACCGCACGGTCGATGCCCATGGCGCAGCCGCCATGCGGGGGGGCGCCATATTTGAACGCCTTCACCATGCCGCCGAACCGCTTTTCAACTTCGCTGTTCGGATACCCCGCCAGTTCAAAGGCCTTGAACATGATTTCCGGCTTGTGGTTGCGGATACCGCCCGAGATCAGCTCATAGCCATTGCAGGCCAGATCATACTGATAGGCGTAAACCTCCAGCGGATCGCCCTGCAGCGCCTCCATCCCGCCCTGCGGCATCGAGAAGGGGTTGTGGCTGAAGTCGATCTTGCCATCATCCGTCTTCTCGAACATCGGGAAATCGACGATCCAGGCAAAGCGGAAAGTATCGGTTTCCGCCAGACCCAGCTCGCGCCCGATCTCGTTGCGCGCCCGGCCCGCGAAGGATTCAAACGCCTCCGGCTTGCCACCCAGGAAGAAGGCCGCATCGCCCTCGCCCAGACCCAGCTGCAGGCGGACCGCCTCGGTCCGCTCCGGCCCGATGTTCTTGGCCAGCGGGCCTGCGGCTTCCATGCTGCCGTCCTCGGCCTTGCGCCAGAAGATATAGCCCATGCCCGGCAGGCCCTCTTTCTGGGCAAAGGCGTTCATCCGGTCGCAGAACTTGCGCGAGCCACCGGTGGGGGCCGGAATCGCGCGGATCTGGGTGCCCTCGTTCTCCAAGAGCTTGGCAAAGACGGCAAAGCCGGAACCCCGGAAATGTTCGGTCACGATCTGCATCTTGATCGGGTTGCGCAGGTCGGGCTTGTCCGACCCATACCACAGCAGGCTGTCGCGATAGGCGATGCGCGGCCATTCTGTCGCGGTCTTGCAATCGGGGCGGAACTTCTCGAACAACCCTTGGATCACCGGCTGCACGGCGGCGAAAACGTCTTCCTGCTCGACAAACGACATCTCGACATCGAGCTGATAGAAATCAGTGGGCGAACGGTCGGCGCGCGGGTCTTCGTCGCGGAAGCAGGGCGCGATCTGGAAGTAGCGGTCAAAGCCCGCCACCATGATCAGCTGCTTGAACTGCTGCGGCGCCTGCGGCAGCGCATAGAACTTGCCCGGATGCAGGCGCGACGGCACGAGGAAATCGCGCGCACCTTCGGGGCTGGAGGCGGTGATGATCGGGGTCTGGAATTCGTTGAACCCCTGATCCCACATGGCATTGCGCAGATGGCGCACCACATTCGACCGCAGCATCATGTTGTTGTGCAGCTTTTCGCGCCGCAGGTCGAGGAAGCGATAGGTCAGCCGGGTTTCCTCGGGGTAATCCACCTCGCCGAACACCGGCATCGGCAGATCGCCCTCCACCGCGCCCAGCACGGTCAGGGATTTCGCGTAAACCTCGATCTCGCCGGTGGCGAGTTTCGGGTTCACCAGGCTGGCATCCCGCCCCTTCACCACACCGTCGATGCAGACCACCCATTCAGCGCGGACCTTTTCGATCTCGGCAAAGGCCGGGCTGTCGCTGTCAGCCAGAACCTGCGTGATGCCGTAATGGTCGCGCAGGTCGATGAACAGCACGCCACCATGATCGCGCACCCGATGCACCCAGCCGGCAAGGCGGATATTCTGCCCGACATGGCTTTTGTTCAGTTGCGCACAATTATGGCTGCGATAGGCGTGCATCACGCTCCCCTTTTCCGAGGCTGTTCCGATGCGCCGATACACACCGGGGCAAAGCCCGAGTCAACCCCGCGCGGCGGCACGGCGACCGGGCAAATCTTTTCGAAAAGATTTGCAAAAATCTTCGAAGATTTTTGCCTTACCCCCGCCAGACCGCCGGGATCAGCCCGCGCAGCGCATTGCCGACCCACAGCCGCACGCAGGGCAGATCTTCGGCCGGCAGCACCTCTTTCCGGCAGCCTTGGGCGATCATCCCGGCCCGCAGAACCCCCGGCAGCAACCCGCAGGCGCGCGGCGGTGTGCAGATCCCCTGCCCCCGGTCGAAGAACAGATTGGTGATGGTGCCTTCGCAGACCTCGTCGCGTTCGTTCAGGAAAACCAGCTCTTCCACCCCGTCCGGCAGGGCGGCGCGGCTGCTGTCATACAGCGCGCGCTGGGTGGATTTCACCTGCAGCCACGGATCGGCAGATGACAGCCGCGCCGCCGCCAGGGCCAGCCGCCATTCGGCGCGGGCAGGCGGCAGCGGGCCTTGCGTCACCTCGGCATCCCCGCCCTGCCCCAACGTCAGCCGCACCCGCGCCGCCCCCGCAGGCGCTGGCAAGGCCGCGCGCACCGACGCCAGATCGCAGGCATATCCCAAACCCGCCGCCGAGGCCGCCAGCCGCGCCAGATGGCCCGGCAGCCGGGGATAGGCCGCCCCATCCCACAGCAGCGTCTCGATCAGCCGCGGACGAGCATCGCCGCATAGCGCGCTTTCCAATGCGCTTCCTCCCATTCGCTGGCCTCGGTCGAATCATGCACCACACCACCGCCCACATTCAGCAGCACCCACTCGCCCGTCAGCGAAAGCGTGCGGATCGCCACGCTGAACGCCGAGGCGCCATCCGGCGCCATCCAGCCGATCGCCCCGCAATAGACGCCCCGCGCAAAGGGTTCGACCTCGCGGATGATCTGCATGGCCCGGATCTTCGGCGCCCCGGTGATCGACCCGCAGGGAAACAGCGCAGGCATCAGCCGCGCCATGGCCGGTGCCTCGGTCAACTGCCCGACCACACGCGACGACATCTGATGCAATGTGGCGAAAGCCTCGACCGCGAAAAGCTCGGGCACCCGCACCGATCCGACACGGGCAAGCCGCGAGATATCATTGCGCAGCAGATCGACGATCATCAGGTTCTCGGCGCGGCCCTTTTCACTGCGATACAGCTCTTCGGCCAGGGCTGCATCCTCTGCCGGATCGGCGCTGCGCGGCGCGGTGCCCTTCATCGGCCGCGCCTCGATCCGCCCCGCCGCAGTGGTGGAGAAGAACAGCTCGGGCGAGCGCGACACGATCACCGGGCCTGCATCCGGGCCTTCACCCAGATCCAGCAGCGCGCCAAAACCCACGGGCTGCCCCCCACGCAACGCCGCGTAAAGGCCTAGGGGGCTGCCGGTCAGCCGGGTTTCCAGCGGAAAGGTGAGGTTGATCTGATAGCAATCCCCCGCCGCGATATAATCGGCCACCTTTGCGAAGGCCGCGCCATAGTCGGCGCGCGTCACCATCGGGCGCAACGGGGCCAGATGCGCAGGCCCTGCCCCGGCCAGCAGCGCAGGCAGATCGGCGGCTTCCGGCGCGTCATAGATGCCAAAGGCCAGCAGCGGATGCCCGCGATCCTCTGGCATCAGCGCGGCCAGCCGGGGTTCCAGCGCATAACCTGCCTCATAGGACAGATAGCCCGCAACCCAATGCCCGGCTTCCCGCGCCGCATCCAGCCGTGCCAGCGCGGGCCGCAGTTCGTCCGCCGTCCGCGCCAGGATCAGGTCGCGCGGGCGGCGGAACAGCACGGGTTGCGCGCCGGGGCCATGTTCCAGAAGGATCACGCGTCAGTCTCCTTGCCTTGCTGCCCTGCGATCTAGCACCCGCCCCCCGGTGCGGCCAGAGCGGATACGACAGGAAAACGCGCCGGAACGCCGGGAGCAGGGCAGACCAAACACCCAGGATGCCAGGCGCGCAACCATCGTTGCGCGCCCCGGGCGGACCAGTGCCGCAATCCTGCCCGTGCGCAAAAGCACGGGCAGCGCCCGCCCTGCGGGGGGCGGGCGCTTCTCGCCCGCCGGGCGGTCGCTCCCCGTGCCCCGGCGACACGCAAACGGCCTGCCCCTTGGCCCTGCCTTGCGGCAGCGCCAATCGCGCGGCCGACCGTCCACCGGACGGTCGGCGGATCGCGCTCTGCCCCAGACACCGCCGCCATCCCACCAAAGACGCATTCACCCTTGCGCCCCGGCCTCGCCTGACTATAACCCGCGTCAATTTGCGCTTCGCCATCGAATCCAGATTACCGCGTGCCGCACGGGGCGCGGTCTGCACGCTCACACGGGGTCCGCCATGCCGAAAAGAACCGATATCTCCTCCATCATGATCATCGGAGCAGGCCCCATCGTCATCGGACAGGCCTGCGAATTCGATTATTCCGGCGCCCAGGCCTGCAAGGCCCTGCGCGAGGAAGGCTATCGCGTCATCCTGGTGAACTCCAACCCGGCCACGATCATGACGGATCCGGGCCTGGCGGATGCCACCTATATCGAGCCGATCACCCCCGAAGTGGTGGCCAAGATCATCGAGAAAGAACGCCCCGACGCGATCCTGCCCACCATGGGCGGCCAGACCGGCCTGAACACGGCGCTGGCGCTGGATGATCTGGGTGTGCTGGAAAAATTCGGCGTTCAACTGATCGGCGCCAACCGCCATGCCATCGAAATGGCCGAAGACCGCAAGCTGTTCCGCGAAGCGATGGACCGGATCGGGCTTGAAAACCCCAAGGCCACCATCATTGCCGCCCCCAAGCTGGCCTCCGGCAAGTTCGATATCGCCTCCGGCGTGGCCGAAGCGATGAAGGCGCTGGAATATGTCGGCCTGCCCGCCATCATCCGCCCCGCCTTTACCCTGGGCGGCACCGGCGGCGGCGTCGCCTATAACCGCGACGATTACGAGGCCATCGTGAAATCCGGGCTGGAAGCCAGCCCCGTGGCACAGGTTCTGGTTGATGAATCCCTTCTGGGCTGGAAGGAATTCGAGATGGAGGTGGTGCGCGACCGCAAGGATAACGCCATCATCGTCTGCGCCATCGAAAACATTGATCCGATGGGCGTGCATACCGGCGACAGCATCACCGTGGCCCCGGCCCTGACGCTGACCGACAAGGAATATCAGATCATGCGCAACGGCTCCATCGCCGTGCTGCGCGAGATCGGGGTGGAAACCGGCGGCTCCAACGTGCAATGGGCGATCAATCCCGCCGATGGCCGCATGGTGGTGATCGAGATGAACCCGCGGGTGTCGCGCTCATCGGCGCTGGCCTCCAAGGCCACCGGCTTCCCCATCGCCAAGATCGCCGCCAAACTGGCTGTCGGCTATACGCTGGACGAGCTGGACAACGATATCACCAAGGTCACCCCCGCGTCTTTCGAACCCTCGATCGACTATGTCGTGACCAAGATCCCGCGTTTTGCCTTTGAAAAATTCCCGGGGTCGGAACCCAATCTGACCACCGCGATGAAATCGGTGGGCGAGGTGATGGCGATTGGCCGCACCATCCATGAATCGCTGCAGAAGGCGCTGGCCAGCCTTGAAACCGGCCTGACCGGCTTCGACGAAATCGCCATTCCCGGCGTGTCTTCCACCGGGGCCCCCGACAAGGCCGCGATCTTCAAGGCACTGTCGCTGCAGACGCCAGACCGGCTGCGCGTCATCGCCCAGGCCATGCGCCACGGGCTGACCAATGATGAAATCCAGCAGGTCACCGCCTTCGATCCGTGGTTCCTGTCGCGCATCCGCGAAATCATCGACGCCGAGGCGCAGATCCGCAAATCCGGCCTGCCGGTCAATGCCGATGACCTGCGCGCGCTGAAGATGATGGGTTTCACCGATGCCCGTCTCGCCACCCTGACCGGGCGGGACGAAGGCCAGGTGCGCCGCGCCCGCCGCAATCTGGGCGTCACCGCAGTGTTCAAGCGCATCGACACCTGCGCCGCCGAATTCGAGGCGCAGACCCCCTATATGTATTCCACCTACGAAACGCCCGCGATGGGCGATGTGGAATGTGAATCGCGCCCCTCCAACGCCAAGAAGGTGGTCATCCTCGGCGGTGGCCCCAATCGGATCGGCCAGGGGATCGAGTTCGACTACTGCTGCTGCCATGCCTGTTTCGCGCTGACGGCGCAGGGCTATGAAACCATCATGGTCAACTGCAACCCGGAAACGGTGTCGACCGATTATGACACTTCGGACCGGCTGTATTTCGAACCGCTGACGCTGGAACATGTGCTGGAAATCCTGCGGGTGGAGCAGGAGAACGGCACGCTGCATGGCGTGATCGTGCAGTTCGGCGGCCAGACCCCGCTGAAACTGGCCAATGCGCTGCATGAAGAAGGGATCCCGATCCTGGGCACCACGCCCGATGCGATTGATCTGGCCGAAGACCGCGAACGCTTCCAGCATCTGCTGCAGGATCTGGGCCTGAAACAGCCGGTCAACGGCACCGCCCGCTCGCGCGACGAGGCTTTCAAGGTGGCCGCACAGGTGGGTTATCCGCTGGTCATCCGCCCCTCCTTTGTGCTGGGCGGCCGCGCGATGGAAATCGTGCGCAGCGATGAACAGCTGGAACGCTACATCCGCACCGCCGTGCAGGTGTCGGGCGATACCCCGGTGCTGCTCGACAGCTATCTGTCCGGCGCCATCGAGGTGGATGTGGATGCGCTCAGCGATGGCGAGAATGTCCATGTCGCGGGCATCATGGAACATATCGAAGAGGCCGGGGTCCATTCGGGCGACAGCGCCTGCTGCCTGCCGCCGCACAGCCTGTCGGCTGAGATCATCGCGGAACTGAAGCGCCAGACCGTGCTGATGGCCCGCGCCCTTCATGTGGTCGGCCTGATGAACGTGCAATTCGCCATCAAGGATGGCGTGATCTATGTGCTGGAGGTGAACCCCCGCGCCTCCCGCACCGTGCCCTTCGTGGCCAAGGCGACCGACAGCGCCATTGCCTCCATCGCCGCCCGGCTGATGGCCGGCGAGCCGCTGTCGAACTTCCCCGAACGCGCGCCCTATGCCGCCGATGTCGGCCCGGATTCGGTGCTGCCGCTGGCCGATGCCATGACGCTGGCGAACCCGATCACCCCGTGGTTCAGCGTCAAGGAGGCGGTGCTGCCCTTCGCCCGCTTCCCCGGTGTCGATCCGCTGCTGGGGCCGGAAATGCGCTCCACCGGCGAGGTGATGGGCTGGGATCGCACCTTCGCGCTGGCCTTCCTCAAGGCGCAGATGGGGGCGGGCACCGAACTGCCGGAAACCGGCCGGGTCTTCCTGTCGATCAAGGATGCCGACAAGACCGAGGCCCTAGCCGAAGCCGCCCGCGATCTGATCGCGATGGGCTTCGAAATCGTGGCAACCCGGGGCACCGCGGCCTGGCTGGCGGCACAGGGCGCCAAGGCCACGCTGGTCGCCAAGGTCTATGAAGGCCGCCCGAACATCGTGGACAGCCTGAAAAACGGCGATATCGCTTTGGTGATGAACACGACCGAAGGCACCCAGGCCATCAACGACAGCCGCGATATCCGCCGCGTGGCGCTGATGGACAAGATCCCCTACTTCACCACCGCCGCCGCCAGCATCGCCGCCGTCGCCGCGATGAAGGCCCGGGGCGAAGGCTATGGCGTGCGGACGCTGCAGGGGTGACCTGGGCAGGGGTGATCTGACCCGACATGAACACAAAAGGCGCGCCCCGGGCGCGCCTTTTGCTTTGCGGCTCAGCCCCCCGCCTGCCCCATATGCCAGCGCCAGCGCGCATCCGCCTGTGGCGCGATGCCCGCAGCCTCTGCCAGTCGGGCGGCATAATCGGCGCAGCACAGGTGATGCAGCCGGGCGACCTCCGGCAGCGCCATGGCCTGCGCATGGATCGCGTCGAACCGGGCGGCATGGCGCAGGGCCGAAGTGTCCTCCATCTCGTTGCGGTTGGTCGACTCGTAATAGCTGTCGTTGTAACGGTCCTTCCCCGCCACTGCCGACAGGCTGCCGCGTTTCAGCGCCCAGCTGTCTTCCGACCGCAGCATGTAATGGTTCATCTGCGCCACGGCATGGGTGGTCAGCCCCTGCGGCAGCTGGCGCAGATAGACGCTGCCGCCCCAGCCCGGCACCTCTGCCCCCTCGCTGTTCACCATCTGCACCGCGCCGGTCAGCCGCGCCGGATCAGGCAGCTTCGGCCCATGTTCCCCCAGCGCCCGAAAGGCCAAGGGCTGGCCATGGATCACCTTGATCCAGCGCGAAATCCGGTTGCGTGTCGGCCCTGCGCGCAGAAACTGCCGATGCACCAGCCCATCCTCCCACTGCATCCGCCCCGCCGTGCCAAAGACCCGCCAGTTGATCGCCATGGCCAGCGCATCCGGCGCCACCGCCAGCAGATCGGCCAGAAGGCCCGCGCCCCGGTGGATCACCAGAAATTCATCCACATCGCAGACCAGAACCCGGTCCGCCCGACGCACACTGCGATGACGCCGCGCCAGTTTCAGCTTGGCCGCCACCACCTTTTCCCCCGGCACCACTGCGCAATCCAGATGATGCAGCCAGCCCGCTGCGGCCAGCGCCTGCAGCAGCGCGGGCGAATGGTCGCTGCAATCATTGGTCATCACCAGAATGTCGGTGAAGCCCAGCATCCGATACCAGCAGACCCATTCCAGCAGGAAGGCGCCCTCGTTGCGCATCGAACAGACAACCGTGGCCCGCACCGCCCACCTCCTGCTTTTGCGCGAAGGTCAGCCGGGCGGGCGGGCTTGTCAACCGGCGGCGATATGCTGGACCGAGGCGAAAACCTCCAGCTCCGGGCGGCCTGCATAGATGTCGCCATGCCCCCCCGCGCCCTTGTGCGCCATGCGGAACGCCTCGGATTTCGTCCAGTCGGTAAAGGCCGCCTCGCTGTCCCACAGGGTATGCGAGGCATAAAGCGTGTAATCCTCGGTCACGGCCCCTTTCATCAGGTGAAAGGATACAAAGCCCGGCACCTGCGGCAGCTGGCTGTCGCGGCTTTTCCAGACCGCCTCGAAGGCGGCCTCCTGCCCCGGTTTCACCTTGAAACGGTTCATGGTCAGATACATCTGCTGTTCTCCTGGCATCTGGCGGGAAAGATGGCTGGATCTGCGCGGGCCGCGGGGCGCAATGTCTGGCTTCCGGCGCAAAATCGGGGCATTAGGGGGCAAGGTCAAGCGCTAAGAGGTCGCAATGCGGATCTGGGTCGGTCTGGGAAATCCGGGCGGGAAATATGCGGGCAACCGCCACAACATCGGCTTCATGGCGCTGGACCGGATCGCCGCCGATCACGGCTTCGGCCCCTGGCGCCGCGCCTTTCAGGGGCTGGTGGCCGAAGGGCGGCTGGGGTCGGAAAAGCTGGTGCTGCTGAAACCCGAAACCTTCATGAACCTGTCGGGCCAGTCGGTGGGCGAGGCTTTGCGCTTCTACAAGCTGACGCCTAATGACCTGACGGTGTTCCATGACGAGCTGGATCTGGCGCCCGGTCGCCTGCGGGTGAAAACCGGCGGCGGCCATGCCGGGCATAACGGCCTGCGGTCGATCCATGCCCATGTGGGCGAGGCCTATCACCGCGTCCGGCTGGGCATCGGTCACCCAGGGCACAAGGATGCGGTGGCGGGTTATGTGCTGCATGATTTCGGCAAGGCTGATCAGAACTGGCTGGATGATCTGCTGCGCGGTCTGTGTGATGGCGCCCCTGCCCTGGCATCCGGTGACAGCGCCCGCTTCCTGAATGCCGTCGCCCTGCGCACCGCACCGCCGCGCCCCTCCACCGGCACGGCGCGGGCCGAACCGGCCACCAGCCCGGCGCCTGCCAAGGCCCCCGCCACAAAGGCCCCCGCAGAACCGGCCGCAGAAGCCCCCGCCGATGCCCGCAGCGCGCTGCAAAAGCTGGCAGACCGCTTTCGTTGACGGGCTGCGCCCGATCAGGGCTTTACGCCCCGCGCCCTCACGGCGCAAACTGGCCATCATGCCCGGAAATGGAGACTGCCGATGTCTGAAAAGGAAAGCTCCGCCAATGTGCTGGGCGAAGCCTTGCAAAGCTGCTCCACAGCCCCGAAGACCGGCTTCTGGCGCGATGGCTGCTGTGATACCGGCCCGGCAGATCGTGGCCGCCACACCGTCTGCGCCGAGATGACGGCAGAATTTCTGGCCATGTCGAAATATCTGGGCAATGACCTGTCCACCCCGCGCCCCGAATATGGCTTTGCCGGGCTGAACCCTGGCGATCAGTGGTGCCTCTGCGCCGCGCGATTCCTGCAGGCGCATGAGGAAGGCGCCGCCCCGCGCATCCGGCTGGCCGCAACGCATATCCGCACGCTGGATATCGTGCCACTTTCCATCCTGCGGCTTTACGCAACCGATCTGCCGGCCGAATAGCTCAGGCCGCCTCATCCGCCCGGGCGCCCGCCCTTCGCGCCGCATGCGGCAGCGCGGCCAGGGCCATCGGGCTTTGATCCTCCATCAGCTCTTCGATGAACAGCGCCAGCAGCTGTGATCGCCCGGTCACGCCCGCCTTGCGATAGATCGCATTGGTCTGCGCCTTGACCGTGCCTTCGGATGTCGCGCGCAATTCGGCAATCTGCGCGGTGGACATGCCCTTGATGGCAAACAGCGCCACATCCCGCTCCGCCGGTGTCAGCCCCCATTCGGCAAAGCGCTGGCCCAGCACTTCGGCAAAGGCGCCCGAAGCCCGCTTCAGCCGCGCCTCGGCCGCGTTCCGCTCTTGCCGCGCCAGACGCAGCGCCCAGCCGCCCAGCCCGATGCCGATCAGCAGCCCCGCCGCAGCGCCGATCTCGATCAGCTCGCGCAGCTGCCAGGCCACCGGAACCCGCCGGAACCCCAGCAAGGAGGACAGGATATCCGAAACGAACACCGCCGTGCACAGGGCCTGCACCACCAGAAGCGCGGCAATGCCCACAAACCCGCGCGTCAGGATCGCCCGCAACCCGCCCCGCAGCCGCCCCATCATTCGCCGGCTGCCTGCGTGCCGCCGCCAGCATTGGCCGGATCGCTCAGCGCTTCCTGTTTGACGATGTCCTGAACATCCCGCACCACGGTGGATGTGGCGGTATCTGCGGCGGCTGTGGCGCCGTCACGCGCGGTTCCGCGCGACCCGCCGCCTGCCGTCAGGATCTCGGGGCCCTGATAATCCCGCAGGATTTCGCCGGTATACGGGTTCATCACGATCTCGCGCCGCGCGCCGTCGATCAGCGCCACGATGCGCAACCGCCCCAGCCAGGTGCTGCTGGTGGTGATCGAATGATAGCCCTGCGCCCGCAGCTGGGCGGCCAGCTGATCCTGCAGCGTTTCCGCCGCGAGCGGCGTGGCCAGCATGCACAGCGCCCCGAGGGTAAGTGTCAGCCTGCGCAACATCCGGCCGTCTCCTGCCTGCCATATGGCCATCCGATATGGCCCGCCCTGCCGGGCGAGCCCTGATTATCCGCCCGCCACAGGGCAGGCGTCAATCCTTCGTGGTTCAGTCGGTGCAACGGCCCGAGGCGTCATCCGCATCGCAGGCGCCGACCATCCGCCGGGTGGCCCGATGTTCCACATGGCGTTCCTGAGCATCCGAGCCGGTCACGGTTTTCGTGCGGTCCTGGATACCGCTTTGCATGGCTTCGGGCACATCGGCCAGCACTTCGGTATCGTCGATGATCTGGGGGAAATCTTCCATATCATCCGGCAGCGCTTCGCCATCCGTCAGTTCAACCACTTCGCCGCCGCAGGCCTCGCAGAAATCCGGGCTGCCACCGGCCCAGACGATGCCGTCATCCTCGATCACCACCGGCTCTTCGGCGGGCTCTTCCTCGACCACGTCACCACCATCTTCACCACGGCAGAAATCGCAATCCTCGGGGCCGCGCGGCATCGGGTCAACCAGCGTCTCATCCACCGGGGTTTCTTCCGGTGCAGCCTCGTCTACCGGGGTTTCCTCATAGGTGGTTTCTTCCGAAACAGCCGTATCATCGCCCTCGGCGGCCACAGGCCCCGCCATCAGCGCGATGGCAGCCACACCTGCCATCAGGGTTTGCCAGCTCAGGTTCATAATCACTCAACTCCCTCATACGCGATCTGGCGGATCGCAGTGCCCTGCCGCGACTCGGGGCCAACAGGCCCGATCCGATCCGGCCCCGCCATCCCATGCGATAAATGCAGGCCGATCCATGCGCAGAGCGTTTAAAAAGGCCCCGATCCACAAGGAATCGGGGCCTAAACCAAAGTTTATGGGCGATACCGGCGCAAAATCCGCGCCAGATCCGTTCTTTACGCCTCAGATCTTCATGTCAAAGCCAAGGTGTTTGGCCACGGTGAAAATATCCTTGTCGCCGCGCCCACACATGTTCATCACGATGATATGGTCCTTCGGCAGGGTCGGCGCGAGCTTGATCACATGGGCCAGCGCGTGGCTGGGCTCCAGCGCCGGGATGATCCCTTCCAGCTTGCAGCACAGCTGGAACGCCTCCAGCGCCTCGGCATCGGTGATCGACACATATTGCGCCCGACCCGTATCATGCAGCCAGGCATGTTCCGGCCCGATGCCCGGATAATCCAGGCCCGCAGAGATCGAAAAGCCCTCAAGGATCTGGCCGTCGTCATCCTGCAGCAGATAGGTGCGGTTGCCATGCAGCACGCCGGGGCGCCCGCCGGTCAGGCTGGCGCAATGCTGCATCCGGTCATCCACACCCTTGCCACCGGCCTCCACGCCCACGATATTCACCGAAGGATCATCCAAGAAGGGGAAGAACAGCCCCATGGCGTTCGACCCGCCGCCGATGGCCGCCACCAGCGTATCGGGCAGACGGCCCTCGCCCTCCTGCTCCGCCAGCTGCCAGCGCACCTCTTTCCCGATGATGCTCTGGAAATCGCGCACCATGGCCGGGTAAGGATGCGGGCCAGCCACCGTGCCGATGCAATAGAAGGTGTCGCGCACATTGGTCACCCAGTCGCGCAGCGCATCATTCATCGCATCCTTCAGCGTGCCACGGCCCGAAGTCACCGGGATCACCTCGGCGCCCAGAAGCCGCATCCGGAACACGTTGGGCGCCTGACGCTCCACATCATGCGCGCCCATATAGACCACGCATTGCAGCCCGAACTTGGCACAGACGGTGGCCGTGGCCACCCCATGCTGCCCGGCCCCGGTTTCGGCAATAATCCGCGTCTTGCCCATGCGGCGCGCCAGAATGATCTGGCCCAGCACGTTGTTGATCTTGTGCGCGCCGGTGTGGTTCAGCTCGTCGCGCTTCATATAGACCTTGGCGCCGCCCAGATGTTCGGTCAGCCGCGGCGCAAGATACAGCGGCGACGGGCGGCCGACATAGTTCTTCCACAGATCATCCATCTCCGCCCAGAAGGTCGGATCGGTCTTGGCGATGTTCGTATTGCGCCTCCAGCTCCAGGATCAGCGGCATCAGCGTTTCGCTGACACGAACCGCCCGCCGAAAATGCCGAACCGGCCCTGTTCGTCCGGCCCGGTCATGAAGCTGTTGATCCCGTCCTCGGCCATGGTCACCTCCTGATGGCGCCCTTGCCCTCGGAAATCTGCGCGATGGCGGCCTTAGGCGCCGACGCTGGCTGCAAAGCGGTAGTCATGCGTAAACTTCGCCGCAGGCTTATTTGCGAACAGTATCGCCCCGGCTGCGGCAGCGCACGGGCAACCGTGCGCGGATCAGATGCGCCGCATCGCTTGACGCGCCAGCGCGCAGGGGATCTTCACCCGGGCGGCTTCACCCCCGAGGACACATCGACCTGCCGCGCGCCGGTCAGCCGCACGGCCTCGGCCACATTGTCGGGGGTCAGCCCGCCCGCCAGCATCCAGGGCCGCAGCCAGCGCCGCTGCGCCACCAGCCGCCAGTCGAAAGACAGACCATTGCCGCCCGGCAGATCCGCATTGCGCGGCGGCTTGGCGTCGATCAGCAGCTGATCCGCCACGGTCGAATAATCAAAGATCGCGCCAGATCGCCTTCATCCGCCACGCCCACCGCCTTCATCACCGGCAGGCCATAGCGCGCGCGGATCTCGGCCACGCGGTCGGGCGTTTCGTGCCCGTGCAGTTGCAGCATGTCCAGCGGCACCGCCTCGATGATCGCATCCAGCGCGGCATCATCCGCATCCACCACCAGCGCCACCTTGGCCAGACCGACCGGCGCCACCAAAGCCAGTTCACGCGCTTGCGCAAGTGTCAGATGACGCGGGCTTTTGGGAAAGAATACGAAGCCCGCATAGGCAGCCCCCGCCGCCGCAACCGCCGCCACATCGGCCACAGTCCGCAGACCGCAGATCTTCACACGGATATCCGGCACCGATCAGGCCGCACGTCTGATCCATCAGGGCCACGATCTCATCCTGCTGCACTTCGCCCTTGGCATCGCGCATGGCGGCCAGCTCGCGCTGCAACCGGCTGGCCTCGGCGGCCTTGGTGCTGGCCACCGCGCGATAACGATGTTCGCGCAGCCATTCCCAGACAAAGCCGATCAGCAGCCCAGCAAGCCACGCCCCCAGAAGATCACCACGAACAGCGGCAGTTCGCATCGGCCAGCCATAGCCCAGGACGGCGGCCACATCCTCCGGCAGGGCGCTTGCACCGTCACCGGCGTCGCGGTTCGCCAAGCGCCGACGGTCAGCAGGCACAGCGCGATGAAAAACAGAACGAGGTAACGCAGATATCGCAGCATCGGCCGTCCGGCCTCCTTAATTCCTGGCAGGTGCCCGGCCCTCAGGCCTTGCCGTTCAGCCGGTCGCGCAGCAGCTTGCCGGTCTTGAAGAACGGCACCTTCTTGTCATCCACCTCAACGGCTTCGCCGGTGCGCGGGTTGCGGCCTGTCCGCGCATCGCGCTTCTTGACCGAAAACGCGCCAAAACCGCGCAGTTCAACCCGGTCGCCGCGCGCCATGCGCCTCGATGATCTCTTCGAAGATCGTGTTCACGATCTTCTCGACATCCCGCTGGTACAGATGCGGGTTTTCATCCGCGATCTTCTGGATCAGTTCCGAACGGATCATCCGACATGTCCCCCTCAGGCAGTGGCAAGGTCATCCGGCAGCTAGGCCCTGCGTTTCGTCTCGACAAGACAGAATGCTAAAGGCGGCAAATTTGAAATCCGGGGATCTGCAAACAGGACAAACCACGTCGCAATTTCGCTGCGGCCAGCCCCACTTGCCGGCAAGCCCGAGACGGCGCAATTCCCGCACAGCGCATAATGGCACGATGGCCCCGGCCTGTCGCTCGGGGCCGTGTCGGTCCGTGCCAGGAGCCGTGAAGATCAGTTGCGGTCGCCACGCAGAGCGGCGCCGAGGATATCGCCCAGCGATGCGCCCGAATCCGACGAGCCATACTGTTCAACGGCTTCTTTTTCTTCGGCGATTTCGCGCGCCTTGATCGACAGGCCCAGACGGCGGGTCTTGCTGTCCACGTTGGTCACGCGCACATCAACCTTGTCGCCAACCTGGAAACGCTCGGGGCGCTGGTCGGCACGGTCACGGGACAGGTCCGAACGACGGATGAAGGATTTCATGCCGTTGTAATCGCACTCGATGCCGCCTTCTTCGATCGCGGTGACGGTCAGCCGTGATCACCGACCCGCGCTTCACGCCGTCAACCGCATCGGAGAAGGTGTCCGCCCAGAGCCTTGATCGAGAGCGAGATACGCTCTTTCTCGACATCCACTTCGGTGACAGCGGCCTTGACCATGTCGCCCTTGCGGTAGTTCTGGATGGCGTCTTCGCCGCGCTGGTCCCACGACAGGTCGGACAGGTGAACCATGCCGTCGATGTCGTTGTCCAGGCCCACGAACAGACCGAATTCGGTGATGTTCTTGACTTCGCCTTCGATGGCAGAGCCGACCGGATGGGTTTCGGCAAACACTTCCCACGGGTTGCGCATGGTCTGTTTCAGGCCCAGCGACACGCGACGCTTGGCGCTGTCGATTTCCAGAACCATGACGTCAACCTCTTGCGAGGTGGAAACGATCTTGCCGGGGTGCACGTTCTTCTTGGTCCAGGACATTTCGGAAACGTGAACCAGACCTTCGACACCGGCTTCCAGCTCCACGAAGGCGCCGTAATCGGTGATGTTGGTGACGCGGCCCTTGTGGACCGAGCTGAGCGGATAGGCTTTTTCCACGGCATCCCACGGATCCGACTGCAGCTGCTTCATGCCGAGCGAGATACGGTGGGTTTCCTTGTTGATCTTGATGACCTGCACTTTGACAGATTCACCGATCGACAGGATTTCCGACGGATGGTTCACACGGCGCCATGCCATGTCGGTGACGTGCAGCAGGCCGTCAACGCCGCCCAGATCAACGAAAGCGCCATATTCGGTGATGTTCTTCACAACACCTTCAACGGTCTGGCCTTCGGTCAGGTTGGAGATGACTTCAGCACGCTGTTCGGCGCGCGATTCTTCGAGGATCGCGCGGCGCGAGACAACGATGTTGCCACGGCGACGGTCCATCTTCAGGATCTGGAACGGCTGCTTGATGCCCATCAGCGGGCCAGCATCGCGCACGGGGCGCACATCGACCTGCGAACCCGGCAGGAACGCAACAGCGCCGCCCAGATCGACAGTGAAGCCACCTTTGACACGGCCGAAGATCGCGCCTTCAACCCGGGTCTCGTTGGCATAGGCTTTTTCCAGACGGTCCCACGCTTCTTCGCGGCGGGCCTTGTCACGCGAGATGACAGCTTCGCCACGGGCGTTTTCGACACGGTCCAGATAGACCTCGACTTCGTCGCCGATATTGATCGAGGGCGTCTCGCCGGGGTTCGCGAATTCTTTCAGATCAACGCGGCCTTCCATCTTGTAGCCGACGTCGATGATGGCCTGGCCCGCCTCGATGGCGATAACCCGGCCTTTGACAACCGAACCCTCTTCGGGGGTGTCAATCTCGAAGCTCTCTTTCAAGAGGGCTTCAAATTCTTCCATGGATGCTTTGGCGCACATATGCAGTTCAGTCCTTTACATGGTTTTCTGGCCTTGCGGTTGGCTCCGCCGGTCTTTGGTGGCCCCGGCAAAATCAGGCACGGCCGGAAACCGGGTGCAGACTCGTTCAGGATGGGGCGCTCATAGCGGCTTTGGCCCGGCGGGGCAAGCAAAACAGGGCTCAGCCGCAGGCCAGCGTGCGGATAACCGGCTGCGGCGGGGCGCCGGGCTGCGGATCCTCCTGCGGGATCAGCGGGGTGTTTTTTGTCCCGACGGGCTGCGGGACGCCCGCGGGACGGAACGCGCCCGGATGCTGGCACAGGTCAAATGCCGCAGCCTCGGCCTCGGGCACCGCCCCCAGCGTCACGATATGGCCGCCCTTGCGATCGAACCCCGTGATGGCAAAGGTCAGTGGCCCCAAAGTCTGGCGTTGCAGATCCTCGGTAAACCGGCCCTGATCCCAGTCGCGCCCCGTGCTGATGACCAGCGTAAAGCGCCCCGGCGGCACCAGAATCCGCAGCGGCAGCCCGCCCGGTGCAAAGGCCGCCAGCACCTCGGCGCCGCTGGCCGCATCCATCACCTGCACCAGCGCCGCCTGCCCTTCCGGGCTGCGGATCACCAGCGGCAGGCTGCGCGGCAGGCCGGGGCTGACCCGCAAAATGCCCGGCGGCGGCTCTGCCCGGGCCGGTGCCGCCAGCAGCACCAGCAGGGCCAGAACCGCCCGCTTCACCGGCTAAGCCCCCATGCGGCGGGCGATTTCATCCAGCGCCAGCGCCACGGCATGGTCAATATCCAGGGTGCTGGTGTCGATCAGCACCGCATCCGCTGCGGGTTTCAGCGGCGCATCGGCGCGGTTCATGTCGCGGTCGTCACGGTCGATCACCTCGGCCAGCACCGCCTCATAGGGTTTGGGCGCCGCCTCGCCGCCCAGTTCCAGCCAGCGGCGGCGCGCCCGCACCTCGGCGCTGGCGGTCACGAACAGCTTCACCTCGGCCGTGGGGCAGATCACCGTGCCGATATCGCGGCCATCCAGCACGGCGCCGCCTTCCCGCCGGGCAAAACGCTGCTGGAAATCGAACAGCGCCGCCCGCACCTCGGGGATGACCGCCACAAGGCTGGCGGCCTGCCCGGCCTCCAGACTGCGCAGATCGTCGCGCGCCAGATCCTCGGGCGTCAGCCCCTGCGCCGCCACCACCGGATCGCCGCCCTTCACCCCAACGGCCCGATAGAGCGCGCCGGTATCCAGATGGGCAAAGCCGAAATGCCCCGAAACCGCGCGGGAGATCGTGCCCTTGCCGGCTGCGGCCGGGCCATCAATGGCAACTGTGAACTTCATCGGGCAATCCTGTTCTGCACGGGTCGGCAGAGACATAGTGAACCCCGGCGGTTGCGTCAAACCCTGGTGGCCTGTGAGTCTATGCCTGAGAGGAGCGCCGACCGAAAACCTGCCAGTGGCAGGTTTTCCGGCGCGATTGGCCTGCGTCCGGCGCAGGCCAAGGGGCTGGCCGATATGGCGAAGGCCGGGGCACGGGGCGCGCCTGCCCCGGTGGGCGCGAACGCGCCCGCCGATGGCGGGGCGGGCGCGGCCCGTGCGGCAGGGCGCACGGGCGGGATTGCGGAGGGGGAGTCGCGAAAGCGCGCAACGATGGTTGCGCGCTTTTGGGAACTACATGTGAATAGGCCAATAGATCGGACTCTCTTTACTCAAATCTGCCAAGGAGGCAAATAGCTGCCCCAAAGCAAAAACCGATATTGATACCAATGAAAACATGAAGCTCACTTTAAAATGCACTGCCGATTCTTCCAAACTTTTAATATTGTAATTAATTCTAACATCGTTCTCTTCAGCTTGGGAAACCAATACTTCCCAAATACTGTCATTGTCATGCACATGACCGCACCAGTTTTCCCACAAATGACCACGATTGTAAAAGTGCCGAGGAAGAGCAGAATACAACGACCAAATTGCAGAAATTACCAGACCGGCGGCCCCAAGATACATTGCAAATGGATTGGGTAGGTCAGACGCAAAACTAACCCCAAAGGTCGCAATCAGAACACACGCAGCAGAGAACTGAAAAGCTCTCTGCTCGCAAGCAGTAACAACGGCCTGCTGGTCCTCCAGCCAAAGTTCAGTTTGCCTCAAGGCCTCAAGTATGATCTTATGTTTGTTGTCCATTGTAACCACATTCGCAAAGTCATGGCTAAAAAACCAGCACCCCCACCGACAAGGGGCATTATCAACGGCGGCACCGTAAAAATGCCGCCTCCGCCCCCGCCGAAACCTCTACCAATCAAAAAGTAAAGGGGGCTAACGCCCCCTTTAGTCACTGATCCAGGAAACTCCGAAGCTTGCGGCTCCGTGACGGATGTTTCAGCTTCCGCAGCGCCTTGGCCTCGATCTGGCGGATGCGTTCGCGGGTCACGCTGAACTGCTGGCCCACCTCTTCCAGCGTGTGGTCGGTGTTCATGCCGATGCCAAAGCGCATCCGCAGCACACGTTCCTCGCGCGGGGTCAGGCTGGCCAGAACGCGGGTCGTGGTTTCCTTCAGGTTTTCCTGAATGGCCGAATCCAGCGGCAGGATCGCGTTCTTGTCTTCGATGAAATCGCCCAGCTGGCTGTCTTCCTCGTCGCCGATCGGCGTTTCGAGGCTGAAATGGGTTCCTTGGCGATCTTCATCACCTTGCGGACCTTTTCCAGCGGCATCTGCAGTTTCTCGGCCAGCTCTTCCGGGGTCGGTTCGCGGCCGATCTCGTGCAGCATCTGGCGGCCGGTGCGGACCAGCTTGTTGATCGTTTCGATCATATGCACCGGAATACGGATGGTGCGCGCCTGATCGGCAATCGACCGGGTGATGGCCTGACGGATCCACCAGGTGGCATAGGTGGAGAATTTATAGCCGCGGCGGTATTCGAATTTATCCACCGCCTTCATCAGGCCGATGTTACCTTCCTGAATAAGATCCAGGAATTGCAGACCGCGGTTGGTGTATTTCTTGGCAATCGAGATCACCAGACGCAGGTTGGCCTCGACCATTTCCTTCTTGGCCTGCCGCGCCTCTTTTTCGCCCTTCTGCACCTGATTGACGATGCGGCGGAATTCGCTGATATCGACGCCGACATACTGGCCGACCTGTGCCATATCGGCGCGCAGCTCTTCCAGCTTGTCGCGGTTCTTTTCGATCAGCGTCTGCCAGCCCCGGCCCGCCTTGGCGGCCATCCGGTCGATCCAGGTGGGATCAAGCTCGAAGCCCTGATATTCGTCGATGAATTCGCGCCGGTTGATGCGCGCCGCATCCGCCAGTTTCACGAAAGACGAATTGATCGACATGATCTTGCGGTTGATGCCATAAAGCTGGTCGATCAGCGCTTCGATCCGGTTGTTGTGCAGGTGAAGTTCGTTCACCAGCTGCACCACTTCCGACCGCAGCTTCTGATACATCGCCTCTTCATCCGAGGTGAAGCGCGCGGCGCTGCCATTCATCGTGGCAGTCATCCGGCGATCCTGCATATCGGCCAGGCTTTCGTAATCATGCGCGATGCGTTCCAGCATCTCGAGCACGCGGGGGCGCAGTGCGCTTTCCATCGCGGCCAGCGACATGTTCGAGGCTTCGTCATCCTCGTCATCATCATCGGCGCGGGAAATCGGGTTGCCGTCGGCATCCAGTTCCGGCTCGGACGAGGTTGGGCGGCGCGGCGCGGCGGTGGAGGCAGAGGCGATATCGACCTCTTCCAGCCCGCCCAGCTCGTCATCGCCATCCAGGCTGCGGCCAAAGGTGGCCTCCAGGTCGATCACGTCGCGCAAAAGGATGTCTTCGCTGAGAAGTTCTTCGCGCCAGATGGTGATGGCCTGAAAGGTCAGCGGGCTTTCGCACAGGCCCGCGATCATGGTGTTGCGCCCGGCCTCGATCCGCTTGGCGATGGCAATCTCGCCCTCGCGGCTCAGCAGTTCGACGGAGCCCATCTCGCGCAGATACATCCGCACCGGATCATCCGTGCGGTCCAGCGCCTCGGCCGGGCCACCGGCCACGGCGAGTTCGCGCGACCCGGAGCTGGCCTCGACCAGTTCGCCGCCGGTTTCGCCCTCTTCGGCCTCTTCGCCATCCACGACGTTGATGCCCATTTCGGACAGCATCGCCATCACATCCTCGATCTGTTCCGAGGATGCCTGTTCCGGCGGCAACACCGCATTGAGCTGATCATAGGTGATGTAGCCACGTTCGCGGGCATCCGCGATCATGCGCTTCACCGCAGCCTGGCTCATGTCGAGCGAGACCTCGGCCTCCTGATCGTCGGTTTTGCCGTCGTCACTGTCTTTGACCATGAGAACTCCTCGGGGCCGAATCGGTCGTCTTGGGTTTCGAATCAATAACGCGAATCACGGGAGGTGTAAGGGGGGCAAACCCCCTTTCCTGCAATTGCGCTGCGGGAACTGCGGAAATTCCGGGCAGAAGAGGCCATGCCATATCAGGAACGGGCCTTGCCGCCACGGGTGAAATCAATGCTGGCCCAGGTCTTCTGTGCATGATCCAGCTCGTCCTTGTTCATTTCGACCCCGTTGGGGGCCATCACGCCATCGGCGCGGGCCCCTTCCGGGCCCTTTTCGGCATCGCGGCGGGCCTGTCCGGCCTGTTTCAGCCGCCATGTCAGCCCTTCATCGGCCAGATGGTCCAGATCTTCGACCGCCTCACGCAGTTCCTGTTCCGCGCCCCAATGGGCCTGCAGCTTTGCCAGCTCCATCTCGAGGCATTTTTCGGCGCAGTCGACATCATCCAACCGGCGGATATGTGGCTGTATGCGGATCTGGGGATCGGCCAGCAGGGTTTCAAGGGCAGGCCCCGCCGCGCGGCGGATGCGCTGGGGCCGCGTGTCGGGATCATGGTCATGGGCATGGGTCAGCACCACCTGCCGCAGGTGGATATGGGTCGCATCGCCCAGAACCATGCGTTCCAGCTGTGATTCGTGGCGGTCGATCAGCTGGGGATAGAGGCAGAGCGTCGTCAGAACCACAGAGACCCGCAGCACCAGCGTCGTATCGTCATCGGTGGACGAGGCCAGCAGCGAGGCCCGGGCCGCAGCCGAAGGCGCCACTGGCAGCATCCGGGCGCCCCGCGCGCCCCCGAACCGCGGCGCGGAGGGCGCGCCAAAGGGCCGGTCATCGCTGCGCGCCGGGCGGCGGCCCTGGCGGAACAGCTGCCAGCGCAGTTCCTTGATGTCTTCGCCGTAATGCTTGCGGATCGAGGGATCGCGGATCGTGGTCAGCGCCGCGCGCAGCACCTTGTCCAGCGCGGCCTTGCGTTCCGGGCTGTCGAAGATCTTGCCCTCGGTCTCGCGCTTCCACAGCAGGTTCACCATGGGCTGCGCGGCCTCCAGCACCTCCTGCAGGGCCGGGGCGCCCTTCTGTTTCAGCAGGTCGTCCGGATCAAGCCCCTGCGGCAGCACGGCAAAACGCAGGCCATGGCCGGATTCCAGCAGCGGCAGCGCCAGGTCGATCATCCGCATGGCGGCGCGCTGGCCTGCGGTATCGCCATCCAGCGTGATGATCGGTTCGGGCGAGATGCGCCACATCAGGCGCAGCTGATCTTCGGTGATGGCCGTGCCAAGGGGCGCCACGGCGGCGGGAAAGCCTGCCTCCACCATGGCGATGACATCCATATAGCCTTCCCCCACGATCAGCGGATGGCCCTTCCCCGCTGCCTCGCGGGCGGCGGCGTGGTTGAACAGGTTGCGGCCCTTGTCGAACAGTTCGGTTTCCGGGCCGTTCAGATATTTGGCCCGCGCATTGGGATCCAGCGAGCGGCCCCCAAGGCTGATCGCCCGCCCCCGCGCATCGCGGATCGGAAAGATGATGCGGCCGCGAAAACGATCATACAGGCTGCCGTCATCGCCCTTGGCAATCAGGCCCGAGGCCACCATCAGATCGGGCGCCACCCCCTTGGCCTTCAGCGCATTCAGCAGGGCCACGCGGCTGTCGGGCGCCCAGCCGATTTCCCAGCGATCCTGCGCCTCGGGCGGGAGGCGGCGTTTCTGGGCCAGATAATCGCGGGCTGTCTGGGCGGCGCCGGTGCGCAGCTGCAGGCGGAAGAACTTCACCGCCTCTTCCATCACCTCGGCCAGCTGGCTGCGCCGGTCGGCCTTTTGCGCGGCCTGCGGATCGCGGGCGGGCATCGGCATTCCGGCTTCGCGCGCCAGAATCTCTACCGCCTCCATGAAGGCGACGTTTTCGGTTTCCTTGACGAAGGACAGCGCATCGCCCTTCGCATGGCAGCCGAAGCAGTAGTAGAAACCCTTGCGGTCATCGACATGGAAAGAGGCGGATTTTTCCTGATGGAACGGGCAAGGCGCCCAGAAATCGCCCTTGGCCTGATTGGATTTCCGCATGTCCCAGACAACCTTGCGGCCCACGACGCTGGAGAGCGTGACGCGGGTGCGAAGCTCATCAAGGAAACCGGGTGGCAGGGACATGGCGCCTTTATCGGCCCATGTGGCGCCAGAGTCCAGAGCGGGTAAAGGCAGGGGGCCTTCTGCCCCCTCTTGCGCCGGGGGCGCAAATCACCCCCGAGGATATTTGGGCCAAGATAAAGGGATCAGCCGCAGAGATCGCGGATCAGGCGGTGGAAGGCTGAAAGGGCCGGGGCGATCAGCGCATCGGGGAAATCGTAATCCGGGGCGTGCAGCGGCGGGCAGGCCTCGCCCGAGCCGAGGAAGGCCATGGCGGCGCGGGCATGGGCGCCGAAGCGGCCGAAATCCTCGGAGGCGCGCATGGGCGCGAAGGCGGTGAAGGGCAGGCCTTCGGCGGCGATGGCAGCGCGGAACAGGGCGGTGGCCTGTGGATCATTGCGGCAGGCGGCGAAATCATCGTGCCAGTCGTGGTTCAGGGTCAGGCCGCAGGCGGCGGCTTCGGCGGTGGCGCAGGCCAGCGCCTCGGCCTTCAGCGCGGCCATGCGGTCATCGGTGAGGCAGCGCAGGGTCAGCCAAAGTTCGGCAGCGCCGGGGGTGATGCCGAAAGCAGGTTCGCCCATGCGCAGATGGGTGAGGGTGACGAGGCGGAAATCGGGCGTCAGATCACCGCCCTGCCCCAGCGCCGCCAGCGCCGGGATCAGCCGGGCCAGCGCAGGGGCCGGGGTGATGGCCTTGTGCGGCTCTGCCGCATGGGAGGTGCGCCCGGTGAAGGCCAGACGCAGGCCCACCGAGGCGCAATTGGCAGGCCCCGCTTCCAGCGCGAAAGCGCCAAGTGGCAGGCCGGGCAGGTTGTGGATGGCAAAGGCGTAATCGGGCGCCAGTTCGGCAAAGCGCGGATCGGCCAGCACGGCGGCAGCGCCCGAGCCATCTTCCTCGGCCGGCTGGAACAGCAGGATCACCCGGCCCCGGCCGGGGCGTTGCCTGCCCAGATGCTGTGCCAGACCGGCAAGGATCGCCATATGGCCATCATGGCCGCAGAGATGGCCGCGGCCCGGCACCTGCGAGCGATGGGCGATGGTGGCGCGTTCTTCGATCGGCAGCGCGTCCAGCTCGCAGCGGATCATCACCACCGGGCCGGGTTCGGCACCTTCGAAGACCAGGGCGACGCCATGGCCGCCCAGCCCGGTCAGCACCCGGTCGGGGGCGGTACCGGCGGTGAAGGCCAGAACGGCGCGGGCGGTTTCAACCTCGGCCCCCGAGACTTCGGGGGCGCGGTGCAGGGCATGGCGGAAGGCGATCAGATCGGCGGTCATTGCACGGCGGCCCTTGCGGCAAGGCGCTGCATCGCTTCGGCCAGTTCGGCGCGGGCGCTGCGCGCCATCGACCGGAAGACCAGGATTTCGAAGGCCGCCGCCCGGCGCAGCAGGATGCAGTTGATATGGCCCAGCGCCGTGCGCGCCACCGTGCCGGGCGGAAAGGCCTGCGCGCGCAGATCCAGCGGCACCAGACGCGCCAGCGCATCGGCCATCCCCGGGCCTTCCAGCCGCAGGCAGGCCCAGCCATCGCTTTGATCGGTCAGCGCGGCGGCGGCTGTTTCCAGTGGCGGGCCGATCAGAAAGGCCTGATCGCGGCCTGTCCAGACCAGAGCCGCGCTGCCCTGTTCGGCAAAGCGGCCCGGGGCGGGCATCGTCAGCCCCAGCGGCTTCAGCGCCTGTGCCAGCGCGGCCTCCTGCCCGGGAAAGGGCGCAACCGAGGTGATACGATCCAGCGCGACCTCTGACAGGGTCAGGTCGCCATGGGTTTCGGGCCAATGCCCGGCAAGCGGTGTCTTGGCGATGAGGCTAGGCACGCAGTTTCCTCCCCTCCGGGTCATGGAACACCGGATCGCAGATTTCGCACAGCTGATCCACCCCGCGCAGGTGATCCACCACGCGGATCAGCTGGCCATGGCGGGCGCGGCCATCGCGCAGAAAGCCAAGCGCGATCCAATGGCCCAAAGTGGGCGAATGGCAGACCGAGGTGAGATAGCCCTGATCGTTCACCCGTTCGACGCTATCGCCCGGGGTGAAAAGATGGGCGCCCGCTGTCAGCACCACCGCGCCTTGCGCCTTCAATCCGACCAGCTGTTCACGTTCCGGCCCCGACAGGCCGGGGCGCTGGCTGGCGGCGCGGCCGATGCAATCCTTCTGCGGGCTGACCATCTTTGCCAGGCCGATATCGAAGGCCGTGGTGCGGCCATGAATCTCGGCATGGGTGATGAAGCCCTTTTCGATGCGCAGCACATTCAGCGCCTCCATCCCATAGGCGCCGCCGCCCATGGTTTCGGCCCGCGCCAGCAGATCGCGGAACAGGGCCTCGCCATGGCGGGCGGGCACCGCAACCTCATACCCCTCCTCGCCGGAGAAGGAGATGCGGAACAGCCGCCCGGCCACGCCATGCAGGGTAACAGGCGCATGGCCCATGAAGGGCAGATCGGGCATGGCGTCGATCACCGAGGCCAGCAGCGCCCGTGCCTTTGGCCCGGCTACTGCGAATTGCGCCCAGTGTTCGGTGACAGAGATGGTGCGCAGATCCCAACCGGCGCAGAAGGCCTGCTGCACGAAATCGAAATGCCGCATCACCTGCCCCGCCGCTGCCGTGGTGGTGGTGACGACGAAATGCCCCTCGGCCAGCCGGGCGCAGGTGCCATCATCCATCACGAAACCATCTTCGCGCAGCATCAGGCCATAGCGGACGCGGCCGGGGGCCAGCGTGCTCATCCGGTTGGTATAGACGAAATCGAGGAAGCGGGCGGCATCGGCCCCCTGCAGGTCGATCTTGCCCAGGGTGGAGACATCGCAGATGCCGACGCGATCGCGCACCATCTGCACCTCGCGGTCGCAGGCCTGCTGCCAGGTGGTTTCACCGGGGCGCGGGAAATACGACGGGCGATACCACAGACCGGCCTCGACCATCGGGGCGCCGCGTTCGCGGCTGGCGGCATCGGAGGTGAGAAAGCGCTGCGGCGCAAAGCCCGCGCCGCGCCCGCCTGCCCCCAGTGCAGCGATGGAGACCGGCGAAAACGGCGGGCGGAAGGTGGTGGTGCCGGTTTCGGGGATGGCGCGGCCGGTGGCATCGGCCAGCACCGCCAGCGCCGCCACATTCGAATTCTTGCCCTGATCCGGCGCCATGCCCTGCGTGGTATAGCGTTTCATATGTTCGACGCTGGCGAAATTTTCCTGTGCGGCCAGGTTCACATCCTTCACCGTCACATCATTGGCGAAATCGAGCCAGGCGCGGCGCCACAGCCCCTTGGGATGCGGCACCTGCCACAGTGGCGTGACGATATAGGGCGCATCTTCCGCCGCAGGCAGGCGCAGGCCCGGCGCCCGCAGGCCCAGATCCACCAGCGCCTCGCGCGCGGCGCGCTGGCCCGAGGCGAGGCAGGCCGCAGTGGACATGATGCCCGCCGCAGCGCCCGCCGCCTGCAGGCCGGGCACGGCACCGGGGCTGGGCACGAAGGCGGCCAACGCCTCGTTCCACAGCGGGCGGCTGTTCATGTGGCAGGTCAGATGCAGCGTCGGGTTCCAGCCGCCGGAAACCGCCAGACAATCGGTTTCGATCACCGCCTCGCCGCCCGCATGTTTCACGGTGATGGACCGCAGCCCCTTGCGACCGCGCGTATCGGTGACGACCGAGCCGGTATAGACCGGGCAATCCTCCACCGCGCTGGCATGGGGGCGCGCGTCGATGATCGCCGCCACCTTCACCCCGGCGGCCATCAGATCGCGGGCGGTGCGGCGGGCATCCTCGTTGGTGCAGAACACCGTCACCCGCTGCCCCGGGGCCACGCCGTAACGGTTGAGGTAGCTGCACACGGCAGAGGCCAGCATGATGCCGGGCCGATCGTTGTTTTCAAAGGCCACGCTGCGTTCCAGCGCGCCTGCCGCCAGAATCGCCCGCTTGGCCACGATGCGCCAGAAACATTCGCGCGGCAGATGCGGGCGGGCGGGCAGATGCAGCCCCACCCGTTCCAGCGCGCCGAAGGTGCCGTGATCATAGGCGCCGGTAATCGTGGTGCGCGGCATCAGCCGGACATTGGGCAGGCTGGCCAGTTCGGCCAGCACCTGCGCAACCCAGTCGCCCCCTGGCGCGCCATCGAGGCTATGGGTTTCCGACAAGAGCCGCCCGCCCATGCGGCTGTCTTCATCCGCCAGGATGACATCGGCACCGGCCCGCCCGGCCTCCAGCGCGGCGGCAAGGCCGGTGGGGCCTGCGCCGATCACCAGTAGATCGCAGAACGCGAACGCCTTTTCATATTCGCCATCATCATGCCGCCCCGACAGGCTGCCAAGGCCGGCTGCGCGGCGGATCAGCGGTTCATAAAGGCCTTCCCAGAAGCGGCGGGGCCACATGAAGGTTTTGTAATAGAACCCCGCGCTGAGCAGGGGCGCGGCTAGGTCGTTGACCGCCAGCAGATCAAGGCCCAGCGAAGGGAAGCGGTTCTGGCTGCGGGCGGTCAGACCCTGAAACAGCTCCTGCACGGTGGCGCGCACATTGGGCGTCTGCTGGTTATCCTCCAGCACCTCGACCAGGGCATTGGGTTCTTCGGGCCCGGCAGTCAGGATGCCGCGCGGGCGGTGGTATTTGAAGCTGCGCCCGACCAGCCGCACCCCATTGGCCAGCAGCGCCGAAGCCAGCGTATCGCCCGGATGGCCGACATAGTCGCGCCCGTCATAGCGGAAGCCCAGCGGCACGGATGTATCGACAAGGCCCTTGCCTGCAATCCTCATTTCGCACCGCCTTTCGGGGGGGCGACCAGGTCTACCTGATGCACCGCATGGGTGATGGTGTTGCGGGTGACCGCCAGCCACTGCGCGCAGCCCGCCTCGTGATACCACAGGTCGCGGGTGTCCCCGGCCGGGTTGTCGCGCAGATGCAGGTAATCATCCCAGGCTTCGGGCGGCGCATCGGCGGCGGGGCGGCGCAGCCAGGTGTCGGCGCCGTAATAATAGAACTCCCGCAGGTCGCGCGGGCCGCAGAGCGGGCAGGTCAGGCGCATGGCAGGCTCCGGTTCTGTCCCCTCACCCCGGCCCTCTCCCCCGGGGGGAGAGGGAGCGGCGCGGGAAGGAAAGGGCGCGCCCGGAAGAACCGGGCGTCAGATCTTGTGGCTTTCAGCGCAAGGGCAAGCAAAGCACCATCCCGGAGCGGGGCGCGTCTCCCTCTCCCCTTGGGGGAGAGGGCGGGGGTGAGGGGATGTGCCATCGTGCAATGCCTCAATGCAGGTTGTGCTGGCTGCCGGTGCCTTCTTCGTCCAGCACATGGCCGGTGGCGAAGCGGTCCAGCCGGAAGCGGCGCGCCACCTCGTGCGGGGTATCGGTCGCCATCAGATGCGCCATGCACCAGCCCGAGGCCGGCACCGCCTTGAAGCCGCCGTAGTTCCAGCCGCAGTCGATATAGAGCCCCTCCACCGGGGTGCGGTCGATGACGGGCGATCCGTCGGGCGACATGTCCATGATGCCGCCCCAGCTGCGCAGCAGTTTGGCGCGGCCGATCATCGGCATCAGCGTCATGCCCGCCTCCATCACATGTTCGACCATGGGCAGATTGCCGCGCGCCGCATAGCTGGCGTAGAAATCCAGATCGCCGCCGAACACCAGCCCACCCTTGTCGGACTGGCTGATGTAGAAATGCCCCATGCCAAAGGTCACCACCTGGTCGATCACCGGCTTCAGCCCTTCGGTGACGAAGGCCTGCAGGATATGGCTTTCGATGGGCAGCCGCAGCCCGGCCATCGCCGCCACCTGGCTGGACCGGCCGGCCACGACGATGCCCACCTTCCTTGCCCGGATCGCGCCGCGTGTCGTCTGCACCCCGGTCACCCGGCCGTTCTGGATGTCGATCCCCGTCACTTCGCAGTTCTGGATCAGATCGACGCCGCGCCGGTCGGCACCCCGGGCATAGCCCCAGGCCACGGCATCATGCCGCGCCGTGCCGCCGCGCCGGTGCAGCAGGCCGCCATAGATCGGGAAGCGCGTCTGTTCGAAATCCAGATAGGGCACCATGCGGCGCACGCCTTCGCGATCCAGCAGTTCGGCATCATCGCCCTGATTGATCATGGCATTGCCGCGTCGGGCAAAGAAATCGCGCTGGCCATCGGAATGGAACAGGTTCAGCACGCCGCGCTGGCTGTGCATGACGTTATAGTTCAGATCGGCCTCCAGCCCTTCCCACAGCTTCAGGGAATGGCTGTAGAATTCGCTGTTGCCGGGCAGAAAGTAATTGGCGCGCACGATGGTGGTGTTGCGCCCGATATTGCCGGACCCGAGATAGCCCTTTTCCAGCACCGCGATATTGGTCAGCCCGTGGTTCTTTGCCAGATAATAGGCGGTCGCCAGACCATGGCCGCCGCCGCCGATCACGATGGCATCATATTCCGCCTTGGGGGCCGGGCTGCGCCAGGCGGGTTTCCATCCGGTATTGCCGAACAGCCCCTGCGTGATGACCCTGAACCCGGAATACCGCATCTCGACGCCCTTTGCTTGCGGCCCCATCTGACCGCCGCCTGCACCGATTATCAAGCCCGCTCAGCGATTTCCTATCCTGCAGGCGACAGCCCATGTCGCCCCGGTGCCGAAATCCGCCGATCAGCCGCGGCGCGGCGTCGACAGCACGGGCTCCACCCGCCCCTGCGGCGTGCTGGGGCGGCGCGGTGCGGCGACGGGCGCCTTGCGGTCGGAGACCAGACCGACATAGGGCGCGGCCGGCGCATCGGCGGCGGCCAGGATCTGTGCAGGCATGGCCGCACCGCCGCCCTGCCCGCGCGTGGCGCGCAGCTGCACCTCGGCGGCGGCAGCCAGGCGGCGCAGCAGTTCGTTGTTTTCGATCTGCAGCGCCACAAGCCCGAACAGCGCCACCAGGCCAGCCAGACCGCCGATGCCCAGAACGGCGGCGGTAAAGCCATTGCCGGTGGTCATGTAATAGGCCCCCGCCCCGCCCAGCACGATCAGCGCGAACAGCGTGACAAAGGCGGGAAACAGGCTGCGGAACAGGCGGGCAAGGCTGGACGACATGACAGGGCTCCGGCTGGGATTGCGCGGGTTAAGCAAAGCCGCGCCGCGAAGTCAACAAATCCGCGGCGCAGCCCCTGCATTACAGCCCCTTGGAGCGATAGGTTTTGGCAACCCGGTCAATGGCGACGATATAAGCGGCAACCCGCAGATCGCCGACTTCGGGCTGGCTGTGCCAGACCTCGCGCATGGCCTGATAGGCGGTGCGCATGGTGTCATCGAGCCCCGACCGCACCAGCGCCAGTTCATCCGAGCCGGTCAGGAATTTCTCCTTGAAATCGGCGGCCAGCGTCCAGCCCAGACCGCGATCGGACGACAGACGCTCCAGCTCTTCCACCAGCAGGCGCGAGCGCGACTCTTCGGCGCGGCGTTGCATCCGGCCAAAGCGGATATGGCTGAGGTTCTTGACCCATTCGAAATAGCTGACCGTCACGCCGCCCGCATTGGCGTAAAGATCGGGGATGATGACGCAGCCCTTTTCGCGCAGGATTTCATCGGCGCCGAAGGTGATCGGGCCATTCGCCGCCTCGATGATCAGCGGGGCCGAAATCCGCGCGGCATTGCCCCGGTGGATCACGCCTTCCATCGCGGCGGGGATCAGGATGTCGCAGGGCTTTTCCAGCACCGGGGCGCCATCTTCGACGAACTCTGCCTCGGGGAAGCCGCGCACACCACCGTGTTTCGCGATCCACTGGCGCACATCCTCGACCGCAAGCCCGGTATCCTTCACCAGCGCGCCGTCGCGTTCGATGATGGCGGTGATGATGGCGCCGTCTTCCTCGGACAGGAATTTGGCGGCGTGATAGCCCACATTGCCCAGGCCCTGCACCACGATGCGCTTGCCCTCCAACCCGCCGGAAAGGTTGGCCTTTGCAATATCTTCGGGGTGGCGGAAAAATTCACGCAGCGCGAATTGCACGCCGCGCCCCGTCGCCTCTACCCGGCCCTGGATGCCGCCGGCATGGGGCGGCTTGCCGGTGACACAGGCCTTGGCGTTGATGTCGGTGGTGTTCATGCGCGCGTATTGATCCGCGATCCAGGCCATTTCGCGTTCGCCGGTGCCCATGTCGGGCGCGGGCACGTTCTGCGCCGGATGGATCAGATCGCGCTTGATAAGCTCATAGGCGAAGCGGCGGGTGATCTGTTCCAGCTCGTGTTCGTCCCACTGGCGCGGGTCGATGCACAGGCCGCCTTTTGATCCGCCAAAGGGCGTTTCGACCAAAGCGCATTTATAGGTCATCAGCGCGGCCAGCGCCTCCACCTCGTCCTGATGCACCGAAAGCGCATAGCGGATGCCGCCCTTCACCGGCTCCATATGTTCGGAATGGACAGAGCGATACCCGGTAAAGGTTTCGATCTTGCCGCGCAGCCGCACCCCGAACCGGACGGTATAGGTGGAGTTGCAGACACGGATCTTCTGTTCCAGCCCGGGGCTGAGATCCATCAGCCGCGCGGCGCGGTTGAACATCAGGTCGACGGATTCACGGAAACTCGGTTCGTTCTGGGCAAGCATGGCAGTCCTCCCTCTGCTGTGGCACCCGGCACCGGCATCACCCGGAGGCAGCGCAGATTCGGGGGCCGTGCCCGAGCTTACAGCGATTTCATGCATCTGTTATGGCAGCGATTCGTTAGCCACACATGAATCCGGTTGTATCAAAGGTCTGAACAGGGGGCTCTGGCGGCCATCGGGCCGCTTTGGTTGACGTGGCGGGAACAATACCCGTCAACACACCTGCATCGTGCATGGCCGTGTCGGATTTTGCGGCAATTTCATGACCTTCCGCCACAATTATGCCCCAAGCCTGTAGCATCAATCGTGAATCGGTCCGGAGTGGTTTTGCTGGGCGATGCAGTGCAGGTGGCGGGGGCAACGGCGTCCTCCGGAGAACGGATATGATTCATTACCGAGTGGCGGCAGGAAGCGCAGCTTCGCTGAAAAGGTTCCGGCAAGACGAACAGGGCAGCATCCTGCTGCTCAGTGTCATTTTCATTTTCCTGATGTTGATGATGGGCGGGCTTGCCGTCGATATCATGCGCCACGAAGAACGCCGCGTGCAGTTGCAGCAGACGCTGGACCGCAGCGTTCTGGCCGCCGCCAGCCTGAGCCAGGATCACGATCCCGAAGAGGTGGTGACAGATTACTTCCGCAAGGCGGGCCTTCTGGAATATCTCAGCGATATCAACGTCTCTGAAGGGCTGAACTTCCGCACCGTCTCGGCCGATGCCGAAGCCGATACCCAGCCGTTCTTCATGCACCTGATGGGGATCGAAGACCTGAATGTGGCCGCAGGCAGCACGGCCGATGAACGCATCTCGAATGTCGAAGTGTCGCTGGTGCTGGATATCTCGGGCTCGATGAGCGGTTCGCGCATCAACAACCTGCGGCCGGCGGCGCAGGAATTCGTGGAAACCGTGATCAATTCATCGGATCCCGGCAAGGTCACCGTCTCGCTGGTGCCCTATACGGCGCAGGTCAATGTGGGGCCGGATCTGTTCAGCCAGTTCAACGTGACGCAGCTGCACAGTTCTTCTTATTGCATCGAATTGCCCGACAGCGTGTTTTCAACCACAGCCCTGTCGCAGACCACGTCCTTCATCCACAACGGCCATTTCGATCCGTTCAACTCTGGCTCGGCCTCGCTGTTCAACTGCCCCTATCACACGGCAAACCGCATCATCCCGCTGAGCGACAGCACCGCAAGGCTGCAAAGCGCGATCGGCAGCATGGTGGTGGGCGGCAATACCTCGATCGACCTTGGGGTGAAATGGGGCGCCCTGCTGCTGGACCCGGCATCGCAGGGCATCGTGCAGGGGCTGATCCAGCGTGGCGTGGTGGATGATGCCTATGACGACCGCCCGCTGTCCCCCTCGACCATCGACACGCTGAAGGTGATGGTGGTTATGACCGATGGCCAGAACACCGCCGAATACAAGCTGAACAACGGCTGGCGCAGCGGCGATTCCATCGTTTGGCGGCGTGAAAGCAACGGCGAGGTCTGGGCCTATCACAACCGGTCCAACACAAATGAAGATTATTACAATGCCAGCACCGGCAGATGGGCCACCGCACCGCACAGCAGCGCCGTGCGCCTGACCTGGCCGCAGGTCTTTGCCCGCTGGACCACCGATACGGTCGCGCGCTATTTCTATGCCGCACCCCTGGGTGGCAGCGTATCGACCCATGAATCCAACATGCTGAGCTATGTGTCATCCACCAAGAATTCCCGGATGCAGACGGTCTGCACCGCCGCAAAGAATGCGGGCATCGTGATCTATGGCATCGCCTTCGAGGCGCCCTCGGATGGCCAGACCCAGATCCGCAACTGCGCCACATCGAATGCCCATTACTTCAATGCGAACGGGCTTGAAATCTCGACCGTGTTCCGGGCCATTGCCAGCCAGATCAGCTATCTGAGGCTGACGCAATGAACCCAGCCCGGTGCGTTTTGCGGTGGCCGCGGTTTTTGCGGCAGGATGACGGCGCGACAAATATCGAATTCGTGTTGATGATCCCGCTTCTGATGGCCCTGTTCATGGCCAGCTTTGAAGCGGGGCTGATGTCGCTGCGCCAGACCATGCTGGAACGTGCCGTTGATATTGCGATGCGGGATCTGCGGCTGGGCGGGCTTGGCACGGATCCGGATCATGAAGACCTGAAAGATGCGATCTGCGCCAATTCTTCGATCCTGACGGAATGTGATGACACTCTGAAGGTCAGCCTGGATCGGGTGTCGATGGACACCTGGACGATGCCCACCACCGAAACCGTCTGCCGCGACCGGGCGTCAGAGATTGATCCTGTCACCGCACTGGACCCGACGCCGGGCGCGCGGGAAGAGCTGATGCTGGTCCGCGTCTGCCTGAGGGCCGATGCGATCTTTCCCACGACCGGCATCGCGGCCAGTATGGATCAGGACGGCGAAGGCGGCTATCGTCTGATCGCCGTTTCGGCCTTTGTGAACGAACCATGATACGGAAGATCCGCCTGCCCCGCCCCCTGCGCCGCTTTTGGGGCGATGAAACCGGCTCCATGATCGTCGAGGCGGTTCTGGTGATGCCGATGATGGCCTGGGCCGCCTTTGCGCTGTTCGTCTATTGGGATGCCTATGCCACCATCAACAGGGTGCAGAAGGCCACCTATACCGTTGCTGATGTGCTGTCGCGCAGCCGGACCAATATCGATTCAACCGATGCCTTCGGGGTGGAAAGGCTGTTCAACTTCACCCTGCCCGGCGATACTGCGGTGCGGATGCGGCTGACCAGCACGGTTTTCAGCGCCCGGAACAACCGGTTCGAGGTGCAATGGTCCTGCGCGCTGGACCCGGTAAACATGCCCGCGCTGACCACGGCCACCTTGCAGCAATTCAGCGACCGCCTGCCGCTGACTGCCGATGCCGATACGCTGATGATCGTGGAAACCCAGTATGATTTTACGCCGATCTTCGATGTCGGCCTGAATGACATGACGCTGGGCCAGTTTGTGGCGACCCGGCCAAGGTTCATCCCCTCTGTCGGCTTCACCGATCCGGGCAACTGCCGCTGACCGGATCGGTAAGGCGGATCAGCTGCTGCGCACCGGATGGCGCATGGTCACCAGCTCTTCCGACATGGTGGGATGCACGGCCACCGTGCGGTCGAAATCTTCTTTCGTGGCGCCCATCTTCACGGCAATCGCCGCCAGCTGGATCATTTCGCCGGCAGCCGGGCCGACGATATGGCAGCCCAGAACCTTGCGGCTGGCGCGGCTGACCACCAGTTTCATCATCACCCGGTCCTGCCGCCCGGCAAACAGGCTTTGCATCGGGCGGAAGCTGGCCACATAAACCTCGACCGGCTCCTGCAGGCGCGCGGTCTCTTCGCTCAGCCCGACGGTGCCCATTTCGGGCTGGGTGAACACCGCACTGGCCACCAGTTCGTGGTCGGCCTGGCGCGGTTTGCCACAGAACACTGTATCGGCAAAGGCATGGCCTTCGCGGATCGCCACCGGGGTCAGGTTGATCCGGTCCGTCACATCCCCCACGGCATAGATCGAGGGCACGGCGGTCTGGCTCCAGCCATCCACGCGGATTTCGCCGTTGCGGCCCAGCGGCACCCCCAGCGCCTCCAGCCCCAGACCGGCGCTGTTGGGTTTGCGGCCCGTGGCATACATCACGAGATCGAATTCTTCCGCCGCGCCGGTTTCGGTTGTGGCCAGGATGCCGCTTGCGGTTTTTTCCAGCCGGGCGACATCGGTGTTGCAGCTGATGCTGATGCCAGAGGCCTGCATCCGGGCCGCCACAAGGGCGCGCGCCTCGTCATCAAAGCCGCGCAGGATCTGCGCCCCGCGATAGTATTGATGCACCTTCACCCCCAGCCCGTTGAGGATGCAGGTGAATACCGACGCGATATAACCCCCGCCCACCACCAGCGCGCGTTTCGGCAGCGCGTCCAGGTGAAAGATCTCGTTCGAGGTAATGGCCAGTTCGGCCCCCGGCAGATCGGGCACGAATGGCCGGCCGCCTGTGGCGATCAGGATGTGTTTCGCGGTGAACTGCTGGCCATCGGCCAGTTGCACCGTATGGGCATCCACCAGGCTGGCGCGCTGGTCATGCACCGTGACGCCTCCATTCTGCAGCGTGTTGCGATAGGCGGCTTCCAACCGGGTCAGCTCTGCCTCCAGCTGGGTGCGGAACTGCGGCCAGTCGAAAGCCCCGCCTTCGACCTGCCAGCCATAGGCGCGGGCATCGGCAATCAGGCCGGGATATTCGCTGGCATAGACCATCAGCTTTTTCGGCACGCAGCCGCGGATCACGCAGGTGCCGCCCATGCGGTATTCTTCGGCCAGCGCCACGCGGGCCTTGCCCTCGGCGCTGGCGATGCGCGCGGCGCGCACCCCGCCAGAGCCACCGCCGATCACGAACAGATCATAGTCAAAGGCCATGTCACGCATCCGGATCAGCAAAGATATTGTCGGTCGGCGCGAATTCGACCCGGTCTTCGCGGGCGGAGCCATCGTTGATGTCGCGCAGCTGCACCCGGCCATCGCCATGGCCGATCACCACCACATCGCAGATGTCGATGAACAGGCCGTTTTCCACCACACCCGGGATCTGGTTCAGCACCAGCGCCAGCTGGCGCGGGTTGCCGATGCGTTTCAGATGCAGGTCGATGATGTAATTCGCCTCATCCGTCACCAGCGGCTTGTCGCCGTTCATCCGCAGCGTGGCTTCGCGGTTCAGCACATCCAGGCTGACCAGGGTTTCTTCGATCAGGGCCTTGGTGGTCTGCCAGCCGAAGGGGATCACCTCGACCGGCAGGGGAAAGGCGCCCAGCTGCGCCACCTCTTTGGCGGCATCGGCGATCACGATCATCCGATCCGATGCGGTGGCCACGATCTTTTCCTGCAACAGCGCCGCGCCGCCGCCCTTGATGAGGTTCAGCTGCGGGTCGATCTCGTCGGCGCCATCAATCGTCAGATCCAGCCATTTCGCCTCATCCAGCGACACGACCTGGATGCCCAGGCTGCGCGCCAGTTCGGCGGTGCGGGTCGAGGTCGGCACGCCCACCACCTTCAGCCCTTCGTTCTGCACCCGCTCGGCCAGGCAGCGCACCATCCAGGCGGCGGTCGATCCGGTGCCAAGGCCCAGCTTCATGCCGGATTCGACATAGGCAACAGCCCGTTTGGCGGCCACGAACTTGGCCTTGTCGATAGGAGAGAGTTCTGCAGGCATGAAGCGGCTCCTCAAGCGCGTTGGTCCGCTTGGCTTATAGGCCGGTTAGGCCCCGGGGGCGAGAGGTTGCGCTGCCACGGGTCAGCTTTTTCCGGCCAAAGCGGCCACGCCTGCCCGCAATTCCGGCAATGATACCGCGCCATCCCCATCGGCATCGAAGACCAGCACCGCCTGCAACCCTTCGGCCGCGCGCGGGGTCAGCCGGTCCAGCGCCGCCAGATCGGCCGCCTGCCGCAGTTCGGCGGCATCGGCACGGCCATCGCCATCGACATCTGCCGCGGTGAAGGACAGAAGAAACCCGCCGCGCCCGCGGGCCGACAGCACCTGCATCAGGCGATCCGCCTCGGCCATGGTGACCGCGCCGTCATTATCCAGATCGGCCGCCAGCAACCCGCGCAAGGCATCGGCCCGGGTATAGGCGCGTTCCACCGCAACATGGGTGGCGATGCTCTTCAGGGCGCTGCAGCCCGGCAGTGCCGCCGAACCCGGCCACAAGGCGCGTCATCTGTTCCACATAATCCTGCGGCGCCCGCAGGATGCGTTTCTTCACCGCTTCGGGCAGCGTTTCTGGCCCGGCAAAGGCGATCAGGGGCCAGATCAGGCCCAGCAGGAAACCAATCACAGCTTTCATCGCATCCCCCTTCATCCGGCCATCTGGCGGCGATCTGGCTTAACGTCCGGTAAGACAACACGCGACAAATCGTCGCGCGCCGGTCGCAATTGCGCCCCCGGGCCTGTGATTTGCGGGCATAGTGGGGCGAAACCACAGGCAGCGCACCCATGTTTCTTTCCGTCTTCGATATGTTCAAGGTGGGCATCGGCCCGTCTTCCTCGCACACCATGGGCCCCATGGTGGCCGCGGCCCGCTTTCTGGCCACGCTGAAAGCCAGCCCCTTCCATGCCCATGGCCTGCGGGCCTCGCTGCATGGCAGCCTTGCCTTTACCGGCGTCGGCCATGCGACGGATCGTGCCACCATCCTGGGCCTGGCGGGCTTCGAACCCGCCAGCTATGATCATGACAAGGCCGAGGCCGCACTGGCACAGATCCACGCCACGCGGCAGATCACGCCGCCGGGCTTTGGCGCGCTGGCCTTTGATCCGAAGACCGACATGATCTTCGATTACGGCCCGGCGCTGCCCGGCCATGCCAACGGCATGATCCTGAGCGCCACCGATGCCGAAGGCGATGTGATCCTGGAGGAAACCTATTATTCCATCGGCGGCGGCTTTGTGCTGACGGCGGCGGAACTGGCGGCGGGGGCGGCATCGGCAGGCGGAAGCCCGATCCCCTATCCGTTCGAAACCGCCGCGCAGATGCTGGAAATGGCTGCGAAATCCGGGCTTTCCATCGCGAAGATGAAGCTGGAGAACGAGCTGGTCTTCCGCAGCAAGGCCGAGGTGGATCGCGGCATCGCCCGGCTGTGGGAGGTGATGAACAATTGCATCGACCGTGGCATCGCGGGGGAAGGCATCCTGCCCGGCGGGCTGAAGGTGCGGCGGCGCGCCAAGGGCATATATGATGCGCTGATCGCGGAGCGCGGGCTTAACATGGTGGCGCCCCATACGATCAACGACTGGATGTCGCTTTACGCCATGGCAGTGAACGAGGAAAACGCGGCCGGCGGGCAGGTGGTGACGGCGCCGACCAATGGCGCGGCGGGCGTGCTGCCTGCGGTGCTGCGCTATTACCTCGACCATGTGCCGGGGGCGAGCACGTCGCGGATCGGAGAATTTCTGCTGACGGCCTCGGCCATCGGCGGCTTGTGCAAGCACAATGCCAGCATTTCGGGCGCCGAATGTGGCTGCCAGGCCGAGGTGGGCTCGGCCGCGGCCATGGCCGCCGCCGGGCTCTGCGCCGTGCTGGGCGGCACGCCCGAACAGGTGGAAAACGCCGCCGAAATCGCGCTGGAACATCACCTCGGCATGACCTGCGACCCGGTGAAGGGGCTGGTGCAGGTGCCCTGCATCGAACGCAACGGGCTGGGCGCGATCAAGGCAGTTTCCGCCGCCAGCCTGTCGCTGCGCGGCGACGGGCAGCATCTGGTGAGCCTCGATGTCTGCATCGAGACCATGCGCCAGACTGGCCATGACATGCACGAGAAATACAAGGAAACCTCGCTCGGCGGGCTGGCGGTCAACGTTCCGAACTGCTGAGCGGCTTGCGGCGGCATCGGGAGGACCCCCCTTCCTCTTGCAGTGGGAGGGGGCGGCTCTGCCCTTCCACCACGTTCTGAAATGCGGGAGGTGCACACAGGCCCGCGCCACGCGCCCCCTCACCCTGCCCTCTCCCCCGGGGGGAGAGGGTATGTTGCACGGTCTGGCAACCGCCGCAGGTCTCTTGTCGGCCTCGCGGCGGCGCGCGCTCTCCCTCAGGGAGAGGGTTTGTGTGGTGTCTGGCAAGCGTGCCCCTTTTCCCAACGCGCAACGCGCTCCCTCTCCCCCGAGGGGAGAGGGTATGTTGCACGGTCTGGAAAATCTGCGGTCTCTTGTCGGCCCGGGTGGCGCGCTCCCTCTCCCATGGGGAGAGGGTATGTTGCATGGTCTGGCAAACGCGCGCCCCTTTTCCCAACGCGCAACGCGCTCCCTCTCCCCCGGGGGGAGAGGGATGGGGTGAGGGGGCACTGCCAGCGGGCATGATGCGCCCGCCTCAGCGCCCCTGCCACACCGGATCGCGCTTTTCGGCAAAGGCGCGTGCGCCCTCCAGCTGATCCTCGGAGGAATAGAGCCGGTCCACCGTCGGCAACTGCCGCTTGGTGATCCGGTTCAGCGCATCCTGAAACCGCATGTTTTCGGCCTCGCGCACCACTTCCTTGATCGCGGCATAAACCAGCGGCGGGCCGCTTTCCAGCAGCCGCGCCAGATCCCAGGCCTTGGCCAGCAGATCGCCCGGCGCGCAGATCTCCTTCACCAGCCCCCAGCGCATGCGCCTCTTCGGCATCAAACCAGCGCCCGGTCAGCAGCAGGTCCATCGCCACATGATAGGGGATGCGTTTGGGCAGCTTGATGCTTGCGGCATCGGCCACCGTGCCCGACCGGATTTCCGGCAGCGCAAAGGTCGCATTGTCCGAACACAGGATCAGATCGCAGGACAGCGCCAGTTCCAGCCCGCCGCCGCAGCAGATGCCGTTCACCGCCGCAATCACCGGCTTGTTCAGGTTCGGCAATTCCTGCAGGCCGCCGAAGCCGCCCACGCCATAATCGCCATCCACCGCATCGCCCTCGGCGGCCGCCTTCAGATCCCAGCCGGGGCAGAAGAACTTTTCCCCCTCGGCCCGCAGGATCGCCACGCGCAGGCTGTCATCATCGCGAAAGGCGCGGAAGGCCAGCCCCATGATCCGGCTGGTCGCCAGATCAATCGCATTGGCCTTGGGCCGGTCCAGCGTCACCTCCAGCACCGCGCCCTCGCGCCGGGTGCGGATTGGGCCTTCGGTCAGCATTTCCATGGTCATTCCGCCCTCCTGACAAGCGCATCCACCGCCACGGCGCCGTCGGCCCGCAGCATCACCGGATTGATTTCGATTTCCTCAAGGCTGGCATCCGCCAGCATCAGCGCCCCAAGCCGCACGCGCCATCGCGCCAACCGCCGCCGACATCGGCGCGCGGCCGCCCGCGATAGCCATCCAGCAAGCGGCCACAGCCGCAGCCGCCGCAAGGCGGCAGCGACCTCGCGGCCTGCCACCGGGCAGACCAGCGTGACGGTATCTGCCAGAACCTCGGCCGTCACGCCCCCCATGCCCAGCGTCAGCGTCACGCCATAGACCGGATCGCGCCGCAGGCCCAGCAGCACCTCGGCCACCGCGCCCGTCACCATCTCTTCGGCCAGATAGCCCGTGGCCCCCGGCATCTCGGCCTGGCCCGCCAGCGTGGTCAGCCCCAGCCGCACCGCCCCCGCCTCGGTCTTGTGGGCAAAGCCCAGCCCCTTCAGCGCGAAGGGTGGCGCCAGCCCGCCCACATCCAGCGCCGCCAGATTGGGCGCCGTCACCGCACGTGGCACCGCCACCCCGGCTGCAGCGAGCAGCGCTTTGCCCTCGGCCTCGTCCAGCAGCCGCGCCGTCGCGCGCCGGCACCGCGGCACACGGGCCGCCAGCCCGGCGCGCCGGCGCGGTCCTGCGCCGCCGCAGATCGCCGCCAACGCCGTCTCCAGCCCCATCAGCGGCACCACACCCCGCGCCATCAGCGCACCGCCGCCAGCGCCTCATCAAAGTTCTCGGGCAGGAGGCGACCGGAAAGGCCGGCTTGCCCGTCGCCGCCTGCGCCGCCACGATGGCCGCCAGCGCAGGCTGCATAGCTGGCGGGATCGCAGCGATCCGGGCGCGGCGGGTCGATGATATAGATCCCGGCATCATAGGCCTGCAGCATGGTGGTAAAGACATCGGTCGTGCGCGGCCCGTCACCCCAGATGAAGGTGTGGTAATCCAACGGGTTGGCAATGGTCACAATCGGCCCCAGCATGGCGCCCAGCCGCGCCGCGCTGCGGCACGCCGACGGGGGCGGGAAGTCAAGGCCGAACGGGGCCGCGAGGTCGGCGACCAGCCCGGCCTCGCCACCGGAACACGACAGCGAACACAGGCGCGTGCCGATCTGCGGCCCGTGCAGATGCATGATCTTCAGCGTCTCAATCAGCTCTGACAGAGTATTCACCTCCGCCACCCCCACCTGCCGCAGGAACGCGCTGACGCCGCCCCACCCCCGGCCAGCGAGGCGGTATGCGACTGCCGCCGCCGTGCGGCGCGGCTCGGTCTTGCCCGACTTGATGCAGACAATCCCCTTGCCCGCCGCCCGCGCGGCTTGGGCCAAGGCGGCAAACGCCGGGGCGTCATCAATCCCCTCGATGTACAGGCCCAGCGCCGTCACCCGCTGGTCCGCCAGCAAAGCGCCCGCCAGTTCGGCCAGCCCCACCTGCGCGGCATTGCCCAGACAGGCCACATAGGCCACCGGCAGCCCGCGCGCCTGCATCGTCATGTTGATGACGATGTTCGACGACTGGCTGACCAGCGCCACACCGCGGTCGACCCGCACGCCCGCCATGCTGATCGGGCCACAGCAGCGCCCCGTCCAGGTAATTGATCACCCCATAACAATTCGGCCCAAGGATCGGCATGTCCCCTGCCGCCGCCACCAGTTCGGCCTGCAACCCCGCCTCGCCCGCCTCGGTCCAGCCACAGGCGAAACAGATCGCCCCGCCCGCCCCCATCGCCGCCAGGTCGGCCACCACATCGACCGTGGCAAACCGGTTGACCCCGATGAAGGTCGCATCCGGCGCGCCCGGCAGATCGGCCAGCGACGGCATAGGCCCGCAGCCCGCCGATCATGGCCTTGGTCGGATGCACCGGCCAGACCGGCCCGGCAAAACCCATCTTGCGGCATTGCTCGATCACGTTCTCGGCCCAGCCCGCGCCCAGCACCGCGATGGATTTCGGCCGCAGCAGCCGTTCAAGATCCTTCATTCCCGCCCTTTCCGGCGCGATCGACATGGCCCAGATCCCGCTCGGGCCAGACATGATCGCGCACCATCTGTTTCAGCTGCTTCACATCGGGAAAGCCGCCACGTTCCTTGCGATCCCAGATCAGCACGCCATCCAGCGTGATCTGGAAAATACCCCCGGTGCCGGGGATCAACGTCACCGCGCCAATGTCCTGCCCGAAGGTCGACAACAACTCCTGCGCCATCCAGCCGGTGCGAAGCAGCCAGTTGCACTGCGTGCAATAGGTAAAGGTGATGGCGGGGCGGCGGGTTTCGGTCATGGCAATTCCTCCCCGCCGATTCCCCTCCCCCACCCCGGCCGGGGATCGCACCGGGGGCTGTCTCCCCCCGGCCCCCTGAGGATTTTAAAAAAACGGGATTTTAAAACACCCCCCCTCATCTTCCCGTTGTCGAAATATCCCCGGCCGGGGTCCGCAGGGGGGCAGACAGCCCCCTGCTCGCCGCTCTCATGCCCCAACGGCGCGCAGAAGTTCGCGGCTGATGATGTGGCGCTGGATTTCCGAGGTGCCCTCCCAGATCCGTTCCACCCTTGCGTCGCGCCAGATGCGCTCCAGCGGCAGTTCGTCCATCAGGCCCATGCCGCCGTGGATCTGGATCGCCTCATCCGCCACCATGGCCAGCACTTCGGTCGCCTTCAGCTTGGCCATGGCCATGTCGGCCTCGGTCACGCTGCCCTGATCGAACTTCCAGGCGGCTTCCCAGGTCAGCAGTTCCGCCGCCTTCAGCTCCATCGCCATATCGGCCAGCTTGAAGCTGACGCCCTGAAACTTGCCGATCTGCTGGCCGAACTGCTTGCGCTCGGCCGCGTAGGAAATCGCATGGCCCAGCGCGCGGTCGGCACGGCCGAGGCAGGTGGAGGCCACCTGCAGGCGCGTGGCGCCGAGCCAGGTATTCGCCACCTCGAACCCCTTGTGCGGCTCGCCCAGCACCTGTGCATCGGGCACGCGGCAATTGTCGAATTCCAGCACGGCATTGGTATAGCCACGATGGCTGACATTGCGATAGCCGTCGCGCACGGTGAAGCCCGGGGTGCCCTTGTCGACGAAGAAGGCGGTGATGAGCTTCTTCTTGCCGCGCGGCGTGTCTTCCTCGCCCGATGCCATGAAAACGATGGCGAAATCGGCCAGATCGGCATGGCTGATGAAATGCTTGGTGCCGTTCAGCACCCAATCGCCGCCCTCGCGTTTCGCGCTCGCCGTCATGCCGCGCAGATCGGACCCGGCGCCGGGTTCGGTCATCGCCAGGCAATCCCATGTCTCGCCGCGGATGCAGGGCAACAGATATTGCTCGCGCTGCTCCGGCGTGCCTGCCAGCAGGATGTTCGAGGGCCGCGCCACGCAGGTCCAGTGCAGGGCGTAATTGGCCCGGCCCAGCTCGCGCTCATACAGCAGCCAGCTGAGCGTATCGAGACCCGCGCCCCCCACCTCTTCGGGCATGTTGGCGGCGTAAAGCCCCGCAGCCATCGCCTTTTTCTGGATCTCGCGGATCAGCTCCAGCCGCAGATGGCCGGTGCGCTCCACCTCGGCCTCATGCGGGTAAAGCTCTGCCTCCACAAAGGCGCGGGTGGTCTCGACGATCATCTTCTGTTCGTCGGTCAGGCCGAAATCATGCATCACCCCTTCCGTTCTGGCCGACGTGACGCGCCCGGCGCCCTCGGCGGCGCTCCGGCAGGGCGGCGTGGGCGCCGCGGCGATCGGCATCAGCTGTCGCCAGACACCTGCGCGCGGCCGGGACAGGCTCTTGCCCGGCCTTCATATCCACATGCAGCAGCATCTGTTCGATGCTGGCCACCAGTTCGGCGCCCTTCTGGATGCGGATGAAGATATGCAGCCGCTTGTCATCCGCCGCCAGCACCTGCAGCGTGCCCTGTCAGCCGGTCGCCCAGCTTGGCCTCGCCCAGATGCAGGATGTGGCTTTCCGCCGTGTAGTAGCTGTGCCCGCCCGCGACATAATCCATGTCCGACCCGATCAGCCGCAGAAACGCATCCGAGGTCTCCGAGGCGGCGAACAGATAGCGGCTTTCGGTCATATGGCCGTTATAGTCGATCCAGCCCGGCAGCACCTGCATCTGCGCCATCACCAGCGGCGCGTCGCCGGGCGGGTCGGCTTCGCCATGGAAGCGCCGCCGCGCGGCGGGCGTCATGCTCGCGCAGCACGCGCCCCGCGCCCCAGTTGCGATCCTTCAGCGCCCGCAGGAAGCCGATCAGGTTGCTGTCGCGGATACGTTCCAGCTCGCGGATCGTATGGTGCCCCGATTGCGCATCGGACTGGCCTGCGATCAGGTCCACCAGCTCGTCGTTGAACTCCGGCACATCCATCAGCTTGGTCCAGGGCCAGGTCAGGCAGGGCCCGAACTGCGCCATGAAATGCTTCATCCCCGCCTCGCCGCCCGCGATGCGGTAGGTCTCGAACAGGCCCATCTGCCCCCAGCGCAGGCCAAAGCCCATGCGGATCGCCTCGTCGATCTCTTCGGTGGTGGCGATGCCGTCCTTCACCAGCCACAGCGCCTCGCGCCACACCGCCTCAAGGAAGCGGTCGGCGATATGGGCGTCGATCTCCTTGCGGATATGCAGGGGGAACATGCCGATCTCGCGCAAGATCTCCTTGGCGCGCTCGATCACTTGCCGGCGGGTCTGTCGGGCTGGGCACAATCTCGGCCAGCGGCAGCAGGTAGACCGGGTTGAACGGATGGGCCACGAAGATGCCGCTCGGGGTGCGGCAGCTCTTGCTGCAAGTCGGACGGCTTGAAGCCCGAGGTGGAAGAGCCGATCAGCACATCGGGGGCCGATTGCTGGATCTGGGCAAAGACACGATGCTTCAGGTCCAGCCGTTCCGATACCGATTCCTGAATGTAATCCGCGCCCTCCACCGCTTCGGTGATGGTGCCCGCAAAGCTCAGGGCGCCTTCGGCGGGCATCGGCACATCCGACAGCGCCGGCAAGGGCGGCGCGGGCATTGGCCAGCACCTCGCCGATCTTGCGCTCGGCCTCGGGGTCGGGGTCGAAGACCGCCACATCCCAGCCGTTGAGCAGGAAGCGCGCCGCCCAGCCGCCGCCGATGACCCCACCCCCGATGATTGCCGCCTTCTTGCATTTGCTCATGCTGTCCTCATCCCTCCTGTCCAGCGGCAGCGCGCTTTGTCCAGGCCCAGCTTCGCGCGCGCACCTCGCCCGGGCGTCGAGCACCCGCGCAGCCCATGCACTCGATGATCGTACACCGCCCGCTCCACCAGTTGCGCATTGGTGGCCAGCACGCCCTTGTCGAGCCAGAGGTTGTCCTCCAGCCCCACCCGCACATTGCCGCCCGCCAGCACCGCGGCGGCGACATAGGCCATCTGGTGGCGGCCGATGGAAAACGCGCTCCAGTGCCAGCTGGCGGGCACGTTGTTCACCATGGCCAGAAAGGTGTTCAGATCATCGGGCGCGCCCCATGGCACGCCCATGCACAGCTGCACCAGCACCGGGTCGGGGATCACGCCTTCGCGCACCAGTTCCTTGGCCAGCCACAGATGGCCGGTATCGAACGCCTCGATCTCGATCCGCACGCCCGAGGCCGCCATCCGCCGCGCCATGTCGCGCAGCATCCCGGGCGTGTTGACCATCACATAATCGGCCTCGTTGAAGTTCATCGTGCCGCAATCCAGCGTGCAGATCTCGGGCCGGCAGTCTACCACATGCGCCACCCGCTCGGTGGCCCCCGCCATGTCGGATCGCGGGCCCATGCGGCCCATATCCTCGCTGCCTTCGAAATAGATGTCGCCGCCCATGCCGGCGGTCAGGTTCAGCACCACATCCGTGGCGCTGTCGCGGATGCGCTCGGTCACTTCGCGGTACAGGGCCGGATCGCGCGCGGGCTTGCCGGTTTCGGGATCGCGCACATGGCAATGCACCACCGCCGCCCCCGCCTTGGCCGCCGCAATGGCGCTTTCGGCGATCTGCGCGGGCGAACGCGGCACATGGGGCGAGCGGTCCTGCGTGCCGCCCGATCCGGTCACGGCACAGGTGATGAAAACTTCGCGGTTCATGGCCAGGGGCATCGGCATCTCCTTCTCTTGGCAGGCAGATTAGCGGGCTTGTGCGGCCACGCTTTGCGCTTTACGAAATAGATATGGCAAAAACCGAAACGATCTTCGCCGCATCGCAGCAGCCCCTGACCCTGGCCCTGCTGATCCTGCCGCAGGCCTCGATTCTTGAAGTGGCCTCCACGCTGGATCCCTTGCGCGCCGCCAACCGGCATCTGGGGCACGAGGCCTATCGCTGGCGCGTCGTATCGCCCACCGGCGCGGCCGTGCCGCTGACCTGCGGGATCGAGCTGCCCGCCACCGGCCCGCTGGCCGCCGCCGAAGGGGCTGATGCGTTGATCGTGATTGCGGGCTATCGCCAGTCCGAAGTGGCGACGAAACCGCTGCTGCGCGACCTGCGGCGCCTGGCGCCGCGCTTTCGCGCCATCGGCGGCATTGATGCCGGCGGCTGGGTGCTGGCCCGCGCAGGCCTGCTGGCCGGGCAGCGCGCCACCGTGCATTGGGAGGATCTGGAGGATTTCGCGGCCAGCCACCCCGACATCGACGTGGTGCCGGATCGTTTCGCCCTGTCGGGGCGCTATTTCACGGCGGGTGGCGCGGCGCCCGCTGCCGATCTGATGCTGCATCTGATCCGCGCCCGCCATGGCCCTGCCATCGCGCTGCAGGTGGCGGCCAGTTTCGTCACCACCCCGCGCCCGGCGGACGAGCCGCAGATCACCACCACCCGCCCCGATCCCCGGCTGGACCCGCGCGTGGCCGCCGCCATCGCCCGCATGGAATCGCGGCTGGACAGCCCCGAGCCTGCCAGCGCCACGGCACAGGCGCTTGGCCTTTCGCCCCGCAGGCTGGAACAGCTGTTCCACGAAAATCTGGGGCTTGGCCCCGCCGCCTATGGCCTTGGCCTGCGCCTGCAGGCCGCGCGCCGCCTGCTGACGGATACCCGGCATCCGCTGGCCGAAATTGCCCTGCGCACCGGATTTTCCGGCCCGGCCACGCTCAGCCGTGCCTTCAGCCGCGCCTTCGGCAGCCCGCCCGGCCAATTGCGCAGACCGCGCACCGTCACTTTGCCGACAAGCACCCGCACATCCGGTTGACTCTGGCGCCATTGCCCATACCCTGTTGCGCATGACCCGATCCTTCCTCAACCGCCGGTCCATGATGACCCTGATGGCCACCGCACTTGTTGCGCCGGTCGCAGGTGCGCAGGCGGCGCCCCGGATCGTGGCCACCACCGGGCTGATCGCCGATGCCGCCCGGCGGCTGACCGGGTTCGACATCCGCGCCATTGCCGCCCCGCCGCATGATCCGGCGCTGCACCGTCCGGGCCGGTCTGATCTGGTGGCGATTGCCGATGCCGATCTTGTCCTGCGCCATGGGCCGGGGCTGGAACGCCGGATGGATGATCTGCTGCAACGCCAGGCCGCCCGTGGCCGGGTGATCGCACTGGAAGATCTGCTGCCCGATACCCCGGCACAGGGCGCGCAGATCGCCCATGACCCGGCGCTGTGGTCGGCGGCCGTTCAGGCGCTGGCCACCCGGCTGGCGCAGGAACTGCCCGCCTCTGCCGACAGCATCCTACGCGCGGGCCATGGCTTTGCGGGCGATATCCTGGCCCATGCAGCGGCCATTGCCGAAACGCTGGCGCCGGTTCCGGCCCATCAGCGCCTGATCGTCACCGAAGCACCCGGCATGACGCATTTCGCCCGCGCCTTCGGCTTTGACGCCATCGCCCTGTCCGATGCCGCCGATGCCCGCAGCCTTGCCGCACTGGCCGACCTGCTTGCCACCACTGGCGTGACCACGATCTTCACCGCCGCAGATGCGCCCTCCACCGCCCGCCTGCTGCAGGCCGCCGCCGCCCGGGGCCATGCCCTGCATCCGGCAGGTGCCCTGTTGGCCGATGCCGATTGGCCCGCCCCCGCGGGCGACAGCGGCTGGCACCGGATGATGATGCGCAACGCCACCCGGATTGCGGCAGCCCTTGCGCCCGGTGCCGCGCTGGCCTGACCCCACGGGGCGCGCGCGATCCCGGCTTCCCTCTCGCCCCGGCCCGCCCTATAACGCCCGCGAACCATCAGCGGAGAAGCCCCATGCGCAAGGCCGAAATCAGCCGCCGCACCTCGGAAACCGAGATTTCCATCGCCATCAATCTGGATGGCACCGGCACGTATGACATGCAGTCGGGCGTCGGCTTCTTCGATCACATGATGGATCAGCTGTCGCGCCATTCGCTGATCGACATGGTGCTGCGCGCCAAGGGCGATCTGCATATCGACGATCACCACACGGTCGAGGATACCGGCATCGCGCTGGGTCAGGCGCTGGTCAAGGCCCTGGGCGACAAGACCGGCATCCGCCGCTATGGCGAATGTTCGCTGCCGATGGATGATGCGCAGGTGCATTGCGCGCTGGATCTTTCGGGGCGGCCGTTCCTTGTGTGGAATGTCGATTTCCCCAGCCAGAAGATCGGCAGCTTCGATACCGAACTGGTGCGCGAATTCTTTCAGGCGCTGGCCACCCATGGCGGCATCACCCTGCATATCGACCTGCGGCATGGCGTGAACAGCCACCACATCGCCGAGGCCGCCTTCAAGGCCGTGGCCCGCGCCCTGCGCATGGCGGTGGAAACCGATCCGCGCAAGGCCGATGCCATCCCTTCGACCAAGGGCGCGCTGTAACGCCGCCGCCCCGCGGCAAATTTCTTCGAAGAAATTTGCAAGGATTTTGCAAAATCCTTGCATCGCAAGGAAGCGAACAATGGCCCTGACGGTTCTTGTCGATTACGACAGCGGCAATCTCCATTCCGCCGAAAAGGCGTTTCAACGCATGGCGGCCGAGGTCGGCGGCGGCGAGATTCTGGTGACCTCGCGCCCCGAAGATGTCGCCCGCGCCGATCGCATCGTGCTGCCGGGCGATGGCGCCTTTCCGGCCTGCCGCCGCGCGCTGGGGGAATATGGCGGGCTGTTTGACGCGATCTCCGAAGCCGTGCGCCAGAAGGGCCGCCCGTTTCTGGGCATCTGTGTCGGGATGCAGATGATGGCCACCTGGGGCCGCGAATATCAGGATACCCCCGGCTTCGACTGGATCGGTGGCGAGGTGACGCGCATCACCCCCGCCGACCCCGCGCTGAAAGTGCCGCATATGGGCTGGAACGATCTGGTGATCGACCACCCCCACCCGGTGCTGGAGGGTATCGCCACCGGCGATCACGCCTATTTCGTCCATTCCTACGCCTATCAGGTGGCCAAGCCCACCGAACGGCTGGCCCATGTCGATTACGCGGGCGATATCACCGCCATCATCGGGGCGGGCAATATGGTGGGCACCCAGTTCCACCCGGAAAAATCGCAGGCCACCGGCCTGCGCCTGATCGCCAATTTCCTCCGCTGGGCCCCCTGATGGATCTGCAGGCAATCCTCGACCGCATTGGCGAGGAGATGGCCGCAGCCCCTGACCGGGGCCGCGTGGCCGATTACATCCCCGAACTGGCGCGCGTCTCGCCCGATCACTTCGCCATGGCCATCTGCACCGCCGAGGGTGACACCTTCACCACAGGCGCGGCAGATATGGCCTTTTCCATCCAGTCGGTCAGCAAGGTCTTCACCCTTGCCATCGCGCTGGGGCGTCTGGGCGATCAGCTCTGGCCCCGCGTCGGGCGCGAGCCTTCGGGGCTGGCCTTCAACTCCATGATCCAGCTGGAACATGAGCGCGGCATCCCGCGCAACCCGTTCATCAATGCGGGCGCCATCGTGGTGACGGATGCCATCCTTGCAGGCCACCAGCCGCGCGAACTGCTGGGCGAGATCCTGCGCTTCCTGCGCGAGGCCGCGGGGGATGACGACATCCACATCAACCGCGCCGTCGCCGCCTCCGAACTGGAAACCGGCGACCGCAATCTGGCGCTGGCGCATTTCATGCGGGCGCATGGCAACCTGCTGCATGATCCGGCGCTGACCTGCGGCACCTATTTCCACCAATGCGCCATCGAGATGAGCGCGCGGCAACTGGCCCGTGCCGGCCGCTTCCTGATGGCGGCGCCCGGCCAGCCCCGGATGCTCGCGCCCTCGCGCACCCGCCGCATCAACGCGCTGATGATGACCTGCGGCCATTACGATGGTTCGGGCGATTTTGCCTATCGCGTGGGCCTGCCCGGCAAATCCGGCGTGGGCGGCGGGATTCTGGTCATCGCGCCGGGCCGTGCCTCCATCGCCGTCTGGTCGCCAGGGCTGAACGCGCAGGGCAATTCGCAGCTGGGCACGCTGGCGGTGGAACGGCTGGCCCGCGCCACCGGCTGGTCGGTCTTCGGCTGACCCCCGTCAGGCCCCGCCCTCACGCCCGCCGCGCCACCGCCCAAAGCCCCAGCACGATCAGCCCGAACCCGGCATAATGCTGCCCCTCCAGCCGCTCGCCCAGCACCAGCGCGCCCAGGGCCGCCGCACTCACCGGGATCAGGAAGGTCACCAGCATCAGGTTCACCGCCCCGGCCGAGGCCAGCAGCCGGAAGAACAGCACATAGGCCAGCGCGGTGGACAGCAGGGCAATCCCCAGCACCGCCGCCAGCACCGGCAGGCCCGGCACCGGCAGCGCCCAGGGTCGATCCACCAGCAGCCAGACCGGCAGCAGCAGCACCGAAGCCGCCGCCACCTGCCCAAAGGCCGCCTGCAAGGGCGCAATCCCCATCGCCCGGAACCGCCGCCCCCAGACCCCGGCCAAGGCATAGGACAGCGCCGCCCCAAGGCAGGCCAGCATCGCAGGCAGCGCCCCGCTGCCACCGCCCGCCATCACCGCCACCCCGGCAATCCCCGCAGCCACGCCCCCCAGCCGCCGCGCCGTCAAAGCCTCGGCCCCGGCCAGATGCGCCACCACCACGCCAAACAGCGGCGTCGTGGCGTTCAAAATCGCGGCCAGCGATCCGCTGATCTCACCCTGCGCAAAGGCAAACAGGCTGAAGGGCACCGCATTGTTCAAAAACCCCATCACCGCCAACGCCCGCCAGACCCCGGCCCCGCGCGGCAAAGCCAGCCCCGACAGCCGCAGCATCGCCACCAGACACAGCGCGCCCAGACCCACCCGCGCAATCACCACCGAAAGTGCAGGCAGGCCGGTCAGCGCCACCTCGACAAAAAAGAAAGACCCTCCCCACAGGATGGAAAGGGCAATCAGCCGGGCCCAGTCAGCAGCAGACATGCGAAACTCCATTTTGCGCCAACCTGCCAGAGCCGGGCCGCAGATGGCGACCCGGTTCCTGCGGCTTCACTTGATCCGTGACCAGGTGCCACCATCGCGGCAGATGCCCAGAACGCAACCCTTCACCGCCAGCCCATTGCCCGACAGCTGCATCTTGGCATTATAGGTCTTGTCGCGGTCGGGCGACCAGATCTTGCCATCGGCATAGGTCCCGCCACCTTGCGCCACCATATCCCAGACGATGCGCTTGCCGGTATTCGGGCTGTCCACCACCTTGCCCGCCGCATCAAAGGCCTGCACCAGCGTGCCGCAGACCGCCGCCCCACAGGGCTTGATCTCGATATGGCCGTAATTGCCGTTGTCATCCGGCTTGGTCTTCCAGATGCCCTCGGCCGGATCGGCCAGCGCCGCCCCCGCCGCAAACACCAGTGCAGCCGCCATCATGATTGCCTTCATCGGGTTCCTCCCTCCCCTTGTCCTGCCGGGATCATCCGCACGCCCCCCGGATTCCCGCAAGCATGACGTTGCGGCCCTTGCCCCGCGCCGCCCCCCATGCCAAACCGCCCCCGACCAGAGCGACGGAGCAAGCCATGATCCTCTATCCCGCCATCGACCTGAAAGACGGCCAATGCGTGCGCCTGCTGCGCGGCGAAATGTCGGCAGCCACCGTCTTTGGCGATGATCCCGCCGCCCAGGCCGCAAAGTTTCAGGCCGCAGGCTGCGAATGGCTCCACCTCGTCGATCTGAACGGCGCCTTCGCGGGCCAGCCGGTCAACGGCGCCGCCGTCGAGGCGATCCTGCAACGCTGCACCGTCCCCGCCCAGCTTGGCGGCGGCATCCGCGACATGGCCACCATCGAGATGTGGCTGACCAAAGGCCTCGCCCGCGTCATCCTCGGCACCGTGGCGGTGGAAAACCCCGATCTGGTCCGCGAAGCCGCCCGCGCCTTCCCCGGCAAGGTTGCCGTGGGGATCGACGCCCGCAAGGGCTTCGTCGCCACCAAAGGCTGGGCCACGGAAACCACCGTGCAGGCCACCGACCTCGCCCGCAGCTTCGAAGATGCGGGCGTCGCCGCCATCATCTATACCGACATCGACCGCGATGGCGCCATGCAGGGCCCGAACATCGACGCGACCGAGGCTCTGGCCCGCGCCGTCTCCATCCCCGTCATCGCCTCGGGCGGCGTCTCGCGGATGGCAGATCTGATCGCCCTGCGCGATACCGGCGTGATCGCCGGCGCCATTTCGGGCCGCGCGCTCTATGATGGCGCCATCGACCTTGCCGAAGCCCTGCACGCCCTCAAGGCCTGATCCCCCATCTTCCCGTTGTCCAAATATCCTGGGGGTGAGGCGCTTGCGCCGAGGGGGCAAAGCCCCCTACCCTTTTCCCAGCCCCGCCCCGCACCCCAGCCCCCTGCACCAAGGTCACGCCCATGCTGAAAACCCGCATCATCCCCTGCCTCGACGTGGCCGATGGCCGCGTGGTCAAAGGCGTGAATTTCGTGAACCTGATCGACGCGGGCGACCCGGTCGAAGCCGCCCGCGCCTATGATGCCGCAGGCGCCGACGAGCTGTGTTTCCTCGACATCCACGCCACCCATGAAAACCGCGGCACCATGTTCGATCTGGTCACCCGCACCGCCGAGCAGTGCTTCATGCCGCTCACCGTGGGCGGTGGCGTGCGCACGCATCACGATGTGCGTGCCCTGCTGCTGGCGGGGGCCGACAAGGTCAGCTTCAATTCCGCCGCCGTCGCCAACCCCGATGTGGTGGCCGAAGCCGCAGACCGCTTCGGCAGCCAGTGCATCGTTGTGGCGATTGACGCCAAGACGGTAGAGCCGGGCCGCTGGGAAATCTTCACCCATGGCGGCCGCAAGCCCACCGGCATCGACGCGGTGGAATTCGCCCGCACCGTCGCCGCCAAGGGCGCGGGCGAGATCCTGCTCACCTCGATGGACCGCGACGGCACGAGGGCCGGGTTCAACCTGCCGCTGACCCGCGCGATTTCCGATGCGGTCAGCGTGCCGGTCATCGCCTCGGGCGGCGTCGGCAATCTCGACCACCTGGTCGAGGGCGTCACCGAGGGCCACGCCTCGGCGGTGCTGGCCGCCTCGATCTTCCACTTCGGCAAATATACCATCGGCGAGGCCAAGGCGCATATGGCCGCCGCAGGCATCCCGGTGCGGCTGTCATGAGCGGGGCGGGCATGAGCGGGCCGGACATGAGCGCGCTGCAGCGGCTGGCCGCTACCATCCAGGCCCGCAAGGGCGCCGATCCCGACAGCAGCTGGACGGCAAAGCTGTTCGCCAAAGGCCCGGAAAAATGCGCCGAGAAATTCGGTGAAGAGGCCATTGAGGCCATCATCGAAGCGGTGAAGGGCGACCGGGCGAAGCTGACGTCCGAGGCCGCCGATGTGCTCTATCACCTGCTGGTCATGCTGGCCGCCCGCGATGTGACGCTGGCCGATGTGGAGGCCGAACTTGCGCGGCGCGAAGGCACATCGGGCATTGCCGAAAAAGCCGCCCGGGGTTAGGCGGGCAAATCTTTTCGAAAAGATTTGCAAATTTCTTCAAAGAAATTTGCGCCCAGCCTTACAGCCCCAGCCGCGGAATCTCGATGGCCGGGCAGCGGTTTTGCACCACCTCCAGCCCGGCGGCCTCTGCCACCGCTGCCGCTGCGGCGTTTTCGATGCCCAGCTGCATCCAGATCACCTTCAGCCCCGGCAGTGCCGCCAGCGCCTGATCCACCACCTCGGGCACATCCTCGGCCCGGCGGAAGATATCCACCATATCCACCGGCCCCTCGATATCGGCCAGCCGCGCCACCACCGGCCCGCCCAATCCGCTGTCCTGCCCCGCCACACCGGGATTGACCGCGATCACCCGATACCCCCGCTGATGCAGGAAGGCCGCCACCCGATGGCTCGGCCGGTCGGGTCTGGGCGACCAGCCGACAAGGGCGATCACCTTGGTTTCGGTCAGGATTCGGCGCAGATCGGCATCGGAAGTCATGAGGTCACCCCAAAAAGAAGCGCCCGGACAAACCGGGCGCAAGGTGTGGAACGAGGGACAGTAACAAGAAAGACGGGGGTTCCAGCCCGAATTTCGTCATTCTCATATGGGGGCCTTGCGAAACCGTTAAAGGCACAATCGCAAAACCGTGAATGTCAGCGCTGCGACACCGCATAAAGCGCCACCGCCGCCGCATTCGACACATTGAGCGAGCCGAACTCGCCCCCCGGCATGATCCGCACCAGCCGGTCACAGGTTTCCCGCGTCTTTTCGCGCAGGCCCGGCCCTTCGGCGCCCATCACCAGCGCAATGGGGCGGCTGCCCGCCTCGGCCACCGCTTCGGCCACCGTGGTTTCGGCCGCACCATCCAGCCCCAGCAGAACGAAGCCCATCTCGCGCAATTCCACCATGGCATCCGCCAGATTGGTGACCCGCAGATAGGGCTGGCGTTCCAGCGCGCCGCTGGCCGTCTTGGCCAGCGCCCCGGTTTCCGGCGCCGAATGGCGCAGCGGGCCAATCACCGCCCGCGCGCCGAACACCTCGGCCGAGCGCAGCACGGCGCCCACATTATGCGGGTCGGTCACCCGGTCCAGCAGCACCACCAGCGGCGCGCCCCGGCCTTCGATACAGACCTCGGCAAGGCTGCCCCAGTGCAGCGGCTTCACTTCCAGCGCGGCGCCCTGATGCACCGAGGATTCGTCGATCGGCACATCGAACTTGCGGGGGTCGACAACCTCCGGCTCCACGCCAGAGGCCGTGATGGCATCCGCCAGCTTGTCATAGGCGTTCTTCGTCACCACCAGGCGCAGCTTTTCGCGCCGGGGGTTCAGCAAGGCATCGCGCACCGCGTGCAGGCCAAACAGCCAGACGGTTTCCTGCGCGGCCGCACGTTTCGCCCGCTCCTTGTCGATCACCCAATCCGGTTTTTTCGTTCCGCCCGACATCCGCTCGATCCTCTTAGACTGTCGCGGACAATGCGCAGGGCACCCGCATCGGTGCAAGCAAAAAACCTGACATTTCGCCCTTGACGCCCCCGATACGCCCGGATACATCCCCCCGCAGTGGGCGACGTGCTGCAAGGTGCGGCAGCGGACTGTAACTCCGCCGAGGCGACTCGTGCCTGGTTCGATTCCAGGGTCGCCCACCAAATTCCTGAAATATTAAATGATTTCAATGGGACAGTGTCCCGCATCAGCTTGATGCCAACTCATGCGCATCAATGGGTTACATCCATGGTGTCCCGCAGATTTCCTGCGCAGAAACATTTTCTATAGACTGCGAGACCAAGCACCATTCGCTCTGCACCACATGATCGTCCGACCCATATAGAGCATAATCCATCTTTTTCTGCAAAGTTTTCAGTAATGTTTGGTTCCATTACCGCCGGATTTCAACGACGCCTCTTGAATGAAAACTACTTCCCAACACATCTTGCTAACGTGACATACTGCGACTAGAGACGCTTCGCTCTTCGAATCGCGCGATGATCTCTGGGCAGTTTTCGAAAGGAGAGATGGATGCTGGACGAAAATATATCCCGCGCCTCGATCCCGTCGCGGCCAAGGTGGGATCGGGCGCGCCGCGAGGCGGACAAACTGACAGAACCCTATGCTAAGCCACCCATACCGGTACACCGAATAGCTGAGCAGAGCGGCGTAGATGTTATCTTCGCTGACTTCGGTCGGCATGCCCAAACTGTATCTGGTTTCTGTGACTTCAAAGGCGCCAAGCTCTACGTGAACCGCAAGGACAACACTGATCGCCAGTCCTTCACCATAGCTCATGAACTTGGCCATTGGATCTTACACCGAGAGCTCTTCATAGCTTTTCCTGATCGCTATCCAGTCCTGCCGCGGTTCTCTGATCCCAACAAGGCTGATCCCCTCGAGAAGGAGGCCAATCACTTCGCCGCTCACCTTCTGGTTCCTGACAGGCTACTATCGCCCATACGCAATGCAGCCGTACCGGCACTTGCGCGGGCTTTCGGGGTTTCAGCAACCATGATGGGCTTCCGCGTTCGGAATGAGTGACGACCTAAGTCGGCAAGCCAGTGAACAAGAAGCTGCACTTGAGGTGCAGCTTCCATCTGTCGATGAACTGCTTGCAGAAACAGAGGATGTATCGTCTCAAGAAGCGGAAAGCCGTGACGAAGACGAGCTAAAGTACGAGCAGCACTTTGAGTACCAAGCTGTTGACGCTGAACGCGCTTGGGCCCATTTGCAGGGTCTGCAAGATCACTACATCCACAAGAAAAACTGGTCCACGTTCCTGATGTGGGTGCTGGGCGGTATGATCGTCTTCCAGTGGCTACTGCTTGGTTATGTGGGTGCTGGATACTGGGATTTCACTCAGTATCAGTGGCTTCTGCCAATCTTGCTTGTCCAGAACCTCGGGCAGATCATCGGCCTTGCTTTTGTGGTAGTGAAATCACTGTTTAAGGACATGGACAGCAGAAACTGATCCTCCCTTACGTCACCCTCCGGCACGCGGGGCCTTCTGCGATGCAACAGACCCACCGCCCGCGCAAAGCAGCCCCTGCCGCCGCCCTCCCCCTTGCAACCCTGCCCCTGATAGGCAATCTCTCACGGGGACAAAGGAAGGATATCGCATGGCACTTCCCGTTCGGGATCAGGCGAAATACTGGGGCATCGCGGCGCTGATCTTCATCGCGCTGCTGTGGTTTCTGGGCAATGTGATCCTGCCCTTCATTGTCGGCGGTGCCATCGCCTATTTCCTCGATCCTGTGGCAGACCGGCTGGAACGGCTGGGCCTGTCGCGGGTTGCGGCAACCGGGCTGATCTCGCTGGTGGCGGTGCTGCTGACCGTGCTGGTGATTCTGGCGGTGCTGCCCACGCTCGTCAAACAGCTGACAGAGCTGATGGATACCGCGCCGCAGATGTTCAAGCAGTTGCAGACCTTCCTTCTGGAACGCTTCCCCGATCTGCAGGACGAAACCTCCACCATGCGGCAGACGCTGGATGACATCGGCAAAGCCATCCAGTCCAAGGGTGGCGAGCTGGTGAATTCGCTGATCGGCTCTGCCATGGGGGTGATCGGCGCGGTGCTGTTCATCGTCGTGGTGCCGGTCGTGGCCTTCTACATGCTGCTGGACTGGGACAGGATGGTGGCGCGGATCGACGAGCTCCTGCCGCGCGACCATGCGCCGACGGTCCGCCATCTGGGCCGCGAGATCGACAAGGTTCTGGCCGGCTTCGTGCGCGGGCAGCTGTCGGTCTGTCTGATGCTGGGCACCTTCTATTCGGTGGCGCTGATGGTGGCGGGCCTGAATTTCGGGCTGATCGTCGGCGCCATTGCCGGGGCCGATCACCTTCATCCCCTATGTCGGCGCGCTTGGTCGGCGGCGCGCTGGCCATCGGGCTTGCCCTGTTCCAGTTCTGGGGCGACTGGCTGTCGATCGGCATCGTCGCCGCGATCTTTGCCCTGGGCCAGTTTCTCGAAGGCAATGTCATCACCCCGAAACTGGTGGGCAAGTCGGTGGGGCTGCACCCGGTCTGGCTGCTGTTCGCGCTGTCGGCCTTCGGCACGGTGTTCGGCTTTGTCGGGATGCTGGTCGCGGTGCCGGTGGCGGCGGCCATCGGCGTGCTGGTGCGCTTCGCCGATCGACGCAATATCAGGACCGAGCCTGCCTGTATCACCGGCAGTGTGGCCGTGCCGGCCCGCGCTCGCCGAGCCGGAGGCCGCGCGACGAGAGACGCTGCGTGACGGCGCAGCTGAACTGGCCTTCGACCTGCCGGCCCGCGCCTCGCTCCGGCGTGAAGATTTCTTCCCCTCGCCCGCCAATGCGCTGGCCCTTGCCACGCTGGAGGCCGATGCGGCCTGGCCGCTGCGCAAGATGCTGCTGATCGGGCCTGCAGGCGCCGGCAAGACCCATCTCGCCCATGTCTGGGCAGCACGCAGCCGGGGCCGCATGGTCATGGCGGCGCGGCACGCTGGCGCAGGCCGACTGCCCGGCGCGCAGCCTGTCGGCCGTGGTCGTCGAGGATGCCGAGGATGTGGCAGGCGACCCCCGCACCGAAACCGCGCTGTTCCATCTGCACAACCGGCTGGCCGAACGCCGCCTGCCGTTCCTGCTGACCGCCACCCGCCCCCCGCGCGACTGGGGGCTGGCCCTGCCCGATCTGCTCAGCCGGATGCAGGGCACCGCCGTCACCCGGATCGAGGCGCCCGATGACATGCTGCTGTCTGCCGTGCTGCTGAAACTTTTTGCCGACCGCCAGCTGACGGTTGCCCCCGCGCTGATCCCCTATCTGGTGGCGCGGATGGATCGCAGCGCTCGGCCGCCGCCGCGCGCGCTGGTGGCGCGGCTGGATGCGCTGGCGCTGGCCCGTGGCGGCCCCGTCACCCGCCAGCTTGCCGCCGAGCTGTTGGGCACATTTGATGCCACCGAACCGCTGGACAGCCTCTGACGCGCAGCCGATACTAAGACGCAGTCGTCACAAAGCCCGCACCAAGAGCCGCAGATGACACAAGCAGATTTCCTCAAGCGCCCCTTTCCCCGCCCCGGTTTCTCTGCCAGAGGCCGAAACCACCGGCCCCGGCCGGTTCTTCAACCGCGAACTCAGCTGGCTCGCCTTCAACTGGCGCGTGCTGGAAGAGGCGGCCAATCCGGCTGTGCCGCTGCTGGAACGGCTGCGCTTCCTGTCGATCTCGGCCACCAATCTGGACGAGTTCTACACCGTCCGCGTGGCGGGCCTGCGCGCGCTGATGCGCGACGGGCAATGCCGACACCGTCCGAAGACGGGCGCACCCCCGCCGAACAGCTGCGCCTGATCAACGATGATGCGCGCCGCCTGATGGAGACGCAGCAGACAAGCTGGAACAAGCTCAAACGCGAGATGGAGGCGGAGGGGATCCACGGTCCTGACCCGGTCCAAGCTGACGGCGCGGGATCTGAAACACCTGGAAACTCATTTCCTGCACCAGGTCTTTCCGGTGCTGTCGCCGCTGGCCATTGATCCGGCGCATCCCTTCCCCTTCATCCCCAATACCGGCTTCTGCCTCGCGCTGGAGCTGGAGCGGGAAACCGACCACCGCCGCCTGCAGGCGCTGCTGCCGATCCCGCAGCAGATCAAACGCTTCGTCACCCTGCCCGGCAAGCCCGGCGAACCGCGCTTCCTGCCGCTGGAAGAGCTGCTGCTGCTGCATCTCGACATGCTGTTCCCCGGCTATGTGAACTGCGGCCATTGCGCCTTCCGCGTGCTGCGCGACAGCGATCTGGAGGTGGAGGACGAGGCCGAAGATCTGGTGCGCGAATTCGAAACCGCGCTGAAACGCCGCCGCCGCGGCGAGGTGATCCGCATGAAGATCACCGCAGGCGCGCCCCCCGAACTGCGCGCCCTGGTGATGGAGGAACTGCACGTCAGCCCCGACGAGGTGATGGAGGTGCGCGGCCTGATCGGCGTGGCCGATCTGAAGGAACTGGTGCTGTCTTCCCGCCCCGATCTGCTGTGGCCCACCTTCGTGCCCCGCGTGCCCGAACGGCTGCAGGATCACGACGGCGACATGTTCTCGGCCATCCGTCAGAAGGACATGCTGCTGCATCACCCCTATGAAACCTTCGATCTGGTGATCCGCTTTCTGGAACAGGCGGCGCGCGATCCGCATGTGGTGGCGATCAAGCAGACGCTCTACCGCACCAGCTGGGATAGCCCGATCGTCTCTGCCCTCTGCGAAGCGGCAGAGGCCGGCAAATCCGTCACCGCGCTGGTCGAACTGAAGGCCCGCTTTGACGAGGCGGCGAACATCCGTCAGTCACGGCGGCTGGAACGGGCGGGCGCGCATGTCGTCTATGGCTTCATGCACCTGAAAACCCATGCGAAAATCAGCACTGTCGTCCGTCGCGAGGGCGATCAGCTCGTGACTTATACCCATTATGGCACCGGCAATTACCACCCGATCACCGCGCGCATCTATACCGACCTCAGCTTTTTCACCTGCGATCCCGCCCTGGGCCGCGATGCCACCAAGGTGTTCAACTACCTGTCGGGCTATGTGCAGCCACAAGGGCTCGAAAACCTCGCCATCGCCCCCACCACGCTGAAACCCCGCCTGCTGGAGCTGATCCGGGCCGAGGCCGATCACGCCCGCGCAGGCCGCCCGGCGGAAATCTGGCTGAAGGTCAACAGCCTGGTGGAACCCGAAGTGATCGACGCGCTTTATGCCGCCAGTCAGGCCGGGGTCAAGATCAACTGCGTGATCCGGGGCATCTGCGGCCTGCGCCCCGGCGTTGTCGGCCTGTCGGAAAACATCCGCGTCAAATCCGTCGTCGGGCGCTTTCTCGAACACAGCCGCATTGTCTGCTTTGGCAATGGGGGCGGGCTGCCGTCGAAACAGGCGCGCGTCTTCTTCTCTTCGGCAGACTGGATGGGCCGCAACCTGACCCGCCGGGTGGAAACCCTGGTCGAGGCGCTGAACCCCACGGTCAAGAACCAGATCATGGGCCAGATCATGGCCGCCAATCTCGCGGACGAGGCGCAAAGCTGGCTGCTGCATGGCGATGGCCATTACAGCCGCGATCTGGAACCCGGGCGCGATGGCGAATTGTTCAACTGCCACCGCTTCTTCATGGATAACCCCTCGCTTTCGGGCCGCGGCACTGCCGGGGCCAAGGATGTGCCCCGGCTCGCCCGGCTGCGCGATGATACCCCGGCCGGAGCGTCGACACGATGCTGCCGCCCCCCGCGGCACAGGTGCCACCGACCCACTGGAAGGACAACCGATGACCGATCCCGCCGACCAAGCCGCCGCAACGGGCGATAACCTGTTCGGCCGCCCGTTGTTCGACGATCCCTCTGCCCGCGCGCTCAGCCGGGTGGGGGTGGTCGATGTCGGATCAAACTCGGTGCGGATGGTGGTCTTTGATGGCGCCGCCCGCTCGCCTGCCTATTTCTACAATGAAAAGGTGATGGCCGGTCTGGGCAAGGGGCTGGCCGAAACCGGCCGCCTGAACCCCGAAGGCGCGGTGCGGGCGCTGGCCGCGCTGAAACGCTTTGCCCTGCTGGCCGAGGGCATGGATATCTCGCCCTTCACCGTCGTGGCCACGGCCGCCGTGCGCGAGGCGGAAAATGGCCCCGCCTTTCAGGAACAGGTGCTGCGCGAGACCGGCCTGCACATCCATGTGATCGACGGCGACGAAGAGGCCCGGCTTTCCGCACAGGGCGTGCTGCTGGGCTGGCCCGAGGCCCGCGGCATCGTCTGCGATATCGGCGGCAACTCGATGGAACTGGCGCGCATCGGTCATGGCAAGGTCGGCAAGCGCATGACCTCGCCGCTCGGCCCCTTCCGCCTGCAACAGGTCGAGGGCGGGCCGAAAAAGCGGCGCGATCATATCGTGAAGATCCTGCGCCAGATGCAGGGCGAGTTCGACAGCAAGGGCGAACGCATCTATCTGGTGGGCGGCAGCTGGCGGGTGATCGCCCGGCTGGATATGGAACGGCGCAACTATCCGCTGACGGTGCTGCACGAATACCGCATGACCCCGCAATCGGTGATCGACACGCTGGACTGGATCGCCGCCAATGATCTGACGATGCTGCGCGCCCGCACCGGCACCGGCGCCGAACGGATGGAACTTGTGCCGCTGGCCTCCGAGGTGCTGCGCGAACTCGTCACCATCTTCAAACCGTCAGAAATCGACATTTCCTCTTACGGCATCCGCGAAGGGATGCTGTATGAACAGATGCCCGAAAAGCTGCGCGCCCGCGATCCGCTGATCGAGGCCTGCCGTGCCGCCGAGGCGACCCAGTCGCGCATCCCCGGCTTTGGCAAGAAACTTTACGATTTCATCTCCCCCATCTTCAAGGATGCCCCGCCCGAACGGACCCGGCTCATCAAGGCCGCCTGCCTGCTGCATGATACCACCTGGCGCACCCATCCCGATTACCGCGCCGAGGCCTGTTTCGACAATGCCACCCGCGCCAACCTGGGCGGGCTGGATCATCCGGGCCGGGTGTTCCTGGGGCTGGCGCTGCTGCACCGCTACAAGAACAGCCGCGCGGGCAGCCGGATGGAACCGCTGTTCCGCCTGCTGACCGAAAACGAAATGGCCGAGGCCGAGGTTCTGGGCAAGGCCATGCGCTTTGCCGCCATGTTCTCGGTCGATCACCCCGAAGAGGCGGGAAGCCTGCACTGGGCGCCCCGCAAGAAGGTGCTGGAACTGCGCCTGACGGAACGCGGCGTGGGCCTCATGGGCGAAGTGGCGCAGGCCCGGTTCAACGCGCTGGTGCTGGCGCTGAAAGCCACCCCCAAGATCATGCTGCGCCCCTGATGCTGATCCTTGATCATATCGCACTGGCCGCCACCACGCTGGACGAAGGCGTGGCCCATGCCGAACAGGCGCTTGGCTTGCCGCTGGCCGGGGGCGGGCACCATGCCCGCATGGCCACCCACAACCGCCTGATGGGCATGGGGGATCTGTATTTCGAGGTCATCGCCACAGATCCCGCCGCCCCCGCCCCGCCGCATCCGCGCTGGTTCGATCTGGATCGCTTCTCCGGCCCTCCCCGGCTGACGAACTGGATCTGCCGCTGCGATGATCTGGCGGCGGAACTGGCGATCAGTCCCCCGGGCAGCGGCACGCCCATGGCCTTTGAACGTGGCGATTTCCGCTGGCAGATGGCCGTGCCTGCAACCGGCATCCTGCCCTTTGATTCGAAATTCCCCGCGCTGATCCAGTGGCAGGGCACGGCCCATCCCGCCCCCCGCCTGCCCGACAGCGGCTTGCGGCTGCGCAGGCTGGAAATCGCCCATCCACAGGCGGATGATCTGCGCGCCCTGCTGGCCCCCCGGCTGACGGATGGTCGTCTGGCCTTCGTGCCCGGCGCCCCGGCCCTGCGCGCCAGCTTCGATACGCCCCACGGCCCGCGCGTGCTGGAATGATCCGCGACACCCGGCTTGACGATCTGGAGGCCATCCGTGCCTTCTGGAACCCGATGATCCGCGACACGCTGGTGACCTTTTCCTCGGAAGAGAAAACACCCGAATCCATGCGCGCCTATTTCGACAGCCGCCGCAGTGCCGGATACGGGTTCTTCACCGCGCTGGCCGATGGTCGGCCCGTGGGCTTTGCCACCTATGCCCAGTTCCGCGCGGGCACGGGCTATGTCCGCAGCATGGAACATACCGTGATCCTGTCGGAGGCCGGTCAGGGCCGGGGTCTGGGGCGCGGCCTGATGCAGGCCATCGAAGATCACGCCCGCAAGGCCGGGCACCACATCCTGATCGCCGGTGTTTCGGGCGGCAATCCCGCCGGGCGCGATTTCCACGCGGCCTTGGGCTATCAACTGGCAGGCACCATCCCCCAGGCAGGCTGGAAATTCGGGCAGTACTGGGATCTGTGGCTCATGCAAAAAATCTTGACCTGACAGCCCGGCTTTCCGCAGCTATCCTTTGCCCATGACGATCTGGACCCGCATCTTCGAAGCCATCTCTGCACTGATGCAGGGCGAAAGCCTTGCTTCGGTCTTCGACCGGCTGCGCAGCCCGCCCGAGGCCTGCCCCGAACGCACGGTGGCCTTTACCATCGCCGTGATCGCCCTGGGGGCCAAGATGGCCAAGGCCGATGGCGAAGTGACTCGCAACGAGGTGTCGGCCTTCCGCGAGGTGTTTCACGTCCCGCCCGAGGAAGAAGGCAATGCCGCAAAGGTGTTCAACCTGGCCCGGCAGGATGTGGCGGGCTATGATGCCTATGCCGCCAAGATCCGCGCCATGTTCAACGATGACAAGCGTGTGCTGACCGATGTGCTGGAAGGCCTGTTCCACGTCTCCGTGGCCGATGGCAGCTATCACCCGCGCGAAGACGAATTCCTGCGGGATGTCGCCCAGATCTTCGGGGTGGGCGATCCCTGTTTCCGCGCCATCCGCGCCCGCTATGTGCCCGATGCGCCGCGCGATCCCTATGATATCCTCGGCGTCCCGCCGCAGGCCAGCGTCGAGGAAGCCCGCGCCGCCTGGAAGGCCGCCGTGCGCGACAATCACCCCGACCGGCTGATTGCCCGCGGCGTGCCTGAAGAGGCGGTGAAACTGGCCGAACGCCGCCTGATCGCCATCAATGCGGCATGGGAGGAAATCTCGGCCCGTGAGGCCGCATGACCGCGCCCGACAGGCTGCGCATCGCCACCTACAACATCGAATGGTTCAACGCCCTGTTCGACGATCAGGGCCGCCTGCACGAAGATGCGCAGCCCTCGGCCCGCTATGGCATCAGCCGCGCCGATCAACTGACGGCACTGGGGATCGTGTTCACCGCCATGGATGCCGATGGCGTGATGGTGATCGAAGCCCCCGATACCAATGGCCGCCGCAAATCCACCCGCGCGCTGGAACGGTTCGCCGCGCATTTCGGGCTGCGCACCAGCCGCGCCGTCACCGGCTTTGTCTCGGAAACCGAACAGGAAATCGCCTTTCTCTACGATCCCGCCCGCCTCACCGCCCGGCATGATCCGCAGGGTGACCCGCGCTTTGATGGCACGTTCCGGCTGGATCTGGATGGCGACGGCATTGCCGAACCGATCCGCCCGTCAAAACCGCCGCTGGAACTGGCGGTGCGGGTTTCGGGGCGGGCTTCGGGGCGCGACCTGCGGCTGATCGGCGTGCATGTGAAATCCAAGGCCCCGCATGGCGCCCGCAACGCCGATGAAACCCGCCGCATCGCCATTGAAAACCGCCGCAAGCAGCTGGCCGAATGTATCTGGCTGCGCCAGCGCGTACTGTCGCATCTGCAGGCAGGCGAAGATCTGCTGGTGATGGGCGATTTCAACGATGGCCCCGGTCTGGATGAATACGAAAAGCTCTTCGGCCATTCCGGGGTCGAGGTGGTGATGGGCGTCACCTGCCCGCCCGAACAGCGCCTGTTCGATCCCCATGCCCAGATGGCACTGGAAAGCCGTCTGCAACCCACCACCGCCCGCTTCTACAACACCGAATTCGAACGCTATTTCGAGGCGCTGCTGGATTTCATCATGGTCACGCCCCGGCTTGCGGCACAGGCCCCGCGCTGGCGCATCTGGCATCCGCTCAACGATCCGGCCTGCTGGCGCACGCCCGAACTGCGCGATGCGCTGCTGGCGGCCTCTGATCATTTTCCGGTGACGCTGGATCTGCCTCTTTGAGCCCGGGCGCCCTGCCCCTATATTCCCTCCATGCGCAAAAGACCCCACACCCTTGCCTCGCTGACCTTTGCCCTCTGTCTGGCCGCGGCACCGCTTGCGGCGCAGGAGGCCGCCCCCGCCGATCCCGCCCCCGAAGATGAAGGGCTGAGCCTGATGCAGCGCGGCGCCGAACTGCTGCTGCGCGGCCTGATGGACGAGGTCGAACCCGGCCTGCGCGACATGGAACAGGCGCTGCGCCTGATGGAACCCGAACTGCGCGCCTTGGTGGATATGGTGGGCGATCTGCGCAATTACGAAGCGCCGGAAAAGCTGCCCAATGGCGATATCCTGATCCGCCGCAAGCCCGATGCCCCGCCCCTGCCGCAAGACCCGCCCGCCCCCGAAGCCACCCCGCCCGATCCCGGCGGCACAGAGCTTTGATCCCTGCCCCCGCAGGCAGCACCCCCGCAAGCAGAACCCCCCCAAGCAGAACCATTGTGGCTTTCCCTCATTGTGCGAAACGCCCGGCTGTCGCAGATTGGCGGCGGAGGCTGATCTGCCTGTTGCAAGAACCGCTGTTGGCGCAAACCGTCTTTCAGACGCAAAGCAGATAGTTTAAGGGTAAACCAGATTTTCGGGAGGATCTGATGGAAGAGTCACGGCATGACACGGCGCGCCATCCGGCGCTGGACTATCACGAATTCCCGAAACCGGGAAAGCTGGAGATCCGGGCGACGAAACCGCTCGCCAATGGCCGCGACCTCAGCCGCGCCTACAGCCCCGGGGTGGCCGAAGCCTGCCTGGAGATCAAGGCAGATCCCGCCACGGCAAGCCGTTACACCGCAAGGGGAAATCTGGTCGCTGTCGTCACCAATGGCACCGCCGTTCTGGGCCTTGGCAATATCGGCGCGCTGGCCTCCAAGCCGGTGATGGAGGGCAAGGCCGTGCTCTTCAAGAAATTCGCCAATATCGACTGCTTCGATATTGAACTGAATGAACCCGATCCCGAAAAGCTGGCCGATATCGTCTGCGCGCTGGAACCCACTTTCGGAGCCATCAACCTTGAAGACATCAAGGCCCCCGATTGCTTCATCGTCGAAAAGCTGTGCCGCGAACGGATGAACATTCCGGTTTTCCACGATGACCAGCACGGCACCGCCATCGTGGTGGGGGCTGCGGCCACCAATGCGCTGCATGTGGCAGGCAAGCGGTTCGAAGACATCAGGATCGTCTCCACCGGCGGCGGGGCGGCGGGCATCGCCTGCCTGAACATGCTGCTGAAGCTGGGGGTTAAACGCGAAAACGTCTGGCTCTGCGATATCCACGGCCTGGTCTATACGGGCCGCGAGATCGACATGAACCCGCAGAAGGCCGCCTATGCGCAGCCCTCCGACAAGCGGGTGCTGGATGATGTGATCGACGGCGCCGATATGTTCCTCGGCCTGTCCGGCCCTGGCGTGCTGACGCCCGCAATGGTGGCGCGGATGGCGGAAAACCCGATCATCTTCGCTCTTGCCAACCCCAATCCCGAAATCCTGCCCGACGAGGTGCGCAAGGTCGCCCCCGGCGCCATCATCGCCACCGGCCGCAGCGATTTTCCCAATCAGGTCAACAACGTCCTGTGCTTCCCCTTCATCTTCCGGGGCGCGCTGGATGTGGGGGCCACGCAGATCAATGATGCCATGCAGATCGCCTGCATCGAAGGCATCGCCGCCCTGGCCCGCGCCACCACCAGCGCCGAGGCCGCCGCCGCCTATCAGGGCGAAAAGCTCAGCTTCGGCGCGGATTACCTGATTCCCAAGCCCTTCGATCCCCGGCTGATCGGCGTCGTGGCCTCTGCCGTGGCCAAGGCCGCGATGGAAACCGGCGTCGCCACCCGCCCCCTGCCCGATCTGGAGGCCTATCGCCAGACGCTGAACGGGTCGGTGTTCAAATCCGCGCTCATCATGAAGCCGGTGTTCGAGGCCAGCCGCCTGGCCGACCGCCGCATCATCTTTGCCGAGGGCGAAGATGAACGCGTGCTGCGCGCCGCTAATGCGATGCTGGAAGAAACCACCGACAAGCCGATCCTGATCGGCCGCCCCGAAGTGATCGCCATGCGCGCCGAACGTGCCGGCCTGCCGATCCGCCCGGACCGCGATTTTGAAATCGTGAACCCCGAAAGCGATGCCCGCTATCGCGATTACTGGGGCAGCTATCACGAACTCATGGCCCGCAAGGGGGTCACGCCCGATCTGGCCCGCGCCATCATGCGCACCAATTCCACCGCCATTGCCGCCATTGCCGTGCATCGCGGCGATGCCGAAAGCATGATCTGCGGCACCTTCGGCCAGTATCTGTGGCACCTGAAATATGTGACAGAGGTTCTGGGCCGTGACGGGCTTTGCCCGCAGGGCGCGCTGTCCCTGATGATCCTGGAAGACGGGCCGCTGTTCATCGCGGATACCCAGGTGAACCCCGTCCCCACCCCCGAACAGATCGCGCAGACCGCCATCGGTGCCGTGCGCCATGCCAAGCGCTTTGGCGTCACCCCCAAGGTGGCGCTCTGCTCTCATTCCAACTTCGGCAACCTTGAAACCGATTCGGGCCAAAGGATGCGCGCCGCGATGCAAATGCTCGATGCCGGGGCGCATGGCTTTGAATACGAAGGCGAAATGAGCGTGGATGCCGCACTTGATCCCGATCTGCGCCACCGCATGTTCCCCGAATCGCGGCTGACCGGCGCGGCAAACGTGCTGATCTTCGGCTATACCGATGCCGCCAATGCCGCGCGCAACATGCTGCGGATGAAGGCGGGCGGGCTGGAGGTCGGGCCGATCTTGATGGGCATGGGCAACAAGGCGCATATCGTGACCCCCTCGATCACGCCGCGCGGCCTGCTGAACATCTCGGCACTGGCCGGCACGCCGGTCGCGCATTACGGCTGATCCTTCGGGCATGGCCCCGGCAAGGCACCGCTGCGGCGGTGCCTTTTGCGTTCCGGGGGAATCAGTCCGCCCGCCCTGCCAGACTGCAAAGCCCGCAAACTTTGCAAAGCCTCCCTATCTGTCAGGTTTTATTGGCAGCGCAGAAAACTTTGCAAAAGTTAGCCGCCGCATTGCAGCAAAAACTGCAAATATTTTCTGCGCCAGCGTTCCCGCTATCGGTAACAGCATTGCGAGACGCCCCGCCCGTCGCGTAACAAATCAACAGGACGGAGGAGGAGGCATACAATGGCATACCAAGGCGCCTACGCAGAGATCTACGACAGCTGGAAAGCTGACCCCGAAGGGTTCTGGATGAAGGCCGCAGGTGCCATTGACTGGGTCACGCCGCCCTCCCGCGCGCTGAACGCCGACCGGGCGCCGCTCTATGAATGGTTCACCGATGCGCAGGTGAATGCCTGCTGGAACGCGGTAGACCGCCATGTTCTGGCCGGGCGCGGCAATCAGCTGGCGATCATCCATGACAGCCCGGTGACGCATCTGCGCAAGGGCATCACCTACAAGGAACTGCAGACCCGCGTGGCCAGCCTGGCCGGCGCCCTGCGCGCCAAGGGTGTGGAAAAGGGCGACCGCGTCATCATCTACATGCCGATGATCCCCGAGGCGCTGGAGGCGATGCTGGCCTGTGCCCGCCTTGGTGCCATCCATTCCGTGGTCTTCGGCGGCTTTGCTGCCAACGAACTGGCGGTGCGGATCGACGATTGCAAGCCCAAGGCGATCATCGCCGCCTCCTGCGGGATCGAACCCAACCGCGTGGTGCATTACAAGCCGCTGCTGGATGGCGCGATTGATCTGGCCGGCCACAAGCCGGATTTCTGCGTGATCTTCCAGCGCGAACAAGAGGTTGCCAAGCTGATCGAAGGCCGTGATGTGGCCTGGCACACCTTCCAGTATGGCGTCGAACCCGCCGATTGCGTGCCGGTTTCGGGCGATCATCCGGCCTATATCCTTTACACCTCCGGCACCACCGGCCAGCCCAAGGGCGTGGTGCGCCCCACTGCCGGGCATCTGGTGGCGCTGAACTGGTCGATGCGGGCCATCTATAACGTGGGTGTGGGCGATGTGTTCTGGGCGGCCTCCGATGTCGGCTGGGTCGTGGGGCACAGCTACATCTGCTATGGGCCGCTGATTGCCGGCTGCACCACGGTTGTCTTTGAAGGCAAGCCGGTGGGCACGCCGGATGCGGGCACCTTCTGGCGGGTGATTGCCGAAAACAAGGTGAAGAGCTTCTTCACCGCCCCCACCGCCCTGCGCGCCATCCGCCGTGATGATCCCGAAGGCGAATTCATCAAGGAATACAACCTCAAGCACCTTCAGGCGCTGTATCTGGCGGGCGAGCGTGCCGATCCCGATACGATCAAATGGGCGCAGCAGCATCTGAAAGTGCCGGTGATCGACCATTGGTGGCAGACGGAAACCGGCTGGGCCATTGCCGCCAACCCGCTGGGGATCGAGGAACTGCCGGTGAAACTCGGCAGCCCTTCGGTGCCGATGCCGGGCTATGATGTGCAGGTGCTGGATGAAGGCGGCCACCCGGTGGCAGCGGGCACGCTGGGCGCGATTGCGATCAAACTGCCGCTGCCCCCCGGCACCCTGCCGACGCTGTGGAACGCCGAAGACCGCTTCCGTAAATCCTATCTGTCGCATTTCCCCGGCTATTACGAGACCGGCGACGCGGGTTATATCGACGAGGATGGCTATCTCTACATCATGGCGCGCACCGATGACGTGATCAACGTGGCAGGCCACCGCCTGTCCACCGGCGCGATGGAAGAGGTTCTGTCCAGCCATCCCGATGTGGCGGAATGTGCGGTGATCGGCGTGGCCGATGCGCTGAAAGGCCAGTCGCCGCTGGGCTTTGTCTGCCTGAAGAAAGGTGCAGCCCGCGCGCATGAGGATGTGGTGAAGGATTGCGTCAAGCTGATGCGCGACAAGATCGGCCCGGTGGCCGATTTCAAACGCGCGCTGGTGGTGGACCGCCTGCCCAAGACCCGGTCGGGCAAGATCCTGCGATCGACCATGGTCAAGATCGCCGACAGCGAGGCCTACAAGATGCCCGCCACCATCGACGATCCGGCGGTGCTGGACGAGATCAAGACGGCGCTGCAGGGTATTGGGCTGGCGAAGGCATAAGGCCGGGCACCCCATCTTGCCCTCTGTCAGTGATATTTTTTGGGGCAGCGGAGGACCGCGGTTGGCCGCCTTTGACGCTTGTGGTCGCCGCTTTATGGTGCCGCCTCGTCAACGGCCAATCGTCGCGCCAGCGGCACGAAGCGGCCGACCGGGGCGGTCGGTCCGCTGCGCCGGCGGGGCTGCGCCCCTTGTTCCGGGCAGGAGGCGCAGCAAAACCGTTGCGCCCCCCTCACATGAACTGCTCGCGGATCAGCCGTTCCTCCAGCCCGTGGCCCGGATCGAACAGGATGCGATGGGTCACGCTGGGTTCCGACCGGATCTCCACGCTCACCACATCGCGGAACGACCGGCCGTCGGCATCGGCCATCACCGGGCGCTTGGCTGCCTCCAGCACGTCGAACCGCACCACGGCCGACATCGGCAGCAAGGCGCCCCGCCAGCGGCGCGGGCGAAAGGCCGCCATCGCCGTCAGCGCCAGCACCTGTGATCCGATGGGCAGGATCGGCCCATGCGCGGAATAATTATAGGCCGTCGATCCCGCAGGCGTGCAGACCAGCGCCCCATCGCAGACCAGTTCGGGCAGCCGCTCGCGGCCATCGACGCTGATCTTCAGCTTGGCCGCCTGCGGGCCCGCGCGCAGCAGGCTGACCTCGTTGATCGCCAGCGCATGGTGATGCCGCCCCGCCGCATTGACCGCCTGCATGGCCAGCGGATGGATCACCTCTTCCTGGGCCGCCCGCAGCCGCGCCTCCAGCCCGTCTTCGGCATAGGCATTCATCATGAAGCCGATGGTGCCGCAGTTCATGCCATAGACCGGCAGGCCCAGACTTTGGGTTTCGTGCAGGGTCTGCAGCATGAACCCGTCGCCGCCCAGCGCCACGATCACCTCGGCCGTCTTCACCGGCTCGTCGCCATAAAGATGGCTCAGCGCGGTATAGGCGGCCAGCGCCGCCGGGCTGGTGCTTGCGCGGAAATGGATGCGCATCTGCTTTCCTTCCTGATGGCCGCTCGGGGCGGGCGGCCCGCGACAGTCTTGCGGGCTGCCCCCGCCAAACTCAACCCCCGCCCGCGCCAGACCCGGCAAAAGTTTCCGATAGGCGTCAGCAGCTTCGCCCAAATGCGGGGCCGCGTCGTTTTCTGCCCTTCCCTGTCGCAACGGCCATGGTCTAAATGGCCGCGAATCCGCCGTTCCCTGCAGGAGACGCCCATGACTGCCAGCCGCGATACCGGCTTCTTTACCGAAGCCCTTGCCACCCGCGATCCCGAACTGTTCGGCTCGATCACCGCCGAGCTTGGCCGCCAGCGCCACGAGATCGAGCTGATCGCCAGCGAAAACATCGTCAGCCGCGCCGTGATGGAGGCGCAGGGTTCGGTGATGACGAACAAATACGCCGAAGGCTATCCGGGCAAGCGCTATTACGGCGGCTGCCAATTCGTCGATGTGGCAGAAAATCTTGCCATTTCGCGCGCCTGCCAGATGTTTGGCTGCAGCTTTGCCAACGTGCAGCCCAATTCGGGCAGCCAGGCCAACCAGGGCGTGTTCCAGGCCCTGCTGAAGCCCGGCGATACCATCCTCGGCATGAATCTGGCCTCGGGCGGTCACCTGACCCATGGCGCCGCCCCGAACCAGTCGGGCAAATGGTTCAACGCCATTCAATACGGCGTGCGCCAGCAGGACAACCTGATCGACTATGATCAGGTCGAGGCGCTGGCCGCGGAACATCAGCCCAAGCTGATCATCGCGGGCGGGTCGGCCATTCCGCGCCTCATCGACTTTGCCAAGTTCCGCGCGATTGCCGACAAGGTCGGCGCCTATCTGATGGTGGATATGGCGCATTTCGCGGGCCTCGTGGCCGGCGGCGCGCATCCCTCGCCCTTCCCCTATGCCCATGTGGCCACCACGACGACGCATAAAACCCTGCGCGGCCCGCGCGGCGGCATGATCCTGACCAATAACGAAGATATCGCCAAAAAGGTGAATTCGGCGATCTTCCCGGGCATCCAGGGTGGCCCGCTGATGCATGTGATCGCCGCCAAGGCGGTGGCCTTTGGCGAGGCGCTGCGCCCCGAATTCAAGGAATATCAGCCGCAGGTGGTCAAGAACGCGCAGGCGCTGGCCGATCAGCTGATGAAGGGCGGGCTGGATATCGTCACCGGCGGCACCGACACCCATGTGATGCTGGTGGACCTGCGCCCGAAAGGCGTGAAGGGCAATGCCACCGAAAAGGCCCTGGGCCGCGCCAATATCACCTGCAACAAGAACGGCATCCCCTTCGACCCCGAAAAGCCCACCGTCACCAGCGGCGTGCGTCTGGGCACGCCCGCAGGCACCACCCGCGGCTTTGCCGAGGCTGAATTCCGCCTGATCGGCGACTGGATCGTGGAAGTGGTCGATGGTCTGGCCGCCAATGGCGAAGACGGCAATGCCGAGGTCGAGGCCGCCGTGCGCGCCAAGGTCGAGGCTCTGTGCGAAAAATTCCCGATCTATACGACGCTGTAAGGCGTCCGGTCCCAAAGATGCAAAGGCCCCGGAGCGATCCGGGGCCTTTTGCCTGCCGCAAATTCCTTCGAAGGAATTTGCAAAAGTTTTCGAAAACTTTTGCCCTCAGATCAGCCCGCGCCATTTGGCAAACAGCAGCGCCCCGCCGATCACCACGATCAGGCCAAAGGCGATCTGCGCCACCATGGATTGCAGGATGAACCAGCGCCGCCCCTTCGCTCCCAGCGGGCCAAGATAGCGCAGGCAGCGGTCATAAGCCTCGGCCACCTTGCTTTCGTCGATCTGGATCAACAGCTTGGGATTATGTGACATCTGCGAGGCCTGCGCCAGATCCTGTGCCGCCTGCCGCACCTTGCGGGGCAGGCGCCGCCCGCCGCGCGCCAGTTTCTCGGTCAGCCCGGCACCGCGGATCTGCAGACGTTCTTCCAGCAGGCCCGCCACCCGATCGGCCATCTGCTGTATGGTGGTCGCGCCCATTGGCTTGCTCCGGTTCTTTGCCCGGCAAATCTACGCGGCGGCGCGGCGGGGTTCAACACCTCTGGCACGATTGCGCAGGCGGCGCTACACATGCGCCATGCTGAACCTTGTCCATTTCCCCGCCGCCACCCCTTCGGACCTGCCGCCGCTGCTGATCGTGCACGGGCTTTACGGCTCGGCCCGCAACTGGGGTGTGATCGCCAAGCGGATGTCAGACCAGCGCGATGTGATCGCGGTGGATCAGCGCAACCATGGGGAAAGCCCGTGGTATCCCAGCCACAGCTATGCCGATATGGCGGGGGATCTGGCCGCGGTGATCCGCGCGCATGGCGGGCCGATGGATGTGATGGGCCATTCGATGGGCGGCAAGGCGGCCATGCTGCTGGCGCTGCAGGAACCCGGTCTGCTACGGCGGCTGGTGGTGGCCGATATCGCGCCGGTGGCCTATGCCCATGACCAGACACAATATATCACCGCCATGCAGGCGATGGATCTGGCCGGGATCACGACAAGGGCAGAGGCAGACCGCCGACTGGCCGCAACGGTGCCCGAGGCATCGCTGCGCGCCTTCTTCCTGCAATCGCTGGATATAAAGGCCGAAGGCGGGCCGCGCTGGCGGCTGAACCTGGATGTGCTGGGGGCCGAAATGCCCAAGATCGTGGGCTGGCCCGATCCGCAGGGGGTGTTTGACGGGCCGGTGCTGTTTCTGACCGGGGCAGACAGCCATTATGTGCGCCCCGAACATCGCGCACTGATCCGGCCGCTGTTTCCCAAGGCGCGGTTTGCCAAGCTGCCGGGCGCGGGCCACTGGCTTCATGCCGACAAACCGCGCGAATTCGAACAGACGCTGCGGATCTATTTCGACAGCTGATCTGGCCTCAGGCGATCTGGCGGGCCACGAACCAGCTGACCGGGATGGCGGCCACAAAGCCCAGCGCGGCGGCGATCAGGATGGGTTGCAGCGTATCCTGCCCCATCGTCAGGGCCGCCACGATAAAGGCCCCCATCAACGCGGTAGAGGCCATGGAAAAGATGACAAGCATCAGGCGGGTCATGAGAAAAACCTTTCAGGTTCGGCGCGTTGCCTGAAACGGATATGCCATGGCCCGCGGCCTGCGTCCTTGACCCTGATCAAAAGCGCAACCCTGCTGCGGGTTATCGCCCGGTCAGCCAGCTGCCCAGACGGGCCAGCGGCGAGGGGGTGCTGCGGCCTTGTTCGTGGCGGTCGGCCAGGCCGTAAAGCGCATACATGCCCTGCACACCCAGCCAGCGGAACGGCTCTGGCTCCCATTTGCGCAGCGGGCGGTTGACCCAGGGCAGCGCGGTCAGATCGGTCTGACGCCCCAGCGCCAGATCGGCCAGCGTGCGCCCCGCGAGGTTCGAGGTGGAAACGCCGATACCCACATAGCCGCCGGCATGGCCCAGCCCGGTTTCGCGCGCGAAACCCAAGGTTGCGCACCAGTCGCGCGGCACACCCAGAACGCCGCACCAGGCATGGTCGATGGGAAAGCGGGCCGCTTCGGGGAAATGGCGGTGCAGGATCGCGATCAGGCGGCGGATGGTTTCGGGATCAGGCGCGCCGCCGGTATCGGTGCGCGAGCCAAAGCGATAGGGCACACCCCGGGCGCCGACGGTGATGCGGCCTTCGCGGGTGCGTTGGCAATAGCAATAGGAATTGGCGAAATCGCCAAGGATTTCATGGCCCTGCCAGCCGATCTTCTCCCACACCTCAGGGGGCAGCGGCGCGGTTGCGATCTGGGCCGAATTCATCGGCAGCCAGTCGCGCTTGTGGCCCGGCAGATCGGCGGTGAAGCCTTCGGTGCAGCGCAAGATCACCGGCGCGGTCACTGTGCCAAAGGGCGTTTCGGCGCGGCCCGGTTCATAGGCGGTGACGGGCGTGCCCTCGAAGATCGGGGTGCCCTGGGCGGCGACCACGCGGGCCAGACCCTGCACCAGCTTGGCGGGCTGCACCCGTGCCACACCGCCCACCACCATGGCCCCCAGCGTGCCGGGGATATTGACTCGTGCCAGAGTTTCGCTTTGATTCAAGGCACTTACGCGGTCTTCGCCCCAGTGGCGGCGATGCGCCACCTCGGCCTGCAGGCGGGCCATCTGGGGGGCGGCAGTGGCCACCATCAGCTCGTCGGTGCGCAGTATATCGGCCTCGATCCCTTCGGCATCGGCCACGCGGATCACCTCGTCCACCGTGCCGGCCATCGCCTGCACCATGGCGCGCACGCCGGTTTCGCCCCCATTCGCCAGATAGCGTTCATGCGTCCAGGCAAAGCCGCCGGTCAGCCAGCCGCCATTGCGGCCCGAGGCGCCGAAGCCCGAAAATTCGCGTTCCAGAACAACGACATCCAGCGAGGGATCGGCCTTTTTCAGGTAGTAAGCCGTCCAGAGCCCGGTATAGCCCGCCCCGATGATGCAGACATCGGCGCGACGGTCGCCTTGCAGCGACGGGCGGCGGGTCGGCAGGCCGATATCGGCATACCAGAAGGAAATATCGCCCTTGCGCATCACTCGGCCCTTTCAACTGTCCCGCCGCAAGCTAACGCCTGACAGGGGCCAGGGCAAAGCCGCAACCGACAGACCTGCGCCGGAAATGGCCATATGGCCTGCGTCCTGTGCGCGTCTGCCTTTCGTCTGGCCTGTGTCGGGACAGCGGGCAGACGCGGCCGACCCGGGTTACAGCGTGGGCGGGCGGCGCTGCGGCCATTCGGTGGCGCGGTGATATTGCTGCCCGATGGCCAGAATACGGGCATCGGCACCGCTGGGCCCGAAGATCTGCATCCCCATCGGCAGGCCTGCGGCACCAAAGCCGCAGGGCACCGCCAGGCTGGGCAGGCCGATCAGGCTGACCGGCACCACAACCTCCATCCAGCGGTGATAGGTGTCCATCGCGCGGCCGTTGATCGCCTGCGGCCAGCGCCAGTCCACCGGGAAGGGCCAGACCTGGGCCGAGGGCATCACCAGCGCGTCATACTGGCGGAACAGTTTCGCGGCGCGGGCATACCAACGCGAGCGGATCACGCTGGCGGCATGAACCTGGGCTGCGGTGACAGACAGGCCCTGTTCGATTTCCCATTGCGTTTCGGGTTTCAGCTGCGCCCATTGCGCCGGATTGTCGCGCAAGGCGCCCTTGGTTCCGGCATTGAGGAAGGCGCGCAGGGTCAGCCAGGACTGCCACAGTTTTTCTGCCGGGAAGGGCGGCGCCACGGGCTCGACGATCGCGCCCTGCCCCTCCAGCACCCGCAGGCCGCTTTCACAGAGTTCGGCAATGCCGGGTTCCAACGGATAGGCCCCGCCCCAATCGCCCAGCCAGCCAATGCGCTTGCCACGCAGATCGGTTTCCAGCCTTTCGGCATAGGGTTCCGCCGGGCGGCCAAAGGGCACTTCGGGGTTTTCGCCGGCCAGTGTTTCCAGCAGGCGGGCGATGTCTTCCACCGTGCGGGCCATCGGGCCTTCGGTCGCCATCGTGGCCATGAAGGTATCGCCCAGCGCATCGGCGGGCACGAGGCCCCATGTCGGGCGGAAGCCATAGATATTGCAGAAGGCGGCCGGGTTGCGCAGGCTGCCCATCATATCCGATCCATCCGCCACCCAGGCCAGACGGGCGGCCAGTGCCGCCGCCGCCCCGCCCGACGATCCGCCCGCGCTGCGCGCCAGATCATAGGGGTTGCGGGTGGCGCCGAAGACCGGGTTGAAGCTGTGGCTGCCATGGCCCCATTCCGGCGTATTGGTCTTGCCGGTGAAGATCGCCCCGGCCCCGCGCAGACGGGCCGCCACCAGATCATCGGCTGTGGGCACGAAATCGGCAAACAGCGGCGAGCCATAGGTGCTGCGGATGCCCCGGACCGCCACGAGATCTTTCAGCGCCATGGGGATGCCGTGCAGCCAGCCTTGCGGGGCTGTGGCCTCGGCCAGCCGCGCTTCAGCCAGCAGGGCATCGGGATCGACGGGCGAGACGATGGCATTCACCGCCGGGTTGACGGCAGCGCGGCGGGCCAGATGCGCCTGCATCAGATCGACGGGCGACAGCTGCCGCGCGGCAATCAGGCGCGACAGATCGGCGGCGGATTGGTTCAGCAGATCCATGGCTCAGCCCTCGGGCAAGGTGATGGCGATTTCCTGCAGCAGCCGGCCATCGGGGGTGAAGACGAACAGCCGGTTGTCGGTGGTGACAACGCCGATCCAGCCGCGGCCCTGGGTGATGGCCTGCGCGGCAGTGCCTGCGGGCAGTGCCAGGCTGGCAGGCAGCGCGGGGGCGGCGGGGCTGGCGCCCGGCAGGCGGGTGACAAGCAGGCCGACGATGGTTATGACACCGAGGATCAGCGTGACCATCAATGTGGTCACCAGCCATTTCAGCCAGCGCAGGCCGGGCGGCAGCTCGGTCTGTTCGGGAGTTTCAGCCATGCCCAACATACCCTCTGATGATGATGACGACGATGCAGCGGCGGGGATGCTGCAGATTGTGATCGGGGAAGACCCGCCTGACCGTCTTGATAAGGCGCTGGCGCGCGAGGTGCCAGAGGCAGCGGCGCTTTCGCGGTCGCGCCTGATGAAGATGATCGCGGCGGGCGAGGTGTTGCGCGACGGGCTGGCGATCACCGATCCCAAGGCGAAGGTGGCCGAGGGCGAGGTGTATGATCTGGTTCTGGGCGAGGCGGTGGCGGTTGAAACGCAGGCCGAAGATATTCCGCTGGAGATCATCTGGGAAGATGGCGATCTGATCGTGGTGAACAAGCCGGTGGGCATGGTGGTGCATCCGGCACCCGGCACGCCCTCGGGCACGCTGGTCAATGCGCTGCTGTTCCATTGCGGCGATACGCTGTCGGGCATCGGCGGCGAGCGGCGGCCGGGCATCGTGCACCGGATCGACAAGGATACCTCGGGGCTGCTGGTGGTGGCGAAATCGGACCGGGCGCATCACGGGCTGGCGGCGCAGTTCGAAAAGCATACGGTCAACCGGCATTATCTGGCAGTGGTGAACGGGGCGCCTTCGGCCGCCGACCCGCGGCTGCGCGGGATGAAGGGGGTCAGCTTCGAATCGGGCGGTATCCTGAAGGTTGCCACCCATCTGGCGCGCCACAAGACCGACCGGCAGCGTCAGGCGGTGGTGTGGAACGAGGGGCGCCATGCGGTGACACGGGCGCGCACGCTGGAAGATTACGCGGGCGTTGCGGCGCTGGTGGAATGCTGGCTGGAAACCGGGCGGACCCATCAGATCCGGGTGCATATGGCCTATGCGGGCCATGGGCTCTTGGGGGATCAGACCTATGGCGGCAAGCGGCGGGTGGCGGCCAAGCAGGTGGGCGAAGCGGCGGCCGATCTGGCCAATGGCTTTCCCCGGCAGGCCCTGCACGCGGCCAGCCTGGGCTTCGTGCATCCGGTGACGGGGGAAGAGCTGTCGTTCGAGGCGCCGATCCCGGAAGACATGGCCGCATTGATTGCGGCGCTGCGGACGGCTTCGGAGGCGCCGAAGCCCTGAGGCCTGCGCGGCCCGGCGGGGCTAACCGCCGGGCCGCAGCCCAGGATCAGGCCGAATGGGCGCCTGCGGCAATGGCGGCGACGCCGGCCAGCACCTCGGCCACGGGCTTGCCCGCGCCGATCTCCTTGACGATGGCCGACCCCACCACGCAGCCATCGGCCACGCTGGCGATCCTGCGCCGCTTCGGGCGTGGTGATGCCGAAGCCCACGATCACCGGCAGGTCGGTCGCCGCCTTGATCCGCGCCACTTCGGGCGCCGACGTCGGCGGCCTGTGCCGCGGCCGCCCCGGTGATGCCGGTGACCGAGACGTAATAGACAAAGCCCGAGGTGTTCTGCAGCACCTTGGGCAGGCGCTTGTCGTCGGTGGTGGGGGTGGCCAGCCGGATGAAGTTCAGGCCGGCCGCCTGCGCGGGGAGGCACAGCTCGCTGTCCTCTTCGGGCGGCAGGTCGACGACGATCAGGCCGTCGATCCCGGCCTCCTTGGCCTCGGCCAGGAAGCGGTCGACGCCCCGCGAATAGATCGGGTTGTAATAGCCCATCAGCACGATGGGGGTGGTGGCATCGCCCTTGCGGAAGGCGCGGACCATATCCAGCACCCGGTCCATGGTCATGCCGCCATCCAGCGCGCGCTGGCCGGCGAGCTGGATCGTGGGGCCATCGGCCATGGGATCGGTGAAGGGCATCCCCAGTTCGATGATATCCACCCCTGCGCCCGGCAGCCCCTGCATCACCGCAAGCGAGGTTTCGGCATCCGGGTCGCCCCCCATGATATAGGCGACAAAGGCCTTTTTGCCCTGCGCCTTCAGCGCGGCGAATGTGGCGTCGATCCGTGTCATGGTGGCAGGCATCGCTGCCCGTGGGTTGCCGCTGGCACGGCATGTGCCGCCGAACGGCGGGCGCGGAAATCTTAAATGGGTGGCACATGCCCGGATTGCCCAGCCAAGCCGCCTTGCGATCTGCGCCTGGCCGCGCCTATGAAGCCAGCCGGCTTTAGCGCAAAGGATGGGATCATGGGTTTCAAGATGGGCATCGTCGGCCTGCCGAATGTGGGCAAATCGACCCTCTTCAATGCGCTGACCCGCACGGCGGCGGCGCAGGCGGCAAACTTTCCCTTCTGCACCATCGAGCCGAATGTCGGCGAAGTGGCGGTGCCGGATGACCGGCTGGACAAGCTGGCGGCGATTGCGGGCAGCAAGCAGATCATCCCGACGCGGATGACCTTTGTGGATATCGCGGGGCTGGTGCGGGGCGCGTCCAAGGGCGAGGGGTTGGGCAACCAGTTTCTGGCCAACATCCGCGAATGTGATGCCATTGCCCATGTGCTGCGCTGTTTTGAAGACGGCGACATCACCCATGTCGAAGGCCGGATCGACCCGGTGGCCGATGCCGAAACCATCGAGACCGAGCTGATGCTGGCCGATCTGGAATCGATCGAGCGGCGGCGGGCGAACCTGGCGCGCAAGCTGAAGGGCGCCGACAAGGAGGCCGCCGATCAGGACCGGCTGCTGCGCGCGGCCCTGGTGGCGCTGGAGGAGGGCAAGCCCGCGCGCACGGTCAAGGTGGCCGCCGATGATCAGCGGCAGTGGCGGCTGCTGCAGCTGCTGACCTCGAAACCTGTGCTTTACGTCTGCAACGTCGAGGAATCGAAGGCCGCCACCGGCAACAGCCAGTCGGCGCGCGTGGCGGAGATGGCGGCGCGGCAGGGCGCGGCTTCGGTGGTGATCTCGGCCCGGATCGAGGAAGAGATCAGCCAGCTTGGCCGAGGATGAAGCGGCGATGTTCCTGGAGGAGATGGGGCTGCACGAGGCGGGTCTGGACCGGCTGATCAAGGCGGGCTACGAGCTGCTGGGCTTGCAGACCTATTTCACCGTCGGCCCGAAAGAGGCCCGCGCCTGGACGATCCCCAAGGGCACGCTGGCCCCGCAGGCGGCGGGGGTGATCCACGGCGATTTCGAGAAGGGCTTCATCCGGTCGGAAACCGTCGCCTATGACGATTATATCGCAGGCAAGGGCGAGGCGGGGGCCAAGGAAGCGGGCAAGTTCCGCGTGGAGGGCAAGACCTATGAGGTCAAGGACGGCGACGTGCTGCACTTCCTGTTCAACGGCTGAGGCCGGGGGTCAGCCCGCGGGCCATTCGACCTCGGGCAGAAAGCCAAGATCGGCCAGTGTCAGATCGGGGGCATCCAGGATGCGCCCGATCCGCCCCCATGGATCATCCGAGACACCGCGCGCCCAGAGCACCCCGCTGTCGCGGTCATAGCGCAGCTGCTGGCCATAGAGCGTGCCGTAATGTTCGTTGGTGATGACGCCGACCTCCAGAAACCGCGCGTCTTCATGCAGCAGTTCCAGTTCGCGCCCGGGGCGGATGCCTGCCAGCAGATCGGCGCGGGGCAGGTGGTGATCGTAGTTCCAGAACGAGCCATCGTTGAGCACCAGCCGGTCTTCGCCCTGCACGAAATCGGTGATGATCTGATCGGCGCTGTAGCCGCGCCAGATCACGAATGTGTCGCGCCCTGCCCCGCCGGACATGCGCACGTTCAGATGGCTGATGGTATAGGCGGCGGCCACCAGAACGTCGTTGCCTTCGCCGCCGAACAGGGCATCGCGCCCTTCAGGGTCGGTGCCGTTGGAGATCAGCAGATCATGGCCCGCACCGCCGATGATGGTTTCTGACAGGTCGGTGACGCTGCCGATGGCGCGATCATGGCCCGCGCCCAGGCGCAGCAGGAAGGGCAGCGGTTCATCCGCATCCCAGCCCGGCCAGGAGCCGGTGATTTCCACCACATCGTCATACTGCCCGGTGCGCAGTTCGGAAATCACGCCCAGCGAGATCTGCAGATCGAAGCGTTCGAAGTTCGACAGGATGGCATTGTTGATCTGCATCGTTTCGCGCGCCATGCGCGACAGGTCGAGCAGGCCTGTGTCATCACCGAACAGCGAGCCGATGAAATCCATGGATTCCAGGCGCAGCGTGTCGATCCCTGCCCCGCCATCGACGATGATGCTGCGCTGTTCCAGCACGATCCCCAGTTCGGGATTGGAGACGCTCTGAAAGGTGACCAGCGCCGAATCATTGCCGCCTTCCAGCCACATCCGGTCAATATCGCCTTCCTGCGCGCCGTTGATCGTGCCGGGGCGGCGGGTGGCATAGTGATCGGCGCCATCACCGCCATAGCGGTCAGCCGAACCCGAGCCGTCATAGAAGGTATCGCGCCCGGCCCCGCCGAACAGACGCGGCACGGGGTAGAGGTCGGGGTTATAGAAGTTCTGGCCCGGGTTGTAGAACAGGTCATCGCCGCGCCCGCCCCAGGCATTGACCGGCGCCCCGAAATAGAACGTGTCGTTGCCAAGCCCCCCGGCCAGCGCGATCAGCGGCAGGCGGTTGTAGGTGAGTTCGGTTGTGGAAAGGCTGATCTCGTCATCGCCATCGGTGCCGCGCGCCAATGTGCCGGGCCGGTGCGCCGTTTCGCGGCCATTCAGGGTGACATATGCCCGGGGGCCGGGCGCGGCGCGGACTGGCATGACGATCCACAAACTGCTGAAATTTCATGCAGGCTAGCAGCCGGGTGCAGGTTGCGCAACGGACAGGCGAAGGCCCGCCCCGGGAAGGGCGGGCCTTGCCCTGGGTCACTGCACCTCGGATGTGGGGCGCGGGGTGGTGGCGGTTTCGGCGGGCAGCACCGGCAGGGTGATGGCGGGCAAGGTGCCGGTCAGGCTGTCGAGGAAGGCCACGAGCTGGGTGGTTTCTTCGGGTTTCAGCGCCTCGCCCAGCTGGCTTTCGGCCATGATCTCGACCGCGATGGACAGATCCCAGACCTTGCCGGAATGGAAATAGGGCGCGGTCAGCGCGATGTTGCGCAGGGGTGCGGCGCGGAACACATATTCATCATCGGCGGTTTCGGTCACGGCAAAGCGGCCCTTGTCGCCGGGGGGCAGGATTTCCGATCCGGGTTTTTCGATCAGGCCGAAGGGGTAATAGCCATGGCCACCGACATTGACCCCGGAATGGCAGGAGGAACAGCCCTTGTCGATGAACAGCTGCAACCCGGCCTGGGCATCGGGTGACAGCGCCGCATCATCGCCGTTCAGCCAGGCATCGAAGGGGGCCGGGGTAATCAGCGTCGCCTCGAACACCTCAATCGCGCGGGCCATGTTATCGAAGCTGACGGGATCGCCCTCTTCGGGGAAGGCCGCCTTGAAAGCCGCGACATAGGCGGGCATCGAGTTCAGCGTCATCACCACATTTTCGGGGGTATTGGCCATTTCGACCCCAGCCTGCACCGGACCCTTGGCCTGCGCCTTCAGGTCGGCGGCGCGGCCATCCCAGAACTGCGCCTCGTTCAGCACGGCGTTCAGGGCGGTGGGGGCGTTGCGCGGCCCCTTCTGCCAGCCGTGGCCAACCGAGGTTTCCATGTTGTCATCGCCGCCCGTGGTCAGGTTGTGGCAGGAATAACAGGAAAACACCCCCGAGGCTGACAGCCGGGGATCGAAGAACAGCGATTTGCCCAGATCCACCTTTTCCGGCGTGGCGGGGTTGTCGGCCATGGCAGGCACGGTGGAGGGCAGCGGCCGGAAGATTTCAAGCGCGGCATCGCGCAGGGCATCGGCATGGATCGGACCGGCAATGCCAGAGGTGGCAGCGGCGGTGGCGATGAGAAGGATCTGCAGTTTCTGCATCCCTGAAACTCCTGTGCTGGCGTGTCGCGCGCCCTGCCCTTTCATCAGCGCTGCACCGGATTTCAGCTTTGACTTAGATCAATTCTAAGGTTTCAGAGGGATGGGCGGATTGTCGCAGCGCGGCTTGTCAGGCTGGCGGGGCGGGCCTATGCAACGGGGGCAAGGCGACAGGCGGGGGCGGTATGCGGCTGTATCGGATGATCCTGCGGGCGGTATTGCCGACTCTCGCGGCACAGGTGCTGGGCAGCGGCTGCGCGGGCGGATGCCTGCAGGCGCGCTGGCGGAACGGCTGGGCCTGGGCACGGGCGGACAGGCCGGGCTGTGGCTGCATGGCGCCTCGAATGGAGAGCTGACCTCGGCGCGCTGGCTGCTGGAGCGGATCGTGGCGGCGCGGCCTGATCTGGGGATTGTGGTCACCAGCAACAGTGCGACGGCGCGGGCCATGGTGGCGGGCTGGGGCCTGCCGCGGGTGGCGGTGCGGCTGGCGCCCTTTGATACGCCGGGGGCGGTGCGGCGGTTCCGGGCGCGCTGGGGCGTGCGGGCGCTGATCGTGCTGGAGAACGAGCTGTGGCCTGAACGGATTGCCCAGATGGCCGAAGCCGGGCCGGTGCTGCTGCTGGGCGCGCGGATGTCGGCAGGATCGGCGCGCAACTGGCAGCGGATGGCGCCGGGGCTGATGGCGGGGCTGCTGGCGCGGCTGCGGCTGGTATCGGCGCAGGATGCGGGGTCAGAGGCGCGGCTGCTGGCCCTGGGCCTGCCCGCAGACCGGCTGGGGCCGCGGCTGATGCTGAAGGCCCATGCCGCGGCCGCAGGCCCGGTGGGGGCGGCCTTCGTCCCTGCCCTGCCGCGTGACCGCATCCTGCTGGCGGCCTCGACCCATGAGGGGGAAGAGGCGGTGGTGCTGGAGGCCTTTGCCCGGGCGCGGCAGCAGTTCGGGCTGCTGATCCTGGCGCCGCGCCATCCGCGCCGGTCGGCCGAGGTGGCGGCGGTGATCGCGGCCAGCGGACTGGCCTTCGCCACCCGGTCGAAGGGCGAGGTGCCGGGGCCGGAAACGGCGGTCTATCTGGCCGATACCCTGGGCGAGATGGCGCAATGGTATGGCATGGCGGGGGCCACCGTGGTGGGCGGCACCTTCGGCCCGGCGGGCGGGCATACGCCCTATGAACCGGCGGCGCAGGGATCGGCCTTGCTGCACGGGCCATCGGTTGCCAATTTCACCGAGGTTTTTGCGGCGCTGGATGCGGCAGGGGCTGCGGTGCCGGTGGCAGATGCCGCAGGGCTGGCGCGGGCGCTGACCGGGCTGGATGCCGGGGTACAGGCGCGGCTGGCGCTGGCCGCCACGGCAGCCCTGCAGCCCGAAGGCGATGCAGGGGGCGCTGCGGGCGCTCTGGTATCGGCGGTGCTGGCGGTGCTGCCTCAGGCCAGGGGATAGCTGGCGATCAGATCATATTTCGGGCCATGCGATTGCGGATAAGAGGCGTAAAGCCCGATCTCTGCCACCGCCCATGGCCCGGCGTGAAAGCCCTGTTCAGCGGCCACGCCGCGTTCCAGCCGGATCGCCTGATCCGGCGGGGGTGGGGCAAAGCGGCCCAGCGTGACATGGGGATGAAAATCCCGCGAGGGCACCGCGATGCCCGCTGCTACGGCAATGCGGGCGATCTTGGCCTGCAGGCGGATCAGATCCGGCAGCTCCGGCACGGCGGCAAAGGCGAGGCGCGGTTTGGCCCCGCCAAACAGCCCCAGACCGCGCAGTTCCAGCGCGAAGGGCGGGAAGGCCAGACGTTCCAGCCCGTCATGCACGGCTTCCAGCCGGTGATCGGGCTGTTCGCCCAGAAAGGCCAGCGTCAGGTGAAAATCCTCTGGTTCCACCCGTCTGGGCAGGGGCAGCAGGAATTGCAGCAGGCGCAGGCGGTTTACCACATCTTCAGGCATGGCAATGGCGACAAAGGCGCGGATCATCGGGTGGCGAGAACCTTTATCCTGTCGCGGATGACCGGGCGCACCGGACCTTCGCGGGGGGCATCGACCAATGTGGTCAAGAGCGCGGGATCTGGCAAGGGCCGCTGTCCGCCATGCCAGTGCAGGCCCTGCAGCACCGCCTGCGCGGCGGGCGGCAGGGTTTCGGGCAGCGGCTGGCCCGACAGCAGGCCCCAGATCGCCGTCCAGCAGCGCCCCACCGACCAGGGATTGTAGCCGCCGCCCCCCGTGACGATCAGCCGGGGCGCCAGATCGCGCAGCGCGGCCACCGTGGCCAGATGCGCCCGGTTGGACAGCGACAGCCGGGCCAGCGGATCTTCCTCCAGCGCATCGGCGCCGCATTGCAGAACTATGGCCTGCGGCGCATGGGCGGCAACCCGGGGCAGGATGAAATCGTGCAGCACCACCGCCATTTCGCTGTCATTGAAGCCGCGCGGTACCGGCAGGTTGAAGCCGTTGCCACCGGCCCGGTCCTGCAGCCCGCCGGTGAAGGGCCAGCGCCCCTCTTCATGCACCGAGATCATCAGGATATCGGGCTGGCCTGCGAAGGCGGTTTCCACCCCGTCGCTGTGATGGGCGTCGATATCGACATAGGCGATGCGCGTCAGCCCGGCGCGGCGCAGGGCCAGGATGCCCAGCACCACATCATTCAGATAGCAAAAGCCGTTGGCCCGGCCTTTCAGCCCGTGGTGGGTGCCCGCGCCCGGCGCATGGATCACGCCGGCAGGCGCCGCCGCCAGCATCTCGGCCGCCCAGAGCATGGCGCCCGCGCCGGTGGCGGGCCTGCGGAACATTTCGGGGTAAAGCGGGTTCGACAGCGTGCCCAGCCCGTAGCGCAGGCGCCAGTCTTCAGGGGCGGGGCGGTTGTCGCGCGCAAGGGATTCGGCGGCCTCCAGCGCGGTGATGTAATCGGGATCATGCCAGAGGGCCAGCGCCGGTGCCTTGGCGCGCGGGCTGGCGCGATACAGCCGGTGCGGCAGCCAGCCTAGGGCGCGGGCCAGATCCATCACCGTGGGAACGCGCGGCACCCGCAGCGGATGCAGCCCGCCATAGGAGGAGCCGCGATAGATTTCAGAGCCGATGAACAGCGGGCCGACCGGCGATGCAGGGGCCGATGCGTGGGGCGACACTGGCGCCGCAACGGGCGGGGCCTGAGGATCGCGGCTGTCTTTCACCGCAAGGCCCCCGCCGGCCTTGCGCCAGACGGCAGGTCAGCCAAGGGCCGCTTCGATGGCGCCGGTGATCGGCGCCGAAAGCGGGGCTGCCGGTGCCCCCCAGGTGCCAAGTGGCTGTCCATCACGGCCCAGCAGGATCTTGTTGAAGTTCCAGCCCGGGGTGAAGCCATGGGTTTCGGCCATCCAGCGATAAAAGGGATGGGCCTGTGCACCTTTGACATGGGTGATGCCGGTCATCCTGAGGGTCAGATCGAAGTTCACGGAACAGTATTCCTTGACCTCGGCCGCGCTGGCAAGCTCTTGCTGGAAATCATCCGAGGGCACGGCCAGAACGATCAGGCCACGGTCGGCGTAACGATCCTGCAGCTGCTGCAGGCTGTCGAACTGGCCCGCGAAACCGCAGAGCGAGGCGGTGTTCACCACCAGAACCGGGCGCCCGCGCCAATCGGCCAGATCGAAACTGCCGCCGTCGATATTGTCGAAGCGAAAGCCGGGCGCCGCTGCCGCCCAAACCGGGGCCAGACCCGTGGCAATCAGGCCGCTTGCCATCAGAAGGGTCGCCCCTCTGCCGAGAACCTGCCGCCTTGACCAGCGCATCCCATTCTCCTGCTGCCACACAAACATGCAGTGTTGCAGATAATGCACGTTCCACGCGCGTCAATGCGCTTTGCGCAGGCAATTGCGCCCTGAGTTTTGAAATCGGCGCAGATGTCCCTATATGGCAGGCAACACGTCGCATCCGGGGTGAACCCGGGCGACATCGGCGGTATAGTATCTTTGCGCAATGTGCAGGGTTCGGGACAGAAGGCAGGCAAGCAGGGCATGACCATCGGGGGAGAGGCATATCTGGCATCGCAGGATGCGGGCGATACGCGCACCCAATACGGGGCCGTCTGCTGGCGCGAAGGCGCGGCGGGGCCAGAGGTCTTGCTGATTACCAGCCGCGATACCGGGCGCTGGGTCATCCCCAAGGGCTGGCCGATCAAGGGGCTGCCGCCCGAAGGCTCTGCCGCGCGCGAGGCCTGGGAAGAGGCAGGGGTTGAAGGCAAGCCCGACCCGCGCTGCATCGGGCTTTATTCCTATGACAAGCTGCTGGACAAGCCGAAGGGGCCGCAGGTGCAGGTGCCCTGCGTGGTGGCGGTTTATGCGCTGAAGGTGAACAAGCTGGCCAACAGCTTTCCCGAGGCCGGGCAGCGGCGCCGCAAGTGGTTCAGCCCGAAAAAAGCCTCGGGCAAGGTGGCCGAACCGGAACTGCGCGAACTGCTGGCCGCGCTGCCTGCACAGCTTGCCGATACCACGGGCACGCAGGGCTGATCTGGTAACGACTTGAATTCCAGTGCAGGGCAGGCCATCTCTGCCGGATGGGTTTTTGCTGGGCTTAAGGAATGATCCGCTTCACGCTGCACTGCGACCAAGGCCATGATTTCGAAAGCTGGTTCGCCTCTGGCACCGCTTTCGATGATCTGAAGGCGCGTGGGCTGGTGTCTTGTGCCATTTGCGGCAGCGGGCAGGTGGAAAAGGCGCTGATGGCGCCGGCTGTGGCCACCAAGGCGGCCGAGCCTGCCCGGCCACTGTCGACGCCCACCACCCCGGCGGAAGAGGCGCTGGCCGCACTTCGGCGCGAGATTGAAACCCATTCGGAATATGTCGGCGTGAATTTCGTGACCGAGGCGCGCAAGATCCATGCAGGCAATGCCCCCGAACGGCCGATCTATGGCGAGGCGAAACCCGACGAGGCCCGCAAGCTGATCGAAGACGGTGTGCCGGTGGCCCCCCTGCCGTTCATGCCGGGCCGGAAGGTAAGCTGATGCGGCATCTGCTGGTGACGGGCGCCGGGCGCGGCATCGGGCTTCATCTGGCGCGGGAGGCAGCGGCGCAGGGCTGGCAGGTGATCGGCACCACGCGCGGCACGCCTCCGCCAGAACCGGGCATCCGCTGGGAACGGCTGGAGGTGACCGAGCCCGCATCGCAGGCGGCGCTGGCGCAGCGGCTGCAGGATGTGGCGCTGGATGCGGTGATCTGCAATGCGGGCGTGTTGCTGGATCAGGGGCAAAGCCTTGAGGATGGCTATCCGCCCGCGATCTGGGCCGAGAGTTTTGCGGTGAATGTCACCGGCACATTTCTGACCGTGCAGGCGCTGCTACCCCATCTGCGCGCGGCGCGGGGGCGGGTGATGATCCTGTCTTCGCAGATGGGATCGACCACGCGGGCGCCGGGCGGCAGCTATGCCTATCGGGCCTCCAAGGCCGCCGTGCTGAATCTGGGCCGCAATCTGGCGACCGACCTGCGCGCAGATGGTGTGGCGGTTGGCATCTATCACCCCGGTTGGGTGCAGACCGACATGGGCGGCGCGGATGCCGAAATCCCCGCGACCGAGGCCGCGCTTGGCCTGATGCAGCGGCTGCAGGCCTTGTCTTTGGCCACAACCGGCTGTTTTGAAACCTGGGACGGGCGGCCGCACGCGTTCTGACGCGCGCCGCCCTGACCGGCGTTCAGATCTGCTTTTCCGGCAGGTTCACCACCAGGCCATCCAGCGCATCGGTGACCTTGAGCTGGCAGGTCAGACGCGAGCGGACGGGATCGGGCTGCCAGGCGAAATCCAGCATGTCTTCTTCCATCGCGTCTTTCTTCGGCAGTTTTTCAACCCAATCCGCCGCGACATAGACATGGCAGGTGGAACAGGCGCAGGCGCCGCCGCAATCGGCCTCGATCCCCGGCACGCCATTGTCGCGCGCCCCCTCCATCACCGTCAGGCCGCTGGCGACCTCGATGACGTGTTGCTTGCCGTTATGCTCCACATAGGTGATTTTTGCCATTTGCCGGGCCTCTTGCATCCATCGCTGCGCAGAGAGATAGGCGATATCCCAAGGCTTTGCCAGTGGTGCTGCAGGGCAGCAGGGCCTTTCGCCGCAGCCGGAATGACGCTATCTTTGCCCGCGCGGCGATTTGCACCGCATCCCAGAGGCAGAGCAGAAAGCCCGCATGGCAAGATCCTTGGCAATTGCTGCAGTGCTGGTGCTGGCTGGCTGCCAGCCGGGACCGCGGCCCGAAGCCCCCGCAACCGCCGATCTGAAGACGGAAATCCGCCGTGCGGCCACGCCGGATGCCCCACCGCCCGCGGGTGGGCCGGGGGAGTGCTGGGCGACGGATGTAACCCCCGCCGTGATCGAGACCGTGTCGGAACAGGTGGTGGTGACCCCGGAGCGGCGGGATGCCACGGGCCGGGTGATCAGCCCTGCCAGCTATCGCAGCGATACCCATCAGCGCATCGTGCGCGACCGCACGGCCGTGCATTTCCGCACCCCCTGCCCGGCCGAGATGACGCTGGAATTTGTGGCGACGCTGCAGCGGGCGCTGAAGGCGCGGGGCTATTATCTGGCGCCGGTATCGGGCGTACTGGACGCCCCGACCCGCGACGCGATCCGCCGCTTTCAGGAGCCGCTGGGGCTGGACAGCCCGGTGCTGTCACTGGCGGCAGCGCGGGCGCTGGGGCTGGTGACCACCGATCTGAAGGATCTGTAACATGCTGCAAAGCCGTCAGGCGGAATATGAGGCCGAAGTGCTGCGCCACTGGGCCGGGCAAAGCGATGGCGCGCATGATCTGGGCCATCTGCGCCGGGTCTGGCGCAACTGCCAGCGCATCGCCCGGGCCGAGGGCGGCGCCGATCTGGAGGTGCTGCTGGCCGCCGCCATGTTCCATGATGTGGTGAACTTGCCCAAGGATTCACCCGATCGCGCGCAGGCGGCGCAGATGTCGGCCAAAGTGGTGGCGGATTATCTGGCGGGCCGCGATTTTTCGGCGGACAAGATTGCGGCTGTGGCCCATGCCATCGCCGCGCACAGCTTTTCCGGCGGGGTGGCCCCTGAAACCCTGGAGGCGAAGATCCTGCAGGATGCCGACCGTCTGGAGGCGCTGGGGGCGCTTGGGCTGGCGCGGATGTTCTGCGTGGCGGGCGCCATGGGCGGCGCGCTGTTTGATGCCGAAGATCCGCTGGCCCAGCGCCGCCCGCTGGATGACCGCGCCTTTGCGCTGGATCATCTGGAGGTGAAGCTGTTCCCGGTGGCAGATGCCATGCAGACCGCCGAGGGCCGCCTGCTGGCCTCCGAGGGGGCGGAATGGATGCAGGCCTTCCGCGCCCGGCTGCTGCGCGAGATCGGCTGAGGACTGCGCGGGGTGGCAGGCGGCGCGGGGGGCTTTCCGCCCCCACGGCCCGTGCCGGGCCTCCCCCGAGGGTATTTTTGCCAAGAGGAAGAGGATAGCCGGGGCACGGCCGGGCTAAGGCTCAGTCCCTCGGGATGGCGCGGGTGCGGCCTTCGGCGTCGATGGCGACGAAGGTGAAGGTGGCATCGGTGACCTTGATGCTTTCGGCCCCATAGCGATCACGGCGCCAGGCCTCGACATGAATCCGCATGGAGCTGCGGCCCATCCCCTCCAGATCCGCATAGAGCGAGACTTCGTCCCCCACTTTCACGGGTTTCAGGAAGGTCATGCCTTCCACCGCGATGGTGGCGGCGCGGCCACGGGCGATGCGGGCAGCAAGATTGCCCGCCGCCAGATCCATCTGCGCCATCAGCCAGCCGCCGAAGATATCGCCCGACGGGTTGGTATCGGCGGGCATGGCAATGGTGCGGATGACGGGCTGGTGATCTGGCGGGCTTGGCGGCGGGCTGATGTCGGTCATGGTGGTCCTGTTCATGGCGGGGGTGCAGAATTGCCGCAGCCACGCCCCGCGTAAAGCAAAAAGGCGGCAGGTTGCCCTGCCGCCCCCGCTGCACCGGCGATTGGTGCTTATTCGACGCTCAGCGCCACGAAGCGCGGATCACCTTCACGGCGGATCAGCAACAGGATGGATTTGCGCCCGGCCTCTTTCGCCTCGGAAATCCGGGCCTGCAGATCCTGCACGCTGGTCACCTTTTGCTGGCCTGCCTCGGTGATGAGATCGCCATCGCGCAGACCTTTGGAGAACGCCTCGGATGTGCCATCCACCTTGGTGATGAGCAGGCCCTGCGCCTCGGCCGGCAGGCCAAGTTCCGCGATGCGTTCATCGGTCAGCGGTGCCACGGTGAGGCCCAGCATCTCGGTCGTGGCGGGGGCCGGATCGGCGCCGGGCTGCGTGGTCGAAGCCTCGGCGGCCTCGGCCTCTTCCCGGCGGCCCAGCGTCACGGCGAGCGTTTCGCTTTTGCCTTCGCGCAGCACGATCACCTTCACGGCCTGACCTACCGGGGCATCGGCCACGCGGCGCGTCAGATCGCGGACATCCTTGATATCCTTGCCATCAAAGCTGGTGATGACATCGCCCGCCAGCATCCCGCTGTCTTTGGCGGGGCCGTCCGGCACATCGGTGACCAGCGCGCCGGTGGCCGTGCCCAGCGACATGGCCTCGGCCACATCCGGGGTGACATCCTGGATCCGCACGCCCAGCCAGCCGCGACGGGTTTCACCGAACTGGCGCAGCTGATCCACAACCTTTGTCACAACATTCGACGCCATGGAAAAGCCGATCCCGATGGACCCGCCGGTGGGCGACAGGATCGCGGTGTTCACCCCGATCACCTGACCATCCATGTTGAACAGCGGCCCGCCGGAATTGCCCTTGTTGATCGCGGCATCGGTCTGGATGTAATCGTCATAGGTGCCCGACAGCGCGCGGTTGCGGGCCGACACGATGCCCGAAGACACAGAGAAGCCCTGCCCCAGCGGGTTGCCCATCGCCAGAACCCAGTCGCCCACACGCATCAGATCGCTATTGCCGAAGTTGACAAATGGCAGCGGTTTGCTGCTTTCCACCTTCAGCAGCGCGATATCGGTTTTCGGATCGGTGCCTACCAGTTTGGCAGGCAGCCGGTCGCCCGAGAAAAACTCGATCTCGATCTCGTCGGCGCCTTCGATGACGTGGTTGTTCGTGACGATATAGCCGTCTTCGGAAATCACGAAGCCCGAGCCCAGCGCCTCGGAGCGGCGGGGTTCGCCATTCCCGTTGGGGTTCTGGAACTGGTCGAAGAAATCCTGGAAGGGCGAACCTTCGGGCAGTTGCGGCATATTCTCGGTCGAGGCTTCGACCACGGCAGAGGTGGTGATATTGACGACAGAGGGGCTGATCTGTTCGGCCAGATCGGCAAAACTTTCCGGTGCGGCGCGGGCCTCAACCAGCCCGGCGGGCCCGATGGCCACCGCCACCCCCAGCAGAAGAGCCCCCATGAGCTTCAGCGCGCGTTGCCGCAGGCCCTGATGCTCCAGCTCGATGGAAATCGCTTTCGACTGCACCGCGAACTCCTTTTCGGTCGCTTGTCTTCTTGGTCGCTATAGTCTTGGTCGGTTTTATCCACCCGGATCTGGCCGGGCTTCCCCAATACCCAACAGGTAGGAAAGGAAATGTGCAATGCAAACCCCGTCGCGCTGCGTCAAAGACATGTGATTCTTTGTTTCAACGCGGGGGCGTTTCAGATCCGGCATTGCAGATCCGGCATGTCTGACAGGGGCCCATGACACCTGAAATGCCAACGCGCCCCCGTCAAAGGGGGCGCGCCTGTGCCGCCGAAGCGGCAAGGTTCAGTTCGTCGCTTCGGCCGGAGCCGAAGGGCCTTGATCGCTGCGCAGGTAATCGAAGAATTCGCTGTCGGGCGACATGACGATCGACGAATTCCCTTCGCGCAGCGCACGTTCATAAGCGGTCAGCGAGCGGGTGAAGGCAAAGAATTCCGGGTCGCGGCCAAAGGCTTCGGCATAGATGCCGTTGCGCTGCGCGTCGGATTCACCGCGGATGATCTCGGCCTGCTTGCGGGCTTCGGAGGTCACCTCGACCACCGTGCGGTCGGCAGAGGCGCGGACACGCTGCGCCGCTTCGTTACCACGGCCGATCTCGTCTGCCGCCTCACGCTCACGCTCGGCCCGCATCCGGGCAAAGGTGGCGGCAAGGTTCTGTTCCGGCAGATCTGTGCGGGTCAGCCGCACGTCGATCACATCGACGCCCAGACTTGCCGCTTCGCGCCGGGCGATATCGCGGATGCGGTTCATCAGGCCGGTGCGGTCTTCCGACAGCACGGCGCCGGAGGGAACCGAGCCCAGAACCTCGCGGATGGCGGCATTGATGATCCGGTCCAGCCGGGCCTGTGCGGCATCGGTGCCACCCGGCCCCACGGCCTCGCGGAAATCCACCAGATTGACGATGCGCCAGCGGGCGAAGGCATCCACCACAAGGCGGCGGTCATCCAGCGGCGTCACTTCAAGCGGTTGGGTCGGCAGGCCAAGAATACGGTCTTCGTAGCGGACCACTTCCTGGATCACCGGGATCTTGAAGCCCAGACCGGGGGTGTTGATTTCCTGTTTGACCTGACCGAACTGCAGGACAAGCACCTTTTCGCGTTCATCGACGATAAACACGGAAGACAGGGCAACCGCGCCCACAACGAAAAGCGCGGGCAGTATGAATGCGGCCTTGGCCATATCAGTTTCCTCCCTGGGTCGCAGCGGCAGCGCCGGTGGCGGGGGCCGGGCGGTTCAGTTCGTTCAGCGGCAGGAACGGCACGACTCCCTGCCCGCCTTCACCAGACTGCACGCCATCCAGGATGACCTTGTTCATCCGGCTCAGCACGCCTTCCATGGTTTCCAGATACATGCGCTTGCGCGTCACATCCGGCGCCTTCACGTATTCCTCGTAGACAGCCAGGAAGCGGCTTGCCTCACCTTCGGCGGCGTTGACCACACGGGCGCGATAGCCTTCGGCATCTTCCAGCAGCTGCGCCGCCTCGCCTCGGGCGCCCGCGGTCACCCGGTTGGCATAGGCATCGGCCTCTTTCTCCAGCCGGTCACGTTCCTGCTGGGCGGCCTGCACTTCGCGGAAGGCATCAATCACCTCGCGCGGGGGGTCGGCGCGATCAAAGTTCACCCGCACCACATTGATGCCCGCGTTATAGCTGTCGAGCGTGGCCTGCACATTGGCGCGCAAATCGGCGGCGATCACGCCCCGGTCACGGTTCAGAACCGGCGCCAGTTCCGACCGGGCGATGATGTCGCGCATGGCGCTTTCGGCCACAGCCCGGATCGTACCGGCCGGATCTTTCAGGTTGAACAGGAAGGCCGAAGCATCCGACACATTCCACACCACCTGGAATTCGATATCCACGATGTTCTGATCGCGGGTCAGCATCAGGCCGCTGTCATTGGCCCCCAGCGCACCCGAGCCGATATCGGTGGTGCGTTCGCCGGTCACCTGCACGATTTCGGCCGTGACGACGGGCCAGGGCGCAAAGTTCAGACCCGGATCGCTGACCGTGCTGAATTCGCCCAGAAACAGTTCGACGGCCCGTTCTTCCGGGCGCACCGTGTAGAACGACATATAGGCCCAGAGCCCTGCAGCCACCAAAGCACCAAGCGCCAGCCCCTGCCCCGAAAAGATCGGGCCAAGCGGGTTGGAATTGCCGCCGCCGCCACCGCCGCTGCCGCCACCCTGGCGACCACGACCGCCCATCAGGACGCGCAGCTGTTCCTGCCCCTTTTTCACGATCTCGTCGATTTCGGGGATCTGCGGCCCTTCACCGCCGGGTTTGCGCGGGCCACGCCCGTCATTGCGGTTATCGCGGTTGTCGCCGCCACCGCCGCCCCCCCATGGACCACCATTCGCCATCGACTTTTCCCTATCCTGTTTCTTTGAAAGCTAACTGGTCATTTTGGCGCGAAAATCAAGCCTGAACGGCACGCCTTCCGCCAAACCGTGTGCGGCGCGGCGCCACGCGGTAACCACCTGGGTCATGCGGGCGGCACGCCAACGGCCTGCAATGCCATGTCGGCATAGATCTTCTCCACCTCTGCCCGGCCAAGCCTGCCACCTTCACGATACCAGTTCGTGACACCTGTCAGCATCGCAATCAGCGCCAAAGTGGCCAGTTTTGTATCGGGCACCAGAAAAAGCCCTGCCGCCCGGCCATCCTGCAGAATCGCCTCCAGCCGGTCTTCATAGCGGCGGCGCAGCGCCTCGATTTCGGTGAAATTCTCGGGCGCCAGATTGCGCAACTCCATATAGGCAACGAAGACCGCATCGGGCCTGTCGATGTGATAGCCGATGTGAAACCGGGCGAATTGTGCCAGCCGTGCCTGCGGCCCCTCAAGCTGCGGCAGGGCGGCATGGGCCGCCAGCAGGCTGTCCAGATGGCTGCGCATCAGATCGGCCAGCAGGCTCTGCTTGTCGGGCGTGTAAAGATACAGCGCCCCCGCCTGCACCCCCACCTCGGCGGCGATCTGTCGCATCGAAACCGCGGCAAAGCCGTGGCGCGCGAACAGCCGTTCGGCGGCGGCGCGGATGCGCGGCCCGGTGATTTCGGAATGAGAGCCTGTCTTGCGTGCCATAGGCCCAAGCTAACTGAACAGGCGTTCTGTTCAACCCCGTGCCCAGATCCGGGCCCAGACTCCTCCCCAGGCCCGGGCCCGCAAAGCGCAGGCCCGCCCTATTGGTTGCCGCAGCGGCCCAATGCACTGTATGCTGCTGCAGAACGATGCTGCGAGGCCCTATGCTCTTTCCCCTGCCCGTCCCAGCCGCTGCCCTGCTGCTGAGCCTTGCTCTGGCGGGCTGCGATACGCTGCCCCGCATCGACACCGGGGCAGAATCGGCCATAGGCACCCCGCCGGTTCTGGTGCCGCTGGCGGGGATATTGGCTGCCACCGATGCCACAGCGGCCATGGCAGATCCGGCCCCGTCGCTTGCCGCCCGTGCCGCCGCCCTGCGCGCCCGTGCCGCCGCGATGCGCGGCCTGCCCTCTGATCCCGCCACGCGCGCCCGTCTGGCCCAGGCGGCGGGCTGACCCGCGCCGCCGCCTCGCGCATTGCGCCGCCGTCCGCGACAGGCTAGAGCATCGACCGGGCAAATACGGAGATTATCATGGCAGCGCCTCTGCGTCTCGGGCTGGCCGGTCTTGGCACCGTCGGCATCGGAGTGGTGAAGATCGTTCAGCAACACGCCGATCTGATCACCCGGCGCACCGGGCGCCCTGTGGTCATCACCGCTGTTTCCGCGCGCGACCGCAGCAAGACCCGCGATGCAGATCTGTCGGCCTATGCCTGGGAAACCGATCCGGTGGCCCTGGCGCAGCGCGACGATGTGGATGTGTTCATCGAGGTGATGGGCGGCCATGAAGGCGCCGCCAAGGCGGCGACCGAGGCCGCCATTGCCGCAGGCAAGGATGTGGTCACCGCCAACAAGGCGCTTCTGGCCCATCACGGCCAGCATCTGGCCGAAGCCGCCGAAGCCGCAGGCCGGGTCATCCGGTTCGAGGCGGCAGTGGCCGGTGGCATCCCCGTCATCAAGGCCCTGACCGAAGGTCTGGCCGCCAACCGCATCAAGCGGGTGATGGGCGTGATGAACGGCAGCTGCAACTATATCCTCACCCGGATGCAGTCCGAAGGCCTGCCCTATGAAACCGTGTTCGAGGAAGCCCGGCAACTGGGCTATCTTGAGGCAGACCCCAATCTTGACGTGGGGGGGATCGACGCGGGCCACAAGCTCAGCCTGCTGGCCGCCATCGCCTTCGGCACAAAGGTGAATTTCGACGCGGTCGAACTGGAAGGCATCGGCGCCGTCAGCATCGACGACATCCGCCATGCCGATCAGATGGGCTATCGCATCAAGCTCTTGGGCGTGGCGCAGATGTCGGGGCGCGGGCTGGAACAGCGCATGACCCCCTGCCTGGTGCCAAAGAAAAGCCCGCTGGGGCAGCTGCAGGGCGGCACCAATATGGTGGTGCTTGAGGGCGACAGCGTGGGCCAGATCGTGCTGCGCGGCCCGGGCGCGGGCGAAGGCCCCACGGCCAGTGCCGTGATGGCCGATGTGCTGGATATCGCGCGCGGCCTGCGCCTGCCGACCTTCGGCCAGCCCGCCACCACACTGGCCGATCCCGTGCCCGCCCGCTCGGCCACGCCGGCCCCCTATTACATCCGCATGACCCTGCTGGACAAACCCGGCGCGCTGGCCAAGATCGCCACCTGCCTCGGCGAGGCTGGCATCTCGATCGACCAGATGCGCCAGATCAACCAGAAGGGCGAAGCGGATGATGATGCCATCGTGCTCTTCGTGACGCACAAGGCAGCACCTGCCGATATTGCCCATGCGCTGGCCCGCTTCGCCGCAACCGGCGTGCTGGTGGGCGATCCCGTGGCCATCCGCATCGAGGAAGACTGAGCGCCCGCCCGGCACCAACGGCGACGGGGGGCTGTCTGCCCCCCGCACCCCCCGAGGGTATTTTCACCAAGAGGAAGCAGGCAGGGACATTCTGGCCCTCTTGCTTGAACCGGCCATCACCCTTCCTCTTGGCCCAAATACCCTCAGGGGTGAATGGCTGCGCAGCAGCCAGAGGGGGCGGAAGCCCCCTTTCCGTCATCCCGCCCCGGCGTCCTGGCCGCCACTGCGGCCGCGCGGGCGTGGGGCTCGATGCCCCGCGCCCGCGCCCCTGCCGGGAAACCGGGCGGAAAACCGGCCAAACCGTTTTGGCCACCGCGCGTTAGCGCGACCGGGCTTGCCGCAGCCCGGCCCCGTCGTTACCACAGGGCGAACCGCATTGACCTAACGGGGATAACATGGCTGACGCCAAGCAGTTTCAGGATCGTTTGCTTTCATTGGGCCTCGCCCGTGTATCCGAGGCCGCCGCTCTGGCTTCGGCCACGCTGATCGGGCGGGGCGATGAAAAGGCCGCCGATCAGGCCGCGGTCAACGCCATGCGCGACCAGCTCAACCTGCTCGATATCGCAGGCGTCGTGGTCATCGGGGAGGGCGAGCGCGACGAGGCGCCGATGCTGTTCATCGGCGAAGAGGTCGGCACCGGCAATGGCCCGGCGGTGGATATCGCGCTCGACCCGCTGGAAGGCACCACGCTGACCGCGAAGGACATGCCCAACGCCCTGACCGTGATCGCCATGGCCCCGCGCGGCACCCTGCTGCACGCCCCCGATGTCTATATGGAAAAGCTGGCCATCGGCCCGGGCTATCCGGTGGATACCGTCACCCTGCACATGTCGCCCGCCGAACGTGTTCATGCGCTGGCCGCCGCAAAGGGCTGCGCCCCCGGCGATATCACCGTCTGCATCCTGGAACGCCCGCGGCACGAAGATCTGATCGCCGAGGTCCGCTCCACCGGCGCGGCGATCCGGCTCATCACCGATGGCGATGTGGCCGGCGTGATCCACTGCGCCGAGCCGGAACAGACCGGCATCGACATGTATATGGGCTCCGGCGGCGCGCCCGAGGGCGTGCTGGCGGCTTCGGCGCTGAAATGCATGGGCGGCCAGATCTATGGCAAGCTGTTGTTCCGCAACGACGATGAACGCAGCCGCGCCGCCAAGGCCGGCATCACCGATCTGGACCGCATCTATACCCGCGACGAGATGGTAACGGCCGATGTGATCTTCGCCGCCACCGGCGTCACCAGCGGGTCGATCCTGTCCGGCATCCAGCGCGAACCCGGCTGGGTGACGACGGAAACCCTGCTGATGCGGTCCAAGACCGGATCGGTGCGGCGGATGACCTACCGCTCGCCGGTGAAGTGAGACAGGAAAGCCCCCGGAGACGGGGGCTTTTTGTTTGGGGATTTGAGGGTGCTGCCGTGACTTGGGAAGATGCCGCGAATGCGCGTTTGCGGCCCTCCTCTGCGGCTACGCCTCTGTTCCGGCGATCAATCGCCTGAACATCCGAAGCGCCATTGCGCATTGGGCCTCGATCTCGGCCTTTGACGGGGCGGGAGAGTTGTGGATGATACGCTTTACCTGCGCGTCACCCACCAGAAGGCTGACGAACAGGCGGGCGGCTTCGTCAGCGGGCATGGTGCTGTCGGCACAGATCCGGTCCATCACCCGGGCCAGAAGCGGCATCACCTGCGCACGCCCGCCCGAAGATATGGCGCCGCCCAGCTCCCCAGTCGGATCGGCGGCAGCGGCCCTGTTCAACAGGATTGCATGGTCCCCCAACAGCATAGCAAGAAACACCGAAGCGACATGTTCAAGGGTCGCGTACGGATCGGTCTGTTCCTCCAGCGCGCGCAGGAGCATCGACCGGGTTTGCGCGGCATTGTCCTCGACCATGGTGCGAAACAGCCCCGCCTTGCTGCCGTACCACCGATACAAGGTCTCGTTCGACGCCTTTGCCGCCGTGGCAATCCGCATCATCGAGGCGCCGGCGTAGCCGTGTTCGGCAAGCAGGTCATAGGCCGCGCGCGAGATGGCGTCGTGTCGCTTCTGTCGATCTCTTTCGTTCATGTGACCTACTGAAAAATATTTGCTTTATCCGTACAGATTGATACGCACAAGTAAAGGCGTATCAATCTATACGCTATTGATTCGGAAAGCGGACATGAAACAACTGACCTACGCCGTGATTTTTTTGTCCCTGACGCTGAGTGCCGCGATTTTCGGGTTTTTCTATGCCTGGGTCTGTTCGACCATGTGGGGGCTGGACGCGGCCGATCCGCGCGTCGCCATCGGTGCCATGCAGGCCATGAATGCCTCCGTCAGAAATGCGGTCTTTGCCCCGATCTTCTTCGGGACGCCGTTTGCGCTTGCGGCAGCTGCGGCGCTTTTGCTGACAAGGGGCCAAAGACACAGCGCCGTGGCTTTTGCGGCGGCGGCCATCGTGTATTTTTGCCTTGGCCTGATGCTGACCATGTCGGTCAACGTCCCGATGAACGAAGCCTTGGCCAAGGTTGATATCCCTGACGACGTCGAAAACGCGCGGGCAATATGGCAAAACTATTCCGGGCCATGGCAAGTCTGGAACCAGATCCGCACGGCTGCATCTGGCGTAGCCTTCCTTCTGGCTGTCTCCGGGCTGCTGATGATGGAGCGGCGCAGGATCTGACGCAGGCGCCGCGCCGAAAAGATGAGAGCTTTGGTCGGGCGCCAGACATGCCGATTGGCTGCCCCCTCAGAAACTGCTCTGCACCTTCAGATGGCGGTGTGCATGGGGCGGCCCGTCGTTGTGCACATGCAGCACCTCGTCCTCGGTCACCGGCACCAGCGACAGGGCGCCGTGCATCACGCCGCGTTCCAGAAACAGCGTTTCGGCATAGGCGGCCACATCGCCCACCCGGCCACGCATCACCGTCACCTCCAGCGCGGTTGTGTGGTCCAGCGGCACCGACAGCGCGGCCACCGTCTGGTCGTGCCGGTCCAGCCGCCCCTGCGGCACGCGGCTGGCCAGATTGCGCAGCGAATGATCCACCGTGCAGCTGACCACGCCGAAACAGCCTGCCTCCGCCGGGGCATCGGGCCGGGTGGCCAGGCCCCGGCGCAGCAGATCGCGGATCGCCTCTGACCGGCTTTGCGCGCCGGTCGCGGCCATGAACCCGTCAAGTTCCGCCGCCAGATCCTCGTCCAGCGTGATGGTGATGCGCTGCATGGCCGCCCCTTCCCTGTTTGCCCCAGACTAGCCGCAACCCGGCGCCAAGGAAACTGTGCCGCAGCGCAGAAATGGTCTTGCCGATGCATCGGCAGTATGAGTAACATTTATAAAAATCATACCGACAGGAGTTCCCATGCGCCTCGCTCTGCTACCCGCCCTCTGCCTTGCGATCACCGTAGCACAGCCTGCCGCCGCGCATTTCCTGCAAGCCATCCCTTCCGCCGATGTGCTGCCCGATGGCGGCCCCGTCACGCTGGATCTGACCTTCACCCATCCGATGGAGGGCGGCCCAGCGATGGAGATGGCCGCTCCCGCGCGGGTGGGCGTGCTGACGGGGGGCGCAACCACCGATCTGGCCCCGGCCCTGACCGAACGCAAGGTGGATGGCGCCACGGCCTGGCGCCTGACGCATGACCTGCCCGCCCCCGGCGCCTCGGTCTTTTTCGTGCAGCCGCAGCCCTATTGGGAACCCGCAGAGGGCAAGTTCATCGTCCATTTCACCAAGGTCGTGGTCGACAGTTTCGCCAGCGGCGAAGGCTGGGATGCACTGGTGGGCCTGCCCGCCGAAATCCGCCCGCTGACGCGGCCCACCGGGCTCTGGGCCGGGAACCTGTTTACCGGCGTGGTGCTGAAGGATGGCCAGCCGGTGCCCTATGCCGAGGTGGAGGTGGAATTCGTCAATGACGGCAGCGTGGCGGCGCCCAATGATGCCTTCATCACCCAGGTTCTGCGCGCTGATGCCAATGGCACCTTCAGCTATGCCATGCCGCGCGCCGGCTGGTGGGGTTTTGCCGCCCTGCTGGAGGGCGATACGCCGATGACCGCACCGGATGGCACGCAGGTGCCGGTAGAGGAAGGCGCGCTGATCTGGGTGAAAACCACGGCGATGGGCGGCAACTGAGCCATGGCGCATATCCCAGATGGCATCCTGTCGGCGCCGGTGCTGATCGGCGGCGCTGCACTGGCTGCGGGCGGCGTGGCGCTGGCGCTGCGCGGGCTGGAGGATCGGGCGATCCCGCGCATGGCGGTGCTGGGGGCGGTGTTCTTCACCGGCTCTCTGCTGGCGGTGCCGGTGGGGCCATCTTCGGTGCATCCGATGCTGGCCGGGCTGATGGGGCTGATGCTGGGGCCGGGGGCCTTTGCCGCGGTGGCGGTGGGGCTGGCGCTGCAGGTGCTGCTGTTCGGGGTGGGCGGGCTCACCACACTGGGGGTGAACACGGTGAACATCGCGGCGCCGGGCATCCTGCTGGGCTGGATGCTGGGACCGATGCTGCGGCGCAGCACAGGTGGCCTGCGCGCCGCACTGGCCGCCGCGGTGGGTGGGCTGGCGGTGCTGGGCACCGGGGCGCTGGTGGCGCTGGTGCTGGCCCTGTCAGCGCCGGAATATGTGCCGGTGGCGCGGGTGATGCTGGTCACTTACCTGCCGCTGGCGCTGGCCGAGGCGGCGCTGACCGCCGCCGTGGTGGGCTTTCTGGTCCGCGTGCAGCCCGATGCGCTGGTGCCCAGCGGGGTGGGGCCATGATCCGCGCGCTGGCCTTGCTGCTGGCCCCGCTGCTAGCGCTGTGCCTCGCCACCCCGGCGCTGGCGCATAAGCTGCGCGTCTATGCCAGTTCTGACGGGGCAGAGATCAGCGGGCGCGCCTTCTTCATCGGTGGCGGCGGGGCGCGCGGGGTGGATTGGGTGGCCAAGGATGCCACCGGGGCGGGGGTTGCCACCGGCAAGACCGATGCCGCAGGCAATTTCCGTTTTGCCCAGCCTGCCATTGCCGCAGGGCTGACGGTTTCGGTGAACACCGGCGATGGCCATATGGCCAGCGCCACCTTGGGCGGGGCGGCCCCCGCGCCCGTGGCGCCCGCATCTGCCGCTGATGGCACCACGGATACGGTCGCAATCGAAGCCGCCGTGGCCCGGCAGGTCGCCCCCCTTCTGGCCCGGATCGAGGAGATGGACGCACGGTTGCGCGTCACCGATGCGCTTTCGGGCCTGTTCTTCATCTTCGGCCTGGCCGGGGTCGCGCTCTGGGCGCGGGGCCGCCGGAGATGAGCCTTGCGCCCGCCGATCTGCGGCTGCGGCTGCTGGCGGCACTGGCGCTGGTCATCACCCTGTCACAGCTGCAGCGCCCGGCAGTGGCAGCGGTGGCACTGGCCCTGCTGACAAGCCTTGCCCTGCTGGACCGTATGCCCGCCGCGCGCTGGCGCCGCCTGCTGCATGTCGAAGGCTTCGTGCTGCTGCTGGCCGTATCGCTGCCGCTCACCCTGCCCGGCCCCGCGCTGCTGCATCTGGGGCCACTGCCGCTCAGCGCTGATGGCTTCGCCCGCGCGGGCCTGCTGGCGCTGCGCATCAGCGCGGCGGCACTGGCCCTGCTCTGGCTGCTGGGCAGCACAGATCCGATGCGTCTGGGCGGTGCCCTGCGCGCGCTGCATGTGCCAGAAAGGCTGGTGCGGCTGTTCCTGATGACCCTGCGCCACACCACGCTGATCGGCGCCGAGGCGCGCAGGCTGCAAGAGGCGATGCGCGCCCGCAGCTTTCGCCCGCGGTCGAACCGCCATGGCTGGCGCAGCCTTGGCAACCTGCTGGGCATGTTGCTGGTCCGCGCGCTGGACCGGGCGAACCGGATCGAAGAGGCGATGCGCTGCCGGGGCGATGCAGGCCGCTTTCCGGGCAGTGCCCCGCCCCGGCCCGCCGGGCGCGACTGGCTGGCCTTCGGGCTGCTGCTGGCGGCGGCCGGGCTGGCCGTGCTATGGGACAGGCTATGATCCCGCTGATTTCGCTTTCCGATGTGACGGTTTCGCGCGACGGCGCCCCCGTGCTGCAGGGCGCCAGCCTGACACTGGCCGCGCGTGACAGGCTCGCCATCGTCGGCCCCAATGGCGCGGGCAAGACCACGCTTCTGCGCGCCATCATGGGGCTGGAACCGGCGCAGGGCCGCATCCGCCTGTTCGGCGCCGATTGCCTGCGCGAACGGGATTTTCGCGCCCAGCGCCCGCGCATCGGCCTGCTGTTTCAGGACAGCGATGATCAGATCTTCTGCCCCACGGTGCAGGAGGATGTGGCATTCGGCCCGCTCAACCTTGGCCTTGCCGAGGCAGAGGCGGTGGCCACAGCACAGGAAACGCTGGAAACGCTGGGCATCGGCCACCTGGCCGACCGTATCGCCCATCGTCTTTCGGGCGGGGAAAAGCGGCTGGTCTGCCTCGCGGGCCTGCTGGCCATGCGCCCCGATGTGTTGCTGCTGGACGAACCCACCAACGGGGTGGATGCCGCGAACATGGTGCTGCTGCGGGCTGCACTACAGGCGTTCGACGGTGCGATGATCCTTGTCTCGCATGATGCGGGTTTCGTGGCCGGGCTGGCCAACCGCGCCATGCTGCTGGACCGAGGCCGCCTGATCCCCGCGCAGGTGCACGATCACCCGCATCTGCACAGCCATCCGCATCTGCACCCGCTGGAATGACAAACGCCCGCCAGTGCGGCGGGCGCTGCTGCAGATCAGGCCGCAGGGATCAGCGGCGGCGGTCGCGCCGCGCGCTCATCGGCTGGAAGGCCACGCCCACATGCGCCTCGCAATAGGGCTTGCCGGGCTGCGAGGGCAGACCGCAGAACCAGAAATCATCGGTCGCCGGGTCGCCAATCGGCCATTTGCAGGTGCGTTCGGTCAGTTCCATCAGCGTCAGGCGGCGGGCACGCTTTTCCACCTCGCGGGCCGAGGCCAGCGTTTCGGGGCTGATCTCATTTGCCGAAGGCTGCGGCGGCAGCGGCTGGCCTGCCGGAATGATGGCCTTGCGCTGCGGCAGCGGCATCACATTCCCGGCCGAAGCGGCGAAATGCGGCTGCGGCTGTGCGGCGGCGGCGGCTGCCGGGCGCGGCTCGGGTGCTGCGGGGCGGGGTTCGGGCGCGCGGGGTGCTGCGGCCACGGGTTCGGGCTTCGGCGGTTCGGCCTTGGGGGCCGGGGCTTCCGCCACAACCTCTTCCTCTTCGTCCTTGCCACCCGGGCCCACACGGTTCGACAGGCCCAGACGATGCACCTTGCCGATCACCGCATTGCGCGTGACGCCGCCCAGTTCCTTGGCGATCTGGCTCGCGCTCTGGCCATCGGCCCACATCTTCTTGAGCGTCTCGACACGCTCGTCGGTCCAGGACATGCTGTTCTCCGGCTTGAAATCCCTGCGGCCGCGGCAGGCCGCGCAAGGTTGCCCCTATTTTATCCGTCCCGGCAGCAGATACAAGCGCCCAACGGAAAAAGGCCCGAAAGCCGCCTAATCCAGCCGGAACACCTTGTCGCGCGCCGTGGCGCCGCGCAGCAGTGTCAGCCGGGTTTTCGCCACCCCAAGGGCCTCGGCCAGCAGATCCTGCACTGCGCGATTGGCCCGCCCGTCTTCCGGCACGGCTGTCACCATGGCCTTCAACACGCCGTCCACCTCGGTCAACGCATTGCGCCCGGCGCGCGGTGTTACCCGCAGCGCGAATTCGGCCCCCGGCAGCGCGCGGGCGCGCAGATCGGCCAGATCGCGCCGCGCCATCAGCTGCGCAGGCCGGTTTCTTTCAGCAGGCCCATGCGCTTGGCCTCATAGTAATAGCCGCGCCGATACCAGCCGATCGCCCGCTCCTGATGCCCGCGCGACACCAGATAGGCGCCGCGCAGATATTTCACGCCGTATTTCAGGTTGGTTTCCGCATCCAGCAGATCCTGCGCCGAACCGCGATGCCCCATGGTGCGCGCAGTTTCCGGCAAAAGCTGCATCAGGCCGTAATAAGGCCCGTTGCGCGCCCCCGGATTATAGCTGCTTTCCGATTTCACCACCCGATGCACCAGCTTTTCCGGCACATCATAGGTGCGGGAATATTTGCTGATCAGATACATCACCTCTGCCGAGCCGCCCGGCCTGTCGGCCTGCGGTTCGGGTTTCCGCCCGCCACAGGCCGCCAGCGGCAGGGCAAGGGCAACGGTCAGCGCGGCGCGGCGGGTCAGCAGGGTCATGGGCAGGCTCCGGTTGCAGTGGCCCAGTGATAGCCGCTCGGGCCCGGCACGAAAAGCCCCCGCCTGCATCCCCGGCCCGCCTGTGCCCTTCCATCCCCCCGCCCTGCCCCCTATGTTGCGCCCGATGCCGCGCCAGCGGCCCTGAAGGAGCCGATGATGCCCGCCGCCAATCCCGCCGCCCTGGATTTCCTGCTGAACCGCCGCTCGCGCCCGGCAAAAACGCTCACCCTGCCGGTGCCCACGGCGGCCGAGCTGGCACCGATCCTGACCGCCGCGCTGCGCGTGCCCGACCATGGCAAGCTGGAACCCTGGCGCCTGATCGTGCTGACCAAACCCGCCATGGCCCGGCTGGCCGATCTGGCCGAGACCCGGGCGCGCGATCTGGGCCTGGATGCCGAAAAGACCGCCAAGGGCCGTGGCCAGTTCGATCAGGGCCAGCTTGCCGTGGTGGTCATCAGCAGCCCCAAGGCGCAGGACAAGGTGCCGCTGGCCGAACAGGTGCTGTCGGCGGGCTGTGTCTGCCTGGGGCTGGTGAATGCGGCGCTGGCCTCGGGCTGGGGTGCCTGCTGGCTGACCGGCTGGGTCAGCCATGACCGGGGCTTTTCCGAAGCCGCCTTCGATCTTGCCCCGCAGGAAAGCGTGGCGGGCATCGTGCATATCGGCACCGAAGGCAGCGCCCCGCCCGAACGCCCGCGCCCCGATGTGGCCACCCTGACCCGCTGGATGATGGAATAAGCGATGATCTTTGCCTGTTTTGGCCGTGCGCTGGGCCAGTTGTCAGACCCGCGCTTTCTGCGGGTGGTCGCCCTCGGCATCCTGCTGGCCGCCGTGCTGCTGCTGGGCGTCTATGTCGGCACCTTTGCGCTGATCGGCTGGCTGGCGCCGGATCAGCTGGTGCTGCCGCTGATCGGCGCCGTGGGTGGGGTGGATACGGCGCTGTCCATCGGATCGGTGCTGCTGGTGATGGGGCTTTCGGTCTTCCTGATGATGCCGGTGGCCGCGCTGTTTTCCGGCCTGTTTCTGGAACGCATCGTCGATGCGGTGGAGGATCGCCATTACCCCGCCCTGCCGCAGGCCACACCCGTGCCGCTGGCAGACAGCCTGATCGACGCGGTCAACCTGTTCGGGCTGCTGATCCTGGCCAACCTGTTTGCCCTGCTGCTGTATCCCTTTGCCGGGCCGCTGGTGCCCGTGGTGTTCTGGGCGGTGAACGGGCTGCTGCTGGGGCGCGAATATTTCACGCTGGTCGCCATGCGCCGCCTTGGCCGACAAGGGGCAAAGGCGCTGCGGGCGCGCCATTCCGGCACCGTCTGGCTGGCGGGCGCGCTGATGGCCGCACCGCTGTCCATCCCGCTGGTCAATCTGGTGATCCCGGTGCTGGGCGTTGCCACCTTCACCCATCTGTTCCACCGCCTGAACGGGCAGAAGTAACCGCAGCCTGTACCCCTTCCCCGCAGGGGCGGCACCCGCCGCCCCAAACGGCTCAACAAAGCGGTTTACGCCGCGGGCCTTTTGCGAGAGCGGGTGGCTTACGCCGCCCCGGCCACCGCCTCGGCCACCACCCGCGCCGCCGCATCCAGTGCCCCCGGCCCGTGCGGAATATCCAGCGCCACCATGCCCGCCTGCATCGTCGCCAGCACCCCCAGCGTCATATGCGCATTGACATGGCCCATATGCGCCACGCGCAGAAAACCGTGATAGGCCGGGTCATCCGGCGCGGCCATGCCAAGGCCGATGCCCAGCGTCACACCCGCATTCTTCTCCAGCCAGGCCCGCAACCGCGTGGCATTGGGCGCAGGCCCCAGACGCGCGGCGGTCACAGAATGGCCGCGATGCGCAGGCCCCGCGATATTCAGCTGGATCTGCGGATTGCCCTGCCCCCAGGCCTCGAACGCGGCCCAGACGCTGCGCGCCAGCGCCGCATGGCGGGCCCAGACATTCTCCAGCCCCTCTTCCGCGATCATGTCCAGACTTTCGCGCAGACCGAACAGGTGATGCGTCGGCGCCGTGCCATTCCAGTACTGCCAGAATTCGGTTGCCGTGAACCGCTGCCGCCAATCCCAATAGGGCGTGCGCAGATCGGACTGGCGGCACCGCTCCACCGCCCGGTCCGATACCCACAGCAGGCCCAGCCCCGGCGGCACCATCAGCCCCTTCTGGCTGGCCCCCACGATCAGATCCACACCCCAGTCATCCATCCGCATCTCGTCGCAGCCCATCGAGGCGATGCAATCCACCGCCAGCAGCGCCGGATGCCCCACCGCATCCAGCACGGCGCGGATGCCCGCCACATCGTTCTTCACGCTGGAGGCCGTATCCACATGCGTGACCAGAACCGCCTTGAAGCTGTGGGCACGATCCGCCCGCAGCGCCGCCTCCAGCCGCGAAAGATCCACCGGGGCGGCCCGGCCGAAATCCAGCATCTCGGCCTCTACCCCCAGGGCACGGGCGCTTTCGGCCCAGCCGATGCCAAACCGCCCGGTTGCCAGCACCAGTGCCTTGTCGCCCCTCGAAAACAGATTGGCATTGGCCGCTTCCCAGGCGCCATGGCCATTGGCGATCCAGATCCCCACATGGCCCGTCGTGCCCGCCAGCCGCCGCAGATCGGGCCACAGCGTTTCCACCAGATCGGGCAGCGGGCCTGCATAGATATTGGGGGCCGCCCTGTGCATGGCCGCCAGCACCCGGTCCGGCATGGCCGAAGGGCCGGGGATGGCAAGATAGGGGCGTCCGTTGGCAAGCATGTCATTCTCCGCGCGGTTCGCCCCATGGCTACGCCCGGCCCGCGCCAAGGTCAACGCGCCCATCGGCCTGCCCCCAGCATCACCCCCGCATCACCCCGGCTTGCCCCGCCCCGCCCCAGCCGATAGACCAAGGGCAGCCCAAGGCCAGAAATCTCATGGCAGGAGAGCCGCTTGCCCCGCAAATCCCCGCAAGATCCGCGCTATGCCACCAGCCGCCTGTTTTCCCGGCTCTGGTCCGGCTATCTGAAACCCCATGCCGGCATGATGGCCTTTGCCTTCCTGCTGATGGTGATCGAGGGCAGCACCCTGGGCGCCCTGTCCTGGCTGCTGGTGCCGCTGTTCGATCAGGTCTTCACCCCCGGCGGATCGGGGATGCTGCTCTGGGTCGGGCTGGCGATCTTCGGGCTGTTCGTCGTGCGTGCCATCACCTCGATTGCCGCGAAGACCACGCTCACCGCCATTGCGCAGAAAAGCTCCACCGCGATGCAGGTCGATCTGCTGGCGCATGTGCTGACGCTGGATACCCGCTTCTTTCAGGAAAACCCGCCCGGCGCGCTGATGGAACGGCTGGTGGGCGATACCGGCGCGGTGCAGCGTGTCTGGTCTGCCGTGATCGTCGGCGTCGGGCGCGATCTGGTGGCGCTGGTGTCGCTGTTCGTGGTCGCGCTGGCCATCGACTGGCGCTGGACGCTGGCGGCGCTGATCGGCGCGCCTGCGCTGGTGCTGCCCGCCATCGTGATCCAGCGCTATATCCGCCGCAAGACCCGGCAGATGCGCGAACAATCGGGCGACCGCACCACCCGGCTGGACGAGATCTTTCACGGCATCATGGCGATCAAGCTGAACCGGATGGAAGACTATCAGACCGGCCGCTTCCGCCGCATCGCGGGCGCCATCGTGCGGGCCGAGGTGAAGATGATGCTGGGCCGGTCCACCGTGCCCGCGCTGATCGACATTGTCACCGGCATCGGCTTTTTCACCGTGCTCTGGCTCGGCGGGCGCGAGATTGCCGAGGGCACCCGCACCACGGGCGAGTTCATGGCCTTCTTCACCGCCATTTCGCTGACCTTTCAACCCCTGCGCCGTCTGGGCGATATGGCCGGGGTCTGGCAGATTGCCGCCGCCAGCCTGGAACGGCTCTATCGCCTGTTCGACCTGCCGCCCGCCGCCCGCCCCCGCGCAGGCACCGTGCAGCCCACCGATACCCCGCCCGAAATCCGCATCGAAAACCTTCACTTCGGCTATGCCGAAACCCCGGTGCTGAACGGCCTCAGCTTCACGGCAGAGGCCGGCAAGATGACCGCCCTTGTCGGTGCCTCGGGGGCCGGCAAATCCACGGTTTTTCACCTGCTCACCGGGCTGGCCGAACCCGATGCCGGCCAGATCACGCTGGATGGCCGCGATATCGGCGGCATGACGCTGGCCGATCTGCGCCGCCAGTTCGCCGTGGTCTCGCAGGATTCCATGCTGTTCGATGAAACCATCCGCGAAAACATCGCCCTTGGTCGCGAAATCGCCGCTGAACGGCTGCAAAAGGCGCTGGATCATGCCCATGTGGCCGAATTCGTGGCAGGCCTGCCGCAGGGCCTTGATACGCCCGCAGGCCCGCGCGGCTCGTCCCTGTCGGGCGGGCAGCGGCAGCGGGTGGCGATTGCCCGCGCCCTGATTTCCGATGCGCCCGTGCTGCTGCTAGACGAGGCCACCTCGGCGCTGGATGCACAATCCGAAACCCTGGTGGCTGATGCCTTGCACCGTCTGGGCGATGGCCGCACGCGGCTGGTGATCGCGCACCGGCTCGCCACCGTCCGCGATGCCGACCGGATCGTGGTGCTGGACCATGGCCGCGTGGTGCAACAGGGCACGCATGATGAACTTCTGGCCGAGGGCGGGCTTTATGCCGATCTCTACCGGCTGCAATTCCAACCCTGACGCCCTATATCTGTCCCGCGCACAGGAGAGAATGATGACCGGCGAAACCGATCCCACCCGCCGCCTTGCCCTTGTCGGCGGGCCGGATGCCCTGCCCTTCCTGCAAGGGCTTGTCACGAATGATGTGCTGCGGCTGAAAGCGCCGGGCATCGTCTATACGGCGCTGCTGTCGCCGCAGGGCAAGTATCTGGCGGATTTTTTCGTGGTGAACACCGGCGATGCGCTGCTGCTGGATCTGCCGGGGGCGCTGGCCGATGCCACGCTGAAACGGCTGACGATGTATCGCCTGCGCGCGGCGGTCACGCTGGCGCCCTGTGATCTGGTGGTCACCCGGGGGCTGGGCGATGCCCCGCCCGGCGCCCTGCCCGATCCGCGCCACCCCGCCCTTGGCTGGCGCGCCTATGGCGCCCCCGGCATTGATCAGCCCGGCGGGGCACCCGCCATTGACTGGGATGCGATCCGCGTTGCCCATCTGATCCCCGAAACCGGGGCCGAACTGATCCCCGATGATACCTTCATCCTCGAAGCCGGGTTCGAAGCGCTGCAGGGCGTCGATTTCCGCAAGGGCTGCTACGTCGGGCAAGAGGTGACGGCGCGGATGAAGCACAAGACCGAACTGCGCAAGGGCCTGATCCGCGTGAACATCGCGGGCAGCGCGCCGGTCGGCACCCCCATCCTGCTGCCCGACGGGCGCGAGGCCGGGCGGCTGGGCACGCAATCGGGCGGCCGCGCGCTGGCCCATCTGCGCTTTGACCGGCTGGCAGGTCCGTTGACGGCGGGCAGTGCTGTTATCACGGCAGAGTGAACGAAATATTACGCTCCGGCTCAGGCCGGAAATGCGGCCTTCCGCTAGGGCAGATGCACAAAGGCAAAACCTTGTCAAATGCTTGAAATGTCTAAATCCTGCCCCATATTTTGGCAGGATCACCGCTTTCTGCCTATCGGATATAGCAGGTTAGCGCCACCACCCATGCAGCAAACGCATGGCAGACATGCTACTGGTGGCATACCGAATCACGGGGCATAGGCGTAGACACCCCGAACGCCGAACATGCAAGAGCAAGAACAGGATAAAGAAATGGCTGACTTCATCGACGGCACCGCATTCAACTATGAACAAGGTCAACGCGCGCGCAAGCTGTTTGCCGCTGTCGTTCTTGCCGCTCTGGATGATGCGATCGCCGATGACAAGAAATATGGCAACGGGCCGGAACAGATTGCCCGCTGGGCTCGGTCGCGCGATGGGCGCGAAGTGCTGTCCTGCGCCGGGATCGACCCCAATGAACGTGTCGTGAAGGGTCTGATGGAATTCGTGGGCAAGGGTGTGCGCACCTCTGTTGCGCTGTCGCGCGAAGAAAGCGAACGCCGCCACGCGCTGGAACACGACCACGCCGAAGCTGCCTGATCCCTTCAGGCAGCCGGTTCAGAAAAAACGCGCCCCAAGGGGCGCGTTTTTCATTTTGCGTTGCGGGTCAGGTTCAGCTCAGATCGCGGGCCAGCAAGGCGCGGTTCAGTTCGGCCCGCACCAGCTTGCGCACATTGCGGGTGATCCTTTCCCCCAGCGCGCCCTGCAGTTCCTCGCGGATGATGTCGCGCACCAGATCGCGCACAACCTCTTCGTCGATCAGAAAATCCTCAGAACCCAGAAATTCCGGCTCCGCCTCGTGGCGCCGCTCCGGCTCTGCCGGGGTGGCCAGGATTTCGGCCACAGCGGCGGCTTCCGCCAGATCCGCCAGATGGGCATCCATCGGCGCCGCAGGCTCTGGCGGTGCTGCCGCAGCCTCCAGCGGCCAGGCACCGTCGCGCCAGCTGTCATCCCGCCAGCCCGTCTCGCGCCATTCCTGCGCCAGATGCAGCGGCTCTACCAGCTCGGCTTCTTCGACGCTGTCCAGATCGACCTCAACCGTGTCCGGCTGCGGCCAGTGCAGATCACCGGCATAGGCCATGGTCTCGGGTGGGTCTTCCTCCTGCAGACGGGCAGGTTCCGGCACGGCCGCAGTCTCGTGCTCTGGCTCAATCTCGGGCTCAGGCTCCGCCGCGCGTCCGGGCACCACCCGCAGCGCGGGCGTCAGCAACAGCCGCCCCGAAGGCGCCTGCCGTACCTGCCCCCCATGCCCCGGCCTCAGATCCTCTGACACCAGACGGCGGATAGAGGACAGCACATCCTCGATCTCAACAGAACTCATTGCTTCGCTCATGCCTGCCCCGCCCTTTTGTCAAAGCAGAGTAACCGCAGCCCGCCTCTGCCGCAAGACGATGGCGGCAGGGCAGTTAACATGGGCGGCAACCGCGCCGGGCAATCACTCTTGCCCCAGCGCCTTCAGCACACGGTCCAGCTGCTGCCCCTGGAACGAGGCCGGCGCATCCTTCACCGCATTGTAATAGGCGGTCACATCATAGGTCGGGATGCCAAGGTTCAGCTTTTCCACCGTCAGCAGGCCGGTCGTCGCCAGCACGCTGTACAGGCTGTAATACCGTTCTGCTTCCGATTGGATCCGCGCCGCACGGGCGTTCAGCAGATCCTGTTCCGCATCCAGCACTTCCAGCGTGGTGCGGGCGCCCAGCTTGGCTTCCTCGCGTACACCTTCAAACGCCACCTGCGCCGCCTCGATCTGCCGGCTGTTGCCCGCAATCTGCGCGGCCAGCACATCCACCGAAGACCAGGCGTTGGAAACGTTCTGCTCTACCGTGACCGTGGTGTTCAGCAGGGCCGACCGCTGCGCCTCGCGCTGGGCCTGCGCCCGGCGCAGCAGCGACGACAGCCGCCCGCCGGCATAAAGCGTCTGGCTCATGGAAACCCCGGCCTGCGCGTAATCGTAATCGCGCGACTGGTTGGTGGCCGCAACGCCCACGCTGGTCGACAGACCGATGCTGGGCTTCATGTTGGCCTTGGCCAGTTCCACGTTCAGATCGGCCACTTTCACCGAATGTTGCGCCTCGATCATGCTGGGATGATTGCGCATGGCGATGGTGACCGCCTCTTTCAGGCTGCCCGGCAGGCGCGGTGCCGCAGGCAGCGGCGCCAGTTTCACCGGATAGGCGCCGGTCAGCGCCCGATAGGCCTCGCGCGCCACCAGCAGATCGCCCTCGGCCGCTGCCATGGCCGCCCGCGCCTCGCCCAGCGCCGATTCCGCCAGCGCCACATCGGTGCGCGTCACCTCGCCCACCTCGAACCGGTCTTCCGAGGCTTTCAGCTCTTCCCCGATCACCCGCACGTTGTTGCGGCGCAGTTCCACGATTTCCTGCGCCAGACGCACATTCACATAGGCCTGCACCGTGCCCAGCAGAACCTGCTGTTCCACGCCCACAAGGCTGGCCCGGGTCGCCAGAACCGATTCCTTCGCCACGGCGATACCCGCCGCGGAACGCCCGAAATCATACAGCGTCAGTTCGGCCGAAAGCTCCAGCGAGCCATTTTCGATGATCGTATTCGTCGGCACCTGCTGCACCGAACGGACCTGCTTGCTGGCACTGGCGACAAAATTCACCACCGGCCGCAACGCCGCAACCGAGGTTGCCACATCCTCATCCGCCGCCCGCAGCAGGGCGCGGTTCTGATCCAGAAGATGCGAATTCTTGTAGGCCGCGATCAGCGCATCCGCCAGCGTTTCAGACTGTGCCGCCGGGGCCACTGCCATAATCACCGACGCGGCACCCGCCGCCAGCATCTGCCTCATTCCGAACATCCACTGCTCCCGTTTCTGGGCCGGCACGCGGTCAGAGCGTGAAGGCCCTCTTGGCCACGAAGCCCGGAAGAACCGGCGCTGCGGCGTTGAAGACATAGCGCCAGGTCACCTGGCCGTCGATCTTGTACCCCACCCGGGCCACCCCGAGAGAGCCTTCCATGAACAGGCAGCCGATCCGGCCACCTTCCTTGATCTGCGCCAGCAGCCCGGCCGGCACGGTTTCCACCGCCCCCTGCAGGGTGATCACATCATAAGGCCCGGCCTTGGGCGCCCCATCGGCCAGCTTGCCCACGATCACGGCAGCATTGTCGACACCATGCGAGGACAGCGTGCGCTGCGCCTCGGCGGCCAGCGCCTCGTCTTCTTCCACGGCAACAACGGCTTCGGCCATCCGGGCAATCACCGCCGTCGAATAGCCCAGCCCGCAGCCCAGGTCGAGAACGGTCTCGTCCGGCTGGATGTCCAGTGCGTCCAGCATTTTGGCCAATGTGCGCGCATCCAGCACCACACGGCCGCCGCCGATCACCACATGCTCGCCCATATAGGCGGCTTCGCGTTTGTCGGCAGGCACGAAAGCCTCGCGCGGGACCGCCAGCATCGCTTCGATGATCGGAAATTTGGTGACATCCGAGGGGCGAACCTGCGTATCGACCATCATGGTGCGGCGCGCGGCAAAATCGGTCATGCTAAACTCACCGGTCTAGTTTCATACCCTCGCGTGATGCCACAGAACCGGGGCAACAGCAACACGCCATCGCTGCGGCTGCACGGTTCATATTCGGCTTTCATCATGTAAAATCAAGCCTCCTGTTCCACGCCATCCGCCGTGCCGCAGGGCCACCTTCCCCGCCGCCGGATCCACGGTTCCAGATCATACGCCAGATCCACCGCCTTCCGTCGCTCAGGGGGCACTTACCACTGCCCCCTCCCCCCAACAGGGAGGAGGGGGCGAAAGAACCCGACAGCAACGCAAGACACCCAAACCCCAGCCAGCCCCCGCGCAACTCCCCTCCCCCTGACAGGGGGAGAGTCAGGGAGGGGGTGGCAGCCGGGAGCGGGTAAAGGCCGGGCGGCCAGCCGCCGCTCAGATCCCCTGCAGAAAGGCGGTCAGGTTCGCGCCCAGTGCCGGTTGCAGATAACCACCCTCCTGCACCACCACCAGCGGCAGGCCCAGCCCGGCAATGGCGGCGGCGATGCGGGTAAAGCCGCCCGTCGTCACCCGGAAGCCCTGAAACGGGTCCGCCTCATGCGCATCCAGCCCCAGCGCCACCACCACCGCATCGGCACCAAAGGCCCGGATACGCGCCAATGCCACCTGCAGCGCCGCCATATACCCGGCATCATCGGTGCCGCGCGGCAGCGGCAGGTTCAGGTTGAACCCCATGCCCTCGCCCACACCCCGCTCCTGCGCCGCGCCCCAGAAGAACGGATAGAACCGGTCCGGGTCGGCATGAAGGCTGACGGTCAGCACATCGCGACGGTGATAGAACATCCCCTGCGTGCCATTGCCGTGATGCACATCGACATCCAGCACCGCAACCCGCACCCCCCGCCCGCACAGCCATTCGGCGGCAATGCCGGAATTGTTCAGAAAGCAGAACCCCCCCGCCAGATCGGCAAAGGCATGATGCCCCGGCGGGCGGCACAAAGCATAGGCGACCCTTTCGCCCCCAGCCACCACCTCTGCCGCCGACAGCGCGCTCTGCGCCGACCAATAGGCCGCCTCCCAGGTGCCTGCCGCAATCGGGCAGGCGGTATCGGCCTGATGATAGCCCGCCTGCCCCACCGCCGATTTCGGATAATTCGCGCTGCGCCGGTCCGGGTGGATATTGGGGATCACCTCATCCGCCGCGCCTTCGATCCGCTTCCAGCGCGGATGGATGGTCTGCAGAAACGCCAGATATTCGGCTGTATGCACCGCCGCCAGCGGCCCCATGCCAAAATCGCGCGGCGCCTCGAACACCGCCCCCGCCGCCTCGGCCCCGGCCTGCAACACGCCGATCCGCGCGGGCTGTTCGGGGTTGGGCAGCCGCGTGCCATTGGCCATGAACATCTGCGGATCATGCAGCGCCTGCCGCCCGTCAAGAAACGCCCTCATATCGCCTCCAGTGCCGCGCCTTCCAGCGTCAGCCAGGTTTCATCCGGCTTGGGCGCAAACCCCAGCCGGTCATAGAACTGCCGCGCCCCCGGATTGCCGGTATAAACCGCCAGCCGCAGGAACACCGCGCCATATTCCGCCGCCGCCTGATCGCGCACCGCCGCCAGCAGGCGCACGCCCAGCCCCTGCCCGCGCGCCGCATCCTCCACCCACAGATCGCTGACATAAGCCCCCATCGCCCCGCGCGAGGTAGAAACGAAGGGCGACCACAGCGCCAGCCCCCGGTCATGCAGCACCGCCCGCGCCGCGCCACTGTCCAGCGCCCGCACCAGCTGTGCCGCGTTCAGCCGGAACGGATCGCCCATCGTGGCGGCCAGCGCCTGCAACCCCGCCATCACCTGCGCCGCATCCGCAACCCCCGCCACCCGGATCATGCGAACACCTGCCGCCCCTTCAACCCCAGCAGCGCCCGCGCCTCATCGGGGCTTGCCACCACCCGGCCCAAAGCCTCGGCAATGCCGCGCACCTTCGCCACCTGTTCGGCATTGGATTTCGCCAGAACGCCCCGCTCCAGATACAGGTTATCCTCCAGCCCCACCCGCACATGGCCACCCATCGCCACAGCCATGGCCGCAAATTCCATCTGCCGCCGCCCCGCCGCCAGAACCGACCATTCAAAGGCGGGGAACAGCTTTTCCGCCGTCTGCTTCATCTGCAGCAGATGCTCCGGCTCTGCCGCGATACCGCCCAGCACCCCCAGCACGAATTGCAGGAACAAAGGCCCCCCACTGTCTGCACCAGCCACCAGCCCGCGATCGACGAAATGCCGCAGCATATACAGATGGCTGATGTCATAGCACTCGAACTCGAACCGCGCGCCCTTGCCCCCCATCAGCGCCAGAACCCCCGCAATGTCGCGCGGCGTGTTCTTGAACACCAGATCGTCGGATCCTTTCAGGAACGGCTCTTCCCAGTCGAACCGCCAATCGCGGGATTTTGCGGCCATCGGATACAGCGCGAAATTCATCGTGCCCATGTTCAGGCTGCACATTTCCGGCGCGAAATGCGCAGGCGCCGCCAGCCTTTGGTCCAGCGTCATCACCGCCGAACCGCCCGTGGTCATGTTCACCACCGCATCGCAGCCCGCCGAAATCGCGGGCAGAAACCCCCGCCAGTGATCCACGCTGGCTGAAGGCCGCCCATCCACCGGATCGCGGGCATGAAGATGCAGCACCGCCGCCCCCGCCTGTGCCGCCGCAACCGCCTGCGCCGCAATGTCCTGCGCCGCAAACGGCAGATGCGGCGACATGCTGGGCGTATGGATCGACCCTGTGATGGCGCAGGAAATGATGATCTTCATGCCAGCTGCCCCGCATGGGCGGCAGCAAATCCATCCAGCGCCCGGATCAGCTTTTCCATGATCTCGTCCACCTGCGCCTCGGTGGTCACCATCGGCGGGCAGACCAGGAAATGATCGCCCGCATACCCCCCGCGCGACCGGCGGGAATAGATGATAAGCCCCTCCGCATAGGCGCGCTCTACCATATCGTCAAAGGCCTTCATCTCGCGCGGCAGCGGCGCCCGTGTTGCGCGATCTGCAACAAATTCAAAGGCCAGCAGCAGGCCCTCGCCCCGCACATCGCCAATGAAGCCATAGCGCTGCATCAGCGCCGAAAGCCGCGCCTTCAGCACCGCGCCAACCCGCGCCGCATTGTCCATCATCCCCTGCGCCAGGATTTCCTCCAGCACCGCCAGCCCCGCCGCGCAGGCCAGCGGATTGCCCGCATAGGTATGCCCATGCATGAATCCGCCCGCCGCCTGCACCGCATCCACGATGGCCGATTGCGCCACCATCGCCCCCAGCGGCACATAGCCCGCGCCAAAACCCTTCGAAATCGCCACGATATCCGGCACGATCCCCCACAGATCGCCGCCCAGAAAGGTGCCGACCCTGCCGCCCCCGCTCATCACCTCGTCATGGATCAGCAGGATGCCGTATTTCGTGCAGATCTCGCGCACCGCCTGCATATATCCCGCAGGCGGCACCAAAGCGCCGGTCGAGGCGCCGCCCACAGGCTCCTGAATGAAGGCCAGCACGGTGTCGGGGCCCTGCGCCAGAATCTCCGCCTCCAGCATCGCGGCATAATGCGCGCCCGTCGCCGGATCGTCGCTGTCCAGCCCATCCAGCCAGGCACGCGGCGCCGGGATCTTGGGCATATCCACCATCATCGGGCGGAACGGATCGGTCAGCGGGTCATAACCCGTCACCGACAGCGCGCCCAGGGTCGAGCCATGATAGCTGGGAAAGCGCGAGATCACCTTCCAGCGGCTGGCCTGCCCCGTCACCACCGCCCATTGCCGCGCCAGTTTCAGCGCCGATTCCACCGCCTCGGACCCACCAGACACGAAGAACACCTTCTCCATCCCCGCCGGGCTGAGGCTTGCCACCTTGGCTGCCAGCCGCTCGCCCGGTTCGGTTTCGAAATGCAGCCGATAGCCAAAGGTCGAACGCGCCATCTGCGCCTGCATCGCCGCCAGGACGACCGGGTTGCTGTGGCCGATATTGCTGACCATCGCGCCTGATGATCCGTCGATGAACCGCCGCCCGGTGGTATCCCACATATAGATGCCTTCGGCCCGGTCCAGCACCGGGCGGGCGGCGGTCGACAGGTAAAACAGGTGGCTCATCTCTTGGCTTTCTCTGGCTTCAGGTGTCGGGACGGATGCCAGACGCAAACCCTACGCAGGCCAGACGAATGATGCACAGCCCCGGCCATTTACCAAATAGATAGTTGAAATCGTATCCATAGCCTGTATCAATACATCATGCGCCTGACCCCTGCCGAAAAGACCCTCCGCGATCTGGATTGGAACCTGCTCCGCGTGTTTCTCGCGCTGGCAGAGGCCGGATCTGTTACAGCGGCGGCCGATGCCCTAGGGCTAAAGCAACCCTCGGTCAGCCAGGCGCTGAAACGGCTGGAAGATCGCGTCGGGCATCGGTTGATCGACCGCAGGCCGGGCGAATTTTCCCTGACACCTCAAGGCCTTGCCCTTCTGCCAGAGGCGCAGGCTGTGCGCGCCACCATCCTGCGCGGCCTGCTGGCCATGCAGGAAGCCGCAGGCGAGGTGGCGGGCGAGGTGGTTCTGGCGCTGGCCTCGCATGTTGTCTCGCCGCTGCTGGACCAGGCGCTGCGCGCCTTTCACGCCAGCCATCCGAAGGCCCGGCTGACGATGGATATCCTGCCCTCGCGCGATGCGGTGGATCGTGTCGTGAAAGGCACGGCCAGCCTTGCCATCTGTCTGCTGCCAGAACCGCCTTCCGTTCTGCAAAACACTGTTTTTTATCGTGAATTCTTTGGTCTTTTCTGCGGCCCACCCCATCCCCTGTTCGGTCGTAAAAAGCTGTCTCTCGCGGATCTTGCGGGCCATGCCTCTGTCAGTTTCCAGACCGATCGCATGGGCGATGCGCTGGCCGCCGTCACCGAACTGCGCCGCGCGGCCGGGCTTGATGCACAGGTGATCGGGCAATCCACCCATCTGGAAGAGGTGCGCCGCATGATCGTGGCCGGGCTGGGCATCGGCCCGCTGCCGCTGCATGTGGTGGCCGAAGATGTCGCCTCCCACAAGCTGTGGCGGTTGCCGCCCTATGACGCCCCGCCGGCCATCGACGTGCATCTGGTCTGGCACCCGCGCGCCCGGCCAAACCGGGCCGAGGCGGCGTTTCTTCAGCTTTTGCTAAACCTTCTGGCGCAAACTGATCCCGAATCGCGGATCTACCGGGGCTAGCCGCGCAGCCGCGCCCGGTTGGCCTGCAGCCAGAACAATGTGACCAGCAGGGGGCCATTCTGAATCTCGCCCGAAGCCACCATCGCCATCACCTCGTCATAAGGCACCAGATGGCCGCGAATGTCTTCGGCCTCATCCGCCTGACCGAACACGCCTTCGATGCCATCCGGAAGATCGCACAAGGCAATGTAATTGAACAGATATTCCGCCTTTGCGCCGGGGCTTGGGTAATAATGCACCGTGGGTTCCATCGCGCCCAGCTGCAGCCCGGCCTCTTCCACCGCCTCGCGTCTTGCGGCCTGTTCGGGGGTTTCGTCCGGGTCCACCCGACCTGCAATCGCCTCCAGCGACCAGCAGTTGGGGTCGCCCCGGCCATAAGGGCCGGCCCGGAACTGCTCTACCAGCAGCACCCGGTCGCGCAGGATGTCATAGGGCAGAACCGTCACCGCATCGCCGGACAGGAACACAGCCCTGTTAATGGTTTCGCTCATCCCTCCGTCGAATCGGCGGAACTGCAGATCATATTCCTCGACGGCAAAGTAATGGGCATAGGGCTGCATCCGCCGCGCCACCACCACATCCCCGGGCAAAGCCGCCCGCCGCCGCGTCGCAGGCCAGTCGCGCGCCCGCAACCGGCTGGCCCCACGCACCTGCATCAGCCGATAGCGCGGGCCGATTTCGGCCGGGCTGCGCTGCCCCATCAGGGCCATCACATCGCCCGCTGTCGCCACAACCACCGCCGCATGGCGGGACACCCAATGTTCCAGCGACCAGGGGCCATCCGTCTTGACCATCCCGGGCGGCAGCCAGGCCTGCGCAGATATGGCGGTGCCATCCACATGCACCACCACATCCTGCGGCAACCAGCCGAAGATCGCTTCGTAGAAGTTGATCCGCGCCAGATCTTCATCGCTCGCGCCGCGCAGCAGCAGACCCTCGGCGCTTTGCCCGGGCGCCGGTTGCAGAACCGGCCAGCTGCCGCCTGCCGCCCGCAGCAGCGCATGATCCGCCATCTGCGCCGGGACGGTTTCGGCCAGGCGGCCCAGCACAGCCGCCAGATGCGGCGCGTGCCGCAGGGTGCCGTAAAAGAAGATATTTTTCATGACCACCGTTTCCCGACCATCCCGGCCAGCACGCCACAAACCGGCCCGCCGATCAGCAGCGCCGCCAGAACCTCGGGTGTCAGCATCAACCGGCCATGCTGCAGCATGACCTCAAACACCCCCAGAACCGCCTCTGCCGGCCCGTCATACAGCCGCCGAAACGCCCGCGCCACCATGATTTCAATGGAAAATCCGGCGAGCGCCGCAAAGGCCATCATCAAGGCAGTCTGCAATCCCGCCGAAACCAGCCCGGCAAATGCCTGCCCCGTGCGCGGCCCCATGACAAGCCAGCCACACAGCCCGCCAATGCCCGCGCAGACCCAGCTGAAGGCGCCAAAGGCCGTGCCCTGCGGCATCGCCGGTTTGAAAACCTCAGCCGTTACATATGCGAGCGCTGCAAAAAGCATCGCCGCCACGAGCTTGCCTGCCGTCGGCATTGCCTGTCCTGCCTTCCGCGCGGCCTTATCCGGGCCGCGTCACCGTGATCTGCGTCACATCGCAGTTTCCGCCGTGAAAGGCCCCGGCGCAAGAGGTCAGGTAGAAATTCCACATCCTGCGAAAGCGCGCATCAAAGCCCAGCCGCTGCACCTCGGGCCAGCGATCATTGAACACATCATGCCAGCGGCGCAGGGTCTGGCTGTAACTTTCACCAAACTCGATGGAGCCCTTCAGCCGCAGCCCCGCCGATTCCACCTCGCGCCGCAAGGCGCCGGGCGAGGGCAGCATCCCGCCCGGGAAGATGTATTTCTGAATGAAATCAACCGTTTTCCGATAGGCCTCAAACCGGTGATCCGGCACGGTGATGATCTGCAGGGTGGCCGCCGCGCCGGGGTTCAGGCAATTGTGCAGCGCCCCGAAATAGACCGGCCAGTATTTTTCACCCACCGCCTCGAACATCTCGATCGAGGCGATGCCGTCGTACCGCCCACGCTCATCGCGATAATCCTGCAGCTTGATCTCCACCCTGTCGGCCAGACCGGCCCGCGCGATCCGGTCACGCGCAAAATCATGCTGTTCCTGCGAAATCGTCAGCCCGGTCACCCGCAGCCCGCGTTCCGCCGCCGCATATTCGGCAAAGCCCCCCCAGCCACAGCCGATTTCAAGCACATGATCCCCCGGCTTCGCCCCCATCTGATCCACCATCGAGGCGTATTTGGCAATCTGCGCCGCCTCCAGGCTTTCCTGCCCGCTGCGGAACAGCGCGCTGGAATAGGTCATCGTCTCGTCCAGCCACAATCCGTAGAATTCATTCCCAAGATCATAGTGATACGAGATATTCTTGCGCGCCTGCCTGCGGTTGTTCGACCGCAGCCAGTGCCGCATACGCTCATAGGCGCGCACCAGACCCAGGCCGGGGAAGCCATCATTCACCCCGTTGTTCTGCGGTGCCTGCACCAGATCCATGAAGGCCTGCAGATCGGGCGTATCCCAATCGCCATCCAGATAGGCATCGCAGAAGCCCAGATCCCCCTCGCGGATCAGCCGCGAAAAGACATCCGCGTTCTTCACCAGGATTTCGGCCGCAGGCCCCGGCTCGCGGCCTTCGGCCCGGAACCGCCGCCCATCCGGCAGAACGAAATCCAGCCGCCCCAATTGCAGCTTTTCCAGCACCTTGAGCACCTGCGCAAAGTAGCGCGGGAGATCGGCCTGACCCTTGGTCGTGGTCACTATGGTCATGGTATTACACCTCCCCGGTGTTTTTTGGTGATGATTCCCGAAGCGGCGCTCCGGCTCAAGCCTTTCGTGCCGCATAGGCCGCCAAGGCACGCGCGCGGCCCTCTGCCAGCGCGACAACCGGCTTCGGATAGGGCCGATCCGGCGCAATCTGCCAGGATTGCGGCACGGCCTGAAAATAGGCCAGCGCATCCCGATGCGGATGGCGCTGCCCTTCGGCGATGAAGCGATGCCGGTAAGCCTCGGAAGAATCGAATTTCTCGGCCTGCCCGGACGGGTTGAAGATGCGGAAATAGGGCGCCGCATCCGGGCCCGACCCGGCCACCCATTGCCAGCCCATGGCATTGGCCGCGGGATCCCAATCCGTCAGGCAATCGGCGAACCAGTCCAGCCCGACGCGCCAATCCGTCATCAGATGCTTGGTCAGATAGCTGGCCGCAATCATGCGGGCCCGGTTGTGCATCGTGCCCGTCACATACATTTCGCGCATCGCGGCATCCACGAAAGGCTCGCCGGTCAGACCCCGGCGCCAGCGCTCGGCATCGGCATTGTCGTCCCGCCAGGGAAAGCCATCCCAGCTGTCGCGCCAGTTGGCCGTGGCCATATGCGGGGTGTGATGCAGCAGATGCCAGGCAAATTCGCGCCAGACCAGTTCTTTCAGGAAATGCTCGGCCCCCGCCGCCCCCTCCTGCAGCGCGCGCCAGCCCGCGTGCCAGATCTGCCGGGGCGAGATTTCGCCATAGGTCAAGTTTTCGGACAGGCGCGAGGTGGCGTCTTCGCCCGGAAAATCGCGCGCCTCCCGATAGGCACCCACCTTCTGCGCCAGAAAACCGGCCAGACGCTGCTGCGCCGCCTGCTCTCCCACTGCCTGAAACGGCAGACAGACCGCAGCGCCCCGCCGCATCGCCGCCCCAAGCTGCCAATCCTCCAGCCGGTCCGATCCGGGCCAGGTGGCCGGCGGGCGCAAAGCCTTGGGCGCGGGCAGCACAGGCGCAATTTCGCGGTTGCGGACCGCTTTCCAGAACGGGGTATAGACGCGGTAAAAGCCGCCCTCGCCGGTTTCGACCGCCCAGGGTTCGTGCAGCAGAAACCCCGGATGGCTGACGGCCTGCAGCCCGCGCGCCTTCAGCCCCGCCTTCACCGCGATATCGCGCCCCCGCGTTGCCGGATCGTACAGCCGCGACCAATGCACACCTTCCGCCCCGGTCTCGCGGATCAAATCGGCCAGCACCTCTGCGGCGACTCCGCGCCGCAGGATCAGACGGCTGCCCAGGGCCTGCAGCTGCCGGGCAAAATCGGCAATCGCCAGACCCAGACGCCAACGCGCCGCAGCCCCGATGGCTTCGGTCTCGGGGTCGAGGATGAATACCGGGATCAGCGGACGCCCGCTTGCCGCAGCGGCCTGCACCATGGGCTGATCGGCCAGCCGCAGATCGCGGCGAAACCAAAGCAGAAGCGGCTTGTCAGTCATCGTGTGGAAAATCCTGTTCGAACAGAGGCATATACGCAGAAGACCCGCAAGCGGATCACCTGATCTTTTACCTTGGTACAAATATCCTCGGGGTGAATGTGCGCCTCTGGCGCACAGAGGGGCGGAAAGCCCCTATCTGTTTTCCTGCCCCTATCTGTTTTCCTGATAAAACCGCAGCACGGCCAGGCGGATGGCAGAGGCCAGCCCCACATCCTCCTCGCGGCCCACGTCGATTTCTGCCGCCAGCTCGTTCAGGCCCATCCCGCGCGCCGTGGCCAGCGCGCGGAAGCCGTTCCAGAACGGCTCTTCCAGCGAAACGCTGGTGCGATGCCCGCGCAGCGTCAGCGAATGTTTGGCAGGGCGGGCAGACATGGCGGAACCTCGGGGCTGGCGGCAAATCTTTTCGAAAAGATTTGCAAATTTCTTGCAAGAAATTTGCCTGCAACCCCCGGCCTAGCGCAAGAGCCGCACGGGTTCGGAATTGCAGAAGATCACGAATTGCCCGGCGTTTTCCACCACGCGAAAGCCGCGGCGGCGGATTTCCCACAGGAAGCGGTCACGCCCCACCAGCCGATCCACATCGGCAACGCTGCGGCGCAGGATGCCGCCTTCGGCAGCGGCGCGGGCGGAAAACAGCTGGATCAACCAACGGTCCGGGGTCAGGCAGGCGGGAACGGGCATGGCGCACCTCCGCCCGCATCCTTGCCCAACCGGGTTAAGCGCGGGTTAATCCGCGTCGGTCTCGCGCCGCTTGCCATCCAGTTCGGCACGGGCGCGGGCGGTATCCGCCGCCTCGCGCGCCTTCTGTTCCTTGGTCCGGCCAAATTTCACCGCATTGGCATCAGCCTTGGCGCGCGCCTCGACGCGCGCCTTGTCCTTGCGGAAGCGGTTCAGGTTGACCGGCTCGGCCATGGTTCAGCCTTTCGGGCTGATCATGTCTTCCGGGCGCACCACACGGTCGAAGGTTTCTTCGTCCACATAGCCCAGCGCGATCGCCTCTTCCTTCAGGGTCGTGCCGTTCTTGTGCGCGGTCTTCGCCACCTTGGTGGCCGCGTCATAGCCGATGGTCGGGGCCAGTGCCGTCACCAGCATCAGCGATTCCTTCATCAGCTTGTCGATCCGGGCCACATTGGCCTGGGTGCCCACCACCATATTGTCGGTGAAAGACCCGGCCGCATCGCCCAGAAGCTGCATGCTCTGCAGCACGTTATAGGACATCATCGGGTTGTAGACGTTCAGTTCGAAATGCCCCTGCGAACCGGCAAAGCCGATGGCCGCATCATTGCCCATGACATGGGCACAAACCATGGTCAGCGCCTCGGCCTGGGTCGGGTTCACCTTGCCCGGCATGATACTGCTGCCCGGTTCGTTTTCCGGCAGGATCAGTTCGCCCAGACCGGAGCGCGGGCCAGAGCCCAGCAGCCGCATGTCATTGGCGATCTTGAACAGCGATGCCGCCACGGTTTTCAGCGCGCCCGAGAACATCACCATGGCGTCATGCGCAGCCAGCGCCTCGAACTTGTTCGGTGCCGTGACGAACGGCAGGCCGGTGATGTCGGCGATCTGCGCCGCCACACGGGTATCCCAGCCGACGCGGGTGTTCAGCCCGGTGCCGACGGCGGTGCCGCCCTGTGCCAGTTCATAGATGTCGGGCAGGCACATCTTGACCCGCGCAATACCCTTTTCCACCTGCTTGGCATAGCCGCCGAATTCCTGGCCCAGCGTGAGCGGCGTGGCATCCTGGGTATGGGTGCGGCCGATCTTGATGATATCCTTGAATTCTTCGGATTTCGCGGCAAGGGCTGCGTGCAGCTTTTCCAGCCCCGGGATCAGCACATCCCGCGCCATCATGCCGATGGCCACATGCATTGCCGTGGGGAAGGTATCATTCGACGACTGGCCCATGTTCACATGGTCATTCGGGTGGACGGGCTTCTTGGAGCCCATCACCCCGCCCAGCATTTCAATCGCGCGGTTCGAGATCACCTCGTTCGCGTTCATGTTCGACTGGGTGCCCGACCCGGTCTGCCAGACCACCAGCGGGAAGTTGTCGTCGAACTTGCCCTCGATCACCTCGGTGGCGGCGGCGGCGATGGCATTGCCCAGTTCGGGCGCAATATCGCCCTGCGCGATGTTCACCAGCGCGCAGGCCTTCTTGATCACGCCGAGAGCGCGCACGATGGCGACGGGCTGTTTTTCCCAGCCGATGGGGAAATTGATGATGGAACGCTGTGTCTGCGCCCCCCAGTATTTGTCGGCAGGGACGTCAAGCGGGCCAAAGCTGTCTGTCTCGATGCGGGTGGCGGTCATGTGCAAGCCTCCATGAAAAGTCACGCCCCTTCTAGGAAGGCGGGGCGTGAAAATCAATCAGCATACGGCGGTATACCGTTGTCTACTTGCGGAATTTGTCGAGGCTGACGACTTCGGCGGCATGAGGGCGGGCGGCAGCTTCGGGCGCATCATCGCCTTCGGCCTCTTCTTCCTCGTCCTCTTCTTCATCGTCTTCGTCATCATGGGTTTCGAACCGCAGCCCGAATTCCACCGAAGGGTCCACGAAGGTGCGCACGGCATCGAAGGGGATCACCAGCGGTTCCGGCGAATTGCCGAAGTTCAGGGTGATCGAAAAGCCTTCGTCGGTGACTTCGAGGTTTTCGAACCAGTGCTGGATCACCACCGTCATCTCTTCGGGATAGCGGCTGTGCAGCCAATCCGCGATGGCGACGCCGGGGTGTTGGGTGTCGAAGGTGATGAAGAAATGATGGTTTCCGGGCAGGCCGTTATCCGCCACATCCTTGAGGACGGATTGAATGAGCCCACGCATCGCGCGGTGCATCAGATTGCCATATTCGATCGAGCGCGCCATTCCGAACCCCTTCCTTTTGAGGTCACCATAGGCGCGGGGGCGTTGGATGGGAAGAGGGGTTTGGCGCCCTCTTCCCCGGCTGCGTCACAGCACGCGGTCCAGTGCGGCGATCAGCGCGGCCACCTCTTGCGGATGGGTGTAATGCACGAAGCTGAGCCGCAGCACCCCAAGGCCGGTATCCACCCCCATGGCCTGCAGCGGGCGCACGGCATAGAAATCGCCGCCCCCCGCCATGATGCCCAGCGGTGCCAGCGCGGTGGCCACCGGCAGCGCCGGGCGATCCAGCGCCACGGCAACCGTGGGCGCCCGGCCTGCGGCGGCGCGCGGGCCGATCAGCCGCAGGTCATTGCGGGCGGCCAGATATTCCAGCAGCGGCTGCAGCAGCCGGGTTTCGTGATCGCGCATCAGATCATGCACCGCCCCGTTGCGCGCCAGCGGCGTGGCCGGGGTGGCGCCGAAGTGATGGGCGTAAAGCGTATCGAGGTAATCGGCCATGCCCGCACAGGCCGCGACCTGCGCATGATCCGGCCCCGCCGGGGTGAAGCGTTTGTAAAGCGTGTCACCGTTGAAGAAATGCGCCTGATTGGGCAAGGTATCGCCAAATTTGCGGCGGATCACCATGATGCCCTGATGCGGGCCATAGGTCTTGTAGGCCGAGAACAGATAGACATCCGCCCCCAGCGCCGGCATGTCGGGAAAGCCGTGCGGCGCATAGCTGACGCCATCGACGCAGGTGAAGGCCCCCGCCGCCTTTGCCATGGCGCAGATTTCCGCCACCGGGTTGATTTCGGCCACCACATTGGAACAATGCGGAAAACACACCAGCTTTACCTTGCCGTCTTCCAGCAGCACCGCGAGATCGGCGGGATCCAGATGCCCGGTATCGGGGTCGATCTGCCATTCGCGCACCTCGACCCCTTCATCGGCCAGACGGCGCCAGACGCCGCTGTTGGCCTCGTGATCCTGATTGGTGACGACGATGGCAGCCTGTCTGCCGCGCAGCCACTGGCGCACCGCATTGGCCAGCACATAGGTATTGGCACTGGTGGAGGGGCCGAAAGACAGCTCGTCCCGGTCCACCCCCATCAGGGCCGACAGGCGGGCGCGGGCCTCGTCCATTTCGGCGCCACCCAGCTGGCTGGCCTCGTAGGGCGCATAGGGCTGCACCTTGCGGTCATGGTAAAACCGGGTGAGCCGGTCGATCACCGGCTTTGCCGTATAAGAGCCGCCCGCGTTTTCAAAGAAGGCCTGCCCCTGCAGCGCGACCGAGGCAAAGGCCGGAAACTGGCGGCGGACGAAATCGATATCAAGGGCGGGCATCGCGGCAAACCTCCGGGCGACGGGCTGTGTCAGTTGCGGCGATCCTGCCCCGGCCATGGTCATGGTGCAAGGCCGGGCACGCCGCCCTTGCCAAAGTTTCGGGCAATTGCTGAACCTTTCCGCAGATTTGCCGGTAATGACGGAATTTTTTCTTGAGCCTTCCCCCGGCTGTCGCTTAGCCTCGTCTGGCAAATGGCGGCCAGGATGCCAGGCCCGCCCGGACCCAACTCCGAGGAGCAACATGTCGATCCGCTTTCCCCTTCTGACCAGCGTTGCGCTGGCCTTCGCCCTTCCCGCCCATGCCGCCGACCCGGAACTGACCATTCTGGACTGGGCAGGCTGGGATATCGCGGGCGTGCTGGGCGGCTATGTCGCCAAGAACGGCGATACCCCGACCTATTCCTTCTTTGCGGATGATGACGAGGCGTTCCAGAAGGCCTCTTCGGGGTTCCGGGCGGATATCGGCCATCCCTGCGCCGCTTCGGTGAACCGTTACCGCGATGCCGATCTGATCGAGCCGTGGGATACCACCAAGATCCCGGAATTTGCCAATATCGCGCCCCGGATGCTGAATTCGCCGATCTTCAAGGATGATGCGGGCGTCTGGTTCATCCCCACCGATTATGCCTATACCGCCACCGCCTATAACACCAAGGAAGTGCCCGCCGCCGATGTGGCAACGGTGCAGGTCTTTGCCGATCCGAAATATGCAGGCCGCATCTCGCTGCCCGATTCGACGGATGATGTGTGGTCGCTGGCCTTCCTGGCCACCGGCGTCACCAGCTGGGAAAATGTGACGGATGACCAGTTCAAGGCGGCAGCCGACTGGCTGCGCAGCGTGCATCCGAATGTGCGCGCCTATTGGTCGGACCCGGCAGAGATGTCGCAGCTGATGGCGACCGGCGAGGTTCTGGTGGCCTGGTCGTGGAATGACGGTGTGGCGCTGCTGCAGGATGAAGGCTTCCCCGTCGGGTTCGAGCGGGCGCCGACCGAAGGCGCCGCCACCTGGTTCTGCGGCTATGTGAACTTCAAGGACGGCCCCGGCAAGGAAGACAAGGCCTATGACTTCATCAACAGCCTGCTGGCGCCGCGGTTCGGCCGCAGGCGCCTGCTGGATGGTCTGGGCTATGCCCTGTCGAACGACGCCGCCATGGCCACCGTGCCGGAAGACGCGCTGAAGGCCCGTTTCGTGGACCCGGTGACCACCACGCTGTTCGCGCAGACCCCGGTGAGCCAAGACTTCCGCAACAAGATGATCGAGGAATTCGAAGCGATCAAGGCAGGCTTCTGATCCCCCTGCCCCTTTGACCCTACAAGGCCCGGACCCATGGTTCGGGCCTTTTGCATGACGGCACGCAGGAGGAAGGGCCACAGAGGGTGTGGACGGATGGGGGTAAAAAGGGGGAAGGTGCAGGTTTCTGTTGCCAGGTACCTGCGAACCCCGCCTTATACGGCTAAGCATAAGGGCTTTAGTTTCGGTACCCGAACTGCTTACGCAGCAAGAGCGACCGGAGCACGGTTGTCATTGGCAACTGTACGTTTTGCACCGATAACGGTGGTAGCTCACCGAGACAAAGAACAGCCCGTTCACCGTCTGTCGATCCTATTTCGCCCCCATAGGCCCCCAATGAGGGTGGTTTGGTGGAGGCGTCGGCTTCGCAGCCGAGTCCAGTCCAACTAGTAAGACAGTCGTTTATGTCCATAGCTCCGAGGAGCAGGATACAGGTAGGAGCGATGCCCGCCGCTGTCAAGATCGCATCCGCAGGCGGCATGGGTCGCATGGTGGCAACAGATGCGGGAAACATGCAGCGGTAGTGCGGCAAATCCTTAACATGCACTTGCATGTAATGGGGTGGCGCAGTAACCCAAGGCGGAATCGCGCAGCCACGGATCGACCTCAGCCACGCCGTTTTTCTGGAGAGGTCAGATGATCCGATTGAACCAACCCCCGCAGCGGGGGCTTTCCCTGAACGGTCTGCTGCTGTCCGGTGTGGCCGGGCTTGCGCTTTGCGCGGCCACGGCCTCAACGGCGCAGGAAATCAGCCTTGATCCGATCATCGTGGAACAGGCCGATGAACAATCCGGCGCGGCGGACCGGGCGACGACGCAATATGTGTCGCAGGCAGAGCTGGAACGCGCGCGGACCGGCAATCTGAAAGACCTGTTCTCTGGCATCGCCTCGGTTGCGGTCGGGGGCGCGGTGCCGGTGGCGCAGAAGATCGCTCGTCAACGGGGTGGATATGCTCAATCTGGCGGTGACGCTGGATGGGGTGGCGCAGAACAACCGCGCCTTTCACCATGTCAGCGCCAATGCCATCGACCCCGGCCTGCTGAAGGCGGCGCGGGCCGATGCGGGCGCGGCCCCGGCCGATGCGGGCCCCCATGCCATCGCCGGGTCTGTGGTGTTCGAAACCGTCGATGCCGCAGATATTCTGGCGGAAGATGCGGTGTTCGGCGGGGATCTGCGGCTGGCCTATGGCGAGAATGGCAAGACCTTCACCCGCGCATTGACGCTGGCCACGCGGCACGCCGGGTTCGAGGCGCTGGCCTATGCCAAATCGGCCACCGGATCGGATTACACAACCGGCGGGGGCGAAACCATCGCGGGCACGGCGGCCGATCTGCAGAGCGGGCTGCTGAAACTGGCCTATGAGGCGCCGGAGGGTCACAGGTTCGAACTGTCGGGCATGGTGCTGGCCGATGATGCGCTGCGCCGCTATCGCGCCAATATCGGCGAGGTGATCGGCGGCCGCCCGGTGCCGGAACTGCGCCGCTATGATACCGAACGGCGCAACCTGTCGTTCAGCTATGAAAATACCCAGGCCGAAGGGCTGTGGGATCCGAAGCTGGTGATCGGCCTTTCGGAAAACCTGATAAACATCCCCGACCCCGAGCTTTCGGAGGGCAGATCGCGTTCGGTCAGCGGCACTTTGCAGAACACCTTCCATCTGTCGGAGACCGACACGGTGGTGGCGGGCGTCGATTTCTATGACCGCACGGGCGTTTATGATGATGCCGATGAACATTACCGCGAGGCTGCCAGCAATATCGGCGTCTTTGCCCAGGCCCGGCTGGAGCCGCTGGCGGGGTTGAAACTGTCGTTCGGCACCCGCTTTGACTGGCAGGAGTTCGAGGGCGAGGGCGGATTTTCCGACAGCTATGACGGGATGAGCAACAACCTGTCGGCCTCTTATGCGCTGACCGAAGCATTGACGGTGCGGGGCGGCTATTCGCGGGTCTTTGGCGGGCTGTCGATCGAGGATAATTACGAATACTGGCGCAGCCCCGACTGGGATTATGCCGGGCTGAAGGCCGGGGAATCGGAGAACTTCACGCTGGGCGCGGATTTCGAATCCGGCAATCTGCGGCTGGGGGGCGAGGTGTTCCTGACCAAGATGCAGGATGCCCGGTCCTATGATGGCAATTTCGATTTCGAAAGCCGGGGCTTCAATCTGGGGGCCACCTATGGCTGGGACGGCGGCTTTGCCCGGATGACCTATTCCAACAGCAAGGTGAAGGTGAACGGCACCCTGTCCAGCAGCTATGATGCCGTCGATTTCGGCGCGCCGCTGGGGCAGGTTCTGGCACTGGAACTGCAGCAGGGGATCGGCGACAGTGGCTGGACCCTGGGCGGCAGTCTGGATCTGGCGCTGGATTACGACGATGTGCCCGATACCGCCGAAGAGCCGATCAAGGGGTATGAGGTCATCAGCGTCTTTGCCGAATATGTGCCGCCGAACCGCCCCAACCTGCGGCTGCGCGCCGAGGTGAACAACCTGTTCGACGTGGAATATGCCGATCGGGCCACCTATGGCGCCGATTTCGAAAGCATCGTGCCGCTGATGGAACCGGGGCGCAATGTCACCCTATCCTTGGTATCGAAGTTCTGAGGTATCGAAGTTCTGATGCGTGGCGGGGCCTTCGGGCCCCGCTTTCGCATGGTGCCACTGTCAGGGATAAAGCCGGATCAGCACGCGCGTCAGATCATAGGCCTCTTCCACCGTCAGGCGATGCGCCAGTTCCTGCTGGATGGCCGCCATATAGACCGGCCAGATCTGTTGATGCAGACCCTGCCCCCGGTCTGTCAGATAGAGCTTCTGCGCCCGCCCGGCGCCTGCCAGTTTCTCGCGCCGCACGAAGCCTGCGGATTCAAGCCGGGCCGCGTGGCGTGACAGGGCGTATTGCGGCATGTAGAGCCGCCGCTCCAGCTCCAGCATCTGCAGGCCATCGGCGCCTGCGCGTTCGATCTCGATCAGGATTTCATACCAGACCGGATCTTCGATACCGTGTGTTTTCAGGGCGCGGGCGATGCGGGGGGCCATGCTGCGCTGGATGCGCTGCAGGTTGAACCAGACCCGGTTATGGGCAATGCGGGGATCGTCATCGCGGAATTCCGGCGCGGACGGGGGCGTGTCGCCTGCGGCGGATGGGGACGCGGCGGTGGGCACGGCTGGCTTCCTTGCAGTGGCGCAACAGCCCCTGCATAGCCGCGCCTGCCCAGCCTGACCAGCCGCTTACTGCGGATCCGTGCCCGGCGGCACAAGCGAGGCCAGATCGCTGGCCGCATCCAGCAGCGCGGCCACCGGGCGCGCTTCGCACAGGAGCAGCGCATGGGCCATGGCCCGGCCACGCTGCCCCCGGCGCATGTGATGCAGAAGGCGCAGCAGATGGCCTTCGCCCTGCGTCAGCACCTGGCAGCAGCCCGGGCAATAGGGGTTGGAGTAATGAAAGGTATCGCGGCGCGACAGGGACATGGTCTGCGCAAAGGCTGTCAGCCCGGCCAGAATGGCCCCGCCCCGCTGCCAGCCGAACCGGGCCTGCGCCAGCTGTGCGGTATCGGGGGCATAGCGCGGGCGATGGCCCGCCATATCGGACAGGATGAGCCGGATCACCTCCAGCGCGGCGCGTTCGAAACGATCCAGCCCGGCGGTTTCGACCAGCTCTTCCCGCGGGCCGGGATGGCCGCAGAGGTTGTTGCGATATGGGCTGTCATTGGTATCTGGCATCGGCTTTTCCCCTGCGCGACCGGGCGGCGCCATGGCGGGCCGCGGGATAACGGTTTGAAACGCTGCCTGATGGGCGGCCTGAATACGGCTGCCGGGTTTGGGTGCAATTACTTTACTTATTAAGTCGGGAATGTAAAGATAGTGCGCAACGTGGTCCGTTCAGACCACGGGCGGTTGGCACCATGCCCAAATGAACTGCGCTTGACATTCCTTAGTGTTTCAATAAGGAATCTGATGCAAGCGATCCGCTGCCCGTGGGCGGCCTTGCAAAGCCCTGAAACCGCAAAGCCCTACATCCATGCCCCGCACCGCCGTTCATGCCCCTGCAGCCGCAACATGCCGCCCGTCGGCCCTGCCCTGCCGGATGATCCGCCCATGACCTTTCGCCCCCGGATGACGGCGCAGACCCGGTTCTATCGCACCTTGCAGCCGCTGAAGATGCGCAGCTGGGCGGGGGTGGTGGCCGATGTCTGGCGGGTGCGCGGGGAAAAGGGCGGCGGCGGGTTCTATGTTTCGCCCGATCCGCGGCTGGTGGTGTTTCTGGGCGAGCCGCCCCGGCATCTGGCCCTTTCCACAGCAGAAACGGCACCGGGCCACAGCGGGCTGATGGCCTTTTATGTGCCCGCAGGCACCCCCTTGTGGAGCAGCATGTCCGAAAGTGCCGATTTCGCCCATCTGGATCTGCACTTGCAGGCCGGGCCACTGGCACAGCGCATGGCGGGGCTGCTGTCGCGGGATGCGCTGAACGATGTGCGGTTTCTGGGGCAATCCGATCTGCTGGCCAGCCTGTCGGGGCTGATTGCCGATGAGGTGACCGCGCCGCGCCGCCCGACGCTGATGCTGGACGGATTGGTGACGGCCCTGCTGACCGAGGTGTTTTCGCTGCCGCCGGATGATCTGGCGCTGCACAGCGGCGGGCTGGCGCCCTGGCAGATGGCCGCGCTGGCCGATCACCTGCAGCGGAACCTGACGCGCCGCATCAGCGTGGCCGAACTGGCCGAGGTGGTGGGCCTTTCGGAAAGCTGGTTTGCCCATGCCTTTCGCAAGGCCAATGGCGATACGCCACAGCGCTGGCAGCTGGGCCGCCGGGTGGAAGCCGCCCGCGATCTGATTGCGCGTGGCGATCTGAGCCTTGCAGAGGTGGCGCAGGCCAGCGGCTTTGCCGATCAGGCGCATCTGACCCGTGCCTTTCGCAGCGCCTTTGGCGTGCCGCCCTCGCAATGGCGCAAGCAGCATATGCTGCAGGGCAGAATTGCGCAGGATGGTTCAAATCGAAACGGTCTGGCGCAAGAGCGGATCGAGTTTCCGACTTAAACACTCGGGAAAATCGCTGACAGGATTCGCAGATGTCCCCCAAATTCGCCCTTCTGGCTGGAGCCAGCCTTGTTGCCCTTGCCTCTGCCGCTGCCGCCCAACAGGCGGTGACAGCCCTTGATCCGGTGACGCTGACCGGCAGCGGCGATGCCACAGCGCCGGTGACGGGCTATGTGGCCGCCACTACGGCCAGCGGCAAGACTGCCACGCCACTGGTGGAAACCCCGCGTTCGGTGGCCGTCATCACCCGTGACCTGATCGAGGATACCGGGGCGCAGACGCTGGGCCAGGCGCTGGCCACGACGGCCGGTGTGGTGGGCGAGCCCTATGGCGCCGATCCGCGGTTCGACAGCCCGGTGCTGCGCGGCTTCGATACCCGCAACGCGCAGTATCTGGACAGCCTGCGCATCATGCGTTCGGCCGGGGCGCCTGCCTTCGAGCTTTATGGGCTGGAACGGGTGGAGGTGCTGAAAGGCCCGGCCTCGACGCTGTATGGATCCGGCTCGCCCGCCGGGATCATCAACATGATCCAGAAACGCGCGCAGACGGAAAATGCAGCCGAAACCGGCGTGACGCTTTCGGATGACGGCGATGCGAAACTGACCTTTGACGTGAACCGCGCAGTATCGGAAACGCTGGCTTTCCGGCTGACCGGCGTGGCGGGCAAGACCGAAGAGCAGATTTCAGAGGTCAGCAATGACCGGGGCTATCTGGGCTTTGCCACCCGCTGGCAGGCGACCGAGGCGACCGAGGTGCAGGTCATCACCAGCTATCAGGCCGACAGCCCGATCACACCCGCAGGCCTGCCCTTCGAGCTGACGGGCCAGGGCAATGACAAGACGCTGCGCGAGCTGTACATCGGGGACAGCGCCGAAGATAACTCTGACCGCCGGATGCTGAACCTTGGCTATGAGGTGGCGCATGATTTCGGCAATGGCTGGGTTCTGTCGCAATCGGCGCGCTATCAGAAATTCGACTGGGATTATGCGGGCTTCTATGTGGCGGGCGGATCGGCGGGCAATACCGTCAACCGTGGCGTGATCTATCAGGACGAAGACACCAACACCGTCAATGTCGATACCCGGATGACCGGCAGCTTCAATACCGGCAGCGCCAGCCACAAGTTGATGTTCGGGCTGGACCTGCGCCGGTATGACGCCCTGACCTCGACCGATTTCGCCAGCGCCTCGGCGCTGGATATCACCGATCCCGCCACCATCCCGGCCACGATCACCGCGCCCTGGTATCTGCTGGATACCGATCTGACGCTGGAACAGGCGGGGATCTATATGCAGGATGAAATCACCGCAGGCGCCTGGCGCGCTACGCTGGGCCTGCGCCGCGACTGGGCCAGCCAGAAAGGCACATCGACCAACAATTTCGGCGGCACCACCGTGGTGGATCAGCAGGATCAGGCCACCACCGGGCAGGCCGGTCTGGCCTATGTGATGGAAAACGGCGTCACCCCCTATGTCAGCTATGCCACCTCTTTCGATCCCGAACTGGGCGTCGATATCGACGGCAAGCAGCTGAACCCGACCGAGGGCAAGCAATGGGAACTGGGCGTGAAATACCAGCCCACCGCCTTTACCGGCTTCTTCTCGGTGGCGGTCTATGACCTGCGGCAGGAAAACGTGTCGGTCAGCGTCACCGAAGGCGGTGTGACCGGCACGCGGCAGATCGGTGAGGTGGTGTCGAAAGGGATCGAATTCGAAGCGGCGGCCGAACTGGGCGCGGGCTGGGGCGTGAAGGCGGCCTTCAGCCTGAACGATGCCGAACAGAAAGGCGCCAATGACGGGATGCGCCCGGCCAATACGCCGCGCAATGCCGGGGCTGTCTGGCTGACCTATGATTTCGCCGAAGGCTCGGCAGCGGAGGGTCTGCAGCTGGCGGGCGGTCTGCGGCACATCGGCCAGCGCTTTGGCGACAATGCCAACAGCTATGATCTGGAGGCGGTGACGCTGGTGGATCTGGGCGCCAGCTATGCCTTTGCCAATGGCGCCGAAGCCTCGCTGAACCTCGCCAACCTGACGGACGAGGTTTATGTGGCGAACTGCGGTTCGTTCGGCTGCTATTATGGCGAGGGTCGCACGGTGACGGCCAAGCTGAACTACACATGGTAACAGGCGGCACATATCGCCGTCGTGCCGTGCTGGCGGCCCTGGCATCTGCCGGGGCCATCGGCGCGGCGCCTGCCGTTCTGGCCGATGCCTTTGCCGGGCAGGCCCCATCCATCGTCCGCAGGGCAGCCCCCCGGCTGGCGGCCATCGACTGGGCGATGATGGAAACCGCCGTGGCGCTGGGGCATGTGCCAGTGGCGGGATGTGAACTGATCCGATTTCGCGCCGATGCCATCGACCCGCCGCTGCCCGACAGCGTGACCGATCTGGGGCTGCGCGGTGCGCCGAATTTCGAACTGCTGCATCTGGTGCGGCCGGATCTGATCCTGTCTTCGCCCTATTACACACGGCACGCAGCGCGCCTGCAGGGGATCGCGCCGGTGCTGTCGCTGACCTTCTTTGAACCGGGCGTGCCGCCCCTGCCCCGTGCCATGGCGGCTTTGCGCGAGTTGGCGCAGGCGATTGACGCCCCCGCGGCCGGCGATGCGGCCACTGCGCGGACCGAGGCCGCCTTTGACGCGCTGGCCCGCCGGGCGCAGCGGTTTGCCGACCGGCCTGTGATGCTGATCGACATGGGCGATGCCCGGCATTTCCGCGCCTTTGGTGCCGACAGCCTGTATGGCAGCACCCTGCAACGGATCGGCCTTGCCAATGGCTGGACCGAGGGCACGCGGTTTTCCTTTGCCGCCCCGGTGCCGCTGGACCGGCTGGCGGATATTGGCGATGCCCGTTTCGTGCTGGTCTCGCCTGTGCCGCTGATTGCGGCGGGGCAGCTGCACCGCTCGGCCCTGTGGAACGCCCTGCCCGAGGTGCGGGCGGGGCAGGTTTTGCAGCTGGAACCGAGCAATCCCTTCGGTGCGGTGCCTGCGGCGCTGCGCTTTGCCAGCCTGCTGGTCGGCGCATTGGAAGCGGCATGACCCCCCGAAATCTGCTGATCGCGCTTTACGCCCCGGCGGCGGTGCTGTGGTTGCTGGCCGCGCTGCGGTTGCTTCCACTGGCAGGCTGGCCGCTGCCGCCATTTGATCCACAGGCAATGAGCCTGCCGGAAATCCGGCTGGGCTTTGGCCTGATGCCGCGCGCGCTGGTGGCGCTGCTGGTGGGGGCGGCGCTTGGGCTGGCCGGGGCGCTGATGCAGCGCGTCCTGCGCAATCCGCTGGCCGATCCCACGGTGCTGGGCGTGTCTTCGGGTGCGCAGCTGGCGCTGGTGGCGGCCACGCTGCTGGCCCCTGTGCTGCTGGAGTTCGGACGCCTGCCCGTGGCGCTGCTGGGCGGCGGGGCGGCGGCGGCGCTGGTGATGGCGCTGGCGGCGCGGCGCGGGTTTGAACCAGCGGGGGTGGCGATTTCCGGGATGCTGGTCGGGCTGCTGGCCACCGGCCTTGCCACGGCGCTGACGCTGGCGCGGGGGGAATATCTGCTGTCGCTGGTGATCTGGAACGGTGGCGCATTGGTGCAGCAGGATTGGTCGGGCGTGGGGCGGCTGGCTATTGTGCTGCTGGGGGCGAGCCTGGCGGCGGCTTTGCTGCTGCGCCCGCTGCGGGTGCTGGCGCTGGGGACGGCCACGGCCGGATCGCTGGGCCTGCGCGTGGGCTGGCTGCGCGCAGGGGTGATGGCGGTGGCGGTGCTGCTGGCCGCCTTTGTTGCGGCAGAGGTGGGGATGGTGGGCTTCATCGGGCTGGCCGCCCCGACGCTGGCCCGCGCCCTGCCATTGCGGACCGAGGCTGCGCGGCTGGGTGCCACAATGCTGATCGGCGCCGGGCTTTTGTGGCTGTGCGATGGTGTGGTGCTGCTGCTGGCCGATCAGTTCGGCGAGATGTTTCCGACCGGCGCGCTGACCGGCCTGCTGGGGGCGCCCTTGCTGCTGTGGCTGCTGCACCGGCTGACCGGGCGCAGCCTGCCACAGCGCGAGGGCGCCGCGCCGACCCGTGCCGCGCATCCGCAGCGCCGGATTGTCGGGCTGCTGGTGCTGTGTCTGGCGGGGGCTGCGCTGCTGCTGGTGCTGGGGCGCGGGCCTGATGGCTGGATGCTGCTGGATGGCGCGAGCCTTGACGGCTTTCTGCCGCTGCGCCTGCCGCGCCTTGTGGGCGCCATGGCGGCGGGGGCCTTGCTGGCCGGCGCCGGGGCTATCCTGCAGCGGCTGACGGCCAACCCGCTGGCCTCGCCCGAGGTGCTGGGCGTTTCGGGCGGTGCGGCGCTGGGCTATGCGGCGGTTGTATTCGTGGCGCCGGCGGCGGGCATCCTGTGGCTGGGCCTTGGCGCGGCGGCAGGCGCGGCGGGGGTGCTGGTGCCGGTGCTGCTGCTGACCCTGCGCAGCGGTGCGGCACCGGAGCGGATGCTGCTTGCGGGGCTGGGCATCGGCGCCATGGCCTCGGCCGTGCTGTCGGCGATGATGGCGGTGGGCGATGCGCGGGCCTGGGCGGTGCTGAACTGGCTGGCCGGATCGGCGGCGGGCATTGGTGGCCTGGGTGCGGCGTCGCTGGCGGGGCTGGCGCTGGGGCTTGCCGCCAGTATCCTGGCGATGGGGCGCTGGCTGGCGATCCTGCCGCTGGGGCCACAGGTGGCGGGCGGGCTGGGCCTGCCCCGTGCCGCGCGGGTGGCGGCCATTGCGGCAGCGGGCGTGGCCACCGGCACCGCCACCGTTCTGGTGGGACCAATGAGCTTTGCGGGGCTGATGGCGCCGCATCTGGCCCGCGCGCTGGGGCTGGTGACGCCGGTGGCGCAGGCGTTGGGGGCCATGGTGCTGGGCGCGCTGCTGATGACGGCGGCAGATGCCGGGGCACGCTTTGCCACCTTTCCCTATGATCTGCCGCTGGGCCTGTTTGCGACGCTGATCGGCACGCCCTGGCTTTTGCTTCTGATGATGCGGAGGGCACGATGACGGCCTTGTTCGATCTGTCTGGCGTCTGTGTCGATGTAACCGGCGGGCGCCGCATCCTGGATGGTATCCATGTAAAGCTGCCAAAAGGGCGGATGACCGCGCTGCTGGGCCATAACGGATCGGGCAAATCCACACTGCTCAAGGTGCTGGCGCGGCAGGTTGCGCCGGATGCGGGCCGTGTGGTCACTCTGGGCCGGGCGCAGGGCGACTGGGCGCCGCGCGATCATGCGCAGGCCATCGCCTATCTGCCGCAATATACCCCCGCCGCGGAGGGCATGACCGTGGCCGATCTGGTGGCCCTGGGCCGCTATCCCTGGCTGGGCGCGTTGCGCCGCCCCGGCCCGCAGGATCGTGCCGCCGTGGCGCAGGCCATTGCGGAATGTGGGCTGGCGCCTTTGGCGCAGCGACTGGTCGATACGCTGTCGGGCGGCGAGCGGCAGCGGGCCTGGCTGGCGATGATGATCGCACAAGGCGCCGAAACCCTGCTGCTGGACGAGCCGATTTCCGCGCTGGATATCGCGCATCAGGTGGAGGTTCTGTCGCTGGTGCGCGGGCTGGCGGCGGCCGGGCGGTCTGTCGTACTGGTGCTGCATGATGTGAACATGGCGGCGCATTACTGCGATCATGTGATCGCGCTGAAATCCGGCAGGCTGATCTTCGAGGGCAGCCCGGCCGAACTGATGACACCGGCGCGGCTGGATGCGATATATGGCATCGCCATGGATGTGCTGCACCGCCCCCACCGCCCGACAATTGCAACCCCGATCTAGATCAGGCATCCCACAAGGACACCCATGCTGCGCCAGTTCATTTCTTATTACCGCCCGTGGAAGGCGCTGTTCTGGCTGGATTTCGGCTGTGCCATCCTGTCGGGCCTGCTGGAACTGGCCTTTCCGCTGGCGATCACCGGCTTCATCGACCATCTGCTGCCCAGCGGCGACTGGGGGCTGACACTTGCCGCGGCGGCGGGGCTGATGGGAATCTATGCCCTCAATGCGGTGCTGATGGCGGTGGTGATCTATTGGGGCCACATGCTGGGCATCAATATCGAAACCACCATGCGCAGCCGCGCCTTCGATCACCTGACCCGGCTGGGCTGGCGCTGGTATGACCGCGCGCGCACCGGCAAGCTGGTGGCCCGCGTGACCCGCGATCTGGAAGATATCGGCGAGGTGGCCCACCATGGCCCCGAAGATCTGTTCATCGCGGTGATGACCTTTGTGGGCGCCTTCCTTCTGATGCTGTCGATCCATCCGCAGCTGGCCTTCATTACTGCGGGAATCGTGCCTGCCACTGTGGCCATCGTCACGATCTATGGCGGACGCATGACCCGGACCTGGCAGGCGATCTATGGCCGTGTCGGCGCCTTCAACGTACGGCTGGATGAAACCATCGGCGGCATCCGCGTGGTTCAGGCCTTTGCCAATGAGGGCCATGAGCGCGCGCTGTTCGAGGCCGACAACCAGCGCTACCGCCAGACCAAGCTGGAGGCCTATCGCGTGATGGCGGCCTCGTCCTCGCTGCATTATGTCGGGATGCGGCTGGTGCAGGTGGTGGTGATGGTGGCGGGCGCGGGCTATGTTCTGGCCGGTTCGATGACCACCGGGGGCTTTGTGGGCTTTCTGCTGCTGGTCGGCGTGTTCTTCCGCCCGCTGGACAAGATTGCGGCGGTGATCGAAACCTATCCCAAGGGTATCGCCGGGTTCCGCCGCTATCTGGATCTGCTGGCGACCGAGGCCGAGATTGCCGATGCCCCGGATGCCCGCCCTGCCCCGGCGCTGCGCGGTGCGATCCGGTTCGAGGATGTGGGCTTTGCCTATGATGACACCCGGCCGGTTCTGTCGGGCATCACCCTGCAGGTGCAGCCCGGCGAAACCGTGGCCTTTGTCGGTGCCTCGGGCGCCGGGAAATCCACGCTGCTGTCACTGTTGCCGCGGTTCTATGAGCCGACGACCGGCCGCATCAGCATCGACGGGCTGGACCTGCCGCAGATGACGCTGGAATCCTTGCGCCGCCAGATCGGGCTGGTGTCGCAGGATGTGTTCCTGTTCGGCGGCACCCTGCGCGAGAATATCGGCTATGGCCGTCTGGGCGCCAGTGATGCCGAGATTCTGGAGGCCGCCCGCCGCGCCCAGCTGGCACCCTTGATCGACACCCTGCCCGAGGGGCTGGAAACCATCGTCGGCGAGCGCGGCGTGATGCTGTCGGGCGGGCAGAAGCAGCGCGTGGCCATCGCGCGCGCCTTCCTGAAGAACCCGCCGATCCTGATCCTGGACGAAGCGACCTCGGCGCTGGACAGCGAGACCGAGCGCGAGATCCAGCAGGCGCTGGAGGCGCTGAGCGCGGGCCGCACCACGCTGGTGATCGCGCATCGGCTGGGCACCATCCGCAATGCCGACCGGATCGTGGTGATGGAACAGGGCCGGGTCGTGGAAACCGGCGATCATGCGCAGCTGCTGGCCTTTGGCGGGGCCTATGCCCGGCTGGCAGCCTGAGCGGCACCGCACCAGACAGAAACCCGGTTGGAGAAACACGCCCGCCGGGCGATGATCGCCCCTGCAGATTTCATGCAGGGGTTTCATCATGGCGATTCGGCGTATCACAGAAAGCGACCCGGACTCCGATGGCCTGCCGGGAGGTGATCTTCGGTTTGCCCAGATCGTGATCGTCGAGGAACAGGTAACCGTGAATGCCTCGCTGAAGGCTGCGGGCCTGTTTGCCCGCAACGGAGTTCCTGTTCTTGGTGCCACGCTGGTCGTGGAAGGCACGCTGCACAGTGAAACCAATGGCATCGACTTCGTCACCAACGCGGCCGAAGATGATGCCAATTTCATCCGCATCAGCGAAACCGGCTGGGTCTTCTCCAAGATCCGCGGCGTGTTGCTGGGGGGCCAGGGCAGCGAGCTGGTGAACGAAGGTCTGATCGAATCTTTCGAAACTGTGACCGATCACGGCACCGGCAATACCATCCACAATATCGGCCGGATCAGCGGACGCGGCACCGGCAATTTTTCCGCCGTGTCTCTGGGTCTGGAAACCACACTGGTCAACACTGGCGAGATCACCGGCCGCGGCACGGCCATTCGCTTTGGCGTGCCGGTCACCGGCATTGGCGTCCCGGCAGGCACGCTGGCCGGGCGTGACGCATTGCTGGACAACAGCGGCAGCATCAGCGGCCAGACCGCTATTCTGGTGGCCACCGGCAGCGGCCACCGCATCGGCAATTCCGGCAGCATCCATGGCAGCGATACCGCAATAAAACTCGTGGCAGGCGGCAGCCGGATCGAAAACACCGGCGAGATCTTCGGGGGCGAGACCGGCATCGCCGTCGCCATCAAGGGCGGCGGGATTGTCACAACCCGCAACCTTGGCACCATCGGCGGGGGCGAGGCCGCCTATGCCGATACCGGCGCCGCGACAGACCGCATCTTCAACAGCGGCACCCTGCTGGGCGATGTGGAAACCGGCGGCGGCTCCGACAGCCTGCGCAATCTGGGTGTGATCGACGGGTTCGTTCGGCTGGGTGAAGCGGGCGATGCCTATCGCGGCATCGGCGCCGGATATGTCACCGGCATCGTCTTTGGCGAGGCGGGGGTGGATCAGCTGTTTGGTGGCCAGCTGGACGACCGGCTGGATGGCGGCGACGGCAACGATATCCTGCTGGGCTTCGCGGGCGAAGATGCGCTGACCGGCGGCGAGGGTGACGATCTTCTGGCAGGTGGCACGGGCGACGACCTGCTGCTGGCCGATGCAGGCAACGACCGGGTGCAGGGCGGCGATGGGGATGACAGCGGCTCGGGCGGCGCGGGCGATGACAGCCTGACCGGCGGCCGTGGCGACGATGACCTGTCGGGCGGCGCTGGCGACGATTATCTGAACGGCGGCGCGGGCGAGGATGTGCTGACCGGCGGCAAGGGCTTTGACACGTTCCGCTTCGTTTTGGGCAATGGCGATGATTCGGTGACCGATTTCACCTATGACATTGACCTGATTGATCTGCGCGCCTTCGGACTTCTGGGATTGCAGGCGATGAAGGACGCAGGCGCCATCGTGCAGACGGCGGGCGGCACGCTGATCGACTTCGGGCTGCTGGGCGGCGACGGGTCGGTGCTGCTGGAACGCATCATCGCGGCCGATCTGATCGAAGGCGATTTCCTGTTCTGACCCAGCGGTCTGTCTGAAAGTGGTCGGGGCGAGGGATTCGAACTCTCGACCTACGGTACCCAAAACCGTCGCGCTACCAGGCTGCGCTACGCCCCGACTGGCGGCTTCCTAACCGGGTTGCGCCGGAATGGGAAGCCCTATTGCGCATCACAGCGCCAGGCGGCGCCATCTTGCGGGATCGACGGATGGCGCAAGGCATGGCCCGGTGCGATCCCCAGCGCAGCGGCAAGCCCGCCGTTGATTTCCAGCACATAGCTGAACCCCCGTGCCGCCGTCGATCGGGGTTTCATCATGCGGGATCGCGCCGGAATGGACATGGGTTACCCGCCCCGTGACATCGGCAAAGATCATGTCGAGCGGAATGAGCGTGTTCTTCATCCAGAACACCGCATGTTGCGGGTGTTCATAGACAAACAGCATCCCGGCGCTGGCGGCAATGCTGTCGCGGAACATCAGCCCCCGGGCGCGTTCACCGGCATCATCGGCCAGTTCGATGGAAAACCGCACGGCAGGCCCGCTGCCGCGCAATTCGGCGACGGCAGGATCACAGGCGGCAGCCACTGCCCCGGCCCAGAGGCCGGGCAGCAGCAGCGCCGCAATCAGGACAGACGTTCGCGTGCGGCAGCTTCCCATGATATCACCTGAACGGCCATGCGGCCGCGTTTGCCGTCGATGATGCGCAGACAGACGGCCTCGCCTGCAGCGAGATCGGCAAAGCCTGACAGGCGCAGCACCTCGATATGAATGAACACATCCTCGGCCCGGCCATAGACATTGGCGAAGCCGAAGCCCTTGGCCTTGTCGAACCATTTCACCCGTGCGGGCTCCATTTCCAGCGCGGCGATGGCTTCGGGGGTGGTGGCGATATTGTCTTCACCCAGAGGAAACGCCGTACCGGCCGGAGGCTCGATCTCCAGCACTTCGACGGCCTGAACACCGCGTTGCGTCTGCTGCACAAGCACGCTGATCCCGGTGCCATCGGCCACCGAACTCTGCCCGTAATTGCGCAGCACATTCGCATGCAAAAGGATATCCGCCCCGCCCTCATCTGCGACGATGAAACCGAAACCCTTTGCAGGATCGAACCATTTAACCTTGCCATGCACTGTAAGTTGCATGACGGCGTTCTCGTCTGTCATTGCAGAGCCGTATCCCCAGAAAAGCCCCTCGATACGTTCAATCGGTCAATCCACGCCCGTATTCAAGCACAAAACCGACCTGCAACTGACGCTGCATTTCACGCTGCGTGAAAATCAAGGGTTCAACCGCTCTATTTTCCACGCATCGTGAATGGTTGCCCGCCGCCAGACGAAGCGGTCGTGCAACCGGAACATGCCATCAGCCCAGAATTCGATTTCCAGAGGCAGAATCCTGATCCCGCCCCAGAACGGCGGGCGCGGCGGATTCGGCCCCTTGGTGGCCGTGATCTTCGCCACCTCGGCCATCAGCGCACTGCGCGACGACAGCGGCCGCGACTGATCCGAAGCCCAGGCCCCCAGCCGCGATTTCAGGCTGCGGCTGGCGTAATATTCATCCGCCTGCGGCCCCTCTTCCCGTTCGGTGATGCCCCGGACGCGGATCTGGCGGCGCAGGCTTTTCCAGTGCATCACGAAGGCCGCCTTGCCGCTGGCCGCAATCTCCTGTCCCTTGGCACTGCCGTAATTGGTGTAGAACACAAAGGCCGCCATCCTCGATTTCCTTCAGCAGCACCATGCGCGCATTGGGCAGGCCGCTGTCATCCACCGTGGCCAGCGCAATGGCGTTCGGATCATTGATCTCGGCCGCCTCGGCCTCGGCCAGCCAGTCGCGCGCCAGTGCGAAAGGGTTGTCACCTGCAAAGATACCTGTCCGGTCCATCCGTCACACTCCTTCATCCGGCCCCATGACTTGCACCGCCGTTGCGCCAAGGCAAGTCACCTGCCGCCTTGATGCGGCGGCGCCGGATCGCCTACACCCAATCGGGTTCAAGCCAAAAAGGCGGGCGGGGGACGGCGAATGTCAACAGGACTGATGGCGGGCAAGCGCGGGCCTGATCATGGGGCTTGCGAACGACAAGTCCATCGCCTGGGGCATTGCCAAGGCCTGCGCCGATCAGGGCGCCGAACTGGCCTTTTCCTATCAGGGCGAGGCGCTGAAAAAACGGGTGGAGCCGCTGGCCGCATCAATTCGGTCGGCATCGGACCTCAGCTGGTCGAATGCGACGTGGCGCGACGAAGCCTCGATGGACGCGCTGTTTGCCGCGGCTGCAAGAGCGTTGGGGCGGGCTGGACTTTCGTGGTCCATGCCATCGGCTTTTCCGACAAGACCGAATTGCGCGGCCGCTATGTCGATACCAGCCGCGCGGCAATTTCCGATGACGATGGATATCTCGGTCTATTCCTTTACCGCCGTCTGCCAGCGCGCCGCCGCGATGATGCCGGGCGGCAGCCTGCTGACCCTGACCTATTACGGCGCGGAAAAGGTGATGCCGCATTACAATGTGATGGGCGTGGCCAAGGCGGCGCTGGAGGCTTCGGTGAAATATCTGGCCGAGGATCTGGGCAAGGACGGCATCCGCGTGAACGCGATCTCCGCCGGCCCGATCAAGACGCTGGCCGCCAGCGGCATCGGCGATTTCCGCTATATCATGAAGTGGAACGAGCTGAACTCGCCGCTGCGCCGCAACGTGACGCAGGAAGAGGTGGGCAAGGCGGCGCTTTACCTGCTGTCCGACCTGGGGTCGGGCACCACGGGCGAAAACCTGCATGTCGATGCGGGCTATCATGTCGTCGGCATGAAGGCGGTGGATGCGCCCGATATCGACGTGGTGACGGGGCGCAAAGGACGACGGTGACGCTGGCGGCCTTTCTGCCGCTCTGGGCCGTTGCATTTGATGGCCGCGATCAGCGCCCGGCCCCGCCGTGCTGCTGGCGGCGCGGACAGGCGTGACGCATGGCTTCCGCACCGGGGTCTGGCTGGCGGTGGGCATCGCGCTTGGCGCCTGTGTCTGGGCGCTGGCCGCACTTTCCGGGCTGGCGCTGCTGTTTCAGGCAGCCCCGGCGCTGCTTTGGGGCTTCAAGATCGCGGGCGGCCTGTTCCTGTGCTGGATCGCCTTCCAGATGTGGCGCCATGCAACCGAACCGCTGGAGATGACGGCCGAGGGCAGCCGCCGCCACGCGCGCGCGCTGATCGGCCTTGCGTCTGGGCCTGCTGACCCAGCTTTCAAACCCGAAACCGGCCGTGTTCTTCGGTGCGGTTTTCGTGGGCACCGTGCCTCCGGGCACCACCGCCCCCTGGATCGCGGCGCTGCTGGCGATGATCTTCGTGAACGAGATGATCTGCATCGTCACCGTCGCCCGCGCCTTTTCTTTCGCCGCCCCGCGCCGCGCCTATGCCCGCCTGAAAACCGGCATCGACCGCAGCTTTGGCGGCATTCTCGCGCTTCTTGGCCTCAAGATCGCCGCCACCTGAAGGGCCTCGCTGAAACAAGGACAGCCGCAATGACCGACCGCCTGCCGCATGAAAAAGGCTTTCACGTCAGCTGGGACCAGATCCACCGCGACAGCCGCGCGCTGGCCTGGCGCCTGGATGGCAAGGGGCCGGATAATGGTGCCTGGCGCGCGATTGTCGGCATCACCCGCGGCGGGCTGGTGCCCGCGATGATCGTCTCGCGCGAGCTGGATATCCGCGTGGTCGATACGATCAGCGTGCAAAGCTACAACCACCAGTCGCAGATGCAGCCCCGCGTGACCAAATCGCCGCAGGAAGACCTGATGGGCGACGGCGAGGGGATCCTGATCGTCGATGATCTGGTGGACAGCGGCAAGACACTGGAGCTGGTGCGCAAGCTCTATCCCAAGGCGCATTTCGCCACGGTCTATGCCAAGCCGCAGGGCAAGCCGCAGGTGGACACCTATATCACCGAGGTCAGCCAGGACACCTGGATCTTCTTTCCCTGGGATATGGCGCTGCAATATGTGCAGCCCTATCGCGGCAAGGACCGGCTTGAGCGCCACGCGCCCTCTTCTTGGCCCAAGATAACAGCACCCGGCTCGGCCTGTCCCCCTCGCGCCAGCAACGGAGCCGCCGCCGATGACCCTGCCCCCTGAACCCCGCCATGGCCGCCACCTTCCCGCCCCCGGTGATGGAGGCGCGGCGCTGGCTGGATGGGGTGCAGTTTCCGGCAGACCGCCCGCTGATCAATGTCAGCCAGGCCGCCCCGGTGGACAGCCCGCCGCTGGCCTTGCGTCAGGCCTTGGCCGATGCGGCGCTGCATGATCCGCAGGCGCATCTGTATGGGCCGGTGCTGGGCCTGCCCGCCCTGCGCGCAGAGATTGCGGCGCAATGGTCGGCCGCCTATGGCGGCACGATCCTGCCCGCGCAGGTGGCGATCACCCAGGGCTGCAACCAGGCCTTCTGCGCGCGTCATGGCCACCCTTGCGCGGCGGGGGACGAGGTGATCCTGCCGACGCCCTGGTATTTCAATCACAAGATGTGGCTGGATATGCAGGGCGTGACCACCGTGCCGCTGAAAACCGGCCCGGGCCTGCTGCCCGATGCCGCGCAGGCCGCAGCACTGATTACCCCGCGCACCCGCGCCATCGCGCTGGTCAGCCCCAACAACCCGGGCGGGGCAGAATATCCGGCCGAACTGCTGGTGGCCTTCCGCGATCTGTGCCGCAAGCACGGGCTGGCCCTGATCCTGGACGAGACCTATCGCGATTTTGACAGCCGGGATGGGCGGCCGCATGATCTGTTCACCGATCCCGGTTGGGATGATACGCTGATCCATCTTTATTCAGCTTTTCCAAGGCCTACCGGCTGACCGGGCACCGGGTGGGCGCGGTGGTCGCGTCAGCACCGCGCGGCTGGCGGAGGTGGAAAAGTTTCTGGATACCGTCGCCATCTGCCCGTCTCAGCTGGGCCAGATCGGTGCGCTTTGGGGGATGCAGAACCTGCGGGATTGGGTCGCGGGCGAGCGGGCCGAAATCCTGGCGCGGCGCGCTGCCATGGTGCAGGGGTTTGGTGCGCTGGAAGGCTGGCGGCTGCTGGGCTGTGGCGCCTATTTCGCCTATGTCGAACATCCGTTCGACGCGGCCTCGCCCGATCTGGCAAAGCGGCTGGTGCGCGAGGCGGCTGTGCTGATGCTGCCAGGCACCATGTTCCAGCCTGAAAGCCACACCGAAGGCCGCCGCCAGATCCGCATCGCCTTTGCCAATGTCGATGCGGCGGGGATTGCCGAGATGTTCGGACGGCTGGCGCTGGCTTTCCGCGCCTGAGCCGCGCCTTGCCCCAAGCCGGCCCGACCGCATAGACCGGCGGCCAACGCTGGTCAAACAGGCCACGGATCATGGCCAGCAGGCCCCGATACGATGACAGCCCGAAGCGCAAGCGCGTAGGCGCTCAGATTGTGGTCTGGGCCCTGATGGCCATGCTGGTGGTCGGGCTTGGCGGCTTTGGCGTCACCAACTTTGGCGGCGGCTGCCGCAGCAATCGGCACGGTGGGCGACCGCGATATCGACGGCTGACGACTATGCCCGGGCCCTGCAACAGCAGAGCTGACGCGCTTGTCGCGCAGATTTGGCCAGCACATCCGCTTTGCACGAGGCGCAGAGCCTTCGGGCTGGATCAGCAGGTGCTGCAGGCGTCTGTGACCCAGGCGGCGCTGGATGACGAGGCAGCGCGTATCGGCCTGTCGGTCGGGCGATGCGCGTGGTGGCCGAGCGAAATCACTGGCAATACCCGCGTTTCAGGGCGCGGCGAGGGCACGTTTGACCGCGAAACCTATCGCTTTACCCTGCGCCGCAACAACCTGACCGAAGCCGAGTTCGAAGGCGCCCTGCGCGATGATCTGTCGCGCGCGCTGTTGCAGGGCGCGGTCAGCGGTGGTTTTGCGGGTGAAGGCACGCTGACCGACACGCTGTATACCCATATCGCGGAACGGCGCGGGTTCAGCCTGCTGCAACTGACCGAGGCGGATCTGACAGCCCCCGCTGCCTGCTCCCGATCGACGGCCGAGTTGCAGGCGCATTACGAGGCCAATGTGGCGGCCTTTACCCGCCCCGAAGCCAAGCGCATCACCTATGCCGCCCTGCTGCCAGAGGCGCAGGCCGCCGAAATGCCGGTGGATGATGCCGCGCTGCAGGCGCGATTATGCACAGCGCGGATCGCCGAATTCGTGCAGCCCGAGCGGCGCTTGGTCGAGCGTCTGGTGCTTCCCGACCGAGGCCGAGGCCGAGCGCGGCCCTGCGCGCGGCTGGATGCAGGCGAGACCGTTCGAGACGCTGGTGGCCGAACGCGGTCTGACGCTGGACGATATTGATCTGGGCGATGTGCGCGCGAAGCCGAGCTGGGCGCGGCGGGCGAAGCCGTCTTTGCGCTGGAGGGGCCGGGTGTGGCCGGGCCGCTGCCCTCGGATCTGGGGCCAGCCCTGTTCCGGGTGAACGGGATTCTGGCCGCGCAGGAGACCGTGACCTTCGAAGACGCGAAAGCCGATCTGAAGCGTGGGAGACCAGATGGATGCCGCCCGTCGCGCCATTGCCGACAAGGTCGAGGCGGTGGATGACCTGCTGGCCGGTGGCGCCACGCTGCAGGATCTGGCGCAGGAACAGGGCATGGAACTGGGCACGCTGGATTTCACCGATCAGTCGGATGAAAAGATCGCGGGCTATCCCGCCTTCCGCGCCGCCGCGCAGCAGGTGCAGGAGGGGGATTTCCCCGAAGCGGTCCTGTTGGCCGATGGCGGGCTTGTTGCGCTGCAGCTGGACGAGATCGTGCCCGCCACGCCGATTCCGCTGGACGAAGCCCGCGCCGATGTCGAGGCCAGCTGGCGGCGGAGGCCCTGGCAACGGCGCTTGCCGCCCGGGCCGCGAGATCAAAGCGGCGGTCGAGGCGCGGCGCCTCGCTGGGCGCCTTTGGCATTGTCGCGTGACAGGCCGATATCGCCCGCGACGGCTTTGTGGAGGGCGTGCCTGCCAGCGCCTGTTGCCGCCGCGTTCGAGATGGCGGCAGGGCGATGTGCGGTGATCGACGGCGCCGGCTTTGTGGGGCTGCGTGCGGCTGGATAGCATCATGCCGCCGGCAGCCGCCCGAGGGCGACGACGCCGCAGCCCTGAAAGAGGCGATCGCCGCGCAGGTGGAACAGACCTATGCGCAGGATGCGCTGGCCCTGTTTGCCAATGCGCTGGCGCTTGAGGCCGGTGTGACCTTCAACCAGACCGCCATCGAGGCGGTTCACGCTCAGTTCCGGTAAGGCTTTGACATGACGCTTGTTTCTTCTTTCGAAGCTTTTGAGCGCGGCTGGAACGCGGGCAAGAACCAGTTGGTCTATGCCCGCCTGGCCGCCGATCTGGATACCCCGGTCAGCCTGATGCTGAAACTGGGCGAGGCGCGCACCGATACATTCATGCTGGAAAGCGTGACTGGCGGGGAAGTGCGCGGCCGCTATTCCGTGGTGGGCATGAAGCCCGATCTGATCTGGCGCTGCAACGGCACCCAGTCCGAAATCAACCGCGAAGCGCGTTTCGATGCAGCGGCCTTTGAGCCGCTGGAAGGGCAGCCGCTGGATACCCTGCGCGCCCTGATCGCGGAAAGCGCGATGGAGATGCCGGATGATCTGCCCGCCATCGCGGCCGGGCTGTTCGGCTATCTGGGCTATGACATGATCCGTCTGGTGGAACATCTGCCCGATGTGAACCCCGACCCGCTCGGCCTGCCCGATGCCGTTCTGATGCGCCCTTCGGTGATTGCCGTGCTGGACGGGGTAAAGGGCGAGGTGACGCTGGTCTCCCCCGCCTGGGTCGCTTCGGGCCTGTCGGCACGGGCGGCCTATGCGCAGGCGGCGGAACGGGTGATGGACGCGCTGCGCGATCTGGACCGCGCGCCACCCGCGCAGCGTGATCTGGGCGAGGCCACGCCGGTGGGCGAGATGGTATCGAACTTTACCCATGACGGCTACAAGGCTGCGGTGGAAAAGGCGAAAGACTATATCCGCGCGGGCGATATCTTCCAGGTGGTGCCCAGCCAGCGCTGGACGCAGAGTTTTGCCCTGCCGCCCTTCGCGCTTTATCGCTCGCTGCGCCGCACCAACCCCTCGCCCTTCCTGTTCTTTTTCAACTTCGGCGGCTTTCAGGTGATCGGCGCCAGCCCGGAAATCCTCGTGCGGCTGCGCGAGGGCGAGGTGACGATCCGCCCCATTGCGGGCACCCGCAAGCGCGGGGCGACGCCCGAAGAAGACAAGGCGCTGGAGCTGGATCTGCTGGCCGACAAGAAGGAACTGGCCGAGCATCTGATGCTGCTGGATCTGGGCCGCAATGATGTGGGCCGGGTGGCGAAGATCGGCACGGTGAAGCCGACCGAGAAATTCATCATCGAACGCTATTCCCACGTCATGCACATCGTGTCGAACGTGGTGGGCGAGATCGCAGAGGGCGAGGATGCGCTGTCGGCGCTGCTGGCGGGCCTGCCCGCAGGCACGGTTTCGGGCGCGCCCAAGGTGCGCGCGATGGAAATCATCGACGAGCTGGAGCCGGAAAAGCGCGGCGTCTATGGCGGCGGCGTGGGCTATTTCGCGGCCAATGGCGAGATGGATTTCTGCATCGCCCTGCGCACGGCCGTGCTGAAGGACGAAAAGCTTTATATCCAGGCCGGGGGCGGCGTGGTCTATGACAGCGACCCCGAAGCGGAGTTTCAGGAAACCGTGAACAAATCCCGCGCCCTGCGCAGTGCGGCCGAGGATGCGGGGTTGTTTGCCCGGCGCGGCAACAGCTGATCCGGCAGAGCGGGGGCGCTTCGCCCCCCGCACCCCCCGAGGGTATTTGGGCCAAGAGGAAACAGGACGCGCTTTTCCTTTCCTCTTGGCCCAAATACCCTCGGGGGGTGAATGAGCCGCAGGCTCAGAGGGGGGCAGACAGCCCCCCTTTCTTCATTCAGGCTGTGACAGCACGGCGGTCAGCGGCGCAAGTGCGACGGATCCCGCGCGCCCCTCGACCGTCCATTCCAGCAAGGCGGCGATTGTATCCGGGCTGGCCGTCCCCAGAACCGCCACCTGACCATCCTGCGCGGCCTTGAAGGCGGCGCGGTCCAGATAGCGGCGGATCACCGGCACGCTTTCCTCGGCGCCATCCAGAATGCGGAACACGGTGGCGGCCGGCACGCCTTCGCGCCGCGCGGTCTGGTCGGCGGCATTCAGGCCGCGGTCGAAAGTCAGCAGGCCGCGCCCCTGATCCTTCAGCACCGGCACCACGGCTGTGGCCAGTGGCCGGTCGTTCTGAAAGCCCCCCTCGGGCAGATCAACCACGGCCACCGCCTCGGGCAGGGCAAGCGCATGAGATTCGAAAGTGACCAGCACATCAGAGGCTTCTGCCCCGGCAGGCAGGCCAGACGCCAGCATGGCCACTTCCTTGCCCGCCGCGCGATACAGGGCAGCATGAGCCGCCGCCTCCGGATCTGTGGGGTCAAGCGCGATGGTCACCGGCAGGGGCAAGGCGGCCAAGGCGATCCGGTCCAGCGCGGGCCGGCCATCGTCGATCAGGATGACGCTGAACATCGGCTTGCCCTGAGGGTTTTCGAAAGCTGCGGCAAAGCGCTCTACAGGCGGGGCATTGGCGTCCAGCACCGGCAGAGCTTCGGCAGGCGTTTCGGAGGGCGCGCTGTCGCTGATGACCGGCAGGCGATCCGTGGTCACGCCCTCAACCGTGCCTTGCAGGCCGGGTTCGGGACGATCCAGCAGGGGTTCTGCAGGCGCTGCAGGCTCTGCCGGGGCGGCAGGCTCGGCAGCGGGAAGCTCTGGTGCCAGAGGCGAGCCAGCCGGCACCTCGTTCGGCAAGGGGGCCAGCATCGCCTCTTCCTCCGGGGTCAGCGGCGGCAGAGGTGGAAGTTCGGCTGATTCGGGTGCGGCATCCGGTTCTGCGCCGGCTTCGGGCGGTGCTGGCTGCGGTGCGGTGGCAGGCAGATCGGCGGGCGCTGGCCCTGTGGCCTCGGCCTCTGGCGCGGGTTCCGGCTGGGCCGGTTCTTCCGGGGGGGTGGGGCTGACCTGGGGCACAGGCGCGGGGGGCACAGGCGCGGGTTCCGGCTGCAGCTGCTCCGGCGGTTCGGCTGGTGCATCTGGCGCCGAGGACGGCTGTGTTTCAGGGGCCTGATCGGGGGCCTGATCGGGGGTCGGGGCCACCGCTTCGGGTGTTAGCCCTGCCGGGGCGGGGGCCTGCGCCTGTGGAAGATCGGGCTGCGGTGCCGCGACGGGCGCCTGCGGCGCATTGGCCGCCGGGCGCACGGGCATCAGTACCGTTTCCGACAGGATGGCAAATCCGACCACAGCCACCACACCGCCCAAGACCACGCCTGATACGAAGCCACGCACATCTGCCTCCTGTTTCTGCGGCGGTTGGCCCGCCCTTGCCCTTTGCGCCCCGCAATCCGGGCGGGTTTGACTTGACCTCGCCCGACCGCTCGGCCCATGTATAGCGCGACACCGCGCGGGGTTCACCCCCTTAGCGACCCTCTCTGCAAGGCCCGGCCCAATGCTGCTGCTGATCGACAATTATGACAGTTTCACCTACAATCTCGTCCATTATCTGGGCGAACTTGGGGCCGACATCCGCGTTCTGCGCAATGACGCGCTGAATGTGCAGGAGGCGATGGCCCTGCGCCCGGAAATGATCGTGCTGTCGCCCGGCCCCTGCGATCCGGCGCAGGCCGGCATCTGCCTGCCGCTGACCATTGCCGCAGCCGAGGCGGGCATCCCGCTGCTGGGTGTCTGCCTTGGGCACCAGACCATAGGCGAGGCTTTTGGCGGCAAGGTCGTGCGCTGCCACGAGATCGTGCATGGCAAGATGGGTGTGATGCACCACAAGGGCGAAGGTGTGTTCAAGGGCCTGCCCTCGCCGTTCCTCGCCACTCGCTATCATTCTCTGGTGGTGGAACGCGAAAGCCTGCCGGATTGCCTGGAGGTGACGGCCTGGCTGGAAGATGGCACCATCATGGGATTGCGCCACAAGACGCTGCCCATTGAAGGGGTGCAGTTCCACCCGGAAAGCATCGCCAGCGAACACGGCCACCAACTGCTGAAGAATTTCCTGAATCGCGTGCAGGTGCCCGCATGAGCGAGCGGCTGAAACCCCTGATCGGCATCGCGGCCAGCCGGCCGCTGAGCCGGGCCGAGGCGGAAACCGCTTTTACCGCGCTGTTTGAAGGCGAGGCGACGCCCGCACAGATGGGCGGCTTTCTGATGGCGCTGCGCACGCGGGGCGAAACGGTGGAAGAATATGCCGCCGCCGCATCGGTCATGCGCGCCAAATGCCACAAGGTGCGGGCGCCGGAAGGTGCCATGGATATCGTGGGCACCGGCGGCGATGGCAAGGGCACGCTGAACATCTCCACCGCCACGGCCTTTGTGGTGGCAGGGGCGGGTGTGCCGGTGGCCAAGCACGGCAACCGCAACCTTTCGTCAAAATCCGGTTCCGCCGATGCGCTGACGGAAATGGGGCTGAATGTGATGATCGGCCCCGAGGCGGTGGAACGCTGCCTGTTCGAGGCCGGGATCGGCTTCATGATGGCGCCGATGCACCATCCGGCGATGCGGCATGTCGGGCCGGTGCGGGCCGAACTGGGCACGCGCACCATCTTCAACATCCTGGGGCCGCTGACCAACCCGGCCGGCGTGAAACGGCAGCTGACCGGCGCCTTTACCGATGCGCTGCTGCGCCCGATGGCCGAAACGCTGCTGGCGCTGGGGTCTGAAAAGGCCTGGCTGGTGCATGGCGGCGATGGCACGGACGAGCTTTCCATCGCGCTTCCCAGCAAGGTGGCGGCGCTGGACGGCGGCGTGATCCGCGAATTTTCGGTGCATCCCGAAGATGCAGGCCTGCCCGCCCATCCGTTCGAGGCGATCATCGGCGGCACGCCCGCCGAAAACGGCGCGGCCTTCCGGCGTCTGCTGGAGGGCGAGGCCGGGGCCTACCGGGATGCCGTATTGCTGAACTCTGCCGCCGCGCTGCTGGTGGCCGACAAAGCGGCGAGCCTGCCGGAAGGCGTTGAGATCGCGCGGGATTCGATCGATTCTGGCAGGGCTTTGCAGAAGGTTGAGGCTTTGGTTGCGCTGACCAATGCCTGACCCGGCACCCATTGCCACAGCACCGGCCGATTGGGCGGACCTGCCATTTTTCCGCAATGAATGGCCCGCGCTGGCGGCACGGCTGGCGGGGCAGGACGACTGGCAGCCGCGGCACATTTTCCGCGCACTGGACCTGACGCCGCGTGCATCGGTGCGGGTGGTGGTCTTGGGGCAAGACCCCTATCACACACCCGGCCGCGCCACTGGCCTCGCCTTTTCCTTCCCGCCCGGCGAAAGGCCGCAGGATTCGCTGCGCAATATGCTGGTGGAACTGCAATCAGATCTGGGCATTGACAAGCGTGACGGCGATCTGTCGGGCTGGGCGCGGCAGGGTGTCCTGCTGCTGAATTCGGTGCTGACGGTACCGCTGGGCCGGGCGCATGGCCACAAGGGCTGGGGCTGGGAGGTGCTGGTGCGGCAGATCCTGCAGGGCGTTGCAGCGGACGGGCCGCGCGCCTTCGTGCTGTGGGGCAATCCGGCGCAGAAGGCCTGCGCGAAACTGCCGCGCGACGGGCATCTGTTCGTGGAAAGCGCCCATCCCTCGCCGCTGGCAGCCTATCGCGGCTTCTTCGGGTCACGCCCCTACAGCCGGGTGAATCACTGGCTGACCGAACAGGGCGAAGCGCAGATCGACTGGGCGGCCTGAAGCCACGGGTTTTCAACCCGGCCGCGCCACGCTACCACTAAGCCAAGGAGACCGACATGAGCACCATTCTCGACCGCATCAAGGCTTACAAGCTGGAAGACGTGGCCGCCCGGAAGGCCGCCGTGCCGCTGGCCGAAGTGGAGCGCGCCGCCAAGGCGGCCCCTGCCCCGCGCGGCTTTGCCCGCAGCTTGCGCAGTGCGGCGGCGCAAGGCTATGGCCTGATTGCCGAAATCAAGAAGGCAAGCCCGTCGAAAGGCCTGATCCGCGCCGATTTCGATCCGCCCGCGCTGGCAAAGGCCTATGAGGAGGGCGGGGCCACCTGTCTTTCGGTGCTGACCGACGGGCCTTCGTTTCAAGGGGCCGATGCCTATCTGGTGGCGGCGCATGATGCCACCGCCCTGCCCTGCCTGCGCAAGGATTTCGTCTATGACCCCTATCAGGTGGTCGAAGCCCGCGCGCTGAAGGCCGATTGCATCCTGCTGATCCTTGCCTCGCTGGAAGATGCGCAGGCGGCAGAGCTGGAGGCGGCGGCGTTCGAACTCGGCATGGATGTGCTGATCGAGGTGCATGACCGGGCCGAGCTGGAACGCGCATCCCTTCTGAAATCGCCGCTGATCGGCATCAACAACCGCAATCTGCATACGTTCGAGCTGACGCTGGACACCACGCGCGATCTGGCGCGGCGGGTGCCGGAAGACCGGCTGATCGTCTGTGAAAGCGGGCTTTATACCCCCGCCGATCTGGCAGATATGGCGGATTACGGCGCGCGCTGCTTCCTGATCGGCGAAAGCCTGATGCGGCAGGAGGATGTGGCGGGCGCCACACGCGCGCTGCTGGCCAACCCCAAGATCTCGCGGCAGGGGGCCTGAATGGCGGGCCTCACGCATTTCGATGACGGAGGCCATGCCCATATGGTCGATGTGTCGGGCAAGCCGGTGACAGACCGGCTGGCCGTGGCCCGCGGCGCCGTGCGAATGAGTGCCGAAACGCTGGCGATGATTACCGAAGGCCGGGCCAAGAAGGGCGATGTTCTGGCGGTGGCGCGGCTGGCGGGCATCATGGGGGCCAAGCGCACTGCCGATCTGATCCCGCTGTGCCATCCGCTGCCCATCACCAAGGTTGCGCTGGAGCTGCGCCCTGATCCCGCGCTGCCGGGTGTGGTGGTGGAGGCGACGGTCAAGACCTCGGGCCAGACCGGGGTCGAGATGGAGGCGCTGACCGCCGTTTCCGTGGCCTGCCTGACCATCTATGACATGGTGAAGGCGGTAGAAAAATCCATGCAGATCGAGGGAATCCGGCTGGTTCTGAAGGATGGTGGCAAATCCGGGCGATACGAGGCGCAGGAATGATTTCGGTTGCAGAGGCACTGGCCCGGGTACTGGCGCTGGCATCGGTGATGCCGGTGGAGCGCGTGCCACTGCAGGCGGCCTGCGGGCGCTGGATGGCCGAACCGGCGGTGGCGCGGCGCGATCAGCCGCCCTTTGCCGCCTCGGCCATGGATGGTTATGCGGTGGCGGATGCGGCGCCTTTGGGCGCGGGCTATCGCGTGATCGGCGAGGCGGGCGCGGGCCATGGCTTTGCCGGCCAGATCGGCCCGGGCGAGGCGTTGCGCATCTTCACCGGCGCCCCGGTGCCTGCAGGTGCCGTGAAAGTGGTGCTACAAGAGGATGTGACGCGCGAGGGTGACCGGATCACCATCGCCACCGCCTCGGTCAATGACAATATCCGCCCGCGTGGCGCCGATTTCGCCATCGGGCAGCAGGTGGTGCCAAAGCGGCTGGGGCCGAACGATCTGGCATTGCTGGCCGCGATGAATGTCGCACAGGTGGCGGTGCGGCGGCGCCCGGTGGTGGCGATCATTGCCACCGGCGATGAGCTGGTGATGCCGGGCGAAGAACCGGGGCCAGATCAGATCATCGCCTCGAACTCTTTTGCTATCAAGGCCTTGGCAGAGGCTGCCGGGGCCGAGGCGCGGCTTCTGCCCATCGCGCGGGATACAGAGGCCAGCCTCCGCGCCGTGTTCGATCTGGCGGAAGGTGCCGATCTGCTGGTGACGATCGGCGGCGCCTCGGTCGGCGATCACGATCTGGTGGCGAAGGTCGCCACCGACCTGGGGATGGAGCGCGCCTTCTACAAGATCGCCATGCGCCCGGGAAAGCCGCTGATGGCGGGGCGCCTGCGCGGCGTGCCGATGCTGGGGCTGCCGGGCAATCCGGTCTCGGCCATCGTCTGTGCGCATCTGTTTCTGCTGCCGCTGCTGCGCGCCATGCAGGGCGATCCGTCCCCCGCACCGCAGCCGCGCCACGCCGTTTTGGGCGCCGATGTCACCGCCACCGGGCCGCGCACCCATTACATGCGCGCCCTGCTGTCTGCGGGCGAAGGCCTGCCGGTCATCACCCCCTTCGACCAGCAGGATTCCGCTTTGCTGACCGTGCTTTGTGCCGCCGATGTCCTGCTGATCCGGCCTTTGGGCGATGGGATGCGGCAGGCAGGCGAAATGGTGGAATACCTGCCATTGTAAGGCGCAGGCCTTGACACAAACCGGGAACACGGGCAGAACATAAAGTCAACACCACCCGGCAGGGCGAAGGGGATCTGGCAGATGCTGACGCGCAAACAACTGGAACTGCTGGATTTCATCCGGGTCCGTATGGATCTTGACGGCGTGCCGCCTTCCTTCGACGAGATGAAAGAGGCGCTGGATCTGCGGTCGAAATCCGGCATCCACCGGCTGATTACTGCGCTGGAAGAACGCGGCTTCATCCGCCGTCTGGCCCACCGCGCCCGTGCCATCGAAATCGTGAAACTGCCCGAGGCGATGGAACGCCCGGGCTTTACCCCCCGCCTGGTGGAAACCCCGCCCCCCCCGCCGCCGCAACCCCGCACGGCCCTGCCGGTGACCGCGGTTCATGCGCTGGAACTGCCGGTGATGGGCCGGATTGCCGCTGGCGTCCCGATCGAGGCGATTTTGGAAATCTCGCATCATATCGCGGTGCCAGGGTCGATGCTGTCGACCAATGCGCAGCACTACGCATTGGAGGTGCGGGGCGATTCGATGATCGAGGCCGGGATCAACGATGGCGATATCGTCGTCATCCGCGAACAGACCACGGCAGAGAATGGCGATATCGTCGTGGCGCTGGTTGAAGATAGCGAGGCGACGCTGAAACGCTTTCGCCGCAAGGGCAACCTCATTGCACTGGAGGCGGCAAACCCTGCCTATGAAACCCGTCTGCTGCCCGACCATATGGTCAAGGTGCAGGGGCGTCTGGTCGGGCTGATCCGCAGCTACTGATCCCCTGCCAGGCGAATGGCCGCAGGCAGCAAAGCCTCAGGCCGCCCTTTGCGAGGTCTGTCAGGCGCCCATATGCGGCGCTGGCTGTTCGCCGGGCGCAACAGAAGCTGCCCCTGATCCAGGTCCACGGCAAGGCCACCGCTGCGGGCCAGAATACCACGATCCAGAATGTGGCAATCTGCCGGGCGCGGCGCAACCTCTGCGGCGATGATGACAAGCGCGCCATCGCGGCAGGCCTGATCCAGCCGGTCAAGGGCACCTTTTCCCTTCAGATGCACCCCAGCCAGGCCCGCGATCTGGAACATCCGGCCACCGGGGGGGCCGCTGAACCCCGGGCGATTGGCCGCCGTCGCCTGCTCTGCCAGATCGCCATCGTTTTCCAGCCAGCTTCGCGCGGCAAAGCCTGCCCCGCGGGCAGAGGGCAACGCCCGCCCTTCCGGCCCCATCAGCCCCACAAGCCCGGCATCCGGCGCGATCAGCAGCAGCGGGCGTTCGGTATTGGCCCAGATCGCCAGCGCCGCCGCCAGCGGCACCAACCCCAACCCGCGCAGCCAGCCCCGCCAGACCGACAGCCAGATACCCCCCCCGGCGATCAGCGGCAGCACCCATGGCCCCGGCGCGGGCACGGCCGTCACCGCGCCCTCCCATCCCGCCACCAGATGGGCCACCGCCAGAATCCATTCGCAGCCCAGCCCCATCACCCAAAGGGCAGGCGCCGCCAGCCCGATCGGCGCCAGCAGTGCGGCCAGCGCCCCGGCAGGCATCACCACAGCCCCCATCACCGGCACAGTCAACAGATTCGCCACAAAGCCAAAATCCGCGATCCGGTTGAAATGCGCGGCCCCGAAAGGCGCTGTTGCCACCCCCGCCAGTGCCGATGACAGAACCAGTGTGAACAGCGGCAGCACCCAACGCGGGATCCGGCCATGCAACATGCCCCCCTCCAGCGCGCCGAACCCCGCAATCAGCGCGGTGGTGGCCGCGAACGACATCTGGAATCCGGCATCCAGCAGGCTTTCGGGCTTGATCGCCAGCAGAGCCACCGCCGAAAGCGCAACGCTGCGCAAAGACAGCGCGCGGCGGTCCAGCAGCACTGCCCCCAGCATGACCGATATCATCAGAAAGGCGCGTTCGGTGGCCACATTGGACCCGGACAGCAGGAGATAGAAAAATGCGACGCCAAGCGCGATCACGGCCGCAATTTTCTTGGCATTCACCCGGAGCGCCACAGGCGGCACCAATGCCACCCCCGTGCGGATGAAGCCAAAGACAAAGCCTGTCAGAAACGCCATGTTCATGCCGGAAATCGCCAGAAGATGGGCCAGACTTGAGGCCCGCAACGCCTCTACCGCAGGTAAGCTCAGCCCCGAACGGTCGCCCGTCATCACCCCTGCGGCAAAGGCCCCGGCATCACCGGGTATCGCGGCCTGAACCCCGGCAGACAATCGGCTGCGCATCCGGTTCACCAGCTGTTCGCGCGGCGCGGGTTCCGACCACAGCATCACCGGCGTGCGGGCATAGCCCACCGCGCCCAGTTGCAGAAACCAGGCCATGCGGCGGAAATCAAATCCGCCCGGCTCCACCGGGCCTTCGGGGCCGGAAAGATGCGCCGTCAACTGAACGATCTGCCCCGGTTCAGGGTTCAGATGCTGCGGCCCGTGCAGGGAAATGCGCACCTTGACGGGCAGCCGCGCCGGCCGCACATCCTGCAGCACCAGCCGGTCCAGCGTCAGGCGCAAGGCATCGGATTGTGACCGATCAATCCCGATAATCCGCCCCTGCACCGGCCCGTAATAGCGAAAATCCAGCACGGGCGCGGCCACCAGATGCGCCCGCGCGCCCGCCAGCAGCAGCCCCGCCGCCACACAGCCGATGGCCACCCAGACCGGATGCCCCGCCTCTGGCCCAAGCCAAATCAACACGGTACAGGCCAGAACCACCAGAGCTGCTGCCAGATAGAAGCCTGCGCCCGGTTCATGCAAAAGCCCGAACCACAGGCCGATCCCGCAGGCCAAGAAGACCGGAACCCAAGGAAACAGGATCCCCCGTGCCTCTGCCAGCGCCTGCAGCGGCCAGAACAGCATGGGCAGCACCAGACCGCGCACCTTGTTTCTGCCCCTCCGCTCGCCTATCAACCGCAGCAAGCCTAGCGCGCACAGAGTTTCTGAAAGGTTAACCCACCATGACCTCGCCCGTCGTCACCCGTTTCGCCCCCTCGCCCACCGGCTATCTGCATATCGGTGGTGGCCGGACGGCGCTGTTCAACTGGCTGTTTGCGCGGGGCCGGGGCGGCAAGTTCCTGCTGCGGATCGAAGATACCGACCGCGAACGCTCCACCCCCGAGGCCACGGCCGCCATCCTGCGCGGGCTGACCTGGCTGGGGCTGGACTGGGACGGCGATGTGGTCAGCCAGTTCGAAGGCCGCGAACGCCATGCCGAGGTGGCGCATCAGATGCTGGCGCGCGGTACGGCCTACAAGTGCTTTTCCACCAGGGAAGAAATCGACGCCTTCCGCGCCGAGGCCGAGGCCCGTGGCAGCTATGCCGTGTTTCAAAGCCCCTGGCGCGATGCCGATCCGGCCACCCATCCCAATGCGCCTTTCGCCATCCGCATGAAGGCCCCGCGTGATGGTGAAACGGTGATAGACGATCAGGTGCAGGGCCGCGTGGTCATCAAGAACGAAACGCTGGATGACATGATCGTGCTGCGGTCGGACGGTACGCCGACCTATATGCTGGCCGTGGTGGTGGACGATCACGACATGGGTGTGACCCATGTGATCCGTGGCGACGACCATCTGGTGAACGCGGCGCGCCAGCAGATGATCTATGATGCCATGGGCTGGGCCGTGCCGGTCTGGGCGCATATCCCGCTGATCCATGGGCCGGATGGCAAGAAGCTTTCGAAGCGCCATGGTGCGCTGGGGGTCGAGGAATATCAGGTGATGGGCTATCCGGCCGCCGGGATGCGCAACTACCTGACCCGGCTGGGCTGGGCGCATGGTGATGCCGAATTCTTCACCACCGAACAGGCCACCGAATGGTTTGACCTGAAGGGAATCGGTCGCGCACCCGCCCGGCTGGATTTCAAGAAACTGGAGAATCTCTGCGGGCAGCACATCGCTGCCAGCGATGACGCTGCACTGCTGCATGAACTGGAAGCTTTCCTCGCAGTCTCCGGTCAACCCACCCTGACGGACAGTCAGCGTGCGCTGATGCAGAGCGGTATGGCCAGCCTCAAGGAACGGGCCAAAACCTTCCCGGAACTTCTTGATAAAGCACGATATATCATGGCCTCCCGGCCCATCGCGCGGGATGAGGCTGCGGAAAAGGCGCTTGATGCGGTATCCCGTGGTATACTGAAATCGTTGACGCCGCAGCTGCGAAATGCTAGCTGGACGAAGGACGATCTTGAGGCCATTCTCACCGGGGCTGCCGCGGCAAACGGCATAGGCTTCGGCAAGCTGGCCGCCCCCCTGCGCGCGGCCCTGGCCGGGCGCACGGTAAGCCCCAGCGTCTATGACATGATGCTGGTCATCGGTCAGGACGAAACGATTGCGCGGCTGGAGGATGCGGCGGCCTGATTGCTGCACCCTCTGCCGGTTGAATATCGCCGCGGCGCCATTACGGCGTCGCACGCCAACGCAGAGGGATGTGAGATGGCAGAACCGACCAAGACCGCTACGCTGACGATTGATGACAAGGTCATCGAATTGCCGATCTACTCGGGCACGCTCGGTCCCGACGTTCTGGATATCCGCAAGCTTTACGGCCAGGCCGACGTTTTCACCTATGACCCCGGCTTTACCTCTACCGCCGCCTGCGACAGCGCGATCACCTATATCGACGGCGACAAGGGCGAGCTGCTGCACCGTGGCTATCCGATCGACCAGCTGGCGGAACAGTCCAACTACCTCGAAGTCTGCTTCCTGCTGCTCTACGGCGAACTGCCGACCGGCACCCAGCTGAAGGATTTCGAACAGCGTGTGACCCGTCACACCATGGTGCATGAACAGATGCACAACTTCTTCCGCGGTTTCCGTCGTGATGCGCATCCGATGGCCACCATGGTGGGCGTGGTCGGCGCGATGTCGGCCTTCTATCACGACAGCACCGATATCACCGATCCGTGGCAGCGCGAGGTTGCCGCCATCCGCCTGATCGCCAAGCTGCCGACCATCGCGGCGATGGCCTATAAATACTCGATCGGCCAGCCCTTCGTCTATCCGAAGAACTCGCTCGGCTATGCGGCGAACTTCCTGCACATGTGCTTTGCCGTGCCCTGCGAAGATTATGTGGTGAACCCGATCCTGGCCAAGGCCATGGACCGGATCATGACCCTGCACGCCGATCACGAACAGAACGCCTCTACCTCGACCGTGCGTCTGGCCGGGTCTTCGGGCGCCAACCCGTTTGCCTGCATCGCGGCCGGCATCGCCTGCCTCTGGGGCCCGGCCCATGGCGGCGCCAACCAGGCCTGTCTGGAAATGCTGCGCGAAATCGGCACCGTGGATCGCATCCCGGAATATATCCGCAAGGCCAAGGACAAGAATGATCCGTTCCGCCTGATGGGCTTTGGCCACCGCGTCTACAAGAACTTCGATCCGCGCGCCAAGGTGATGAAGGAATCCGCCGACGAAGTGCTGGACCTGCTGGGCGTGCACAACAACCCGACGCTGCAGGTCGCCAAGGAGCTGGAGCGGATCGCGCTGGAAGACGAATATTTCGTATCCAAGAAGCTGTATCCGAACGTCGATTTCTATTCGGGCATCATCCTTGATGCGATGGGCTTCCCCACTTCGATGTTCACGCCGATCTTCGCGCTGTCGCGCACCGTGGGCTGGATCAGCCAGTGGAAAGAGATGATCTCGGATCCGACCGGCAAGATCGGTCGCCCGCGCCAGCTTTATACCGGCTCGGCCTTCCGCGATTATGTGGATGTGCGTCACCGCTAAGGCGGCAGACCATCGTGCAAAGGGCAGCCCTCGGGCTGCCCTTTCGCTTTGCCGCCTGCCATGGCAGGAAGGGGCACGGCAAAAGGGGCAGAACATGGCGGGGCGGATCTGGGTACTGGATGTGGCGCGCACAGCGGCCCTGCTGGCGATGGCCAGCTATCATTTCACCTATGATCTGCAGATGTTCGGCCTTGTGCCACCGGGAACAGCGGTTTCCGGCTTCTTCTATGGCTATGCCCGCGCCATTGCCGGGACATTCCTGTTTCTGGCCGGTCTGGGCCTGTGGCTGGCGCATGGGCGGGGGATCCGCTGGGGCGCCTTCTGGCGACGCTGGGGCAAGATCGTGGCAGCAGCCGCGCTGGTAAGCGTGGCGACATGGTTCGCCCTGCCCGGCTGGTTCGTGTTCTTCGGCATCCTGCATTGCATCGCGGCCTCCAGCCTGCTGGGGCTGGGTTTCCTGCGGCTGCCTGGCGTGCTGGTGGCGGTGCTGGGGACGGCCATCATCGCGGCATCTTATGTGCTGCCGCCCCTGGTGCAGCTGAATCACCCCGGCTTCTACTGGATCGGGCTGCATACCGTGCCGGTGATGTCCGTCGATCTTGAACCGCTGATCCCGTGGTTCGGCCCCTTTCTGCTGGGTGTGGCCGCGGGCCGGATCTGCAACCCGCTCTGGCCCCGGCTGGCGCGGATTGACGGGCCGACCTGGCTCGCCTGGCCGGGCCGCCATTCGCTGGCCGTCTATCTGATACACCAGCCGGTGCTGTTCGGTCTTGTCTGGCTCTGGGTCCGGTTTGGCCCGCTGATCTGACGCTGCGTCACACGATCCCGCCCCCCTCGACAGCCAGGCCCGCGCTTGCCACAAAACATCATGACCCAAGCACCCCTTTTTGCCCAAAGCCCCGCCGATCTGCTGACCCGCGATCAACTGCTTGCCATGTCTGGGCTGCAGTTCATGCAGGCCATGCTGGCGGGCGAAATCCCGCATCCCACCATTGCCGCGCTGATGGGCTATCACATCACCAGCGTCGAACCCGGCCGCGTCACCCTGCGCGGCAAGCCCGGGTTCCAGCACACCAACCCCTTCGGCGGCGTGCATGGCGGCTGGTATGGCACAGTGCTGGATACGGCACTGGGCTGTTCGGTGATGACCGCCGTGCCACAGGGGCGCTGGTATACGACACTGGAATACAAGGTGAATATCACCCGCGCCCTGCCCATCGGCATGGAGATGGAGGCTGAAGGCCTGCTGGATCACGCGGGCCGGTCCACCGCCGTGGCCCATGCCACGATCCGCGGTGCGGAAGATGGCCGGGTCTATGCCACCGGATCAACCACCTGCATCATTTTGAGCTAGGGCGCAGCCGCCGGAACAGGCTGCGCTTCGGTTCGGCCCGCAGGGCATCGGGGTGGATGCGTTCCGAACGGTCGCGCCCCACCACCCGCGCCTTGCGCAGCAGAAAGGCCGCCCCAAAACGATGCCAGGTGCCCACCATCGGCGCCAGCGGATCGCGGGGAAAACGGTCAGCCCAGCCCGCAGGCAGCGGCAGGCCACAGGCCTCGGCCCGTTCCAGCATCCAGACCAGCGGGATATTGGCGAGCGGCCGCGCCGCCTCGAAATCGCCCAGCTGGCCGCCCACATCGCCATGCGCGCCGCGAAACCACACCTGTTCCACATTGCCCTCCCATCCCGGCGGGCAATCCCACAGCACCGGGGTGAACACCTCGCGCGTTTCATGCAGGGCCAGCGCATGAAAGCCGTGGCGGATGGACGCGCCAAGCTGGTGGTTGTGAAAGGCATGCCGCCCCTCGGTCAGCATCCACAGCAGCGGCAGACGCAGGCCCAGCGCCTTTACGGTATCCCAGACCCCCAGCATCTGGATCGGCGCCGTCACATGGCAGTTGGCGCGGGCAAAGGCGCGGGCCGCGTCACTGTCGGGATTGCGCTCATAATGGCGATAGGCCAGCGTGACATTGCGTTCGGTCGCCATATCATGGCGCAGCAGCCCCACCCGGTCGATCACCCCGGCCAGACTGCGCACCGCATAGGCGCCGCGCGAATAGCCGAACAGGAAGATGCGGTCGCCAGCACGATAATGGCTGCACAGATGGCCATAAGCCCGGCGGATCTGCCGGTTGATGCCCCGCCCCTGCATCACATCCAGCGTATCGGCCCAGCCCTGCCACTGCAGCCCCGGTTCGTAATACAGGCTGCGGCGATTGCTGCCCGGCACAGTTTCGCGCATCAGCTGGAACGCGCGGCCTGCATTGCTTTCATGCCCCGGATGCAGCGAGGCCAGCGTGCCATCCAGCACGATCACATGATCCACCTGCCCGCGCTGCACCCCGCGCGGCGGCGCATCTGCCGGATCGGTCTGCGCCACCGGGCGGCGGCGGATCCATTGCAACAGCCAGTCGATCAGCGCCATATGCCCACCAGCCCCGGCCCCCTGCGCCCCTGCCCTGCCTTCTGCATTGCACCCCCTTCTGCCAGAGGTCCAATGCTAAACGCCCGGCCGGACAAGTCCAGCCGGGCGTTCCAAAGGTCCGAGGGCCGCAGTTCAGACCTTAAGCGACAATACCGTGGCAATCGTCAGTTCGCCAAAACCGTTGAACCGGGTGTTGGTGGCCACCGAATAGGCGCCCATCCCGTGGATCACCAGATAATCGCCCTCGGCGATATCATCGGCCAGCATCAGCTCGCCCGGGATACGGTCCACCGAATCACAGGTCGGGCCAAAGACAATGCGCGAGGCCAGATCGCCCTTGCGCTTGGCGCCCACGCCATCGACAACTTCGATCCGGTCGATGATGCCCACCAGCGGAAGTTCGGCCAGCGCGCCATAGACCCCGTCGTTCAGGAACACATGGCTGCCATCGCGCACGGCTTTCACCTTGGCGATATGGGTGAAGGCATCGCCGCACAGGCCACGGCCCGGCTCGCAGACCAGAATCGGGCGGGTATCGCCAAACGCTTCGGTCGCCACGCGGTCGATCAGCGCAAAGGTTTCGTCGATCTGCGGCACCACGGCCTGCAGGCGGTGGTTCGGGAAGCCGCCGCCGACGTTCAGGCGGGCAATCGTCACACCGGCCTCACGGGCGATATCGGCCGCCGCGCGGATATAGGCCTCCCAGGCGGCGGGATCGGTGCATTGCGTGCCCGGATGGAAGGTCAGAGAGGGGATGAACCCGGCTTCGGCCACACGCTTCAGCAGCTGGGCCGACAGCTCGACCGTGGCACCGAATTTGGCGCCAAAGTTATAGGCAGCCCCCGCCACCGGCAACTTGAAGCGCACGGTGATTTCGCAGCCCTCGGCAGGCACCAGCGCGATCAGCTTTTCCAGCTCGGATGCCGAATCGACGGAATAGGATTTCACGCCCAGCTCCACCGCCACGGCAATTTCGGCACGGGCGCGGACGGGGTTGTTATAGTGCATGGCGGCATCGGGCGCCAAACGCTTGATCAGCCGCATCTCGCCGGGCGAGGCCACGTCAAAGCCGCGGATGCCGGCAGCCGACAGGTTTTCGATCACCACTTCGGACGGGTTGGTTTTCACCGCATAGGTGACCATGCCGGGGAAGCCGTCGATGAACCGACGCGCCGCAGCCTGCAGCACGGCAGGCGAAAAGAACAGCACCGGATTTTCCGGGCGCACAGTGCGGATATACTCGGTCGGGTTGGACCAGATCGTTTTGGAAAGTCCCATCGGCGTGTCCTTTCTGCCAATAGAACGCAAGCGGCCATTGCCCGGAACCTCTCCGGGAGCCTGCACCTGCGCGGTCATTACAACCAGGCCAGGTGCGTATGAGCCGCCCTTTTCCTGAAAACGTGGAATGCGCATATGGGGCACATGTTCACCGATGAAAACTACAAAAATATAGTGTAAGGGTGACATAATGACGAAAATGGCGGGCAAATTGCATGGATGAACTGGATCGCAACATCATCGGGCTTCTCAGCGCCGATGCACGCATGTCGGTGGCCACTCTGGCCCGGCGGATGAAGGTCGCGCGGTCCACCGTGCAGGCCCGGCTGGAACGGCTGGAGACCACCGGGGTGATCGCGGGCTATACCCTGAAGCTGGGCGAAAATGCCCGGCAGGGGCGGCTCAGGGCTACGGTGCTGCTGACGATCGAGCCCCGCGCGCAGGCCGCCATCGTCACCCGGCTGAAGTCGATCGCCGAGGTGGAAAAGGTGTTCACCACTTCCGGGCGCTATGACCTGCTGCTGCAGATCGCCTCGCCGTCAACCCAGGTGCTGGATCAGGTGCTGGATCAGATCGGCGCGCTGACCGGCGTTGTCAGCTCGGAAAGCCTGATCCACCTCTCCACCAAATTCGACCGGGCCGTGTAGTGCGCATCAGCGCAGATGGAACAGATCGACGAAGGCCTGCCCCTCGGCCAGATCGCCTTCAAACCCGATCAGCCCCTGCGCGCATTCCGCCAGCGGGCGCGGGCCATAGATTGCCGCAGCCATCGCATTGGCCTGCCCAGTGAACCGCAGGCGGCACTCGGATGATTCGCCGCGCGCCACGCGATAGGCACCGGCGGCGGTGTGAATGATGAACCTGTCCGCGCCCAGCTGCATCTGCACCAGATGCAGCCCGGCGCGATCACGCGCGCACATGGCCCGCATCGACAGCATCAAGGCAGCAGGCGAGATGAACTGCCGCGGGTCATGCCCCGGCTGCGCGGCGCCCCAGTGGCACAGCGCCCGCAGCACCGGCCACAGCCCCAGCCCGGCATCGGTCAGCCCATAGACCTGCACGCGCGCAGGATCGGGCAGGATGGCACGGCAGACCAGCCCCGCCGCCTCCAGCCCCTCCAGCCGCTGGGTCAGCACATTGGCGCTGATCCCCGGCAGGCCCTCGCGCAGCGCGCTGAACCGGCGCGCCCCCAGCATCAGCTCGCGCACCACCAGAAGCGCCCAGCGATCCCCCACGAGATCCAGCGCATGGGCGGCGATACAGCCTTCATTGTAGCTTCGGCGGGTCTTGGTCACTTCATATAACTTTTGGTTGCTTTTTATAACTACCAGCGCCAGCCTCGGCAATGCAAGCGAGGAGGACAAGACATGCCCTATATCGACGGCTTCGTGATTCCCGTGCCCACCGCCCGGCGCGACGATTATCGCGCGCATGAGGAAAAGTGGTGGCCCAGCTTCCAGAAACTTGGCGCGCTGTCGCTGGTGGTTGGCTGGGGCGATGACGTGCCGCCCGGCAAACAGACCGATTTCCTGCGTGCCGTCGATGCGACCGCAGACGAGACGGTGGTGTTCTGCTGGATGACCTGGCCCGACAAAGAGACCCGCAACGCCGCCTACAAGGCCATGGAGGCCGCAATGTCCCCCGCCGACATGGCAGAGATGCCCTTTGACGGCAAACGCATGATCTATGGCGGTTTTACCCCCCTTCTGAGCTTCGGAGCCTAACCATGAGCCACCACGGCCTCCCCTGCTGGTATGAGCTGACCACCCCCGACATCGCTGCGGCCACCGCCTTTTACGGCGGATTGCTGGATTGGCAGGTGCAGAATGCCGGGATGGAGGGATTCGATTACTTCCTCGCCCTGCGCGACGGCGCGATGGTCGCCGGGATGATGGAACCGATGGCCGGTATGCCCACCGCCTGGGCTGTCTATTTCGCGGTGGAGGATTGCGATGCCACCTGCGCACAGGCAAAGGCGCTTGGCGGGCAGGTCTATGCCGGGCCGGATGACATCCCGCAGACCGGGCGCTATGCAGTGCTGGCCGATCCGCAGGGCGCGGTATTCGCCATCCTGCAGCCGGTGCCGGGGCCGCAAAGCGTGGCCTTCGATCAGGCGAAACAGGGCCATGGCAACTGGCACGAGCTGATGAGCCCCGATCCGGTGGCAGGCCTGGCCTTCTATGCCGCAATCTTCGGCTGGACGGCGGGTGAGGCCATGCCGATGGGCGAAATGGGCAATTATCAGATCTTCGGCCGCGCCGGTCAGGATCTGGGCGGCATGATGGGCCTGCCGGGGCCGGATGTGCCGCCGCATTGGCTGCCCTATTTCGGCGTGGCCAGCGCCACGGCCGCCATCGCACAGATCGAAGCCACGGGCGGCAGCATCCTTCATGGCCCGCAAGAGGTGCCGGGCGGCGCCTTCATCGCCATGGCACAGGATCCGCAGGGCGCCCATTTCGCGGTGGTGGGCGGCAAATAGCGCCGGGCAAATTTCTTCAAAGAAATTTGCCCGGCGCTATTTGCACCAAGAGGAAAGAGACAAGGGCCGCGAAAGCCTTTTCCTTGGCCGCAGCATTGGCTAAACCCGGCAGCAAGAAAGCGGGGTGCCACATGCCGATGGAAAAGACCTTCAATGCCGCCGAGGCCGAGGCCCGGATCTCGAAACACTGGATCGAGGGCAAGGCAGGCCGTGCTGGGGCGAATGCCCGGCCCGGCGCCCCGGCCTTTTCCGTGATGATCCCGCCGCCCAATGTGACCGGCAGCCTGCATATGGGCCATGCCTTCAACAACACGCTGCAGGATATTCTGGTGCGCTGGCACCGGATGCAGGGGCATGACACGCTCTGGCAGCCTGGCACCGATCATGCGGGCATCGCCACCCAGATGGTGACCGAACGCGAGATGGCCAAGAACCAGGAACCCTCGCGCCGCGAGATGGGGCGCGAGGCCTTTCTGGGCCGGGTCTGGCAGCAGAAGCAGCAATCGCGCGGCACCATCATCGGCCAGCTGCAGCGCCTTGGCGCCAGCTGCGACTGGGACCGCGAGGCCTTTACCATGTCGGGCGCGCCCGGTGCCCCGGCGGGCGAGGCAGGCAATTTCCACGATGCCGTCATCAAGGTGTTCGTGGAAATGTATCACAAGGGCCTGATCTACCGCGGCAAGCGGCTGGTGAACTGGGATCCACATTTCGAGACCGCGATTTCCGATCTGGAGGTCGAGAATATCGAAGTAGCCGGGCATATGTGGCATTTCAAATACCGGCTCGCCGGTGGGGAAAGCTATGAATATGTGGAAAAGGACGAAGACGGGACCGTGATCCTGCGCGAGATGCGGGATTACATCTCCATCGCCACCACCCGGCCGGAAACCATGCTGGGCGATGGCGCCGTGGCGGTGAACCCGGCGGATCCGCGCTATGCGTCGATCATTGGCAAGATGGTGCATCTGCCGCTTTGTGACCGTCTGATCCCGATCATCGCCGATGAATACCCTGATCCGGCCTTTGGCTCGGGCGCGGTGAAGATCACCGGCGCGCATGATTTCAACGATTATCAGGTGGCCAAGCGGCATGATCTGCCCTGCTACCGGCTGATGGATACCCGCGGGCAGATGCGCACCGATGGTGCCCCCTATGCCGAAGCGGTGGCACGGGCGCGCGAAATCGCCGCCGGTTCGCCCACCGATGCCAATGAGGTGGACAGCCTGAACCTTGTCCCCGAAAAATATCGCGGGCTGGACCGGTTCGAGGCGCGCAAGGCGGTGATCGCCGATATCAACGCCATCGGCCTGGCTGTCACCACGCTGGTCAAGGAGACCGATCCCGAAACCGGATCCGAGCATCTGCGGCTGGAACCGGTGGTCGAGGCCAAGAAGATCATGCAGCCCTTCGGTGACCGCTCCAAAGTGGTGATCGAGCCGATGCTGACCGATCAGTGGTTCGTCGACACAGCCAAGATCGTGGGCCCCGCGCTGGATGCGGTGCGCACGGGCCGCACCCGCATCATCCCCGAATCCGGCGAGAAGACCTATTTCCACTGGCTGGAGAATATCGAACCCTGGTGCATCTCGCGCCAGCTGTGGTGGGGCCATCAGATCCCGGTGTGGTATGGGCTGGACATCTGGCCCACCGGCTTCCGCGACGACGAGGGCGACAATGCGCTGGACGAGGCGGAAATCTTTGCCCTGCTCGCCGATGGCGCCTTCAACCATGCCGAGCCGGTCTATCACTGCGCCGCCGATCTTGACGCGGTAAGCGAGCGTTTCCTTGATGATCTGGCGCCGCTGCCCAGCCCGCTGAACCATGCCCGTATCGTCGAGGTGGAAAACCGCGCTGCCGCGGTGGAATTGCTGGCCAAGGCGCTGGCCGACTACAACCTGACGCAAGACCCGACGCATCTTGTCTACCCCGTGTGGCGCGACGAGGATGTGCTGGATACCTGGTTCTCCTCGGGTCTCTGGCCCATCGGCACCTTGGGCTGGCCGGAGACCACGCCGGAACTGGCGCGCTATTTTCCGACTTCGGTTCTGGTGACCGGGGCCGATATCATCTTCTTCTGGGTCGCCCGGATGATGATGATGCAGCTGGCCGTGGTCGACGACATTCCGTTCCACACCGTCTACCTGCACGGGCTGGTGCGTGACGCCAAGGGCAAGAAGATGTCCAAATCCCTGGGCAATGTCATCGACCCGCTGGAGATCATCGACGAATACGGCGCCGATGCGCTGCGCTTCGGCAATGCCGCCATGGCCTCCTTGGGCGGTGTGCTGAAGCTCGATACCCAGCGCATCGCGGGCTATCGCAACTTCGGCACCAAACTGTGGAACGCCTGCCGCTTTGCCGAAATGAACGGGGTGTGGGAAGGCCATGCCACGCAAACGGCCCCGCCCGCCGCCACGGCAACCGTGAACCGCTGGATCATCGGGGAAACCGCGCGCACACTGGCCGAGGTGAATGACGCGCTGGAAAACTTCCGCTTCGATCAGGCGGCCAATGCGCTTTACACCTTCGTCTGGGGCAAGGTCTGCGACTGGTATGTGGAATTTGCCAAACCGCTGTTCGATGGCGATCAGGCGGCGGAAACCCGGGCGACCATGGGCTGGGTGCTGGATCAGTGCATGATCCTGCTGCATCCGATGATGCCCTTCATCACCGAAGAGCTCTGGGCCACCACCGGCAACCGGGCGAAGATGCTGGTGCATACCGATTGGCCCGCCTATGGCACTGAGCTGATCGACGCCGATGCCACCCGCGAAATGACCTGGGTCACCACGCTGATCGACGATATCCGCTCGGCCCGCGCGCAGGTGCATGTGCCGGTAGGTCTGAAGCTCGACATGCTGGCCACCGCGATGGATGCCGAGGCGCGTGGCGCCTGGGCGCGGAATGAATCGCTCATCAAACGGCTGGCGCGCGTCGAAAGCCTGACCGATGCCGCCGCCGCCCCGAAAGGCGCGATCACCATCGCGGCCGAGGGCGCCAGCTTCGCCATCCCGCTGGCGGGCATCATCGACATTGCCGCCGAAAAGGCCCGGCTGCAGAAATCGCTGGAAAAGCTGGGGAAAGAGATCGCGGCGCTGAACACCCGCCTCTCGAACCCCAAATTCATCGAAAGCGCCAAGGAAGAGGTGATCGACGAGGCCCGCACCAATCTGGAGGCCCGCAGCGACGAAGCCGCCAAACTGCAGGCCGCGCTGGCCCGGCTGGCCGAAATCGGCTGATCGCCTTTATCTTGGCAAAAATATCCTCGGGGGGTGAATGGGCCGCAGGCCCAGAGGGGGGCAGACAGCCCCCCCTCCCTTTTTCTGGCACATGGGGGGCTTGCAGCCCCCCTTTTCTTTTCAGGTCAATGCAGATCGCTGCCGGGTTTCAGCACCATCTCGCCCGGCAGCGGCACGGTGCGGCGCTCGATCATGCGATGCACCACCGGGCGCCCCGGCCCGCGATGCAGCTTCAACAGCTCCTCGTGATTGGCGGTATCGGCCTGGGTGCGGCGCTCGACATGGCGGATATATTCCACCCATGTGGCCACATGATAGCTTTCCACCCAGATATCCGGGTCTTCCAGATCCCGCAGCAAGGCCCAGTTGCGGGCGCCATCGCGCAGGCGGATGCGGCGACGTTCCTGCATCAGCGCCAGAAAGGCCGGCACATCCGGCTCGTCGATCCGGTAATCAATCATGATCATCAAGGGCCCCGACCGGCCGCGCAGATCAAGCCGCAGCGGCGGCGCGTTGAACGGGCCGACAGGATCAAGGCTCATGCCCCCCAATTCGCCCAGCGAAAGCCAAAGCCCGACCGCCGCCGCCAGCACCAGCACAGCGGCCGAACAATACAGCGACAGCTCTGCCCCGCCCGCATCGGCCACCATGCCCCAGACCCAGGCGCCGACCGACATGCCGCCGAAAGTGGCGGTCTGATAGAAGGACAGCGCCCGCCCCACCACCCAGCGCGGCGCAGACAGCTGCACCGAGACGTTGAACAAAGACAGCGCCATCACCCAGGCCGCCCCGCACAGCAAGAGCGCAGGCACGCTCAGCCAGATCGAGCGGCTGGCCCCCAAAGCCACCACACCCAGCGCAAAGGCCAGACAGCCCGACCGCACGATGATCTCGTTGCTTAGCCTTGCGCGCAGCGGGCCGTTCAGCAGCACGCCGCCAATGGCCCCCAGACCAAAGGCCCCCAGCGTCACCCCATAGGTCAGCGCCGATCCGCCCAGCAGATCCCGCGCCACCAGCGGCATCATCGCCAGCACCGATACCGCGCCAAAGCCGAACAGCCCGGCCCGCAGCATCACCCGCATCAGATGCGGTGACATGGCGACATAGCGCAGGCCAGATGACAGCGCCTGCCCCAGGGATTCGCGCGGCAGGCGGCGTTCGGGATAAGCGGGCTTCCACCGGATCAGCGCGGCAGTCAGCGGCAGATAGCTGGCGGCATTCATCGCAAAGGCCACCGGCGCCCCCAGCGTCGCCACCACAAAACCGCCGATGGCCGGGCCGACCGACCGCATCATGTTGAATCCCATGCTGTTCAGGCTCACCGCTTGCGGCAGATCCTCACGGGTGACGATATCCCCCATCGAGGCCTGCCAGGCCGGGTTGTACAGCGCGGTGCCGCAGCCGATCAGAAAGGTGAAGCCCAGCAGCATCCAGGGCGTCATCGTGCCCAGAAACGCCACCACCGCCAGCAGGGCCGAGGCGAACAGCAAAAACAGCTGCGCCCAGATCAGGATACTGCGGCGTGGAAAATTATCGGCCAGCGCTCCCGCCAGCAGCGACAGCACCATGATCGGCAGCGTGTTCGACGATTGCACCAGCGCAATCAGCTGATGCGACGTGGTCAACGAGGTCATCAGCCAGCCCGCCCCCACCGTCTGGATCAGCCCACCCAGCTGCGAAATCACCGTGGCCGACCACAGAAGGCGGAAATCCGGGTTGGCAAAAGGCGCGAAAGTCGGCCTGCGCTCGATCATCATTTTTGTCCTGCGGCACGGGGCGCGCTCGGCTTTTGGCACGCCCGGTCTTGCGGGCACTGCGCCCTCGGTCATAACGCCCTGAAATGCCGACAGGTTCAACCCGGCCCTGCGACATTTTGCAGCATCACACCGGCCTGCCCCGCTTGCAGCGCGGCTGATTTCCGGCTGTTATGCCGGGCATGACCGATACGCCCCGTTACACCCCGCTCGCCACCGCCCTGCCTGCCTCTGTTCCCTTTGTAGGGCCAGAGACACAGGAACGCATCATGGGCCAGGCCTTCACCGCCCGGCTGGGCGCGAATGAAAGCCTGTTTGGCCCCTCGCCCAGTGCCATTACCGCGATGGAACAGGCGGCGCGCGAGGTCTGGATGTATGGCGATCCTGAAAACCACGATCTGCGGCAGGCGCTGGCCGCACATCATGGCGTGACGCCTGCACATATCGTGGTGGGCGAAGGCATCGACGGGCTTCTGGGCTATCTGGTGCGCCTGCTGGTCGGCCCCGGCGATGCGGTGGTGACATCGGATGGCGCCTATCCCACCTTCAACTTCCATGTCACGGGCTTTGGCGGCCTGCTGCACAAGGTGCCCTATCGCGGCAATCACGAAGACCCCGATGCCCTGCTGGCCCGCGCGGCCGAGGTGGGGGCGAAAATGATCTATCTGGCGAACCCCGACAATCCGATGGGCTCGCATCACCCCGGCGCCGTGATCGCCGCTATGGTCGACAAGCTGCCGCCCGGCACGCTCCTCGTGCTGGACGAGGCCTATATTGATCTGGCCCCCGCAGGCACAGCGGCCGAGATTGCCGCAGATGACCCGCGGGTGATCCGCTTCCGCACATTTTCAAAGGGTTATGGCATGGCCGGGCTGCGGGTGGGCTATGCCATTGCCGCACCGGGGCTGGTTTCGGCCTTCAACAAGGTGCGCAACCATTTCGGGATGGGCCGCATTGCGCAGGCGGGCGCGCTGGCGGCGCTGGCCGATCAGGACTGGCTGGATCAGGTGCGCGAACAGGTGACAGAGGCCCGCGCCACCCTTGCCCGGATCGCCGCCGACAACGGGCTGACCGCCCTGCCCTCGGCCACCAATTTCGTCACTATCGACTGTGGCCACGATGGCGATTTTGCCCGGGCCGTGCTGCGCGATCTGGTGGCGCGCGGCATCTTCGTGCGGATGCCCTTCGTCGCCCCGCATGACCGCTGCATCCGGGTCAGCTGTGGCCATGCGGCGGCCCTCGCCGCTTTCGCCGCCGCCCTGCCCCAGGCTCTGACTACAGCTCAGGCCACGGCGCGCGGCTGATCACTGCGCCGCAACGCCCGGCTTGGCAGCGCCCACCACCGGGGCGGGCCCCTGCTCTGCCACGGCAGGGCCAAGCCGCAGCGGCGGCAGCGCGCCCGGCTCGGGCTTCACCGCCTCTGTCGGCGCTGCAGGCGCAACCACGGGCCGGGCCGCAACAGCGGCCAGCCCACGGCGGAACACCAGCAGGTTGTGAAAGCTGGTGCTGCGTCCGGTCAGGCCAACCTTTTCTTCGCAGGGCAGCGCATCGGCGCGCAGATATTCCCACCCGTCGCGCGCCATGTCATTCATCAGCTCGGTCAGGGCAAAGGCAAACCGGTCCTGCGTGGTCTTCAGACCGCGATGCTTGGCCCCCCGTTTCGGGGCGGGAACGACCTTGTATTCATATTGCTGCATTCTGCTGGCTCCGGCCGAATCACTTGTGGCGCGGGGCACGGGAAGACCGTCGCAGCAGCATTTCCCCGCGCAGGCAGGACAGGCTGCAACCGGCGCCCCAGCCCTGCGGACCACCAGCGTCAAGCAATAGAAAGCCTCTTGCCGGGGCGCAACCTTGAACATGGCCACCCCCCGCAAATGCCCGGATACAGGCAGAAATATGCCACGGCGCCTGCCCGTTCCACCCCCGGCAAATGCCGCCGCCTGTGGAAACCCGCAACTGTTGCACGTCCCGCCAAGGCATTAGCCCCGTCCCAAGCCCGTCAGACATGGGCCATTATGCCCGAGGGAGGGATCACCCAATGCAGATCGACAGCCACGCCCCGCAGGGGGCGAAACCCTTCTATACCCAGCTTTATGTGCAGGTTCTGGCTGCCATCACCGCAGGCATCCTGCTGGGCCATTTCTACCCCGATCTTGGCGCCAGCCTGAAACCGCTGGGCGATGCCTTCGTGAAACTGGTGAAGATGATCATCGCCCCGGTGATCTTCCTGACCGTGGCCACCGGCATTGCCGGCATGTCCGACATGAAAAAGGTCGGCCGCGTCGCAGGCAAGGCGATGCTGTATTTCTTCACCTTCTCCACCCTCGCGCTGGTGGTGGGCCTGGTGGTCGCCAATCTGGTGCAGCCGGGCGCGGGCATGAACATTGATCCGGCCACGCTGGATGCCGCCGCCGTGGCGAAATATGCCGATCAGGCCCATGAAAGCACCATCACCGGCTTCCTGATGGGCATCATCCCCACCACGCTGGTCGGCGCCTTTGCCGAAGGCAATATCCTGCAGGTGCTGTTCGTCGCCATCCTGTTCGGCCTGTCGCTGTCGATGATCGGGAAAAAGGGCAAGCCGGTCTATGATTTCATGCAGGCGCTCACCTTCCCGATCTTCAAGCTGGTGGCGATCCTGATGAAGGCCGCCCCCGTCGGTGCCTTTGGCGCCATGGCCTTCACCATCGGCAAATATGGCATCGGTTCGGTGGTCAACCTCGCCTTCCTGGTGGCCTGCTTCTACCTGACCGCCTTCCTCTTCGTCGCCGTGGTTCTGGGTGCCGTGGCCCGCTACAATGGCTTTTCCATCTTCAAGCTGGTGAAATACCTGAAGGAAGAACTGCTGCTGGTGCTGGGCACCTCGTCCTCCGAGGCCGCCCTGCCCTCGCTGATCGAAAAGATGGAACGCGCGGGCGCCTCGCGCTCGGTCGTGGGTCTGGTCGTGCCCACCGGCTACAGCTTCAACCTTGATGGCACCAATATCTACATGACCATGGCCGCGCTGTTCATCGCCCAGGCCACGAATACTGAACTGACGCTGGGGCAGGAAATCCTGCTGCTGGCCGTCGCCATGCTGTCGTCGAAAGGTGCCGCCGGCATCACCGGCGCAGGCTTCATCACCCTGGCCGCCACGCTGTCGGTGGTGCCCACCGTGCCGGTGGCCGGCATGGCGCTGATCCTCGGCGTGGATCGCTTCATGTCCGAAGTGCGGGCGCTGACCAATTTCATCGGCAATGCCGTGGCCACGCTGGTCGTCGCCCGCTGGGAAGGCGAGCTGGACATGGCCGCGCTGAATGACGCGCTGGAAGGCAACCCGCGCCCGGTGGAAAAACACGCCAACAACCTGCCGCCCGCCTTCACCGATGATGTTCTGGCCGCCGACTGATCGGCCCGGACTGGCGGCCCGGAATGGCGGCCAGTCACCTCCTCGACCGGCCACAAGCGAAAGGGGCACCCCCACGGGTGCCCCTTTCTGCATCTGGGCTGCCCCCTCACCCTACCCTCTCCCCCAAGGGGAGAGGGGGCGCTACCATCTGCCGACTTCTGCAATGTCCCCCCACGCAACGCCGGTCGCCGCGCCCCCTCTCCCCTCGGGGGAGAGGGCCGGGGTGAGGGGTGCCGCACATAACAAAAGGGCGCCCGCAGGCGCCCCTTCCCCATCCTCTACCTGCGAATCACAGGCCCAGCTTCTGCGCAACCATGGCATTCACCACCGCCGGATCGGCCTTGCCGCCCGTGGCCTTCAGCACCTGCCCAGTGAACCAGCCCGCCAGCTTCGCATTGACCTTGGCCTTCTCCACCTGCGCCGGATTGGCGGCAATCAGATCATCCAGCGCCTTCTCGATGGCGCCGGTATCGGTCACCGCCTTCATGCCACGCGCCGCTGCCACCTCGGCCGGATCGCCGCCTTCCGTCCACAGGATCTCGAACAGCTCCTTGGCCATCTTGCCGGTGATCTCGCCCTTGGCCAGCAGATCCAGCATACCCCCCAGCTGCGCCGCCGATACCGGGCTTTCCGCGATGGAATGGCCCTCCTTGTTCAGCCGGCCAAACAGCTCGTTGATGACCCAGTTCGCCGCCGTCTTGCCATCGCGCCCCTGCGCCACCGCCTCGAAAAACGCCGCCGCCTCCAGCTCCACCGTCAGCACATTCGCGTCGTAATCCGTCAGCCCGAAATCGCCCATGAACCGCGCCTTCTTGGCATCCGGCAGTTCCGGCATCCGCGCCGCGATATCATCGACCCAATCCTGTTCGATCTCCAGCGGCAGCAGGTCCGGGCAAGGGAAATAGCGGTAATCATGCGCCTCTTCCTTGCTGCGCATCGACCGCGTCTCGCCCTTGTCGGGATCATACAGCCGGGTCTCCTGCACCACCGAACCGCCATCTTCCACAATGGCGATCTGGCGCCGCGCCTCGTAATCGATCGCCTGCTGGATGAACCGCATGGAGTTCATGTTCTTGATCTCGCACCGCGTGCCCAGATGCGAAAAATCCTGCGTTTCCTGATACTTCTCGTATTGCCCCACCCGGCAGACCGAAACGTTCACATCCGCCCGCAGATTGCCGTTCTGCATATTGCCATCGCAGGTGCCCAGATAGCGCAGGATCTGGCGCAGCTTCACCACATAGGCCGCCGCCTCTTCCGGGCCGCGGATATCGGGGCGGGATACGATCTCCATCAGGGCCACGCCGGTGCGGTTGAAATCGACGAAAGACATGGCCGGATCCATGTCATGAATGCTCTTGCCCGCATCCTGTTCCAGATGGATACGCTCGATCCTGACCAGCCGCGCCACACCCGGCCCCATCTCCACCAGAACCTCGCCCTCACCCACGATGGGGTGATACAGCTGGCTGATCTGATAGCCCTGCGGCAGGTCGGGATAGAAGTAATTCTTGCGGTCAAAGGCCGACCGCAGATTGATCGCCGCCTTGATGCCAAGGCCCGTGCGCACCGCCTGCTCCACGCAGTATTCATTGATGACCGGCAACATCCCCGGCATCGCGCAATCCACGAAAGCTCACATGGCTGTTCGGCTCTGCCCCCACCCCGGTCGAGGCGCCCGAAAACAGCTTGGCATTCGAGGAAACCTGCGCATGGATTTCCATGCCGATCACCAGTTCCCAGTCATGTTTCGCCCCGGAAATCACCTTGGGTTTCGGCGCTTCATAGGTCAGGTCAAGCATCGCAGTCCCCTTGCAAACTTGCCCCCTTCATAGGTCGCCCGGTTCCGCCGGGCAAGGCGCGGCGGGCGGATTTCCGCGCAAGCGGAATCTCGCGACTTGCCGCAAAGGCAGGAGTCGGGCGAAAACCACCCCGTCGCGCATGGACGCGTCGCCGCTGCAGGGTTGCACATGACTGTCAAGGCCGGGATCTTCGGGGCGCTGATGATGACTGCGATTGCAGGCTGCACGATGCAGTCCCCTGATGTCTCGACCAAGTCTCCGGCGCCCATTCCCGCCATGCGCTGGGACAGCCACGCCCAATCGGCGGAATGGACGGCGCAAACCCTGATGGCCGTCGCCGAAGAAGATGCCGCCCTCGCCGCCCGCGTGCCCGCCGATATCGGCCGCCTCTGCCCCGGCTATGCCGAAGGCACGCTGCCGGAACGCCGCGCCTTCTGGGCCGGGCTGATCTCCACCGTCGGCAAATATGAAAGCGGCTACAACCCGCAGGCCGCCGGCGGCGGTGGCCGCTACATCGGCCTGATGCAGATCTCGCCGCGTTCTGCCGCCAATTACGGCTGCGATGCCACCAGCGCCAGCGCGCTGAAAGACGGCACCGCCAATCTGGCCTGCGCCGTCGAAATGGTCGCCCATCACGTCGAACGCGATGGCGTTGCCGTTGGCAATGGCCGTCAGGGCATCGGCCGCGACTGGATGCCCTTCCGCAAGGCCACCATGCGGGCCGAGATGGAAAACTGGGTCAAAGCCCAAAGCTACTGCCAGTAACCCGACCTTACGCCTTCCCCCTTCCTCTTGGCCCAAATACCCCCGCCGGAGGCAACGCGCTGCCGATCCGGCGCAGGCCGGAGCGGCAGCTGATATCTTGCGCGCCCAAGGCGCGCTCCGCTCGGTAACCGCCGGCAACCTGCACGCCAGTCACTTGCACAGCGGTTACGCCCCCAGCATCCGCCCCACCATCTCGCCCAGATCCCGGCTCAGCCCCGGCGCCCCGGCAATCCGCTCCAGCGCCCCCCGCGCCTGCGCCTGCCGCCCGGCATCATAGCGCGTCCAGGTCTCGAAGGCCGTCGACATCCGCGCCGCCGTCTGCGGGTTCTTCGGGTCCAGCCGCAAAAGCCAGTCCGCCAGCAGCCGGTAACCCGATCCATCGGCATGGTGGAACCCGGCATGATTGGCCGAAAGCGCGCCGATCACGCTGCGAAAGCGGTTGGGGTTCTTCCAGTCGAAATCCGCCCGCGCCGTCAGCCGCTCCACCACCGCTGCCAGCGCATCGGGCGCGGCGTGCAGCACCTGCAGCATGAACCATTTGTCCATCACCAGCCGCTCGCCCTGCCAGCGCGCCTCGAACTGCGCCAGCTCCGCCTGGCCCTGCCCGGCATCCAGCAGCGCCGCCAGCGCGGCCAGGCTGTCGGTCATATTGCCCGCCGCCGCAAGGGCCGCCTCGGCCGCGCAACCGCCATCCATCCGGCTGACCAGCTGCAGGCAGGCATTGCGCAGCGCCCGCTTGCCCGCCTGCGCCGCATCCGGCGCAAAGGGCCCCGCCACCGTCATATCCGACATCAGCTGCGGCAAGGCACCAGACAGCCTGCGCGCCAGCGCATCGGCCATCCGCCCCCGTGCGGCATGGATCGCCTCGGGGTCGGGCACATGGCCCGCCCCGGCCAGCATCGCCGCCATGTCATCCTCGCCCGGCAACCGCAGCGCCAGCGCGCGGAACGCCGGGTCCAGCCCGTCATCCACCGCCAGCCGCGCCAGCCCGTCCAGCCAGTCAACACTGACCGGCGCGCCGGTCACGATCATCTCGGCCATCACCTCTTTGGCCAGCGCCCGCCCCGCCTCCCAGCGGTTGAACGGGTCGGTGTCATGCGCCAGCAGGAAGGCGCGCTCTGCCGCCGGAACCGCGCGGTCCAGCACCACCGGCGCCGAAAACCCCCGCAGGATCGACGCCACCGGCCGCGCCGCCAGCCCGGCAAAGCGGAAGGTCTGCCGCGCCTCGGTCAGTTCCAGCACCTGGGTCGGCACCACCTCGTCCCCATTGGGGTTCAAAAGCCCCACCGCCACCGGAATCACCTTGGCGCCCTTCTCCGGCTGGCCCGGCGTCGGCGGCAGATGCTGTTCCAGCGTCAGCGCAAAGGTCTCCCCATCCCAGTCTTCCGAAACCGTCAGCCGCGGGGTGCCTGCTTCGGTATACCAGCGCTTGAACTGGGCCAGATCGCGGCCTGTCGCCTCCTCGAACACCGCCAGCCAATCCTCGATCGTCGCCGCCTGCCCGTCATGGCGCGCGAAATACAGATCCAGCGCCCGGGCGTAGCCGTCATCGCCCACCAGCCGCTTCAGCATGCCGATGATCTCGGCGCCTTTTTCATAGATGGTGGCGGTGTAGAAATTGTTGATCTCGACAAAGCTGTCGGGCCGCACCGGATGGGCCAGCGGCCCCTGATCCTCGCGGAACTGGCGGGCGCGCAGCGTCAGCACATCCTCGATCCGCTTCACCGCATGGCTGCGCATGTCGCCGCTGAACTGCTGATCGCGGAACACGGTCAGCCCTTCTTTCAGGCACAGCTGGAACCAGTCGCGGCAGGTGATGCGGTTGCCGGTCCAGTTGTGGAAATACTCATGCGCGATCACCGCCTCGATCCGCTCATAATCCAGATCGGTCGCGGTGTCCGGGCTGGCCAGCACCAGTTTGGAGTTGAAGATGTTCAGCCCCTTGTTCTCCATCGCGCCCATGTTGAAATCATCGACGGCCACGATGTTGAACACGTCCAGATCATATTCGCGGCCATAGACCTGTTCGTCCCAGCGCATCGACCGGATCAGGCCGTCCATCGCATAGGCGCAGCGCTCCTCGTCGCCCCGGCGCACCCAGATGTTCAGCGCCACCGCACGGCCCGAGGCGGTGGTGAAATGGTCGGAATGGGCGACCAGATCGCCCGCCACCAGCGCGAACAGATAGGCGGGCTTGGGCCAGGGGTCATCCCATTCCGCCCAACCCGCCCCCGCCGCCACCGGATTGCCGTTCGACAGCAGCACCGGCAGCGCGCTTTCCACCCGCACGCGGAACCGGGCCATCACATCGGGGCGGTCGGGATAGAAGGTGATCTTGCGAAAGCCCTCGGCCTCGCATTGCGTGCAATACATGCCGTTCGACATATAGAGGCCTTCCAGCGCCGTATTGCCCTCGGGCGCGATCTCCACCTCGGTTTCCAGCACGAAAGGCCCATCCGGCAGCAGCGCAGCCGGGATCGTCAGCCCCGTGGCATCGGGCTGACAGTCCAGCGCCCGGCCATCGACGGCCAGCCGGATCAGCCGCAGCCCCTCGCCATCCAGCCGCAGATCCTGCCCCGGCCCCCGCGCCGGATTGGGCGACATCTGCAACCGCGCCAGCACGCGGCTGGCCTGCGGGTCCAGCCGGAAGGTTAGATCGACCTGCGAAATCAGATGGGTAAAGGGCTGGTAATCGGCAAGTCTGACGGGGGTTGCGGTCATCTCGGTCTCCTTGATGGGCCAAGGCTAGCCGATGCTGCGGCAGGCGCAAGAGCGGCTAGCGCGGTGTGACCGCCAGCCAGATGCCATCCCGCGCCCGCACCGTCAGATGTGCCTCGGGCACCGGAACCCGGCCTTCCACCGGGGCAAAGCGATAGGCGCGCAAGGCAAGCGCCAGCAGCAGCGGCCCTTCCGCCATGGCAAATCCCGCCCCGGGGCAGACGCGCGGCCCGGCGGAAAACGGGATATAGGCCTGCCGCAGCCCGGCCCTGCCATTTTCAGTATCAAACCGCCCCGGATCAAAGCCATCCGGGTTGTCCCAGATCCGTTCATGCCGGTGCAGATGCCAGGGCGACAGCACGATCTGCGCCCCCTTTGGCGCGTCACGGTCGCGCAGCCGCACCGGGCAGCGCGCCTGCCGCACCATCATCGGCACCGGCGGATACAGCCGCATCGCCTCGCGGAACACCGCCCGCGTCACGCGCAGCCGCCCCAGCGCCGCGAAATCGGGCGCATCGCCCAGACCTGCCGCCTCTGCCGCCACCTTTTCCTGCCAGTCAGGATGGGTGGCCAGCAGATAGAGCGCCCATCCCAGCGCCGAGGCCGAGGTTTCATGCCCCGCCAGAAAGAAGATCGCCACCTGATCCACCATTTCTTCGGTGGCAAACCTTTCGCCGGTCTCGGGATCGGGAAAGGTCATGATCTTGGTGGCCAGATCATCGGGCGCCGTGCCCGCCGCAATGTCTTCGGCCCGCCGCGCCGTCAGCCCGGCAATCAGCGCCCTTATGCGTGCCGCCGTGCGCTTCGTCTCGCCCCGGTGAAAGCGCGGCATCCAGCGCGGCAGCGGCAGAAAGGCCGCAAGGTTCAGGATCGGCTGCGCCTTCTGATGCCTGCGGAATTCGTGAAACACCGCCCCCGCCGTTTCATCCTCGATCGGCAGCGAAAACAGCGTGCGAAAGATCACATCGGCGGCGGCATGGCTCGCCTCGAACTCCATCTCCACCGGCGCGCCATTGGCCCGGGGCGCCAGCCGCGTCACCATCGCCTGCCCCGCCGCCCACATCGCCGGAAAGGTATCGCGCAGCCGCCCGCCCTCGAACGCCGGGTCGATGATGCGGCGCTGCCGTTCCCACTGCGCGCCATTGGTCACAAAGACCGATTGCCCCAGCAGCGGGCGCAACCCCTCGCCCACGCGGTCGCTTTTCGGAAAGTCCTGCGGCCGCTCCTTCAGCACAAGATCCACCAGCGCCGGGTCATTGCACATGTAGCTGCGAAAGAACGGCGTGCGAAATTCGGCCATCCAGGCCCGATACAGCCGCGCGGGCTGCGCCGACAGGATGTCGCGCCGGAACAGCCGCAGATAGCGCAGCAGCGAAACCCGGTCGGGGCGTGGTTCGGGCTTGGGGGGCTGCACGGTCATGCCACCGTGGTAAAGCGGTTCACCGCCCGGTCAATGCGGCTTTTCGATTGCGGCCGCCCGGCAAAGCGCGCGGCCAGCGTCAGCGGCCCGGCCGTCACCCGGAAGTAATCGTAATCCCACGCCTCGCCCGGCAGATTGTCAAAGGCGCACATATACTGAAAATGCAGGCGGAAATATTGCCGCCGCTTCACCGCCCAGGTTTCTGGCCGCAGGGTCTGGCTGAAGGCTGCCGAAAAGATCAGCGGCCAGATCTGGCCTTCCGGCGCCACCCCCGAAACCGCCACCGGATCGCACAGCGCAAAGGCGCAGCCATCGCCCGGCGCCGTCACATCCACCCAGGTCAGTTCGGGGCACGCCGACAGATAGGCCAGATCGGCCCGCAACCGCCGCGCCCCGGGCAGAAAGCTGACCATCGGCACCACCTGCCCCAGCGACAGCAGCGCCAGGGGCGGATGGCCCGCAGGCAGCCCCTCGCGGATCAGATCCGCCAGGATCGACACCGCCAGATGCGCCCCCGACGAATGGCCCACCACCAGCACCTCATCATAGGGGTCGCGCAAAGCCTCGGCAATCGTCATGCGAAAGGCCGCCATCCGCGCCTCCAGCTCGGGCGGATTGGCACCGCCATGCTGCGCGCCAAAGGCATAATCATGCATCAGGTAATAGGCGTAAAAGCGGTGATCCTGCTTCTTGAACCAGCGCAGGATCAGAACCGCCGCCCCCACCCCCGCCACACCGCCGATCAGCGCACCCCAGCCCGGCCAAAGCCAGCCCCCCAGCCCCATCAGCGCCGCCGCAGGCAGCAGCGCCAGAACCAGCTGCCCCAGCAGCAAGACCACCGGATAAAGCGCCGCCACCACCGGCCCGCCGCGCAGCCGCGTCAGGCGGAACAGCACACCGCTGGCAATATAGGCCCAGGCCGTGCGCAAAAGCTGCAGATAGGTCGCGGCAATCCCCTGATTCATGCTGCCCCGCACGATGTCAGACCAGACCAGAACCTCGATATCGGCCTGCACCGCCTCGCCTTCGATCTGCGCATCGACATGCCAGCCATAGGGCCCGCGCACCTTTTTGGGTTTCAGCAGCAGATCATAGCCCGACAGCGCCGCCTGCTCTGCCCCTTCGCGGCGATACAGCTCGCGGTAGCGGCGCGGATGGATCGGATCATAGCCCGGAATATAGAACACCCGGCGCCTGAACGCGCCCTGCCCAGATCCCTGCCGCCTGTCACCATCCATGCCAAAGCCCCCCGGCCTATCCTTGCAGATCAGGCTGGCATGGCAATCCGGCAAAAATGCGATCTTCCGGGGGCGTCAGCCCAGCGTGGCCAGAAACGGAAAGGTTTCCAGCAGGAACCACGAAAATTCCGACAGCGCGCCGGAAATCAGCGCCACGCCCACCACGATCAGCAGCAGGCCCATCGCACGTTCGATCAGCTTCATATGGCGTTTCAGCCGCGCCATCAGCCCCATCGCCCGTTCGATGAACAGCGCCGCCAGCAGGAAAGGCAGCCCCAGACCCAGCGCATAGACCGCCAGCAATGCCGTGCCGCGCGTCATGCTGGCCTCATTCGCCGCCAGCGACAGAATCGCGCCCAGCTGCGGCCCGATGCAGGGCGTCCAGCCAAAGGCGAAGGCCAGACCAAGGACATAGGCTCCCAGCGCCGAACCGCCCTGCTGCTGCCCCGCCTCCAGCCGCGCTTCGCGGTCCAGCAGCGGGATGCGGAACACGCCCAGAAAATGCAGGCCCAGCACGATGACCATCACGCCGGATGCCTTGGCCAGGATGCCCTGATACTGCAGGAACACCGTCCCGAAGGCCGAGGCGGCAAAACCCAGGAACAGGAACACCGTCGAAAGCCCCAGCACGAAGAACAGCGCAGGCAGCAGGATGCGCCGCCGCGCCGCCGTGCTGCCATCGCGCAGTTCCGGCATCGAGATGCCACCCATATAGGCCAGATAGGGCGGCACGATCGGCAGCACGCAGGGGCTCAGGAACGACAGCACCCCCGCCGCCAGTGCCACGATCATGGCAGGCAGCAGCCCCGCATCAAAAATGTCGATCCCGAACATGCTATCCCCCGGCCCAGCCTGCCCCTGTCCTAGCGCAAGTGGGGCGGCGCGTCATCGGGCGTGGTGTCACATCCTCGTGCCGAAGGCGCCGTTGATATCCCCTTGCCGAAGGCGCGGTGTCGCATCCGCGGGCCGGGCGGCGCTTCGGGCTGGCACATCCCTGCCCCGGCCGGCTATGCCAAGGCGCCAGTGGGAGAGCGTGATGACCTTTGACGATGATCTGGATTGCGAAGGGCTGCTGTGCCCGCTGCCGGTGCTGCGGGCGCGCAAGCGGCTGATGGCGCTCGCCCCCGGGTGCGTGCTGCGGGTGCGGGCGACCGATGCGATGGCGGCGGTGGATCTGCCGCATTTCTGCGCCGGGGCCGGGCATGACTATCTGGGGGCCGAACCGCTGCCCGGTGGGGCGACCGCGCATTTTGTCAGGACAGGTGCCAGACCCATGCCAGACGCAGACCCGACATGAACCAGACAAGGCTGCACAATTGAAAACGCCGGGCTTTCGCCCGGCGTCTTGTCATCTGGCAGGTGGAGGGGCCGGGTTTACCGGGCCCACCAGCCCTTGCGCTTGGGTTGGTTGTCCTCGGCCTCGGCCGGATCGGGCCGGGTGACTTCGGCGGTGGGCGCCTCGCCCGGATCGGCCTGCAGCGGCGGCAGCTCTGGCGCGGCAGGCGTTTCCACGGTCCCTGCGGCCTCAGCCTCGGCTGCCGGTTCTGCGGTGGTCTTGGCCTTGGCCTTCGACCGGGCAGCGGTGCTGCGGCTGCGGGTCGCCTTCGGCTTGGCTTCCACGGCGGGGGCGGCCTCGGGTGCTTCGGCAACCGCTTCGGCCACAGGCTCTGCCGCCTTGGGGGCCTTCTTGGCGCGGCTGGCGCGTTTCGGCTTGGCCGGGGCCTCCGGCGCCGCTTCGGCCACAGGCTCTGCCACCACCTCTGCCGCCGCTTCGGTCACAGGCTCTGCAACCGGCTCTGCCACAACCGCCACGGAAACAGCCGCAACTTCGGCCATTTCTACAGCAACTTCAGGCACTTCTGCCTCGGCCACGGTGCCTTCGGCCTCGTCTTCGTCGGCCTCTTCGCCGCCGTCGTCAGACTCGTCGCCCGAAACGCTGCCATCCGCCTCTTTGGATTTGCCACCCCGGCGACGGCTGCGACGGCGGCGCTTCTTCTTGCCACCATTGCCATCTGCCGCAGCAGCCGGTGCTTCGGCCTCTGCCTCGGCCACCACTTCGGCCTCGACCTCGTCCTCGGCGTCATCCTCTTCCAGCGGCGGGTCGATATCATCGTCCTGCTCTTCGACCGGGGCGCCCATCAGCGCGGCATTGCCGGAAATCACAGCCGAGACTTCGGGCACCAGACGGGTGGCCGTCTTGAACTTCTCGATGGAATAATCGGGCGATACCAGCGCCGGATCGGCCTCAAGCCGCACGGCCATGCCATAGCGCGCCTCGATCAGGGCGATATGTTCGCGCTTGTGGTTGATCAGATAGTTGATCACCGCCACCGGTGCTTTCAGCAGAACTTCCTTGCTGCGCTTGCGCGTGCCCTCTTCTTCCAGCGCGCGCAGGATGGTCAGCGCCAGGCTGTCATCGCTGCGGATCAGGCCGGTGCCGTGGCAATGCGGGCAGGGCTGCGTGGTGCTTTCCAGCATCCCCGGGCGCAGCCGCTGGCGCGACATTTCCATAAGGCCAAAGCCCGAGATGCGGCCCACCTGAATCCGGGCGCGATCGGTTTTCAGCTTGTCTTTCAAGCGCTTCTCGACTGCCGCGTTATTCCGCCGCTCTTCCATGTCGATGAAGTCGATGACGATCAGCCCGGCCAGATCGCGCAGACGCAGCTGGCGCGCCACCTCGTCGGCGGCCTCCAGGTTGGTCTTCAGCGCGGTCTCTTCGATCGAGCCTTCCTTGGTCGCCCGGCCCGAGTTGACGTCCACCGCCACCAGCGCTTCGGTCACGCCGATCACGATGTAGCCACCGGATTTCAGCTGCACCACCGGGTTGAACATGCCGGCCAGATAGCTTTCCACCTGGAAGCGGGCAAACAGCGGCATCTGATCGACATAACGCTGCACCACCCGCGCCTGAGCAGGCATGATCATGCGCATGAAATCCTTGGCGGTACGATAACCGCCCTCGCCCTCGACCAGCACTTCCTCGATCTCGCGGTTATACAGGTCGCGGATCGCGCGCTTGATGAGGTTGCCCTCTTCATAGATCGGGGCGGGCGCGATGGATTTCAGCGTCAGTTCGCGGATTTCTTCCCACAGGCGCATCAGATATTCGTAATCGCGGCGGATTTCCGGCTTGGTGCGCTTGGCGCCCGCCGTGCGGATGATGAGGCCCGCGCCTTCCGGCACCTCCATCTCGGACGCGATTTCCTTCAGCTTTTTCCGGTCCGGCGCATTGGTGATCTTGCGCGAAATGCCGCCACCGCGCGCGGTGTTCGGCATCAGCACGCAATAGCGCCCGGCCAGCGACAGATAGGTGGTCAGCGCGGCACCCTTGTTGCCACGTTCTTCCTTCACCACCTGCACCAGCATGATCTGGCGCACCTTGACCACTTCCTGGATCTTGTAGCGGCGGGCACGCGGCTTGCGCGGGGCGCGGATTTCTTCGGCCACGTCTTCTTCAGCGACGGATTCGATCTCGTCATCCATATCGGCGGCGTGATCCAGCGCCTGATAGCGCGTGCCGTCATCCTCACGCTCGCCCGACACATCGGCGCGGGCCTCGTTGCGGGAAACGAACAGCGCATCGGCGCCGGTTTCCTCGCCCAGATCCACAACGCCCATGCCTGCGATATCGCTGGTATCCGCATCGGCGGTGACCACGGCATCTTCGGTGCTGGCGGCTTCGGGCTTTTCGCGCTGGCGCTTGGGGCGCGCGCGGCCGCGGGCCTCGTCTTCGTCTTCGGCGCGGGCCATCGCCCGCTCTTCCTCCAGCAGCGCCTTACGGTCGGCCACCGGGATCTGGTAATAATCGGGGTGAATTTCCGCGAAGGCGAGGAAACCATGGCGGTTTCCGCCGTAATCCACGAACGCCGCCTGCAGCGAGGGTTCAACCCGCGTCACCTTTGCAAGGTAGATGTTCCCCTGCAGCTGACGCTTGTTTACCGTTTCAAAATCGAATTCCTCGACCTTGTTTCCGTCCACCACGACAACCCGGGTCTCCTCGGGATGCGTGGCATCAATAAGCATTTTCTTGGCCATGTCGTTCCATTGCGCCATGGCCCGACCCCACCCCCCGGAGAAGCTCCGGTGAAGGTCTGATCGAGCAGATGGCGGCTTGTTCGGGCGGAACTGCGCAGCGCGAAGCCGGCAGGCGGGCTTGCAGGCCCCCTGTCGATCCATTTCGCTTCATCTACGCGGCTCATCGCGGTCTGTATCCAAAGCGCCCGCAGGCGCCCATCTTGTAAAGCCTGCAGTCCCGGATGTGGGGTGGAGGCAATCCTGCGGCCTTTCGGCCAGTGAATTCTGCCTTGGCAATGCCTGCGGACCTGTGGCCCGGTCTGCACGCCTGGCAGCGAAACTGTCGCGCGGGCCTGCGTCAAAAAACGTCAGGCCCGCGTCCTGCGACATTAAGGGCAGCGCCACCATAATTACAATGCCCAATTTCCGCAGCCCGCGCGCCGGACAATGGCGGGGCGCACAAGATTGACAGCCCGGCGGCGGCCTGCCTATCCTGCAGCTGCAGCAGCTTAACGCGCCGTTTGTGAATTATCATTCCATATGAAGGGTTTGTATCATGCTTGACGGATCTGGAACCCGGCTTGTCATCCTGTCTCCGACCGTTGACAAACCGATCACCCTTCCTGTCCGGTCGACCGTGCGGGAAGATGCTGTCGAGTTCAACGACGTGTCTTTCTTTGATCTGAGCGGCGATCCCTTCAACGTGGTCGCAGCAAGGATCGACATCCGGGCGGCGCATGTCGAATATACCCTGCTGGAATCCGGGCGGTTTTCGGATGTGGATGATGACACCGGCTTCAACGGCTACCGGCTCAGCTTTGCGGGGCTGGGCAAGGCCACAAGCGGCGTCACGCTGCAATCTGTCGATCTGGTCGGCGGGCTGAGCACATTTGACATTCCGGCCGGAAACATCAGCTTTACCGCCACCAGCCTGATGATGAATGTCGACGGCCTGAGCTTTTCGACCGGCGAGTCGCTCTTGCTGCGGCTGGGCTTCCGGATCGAGGGCAGCGGCCGGGCCAACTGGCTGGAAGGCGATGCCGGGCGTGACCGGCTGCTGGGCCTTGGCGGCAATGACACGCTGGCCGGCGGCGCCGGAGCCGATACCCTGCTGGGCGGCCAGGGCGCGGATGTGCTGATGGGCGGCACCGGGGCGGATGTGCTGACCGGGGGCGCGGGGCGGGATGTGTTTGTGCTGACCGCCCGTTCCGGCGCAGACCGGATCACCGATTTTCAGAATGGTGTCGACAAGATCCGCATTTCCGGCTTTGCCGATGATTTCGATGATCTGGTGCTGTCTGCCACCGGAAATGGCGTGCGGCTGGCACTGGGCAATGGCGTGCATGTCACGCTGGCGGGTGCCGAGCTGGGCCAGATCGACGCATCCGATTTTCTGTTCTGACGCGAAAGGGGGCCAAGCGGCCCCCTTCCCTGCCCATCAGGTGTAATCGGACCGTTGCAGGCCGTATTTCGCCATCTTTTCATTCAGCGTGCGGCGCGGCAGGCACAGCTCTTCCATCACCGCGACGATGCTGCCCTTGTGGCGGCGCATCGTATTGTCGATCAGCATCTTTTCGAAACTTTCGACATATTCCTTCAGCGGCTTGCCCTCGGTGGTCATCGCAGGCCCCGCCGCCTCGTTGTCGGCCATCAGCAGCGAGGCGATGGAGCCCGATCCCCGGCGGTTCTGCAGCACGGCGCGTTCCGCGATATTCACCAGCTGGCGCACATTGCCTGGCCAGGGCGCCTGCAGCAGCTGCGCCGCCTCTTGCGCGGTCAGGCCGGGGGCATCGCAGCCATATTCCTCGGCAAAGCCTTCGGACATGCGGGTGAACAGCGTCAGGATATCTTCGCCCCGCGCACGAAGCGGCGGCAGAACGATGGTCATCGCCCCCAGCCGATAGAACAGATCGGCGCGCAGCAGCTGTTCCAGCGTCTTGTCGGGGGCATGTTCGTTGCAGATGGCGATGATCCGGGTTTCCGGCGGCATCCCCTGTTCGTTGATCAGCGTCAGCAGCCGCGATTGCAGCCCGTGGCTGAGGCTTTCGATATCTTCCAGGCACAAGGTGCCGCCGCGCGCCTCTTCCACCAGTGGGATGGTGCCATCCTCCGACGGGCCGAACAGCCGCGCCGCCAGCTGATCCTCGGACCAGGCGGCGCAGGAAATCGTCACGAATTTCTTCGAGGCCCGCGGCCCCACGGCATGAAGCGCATGGGCCACCAGCGTCTTGCCGGTGCCGGTTTCACCGTCGATCAGCACATGGCTGTCGGCCTGCCCCAGATCGAGAATATCCTCGCGCAGGCGTTCCATCGCCGGGCTGGACCCGATCAGCTTTTTCATCAGGGTGGAGCCGTCCGACAGCTCTTTGCGCAGGGCGCGGTTGTCCAGCGTCATGCGGCGGCTTTGGGTGGCGCGCTTGGCCAGTTCGGTCATCCGGTCGGGATTGAAGGGCTTTTCCAGAAAATCAAAGGCACCGACGCGCATCGCCTCCACCGCCATGGGCACATCGCCATGGCCGGTGATCATGATGACGGGCAGGCCGCTGTCCATGCTCATCAACCGTTTCAGGAAGGCCATGCCATCCATGCCGGGCATCCGGATATCGCTGACCACCGCCCCCGCGAAATCGGCGGTGATCGACGCCAGCGCCTCTTCCGCGCTGGCATAGGTTTCGGTGTCGAAGCCCGACAGGGCCAGCCACTGGCTGATCGACTGCCGCATATCCGCCTCGTCATCGACGATGGCAATTTTCATGGCTCGGGCCATATGGTCCTCATTCTGCTGCCTTGGCATCCGCACCCAGAATGGGCAGCTGAACCTCGAACACGGCCCCGCCGTCTTCGGCATTGCGGGCTGTGATGCGGCCGCCAAGATCTGTGACGATCCCCGACGAGATCGCGAGGCCAAGCCCCACCCCCTCGCCGGGTTTCTTGGTGGTGTAGAAGGGCTCGAACAGGTTTTCGAGGTCGTTGATCCCGTGGCCGTTGTCGCGCACCGTAAGGGTGGCGGTTTCCCCGGCCGACAGGATCAGGTCGATCTGCGGATGCGGCGTCTCCTTGGTGGCGTCCAGCGCGTTGCGCAGCAGGTTGATGATCACCTGTTCCAGCCGGATCCGGTCGGCCATCACCATCACGGGCTGGCGCGGCAGGGCCCGCGTGATACGCACAACGCGCGCCTTCAGCTGCGGTTCCATCATCGACAACGCGGTAGAGAGCGCTTGCCGCATATCCACCGGCTCGAACGCCTCGCCGCCCTTGCGGGCATAGGATTTCAGCTGCCGGGTGATGGCGCCCATGCGTTCGATCAGATCGTCGATCCGCTGGAAGGACGACAGCGCCTCTTCCACGCGCTTGCGCTGCAGCAGCAGCCGCGCGCCCGCCAGATAGGTTTTCATCGCCGCCAGCGGCTGGTTCAGCTCGTGGCTGACGGCGGCCGACATTTCGCCCAGGGCGGCCAGTTTCGAGCTTTGCGCCAGCGTCAGCTCGGCCACCTCAAGGTTCTTCTGCACCTTTTCGCGTTCCGCGATCTCGCGCTGCAGGCGGGCGTTCAGCAGCCGCAGTTCCGCACTTTCGCGCTGCAGGCTGACGGATTGCGACCAGGCCCGCCGCGACAGCAGATAGAAGGTGACCGCCAGCAGGATGGCAAAGCCCATGATTTCCAGCGCCAGCACGGCATTCACCCGCTCGCGCACCGAATCATAGGCGGTATAGGTGATCATCCGCCAGCCGCGAAAGGCCACGCGGCTTTCGGTCTTCATCACCGCCTCGCCGCTGAGATAGGCATCCGGCGGCTCCTGCGCCCAGTCGGCGGCGCCCTGCAGCGCCCGGCGGATGGCAGAGGGCGCGTCCCGCACCTCCAGCGCGCGGCCCAGCGGCACGCCGCGCCAGCGCGGTTCAGTGGCCAGCAGCACCATGCTTTCGCTGTCGGTCACCATCACCGCATCCTGCAGGCCCGCCCAGGCACGTTCGTATTTCATCAGATCCACCGCCACGACGATCACGCCCAGCAGTTGATTGTCGGCGCGGATCGCCCGGGAATAGGTGAAATCGAAACCCATGGTTTCGCGCGGGGCCACGGTGAAGATGGTATCCGTCACCCTTTGCGCATCGACGAATTGCGGCGCGGCGCGCAGGCTGGTGCCCAGCAGATTGCGGTTGGTGGCCCCCACGATCCGCCCTTCGCCATCCAGCAGCATGATGGAGGCGGCGCCGATTTCCGTCTGGAACGAGATCAGACGGGCCGATGTGGTGGAATATTCCTTGCGCGTCAGGGCCCCGATCAGCTCGGGGTCGCGCGCCAGCAGCAGCGGCACCACGGAATTGCGCTGCAGTTCGGAAATCATGTTGCCGGAATACAGCGCAAGCCGCAGTTCGGCGCGGTTGCGCGTCACCTCGGTAAAGCGTTCGGTCAGCCAGCGGTTGGTGACCGTCACCACGCCAATGGCGACCAGCACCAGAATCCCCACGATCAGCTTGACGCGCCAGGAAATTCCCGGCTCGCGGCTGTCGGTGCTGTGGGAGGAGGAAGCGCTGCTGTCCGTCATCGCCGCAGTCTAGGCTGCCGCCCCGCCCGCCTCAAGGGCCGCCGGTGTCAGGCCAGCGCCATCTTGCCGACGAGCGCGGCAAACAGCGCGGCGCCATCGGCGCTGCCCTGCAGCGGCTCCACCGCGCGTTCGGGATGCGGCATCATGCCCAGCACCCGGCGGTTTTCCGACAGGATGCCCGCAATCGCATTCATCGAGCCGTTGGGATTCTGGGCATAGCGGAAGGCCACGCGGTCTTCGGCCTCCAGCCGGGTCAGGGTCTCTGTATCGGCGGTGTAATTGCCATCGTGATGGGCAACCGGCACGCTGATCTTCTGGCCCTTGGCATAGCCCGAGGTATAATCCGAGGCGGTGGTGGCCACTTCCAGCGTGACGGGCTTGCAGATGAACTTCAGCCCGGCATTGCGCATCAGCGCGCCCGGCAGCAGCCGCATTTCCGTCAGCACCTGAAAGCCGTTGCAGATGCCGATCACATAACCGCCACGCGCCGCATGGGCCTGAATGGCCGGGGCGATGGGCGATTGCGCGGCAATGGCGCCGCAGCGCAGGTAATCGCCGAAGGAAAAGCCACCCGGCACACCCACGATATCGACGCCCGCAGGCAGATCGCTGTCCTTGTGCCAGACACGCACAACCTCGGCCCCGGCCTTTTCAAAGGCTACGGCAAGATCGCGGTCGCAATTGGACCCGGGGAAGGTGACGACGGCGGCTTTCATGGCGCGATCCTTTCAGGGCTGCTGAGGATGGCCTGCGCATAGCGCAAAGCCCCCCGCGCTTCCAGCCCCGTTCGCGCAAAACCTTTTGCCACCGGGTGCTGGATCGCGACAAAGGCTGCCGCCTAACGAAATCCCCTTTCGGCTTGCTCCTTCCCAAATACTCCGGGGGTCCGGGGCAGCGCCCCCGGGTGCACCATCCCACGCCTTGCCCGATCAAGGGCGCCCCCTCTCCCCCGCGGGGGAGAGGGTCGGGGTGAGGGGGCACCATACCAAGCAAAAGGCGCCGCGGGTTTCCCCGGCGGCGCCCTTGTTCCGGTCCGGCAGTGCGGATCAGACGATCTCGACCGAATATTTCTCGATCACGGTATTGGCCAGCAGCTTGTCGCACATGGCCTTCACCTCGGTTTCCGCGGCGGCAGCATCGGTGGCGGCCAGATCCAGCTCGATCACCTTGCCCTGACGCACGGCCTCTACCCCTTCGAAGCCCAGCGTGCCCAAGGCGCGGCGCACGGCCTCGCCCTGCACATCCAGAACTCCGGTCTTCAGCATGACGGTCACACGGGCTTTCATGGGTCTATCTCCGAGGCAGGATTCGTAGAGAGGGGGGAGGGGCACAGTTCATCGGGGCGATACCGTCTCTTGTCACCGTAAACAAGGGGCCTTCCTGACCTGAACGCGGAAGCACTTCAAGAACGCAGCACACCAGAAACGAGCGATGAAAGTTGAACGTGAATACCGCCCGCGACGCATTTTCAATGGCAAAACGCGCTTCGAACTGGTCACTGGTATTCCAGTTCCCCTGAGAAATCGCGCAATATTCGGGGAGCTTGAGAGCAGCAGCCACAAGATCTGAATGCGATGGTGCGGCATTTGACGCCCAGCAGGTCAGAAACGTGGACCCTACCGGAGCGATCCGCTTGTGCTGATCGTACATCAGAGCACACGCCATGCGCGCAGCCATGTAGCCCATGACGTAGGGAACACTTGGGTCTTCCGTGGAAGTCACCCCCATCGGGTAAATCAACCCAGTCGCATCGCGCAACCAGACGTTCCTTGTGTTCAGAACGATATCCGTGATGGCATCCGGAAACCGCGAAACCAATCCCGGCAGCATCGAATCCAGCCGTGGCTCTATATGGTTTTGTTTTGCCGAAAGCTGAAGAAACGCGATGTAAGAAAAGAACTCCTCAAGGTTGGAATGCCCCCTGTTGCAGTGCTTGCAAGCAGGCACCTCCAACCCTTTAGGGCGATGACTATCCCTGAAAAAGCTCTTTGGGGGAGCGTGGTCAATCGACTCTGAGTCAACCTCACCACCGCAGTAACAGCACTTTGGATGCTGCTTCAAGAAGTGTTCCGTTCTCGACCTCTTCTGCCCCAAATGACCCCTTTCAGTTGATAAGCGTCGGCTTGGTGGTATGCGTCACATTCGAGGGCAGCACCCCCAGACGCCGTGCCAGTTCGGTATAGACATCGGCCAGCGGCCCCGGTTCGCGCAGCTGGCCTTCGCGGTCGGTCAGTTCCAGCCCGCGCATGTCCCACAGGCGGCAGCTGTCGGGGCTGATCTCGTCGGCGACGATCAGGCGCATGAAATCGCCCTCCCAGATGCGGCCGACCTCCAGCCGGAAATCCATCAGCCGGATCCCCACGCCCATCATCACGCCCGACAGGAAATCGTTCACCCGCAGCGCCAGCGCCACCATATCATCCAGATCCTGCTGGTTGGCCCAGCCGAAGGCGATGATATGTTCTTCGGCCACCATCGGATTGCCCAGCTTGTCGTCCTTGTAGTAATATTCGACGATCGGCCGGGGCAGTGCCATGCCTTCGGGGATGCCCAGCCGTTCCGATAGGGCGCCTGCGGCAAAGTTGCGCACCACCACCTCCAGCGGCAGGATTTCGGCCATCCGCACCAGCTGTTCGCGCATGTTCAGGCGGCGGATGAAATGCGTCGGCACCCCGATCGAATTCAGCCCGGTCATGAAGAATTCCGACAGGCGGTTGTTCAGCACGCCCTTGCCTTCCTGCGCGCCCTGCGGCGCGGGCCCCGGCTGTGCCGCCGTCGTCCTTGAAGTACTGGATCAGCGTGCCCGGTTCCGGCCCTTCGTAAAGGATCTTGGCCTTGCCTTCGTAGACCTTCTTGCGCCGTGCCATGCCCGCTCCCGAATCGACGGGTAGGACGAGAAGCCTTGACCGGCGCCGCCCTGTCTGCCGGCGCTATACGTCCAAGGCGCGGCCTGCCCGCAAGGTAGCGCCATTGGGCGGCTTCGGCCTTGCGGCAAGGCGGCCCGCGACGGGCATATGGAAGCTGACGGATCACTTCCCACAGCCGAACCAAACGGGGGGCCTTGCCATGACCACCTTCGACGATCGTGAAAACGCGTTCGAATCCAAATTCGCCCATGATGCCGAAATGCAGTTCAGGGCCGAAGCCCGGCGCAACAAGCTGGCAGGCCTCTGGGCCGCAGCCCTGCTGGGCAAGACCGGCGCCGATGCGGCCGAATATGCCGTGACCGTGGTGCAGGCCGATTTCGAAGAGGCCGGCATCGAGGATGTCGTGCGCAAGCTGTCGGCCGATCTGGGCGACAAGGCCAGCGCCGACGAAATCCGCGCCAAGCTGGCAGAGCTGATGCCGGTGGCCCAAGCCCAGCTGATGACCGAGATCTGATCCCGGCGGCACCGCGCAAGCGCGGCCGCCTTCGGGCGGCCTTTTGCATTTCACCTGAATTGACACTTTGCCCCGGCGGCCCATGCGTGGCACAGAGGGGCTGCACCGGGCAGGCCGGCACGGCCCGCCCCCACCCGCGCGAGGCGACATGACCGACGCTCTTTCCAAGTTGCTTGCCACCCGTGACTGGCTGATGGCCGATGGGGCCACCGGCACCAATCTGTTCAACATGGGCCTGTCCTCGGGCGAGCCGCCCGAGATGTGGAACACCGACAAGCCCGAGAATATCCGCCAGCTGTATCGCGGGGCGGTCGACTCGGGGTCGGATATCTTTCTGACCAACACCTTCGGTGGCAATGCCAGCCGCCTGAAGCTGCATGGCGCCGAGGGCCAGGTGCACGAGCTGAACCGCGTGGGCGCGGCGCTGGCGCGCGAGATCGCCGATGCGGCGGGCCGTCCGGTGGTGGTGGCCGGTTCCGTGGGGCCGACGGGCGAGATCATGGCGCCGATGGGCACGCTGACCCATGCGCTGGCGGTCGAGATGTTCCACGAACAGGCCGAAGGGCTGAAAGCGGGCGGGGCCGATGTGCTGTGGGTGGAAACCATTTCCGCCCCCGAAGAATACCGCGCCGCCGCCGAGGCGGCGGCGCTGGCCGACATGCCCTGGTGCGGCACCATGAGCTTTGACACCGCAGGGCGCACGATGATGGGCGTCACCTCGGCGCGATTGGTGGCGCAAGTGGACAAGCTGGCCAATCCGCCGCTGGCCTTTGGCGCCAATTGCGGCGTGGGGGCATCCGATCTGATGCGCACGGTGCTGGGCTTTGCCGCGCAGGGCACCGAACGCCCGGTGATCGCCAAGGGCAATGCGGGCATCCCGAAATACAAGGACGGCGCCATCCATTATGACGGCACGCCCGAGCTGATGGCCGAATATGCCGTGCTGGCGCGCGATGCGGGCGCGCGGATCATCGGTGGCTGCTGTGGCACCATGCCGGAACATCTGCGCGCGATGCGCCGCGCGCTGGAGTCCACCCCGAAAGGCCCGCGCCCGACGCTGGAAGACATCACCGGCCGAGCTGGGCGGCTTCTCCTCGGCCTCGGATGGCACCGGCGACAGCGACACCGCCCCCCGCCGCGAACGCCGCCGCGGGCGCTAAGCCGCCGGGCAGGCAAGGCACAGGCCGCGCAGGCGCAAGCCCGGCGCGGCCTTGTCATGTCTGGGGGTCTGCATCGCCTGAGCTACGCACCCTGCCCGGAACAAGGGGCGCAGCCCCGCCGGGCAGCGGACGACCGCCCCCCGGTCGGCCGCTTCGGTGCCGCTGGCGCGATGATGGGGCTAAGCGGGAACGGTGCCATAAAGCAATGACCACAGACGGAGGCTGCGGCCAACCGCGGTCATCCGCTGCCCTGTGGTGGGTAAAGCGCCCTGGCGAAAACCTGTTGGCTTACGGCTCGCGGCTGACCCCATGCATTTTCAGCCAGCAACTTTGCCTGCAGATCCTGAATGGCTGCTTCGAAACGCCCTTCGCCATCGGCAACCGCCTGCTCAAGCTCCGGGATGATCGCTGCGGATTCCCGCGCGGGCTGCATGGTCGCGTGCATTTCTGCGGCCTGCATCCGCGCAAGTTCAGAAAGCACAGACAAGAAAGACAGATTTGCCGCCTTGGCATTGGCCAGCGTCGCCTCTGGCGTCTCAAGTCTTTCGCAGCGATACGCGACATTCAGCCCCGTATCTGTCGGAAAGGTGAAGACCTCGGTATCGGTGGCAAGAACGTACCACAGCAGCCACGCCACACCGACCAGCCCCCCTGCGCCGAACAGCATCTTCTTTTGCATACCTGCCACCACCCTGTCACTCACACGCCTTGGCATATGCTGCGATGAATGTGGCGCAGCCGTCCACCCCCCTCACCACAGCGCCAGCTGATCCCCCGCCTTCCCCGGCCGCTGGAAAAGATCGCAGCGCAGCGGGGGCAGCGGCACGCATAAACCTTCCCGCGCCACGCCTCGGAACCTCTTGCGCCAGCAGATCCGCCCAAACCCCCTCGCCCGCGCATCCGTTGCCCCGAACGCCGGGTCATAAACCTGCCCCCCATGCAATTCGCGCACCCGGCGCCAGCACCTGTGCCGCCCGGTCCGGGCACATGGCGCTTCCAGCCAGTCGCTGGAACAGCCCCGCCACCTCCAGCGGCAGGCGCAGCAGGATCCAGCTGGCCGCCACTGCCCCGGCTGCCTTCGCCGCCGCCAGGATCGGCTCCAGCTCGTGATCGGTCAGGCCGGGGATCACGGGCGAGACCATCACCCGCACCGGCACGCCTGCCTCCGCCAGCCGCCGGATCGTCCTGCCAGCCGCCGGGCGGGGCGGGGCGCGCGCGGCTCCATCGCGCGGGCCAGGCCCGCGTCCAGCGTGGTCGATCGAAATCCCGACCCGCGACCAGCCCCCGCGCGGCCATCGGCCCCAGCAGATCCAGATCCCGCTCCACCAGCGCGGCCCGGGTGGTCGATCGCGCACCGGGTGCCGGAAATCGCGACAGCACCTCCAGCACCGCGCGCATGATCACGCGGTCCGCCTCGATCGGCTGATAGGGGTCGGTGTTGGTGCCCAGGGCCATCGGGCGCGGCACGATAGCCCTGTGCCCGCAGTTCGCGCCGCCAGAACCGCGCCATCCCGGGCCGGGCAATCAGCCGGGTTTCGAAATCCAGCCCCGGCGACAGGCCCAGGTAGGCATGGCTGGGCCGGGCATAGCAATAGATGCAGCCATGCTCGCAGCCGCGATAGGGGTTGACCGACCGGTCAAACGGCAGATCGGGCGAGCGGTTGTAGCTGAGCGCCGAGCGTGGCCGTTCCTGCCGCACCTCGGTGCGCAGCACGGCGCCGGTCCTCCGGCGATGTCCCAGCCATCATCGCCGCCGCCGCGCCGGCTCGCGCCTCGAACCGGCCCGCGGCATTGCTGGCCGGCGCCCGCGCGCCCGCGCAGGCGGGTTCCGCGGCAAGAAGGCGGAGGTTGGAGCGCATTGCGGCAAGCACGTAGAACATAATGACGAACATAAGGCACAGCCCTTTTGCCCGCAACGCACGTGCCCCTGTCGTCGGCTTTAACACCCCGCCATGTCGCAATCGCGCAAACGTGCGCTTGCCGCATAGAAGCCGCATGCAGGTCAAAGACCGCGTACCGCAGGAGCGCCGCCATGGCCGACGAAGACGAGATCATCCTGTCCGAACTGAGCGACGAGGAACTCGTCCTCCAGATGCACGATGACCTCTACGACGGTCTGAAAGACGAGATCGAAGAGGGCGTGAACATCCTGATCGAACGCGGCTGGACGCCTTATGACGTGCTGACCAAGGCGCTGGTCGCGGGCATGACCATCGTGGGCGCCGACTTCCGCGACGGCATCCTGTTCGTGCCCGAAGTGCTGCTGGCCGCCAATGCGATGAAGGCGGGGATGTTCATCCTGAAACCGCTGCTGGCCGAAACCGGCGCGCCGCGCATGGGCAAGATGGTGATCGGCACGGTGAAGGGCGATATCCATGATATCGGCAAGAACCTGGTCGGCATGATGATGGAAGGCGCCGGCTTCGAAGTGCTGGATCTGGGCATCAACAATTCGGTCGAGAAATATCTGGAAGCGCTGGAAAGCGAAAAGCCCGATATCCTCGGCATGTCGGCGCTGCTGACGACCACCATGCCTTACATGAAGGTCGTGATCGACACGCTGAAAGAAAAAGGCATGCGCGAGGATTACATCGTGCTGGTCGGCGGTGCGCCGCTGAACGAGGAGTTCGGCCGCGCCATCGGTGCCGATGCCTATTGCCGCGATGCCGCTGTGGCGGTGGAAACCGCGAAATCTCTGGTCAGCCGCAAGCACAATTCGCTGCGCGCCTGATCGCCCGGCAAAACCACCTGCCAGACATGAAAAGGCGCGCCACCCGGGCGCGCCTTTTGCTTTTGCAGGCTGCGTTTCAGAACAGGAAGCTGTCGGCGCCGATCTCGTCTGCGCCCACACCATCCAGCCGGATCGTGGTCTGGCCAAAGGCCACCAGCGCGTCGCCATCGGCCAGTTCGGTGATGGTCAGACGGGCAAAGCTGGTATTCGCGCCGCTGAGGTCGATCAGATCGGCCATCACATCGAAATCGGTGATGACATCGGCCCCGGCCTTGCGCCCGAAATACTGGAAGGTATCCGCGCCGTCGCCGCCGGTCATGGTATCATTGCCATTGCCGCCGGTGATCCGGTCATCATGTTCGCCGCCATCCAGCAGATCGGCGCCCTTGCCACCGTTCAGCAGATCGTCATCAGCACCGCCCAGCAGCGAATCCCGGCCCCCGCCACCCAGAATGGTGTCATTGCCAAGCCCCGCATCCGCCCCCTGACGACCGGCGCCGAAGGTCAGCATCTCGCTGGAGAACTCGAACTGGTCTTCAAAGATCGCCAAGGCGTCATCCTTGCTGATCGCCTCGATCTCGCCGGTCGCGGCCGGCAGAATGGCGACATAGCCGTTTTGCGAACCATTGATCTCGCCAGTCGATCCCGCGCCGTACCCCGCCCCGACCGAAGCGCCGTGCAGCACGATTTCACGCAGCACCAGCGGCATCAGGTCTTCCATCGTATACTGATTGCCGGAAACGGGGCTGAGCAGTGCAGAAAGATCCGTCAGATCCAGCGCCCGGACATAGCTCAATTCGCCCGCCGCATTGGCCGAAGGGCCATGCGACACATGACCCATGCCATGGTCATGGCCTTCGGTGTCCAGCGTCATGACGATATCGCCATAGGTGGCGACGCCTTCCAGCACCTCCACGAAACCATCACCGTCGGTATCCTGTGCCAGCACAGGCTCACGCGCATCGGTGGGATTGCCCTCGGCGTCGAAGGTACCGTGGATGTGCTGGACATGCACCTGATTGGCGGTCATGCCATCCGCCGTGATCGACACGCTGAGATAGGGGGTGCCGTCTGTGGCCTCGCCCAAAGCAAGCACGGCCTGCCCCGACACGCCGGAACTGTTGAGCGCGACAAAGTCGACTGCCCAGTAATTGCTTGCTGTGGCCAGGAATTCATCGAGCGAAGTGTAGGAACTGCCAAGATGTGCCATGTTGGTCCTCCGATCCGGTTTGACTGTGCCCGAGTTACGGCACGGCAGAGACCAGAGTTTCAGCCCGGCACAGCATCCAGAGCGCAAAGGTGCAAAGTGCTGATATCCGGTCGGTTTTTGGCACTCACATTTGCGTGAGAGGTGATAGGCTTGACCATGGCCCGATCAGAACCCACCTGTGCCGCATGACCAAGCCGCCTTTCCCCGCCCTGCCGGATGACACCATGCTGACGGAACGCGGGCTGGCCCCGCAGTCGCAGGGTCGTGTGCTGCTGATTGCCTGTGGCGCGCTGGCGCATGAGGTGCTGGCGATCAAGCGGACGGGGGGATGGGATCATCTGGATCTGCAATGCCTGCCCGCCAATCTGCATCTGTGGCCCGACCGCATCCCGCAGGCGGTGGCCGATGCCGTGGCCGAATACCGGGGCCGCTACGCGCAGATCTTCATCCTGTATGCCGATTGCGGCACAGGCGGGCTTTTGCAACAAAAGTGCAAGGATCTTGGCGTTCAGATGCTGGAAGGCCCGCATTGTTATTCGTTTTTTGAAGGCAATGTTCGCTTTGCCCAGATCGCCGAAGACGAAATCACCGCCTTCTACCTGACCGATTTCCTGGTGCGGCAGTTCGATGCCT